>JBBQSO010000005.1:0-110236 GCA_038213805.1 Planctomycetota bacterium | reverse complement strand
GTCGGCGTGCTGGGTGCTGTCGAAGGTCGGGCTCCAGGCGGTGCCAATCAGGCTCTCGACGGTCAGCCGCGCGAGGTGGTCGAGCATGACCTCGGCCGGCACCGCCGGCGCCGTGTCGACCGCGAGCAGGTTGGCCTGACGGCTGCGCGTCCACGCCATGCCGTGGCCGTCTGCCGAAGCCTGGCACGACCAGGTGATGGTCGCCTGGCCCAGGTCGGGAGATCGCACCGCCAGTGACGGGTGCAGCGGGGGCGCGCCATCATTGAGGAACTGCAGGGTATCGGCAGCGAAGCTGTCGACCGGCACGGACACCACCGTGAAGCCCTGGATGACCGAGCCGGTCGGCGCCGGCACGCTGAGCAGGTCGTCGCGCAGCACCGCCAGAGCCACCTGCTCCGCGGCCAGCGGTTCGAGCAGGGCGCGCGCTTGACGCTGCGCGCGCACCGTGCCGATCAGCGCGGGACCTACCACGGCCATGATCAGCGCGCTGACGGCCAGCGCGAGGATCACCTCCAGCAATGTGAAGCCGCGTGCGCTGCAGGTGGGACTCATTTGGGCGTCGCCACAGGAGTGGCAGGGGTCGCTGCGCTGGTGCTGGTCGCCGACGTGAGCGCAGGCGGTGTGACCAGGGTGGTGAGCGTGACCGCCTGGCCAGAACCCACCGCCCCCCAGCTCACCGTCAGCACCAGGATCTGCACCGCCCGATCGCGCCACGGCGTCAGCGTCACTTGCCAGGCGAAGGCGTCGGCGTCCTCGCCGTCCTGGGTGGCGTCGAAGGTCCCCGCCAGCGCAGAGCTCTGCCACGACCCATCGGCGACCACGCGCGCCAAGCGGGTCTCGGCCAGGCGCCGCGCCACATCCTGTTTGCGCGTCTGGTCTGCGGCCTGCAGCGCGTGGCTGACCCCGGACAGCGCCAACGGCAGGATCACCGCGACGATGACGATTGCGATGAGCGCCTCGATCAGGGTCACGCCGACGCGGGCGGTGCACCGGGGCGGGAGCATGAGGACGGCGCCGTTCATGCGCCACCGCTTGGCTTGGCCGCCGCTTTCGGGGCCGCCGGTGCGGCAGCGGCCTTCTTGCGCTGCGTCGCCTGCTCCCCCTGCATGGTCGGCCCGTTCTGCGGCTGCTCCGCCTGCTGGTCGAGATCCTTGGCCAGCAGCAGCGTCGGCGGCAGGCCGTTGCCATGGATCCGCACTGCGCCATCGCGGCTGGTGTTGGACAGCGTCAGCTGCCCGGGCGTATCGCAGCGCCCATCGGGCAGGAAGAGCAGATCGAGCGGATCGGCAGCAGCCACGCCGTCATCACGCACGTACGTCAGCGTCACGGTGTCGACACCGTCGTAGAGCATCACCTGCGGCACCGCCCCGTCGCCGGGAGCGCGCGGGCCGGCCGCGACCAACTCCTGCACGGTCACGGTCAGCGCCTGGCGGTCGATGCGCAGGCGCACCGCATTGCCGCCGCGCGCCGCCAACGCCTGGCAGCGCAGCGCCTGGTCGTGCACCTGCTGCGCAGCCTGCTCCACCCCCTGTGAGGCGCGCATACCGCCTAGGCGGGCCGCGGCGATCGCCGCGAGTACGCCGATGACGACCAGCACGAGCAGCAGTTCGAGAAGGGTGAAAGCCGGACGCATGGCGGATCCCGCTCACTCCGTCCAGTTGGTGATGTCGTCGCCACCGCCTTCGCGACCATCGGGGCCGTCCGACCACAGGTCGAAGCCCTCGGGACGCTGCTGCCCGGGTTGGCGGTAGTTCCACACGTTGCCCCACTGGTCGAGCGGCACGGCGTTGCCGTCCAGGTAGGGCCCCTGCCACGTCTTGCCGTTGTCGCCCGGGCGTTCGACCAGGGCGCGCAGCCCCTCGCTGGCGCTCGGGAAGCGGCCCAGGTCGACCTCGAAGCGGTTGAGCGCGAGCGAGAAGTTCCCGAGCTGGGTGCGCGCCGCCTTGATCTTCGCCGACTGGCTCTGCCCGACGAAGCGCGAGCCGACGATCCCGGCGAGGACGGCGAGGATGACGAGGACGAGGAGGAGTTCGAGAATGGTGAACGCCGACGTCGTGCGCCTGGTGGACATGGTGCGTCTCCGCTGAGGGGAAGGTCCGGAAGTCCGGAAGTCCGGAAGTCCGGAAGTCTCGTTATGAGGGAGTTCGTGGTGATCCATGACGGTGCCTGACTTTTTTGATTGGGCGTCGCATAGAGGTCCACGCCGACGTGGCGTGGCAGGACTTCCGGACTTCCGGACGGTGGCAATCCTCGAACGGACTTCCGGACGGTGGCAATCGGTGGTCATTTGATGGCGCTCCAAAGATCAAAGATGGGCATCAGCATGCCGACGACGATGGTGCCGACCAGCGACGCCATCAGCAGCAGCATCAGCGGTTCGGCCAGCGCCACCAGGGTGCGCAGGCGGCGGTCGAGGTCGCGCTCGCTGCCGTCGGCCAGGCGCAGCAGCTCCTGGGGCAGGCGGCCGCTGCTCTCGGCGACGGTCAGCGCCTCGAGCGCGGTCGGCGGCAGCATGCGGCCCAGGCCGCCGAGTGCGGCGCTGAGCGGCTCGCCCTGGCGGATGCGCTCGGTGGCGGCGGCGAGGCGTTCGGACAGCACCGTGTTGCCGATCGCCTCGCGCGAGACCTTCAAGGCGGGCAGCAGCGGCACGCCGGCCTTCAGCAGCGTGCCGAGCATGCGGCAGAAGCGCACGCGCGCGAGCGTGCCCTTGACCTCGCCGACGCCGGGCAGGCGCAGCTGCAGGCGCTCCCACGCCGCGGCGCCGCCGGGGGTGGCGATCAGCGCGCGCGCGCCGAGGAAGCCGCCGACGCCGATCACCACCACGATCCAGCCCTGGTGGACGAGCATGTCGCTGGCCTGCTGGATCATGCGCGTGATCAGCGGCAGCTCGCGGTTGAAGGACGCGAACAGCGTAGCGAAGCGCGGAATGAACCAGATCAGCAGGAAGGTCACTACCGCGCTGGCGATGGTCGCAAGCAGTGCCGGATAGATCAGCGCCGCGCCGACGCGGCCGAGCAGCTCGCGGCTGCGCTCGAGGTAGTCGGCGACCTGCTCCAGCACCAGCTCAAGGAAGCCGCCGGCCTCGCCGGCGCGCACCATCGCGATGAACACCGGCGGAAACAGCCCGGCGTGCGCGCCCATGGCGTCGGCCAGGGTGCTGCCGTCGCGCACCCGCGCGTGGATCGACGCCCACGCCTGCCGCGCAGCTGGGTGGGTGGCCTCGCGCTCGATCACGGTCAGCGCGCGCGATAGCGGCACGCCCGCCGCGATCAGCCCGCCAAGCGAGCGCGCGAAGGCCAGCACCTGGGCCGCCGGCACGCGCCCGCCGCCGAGCAGGCCGCCGGTGGTGGCGCTGTGCACCGCGGTGGGCACCAGGCCCTGGGCCTCGATGGCGCGCTGCGCGGCGGGCTGGTCATCGGCCTCGACCCGTCCCGCGCGGGAGCGGCCGTCGGCGGCGAGGGCGACGTATTCGAAGGTGGGCATGGCTAGAGTATGTACGCGAAGCCAACCGAGGGCTGGCCCGGTATCAGCGAGCAGACGCAAGGCGGATGGAGCGGAGCGGAAGCAACGCTACCGCGAGCGAGATCCAACGCGGCGGATGCCGCTGAGACCGGGTCAGACCGACGGGCAGGCTTCGTGTTCATACTCTTAGCGGACCAGGGTGCCGGCGTGGGTGTTGCGCAGCACCTCGGCGACGCTGGTGCGGCCCTCGCGCACCAGGCGGAAGCCATCCTCGCGCAGCGATACCAGCCCCTCCGCCTCGGCTGCCTGGCGAAGACGATGCGAGGGCGCGCGCTCGCCGGCGAGGTGGCGTAGCGGCGCGCTCAACGCCATGATCTCAAAGATGCCGGAACGTCCGCTGTACCCCGAGCCGCCGCACTCGCGGCAGCCGATCGGTCCATAAACCTCGGCGTCGTGGCCTGGCAGCACGGCAAGTGCCTCGGCGCGCTCGGCGCCGGCGAGCGGGCGCTTGCAGTGCGTGCACAGCAGCCGCACCAGGCGCTGGGCGATGACCAGCTCCAGGGTCGACGCCACCAGGTAGGGCTCGATGCCCATGTCGATCAGACGTGTCACCGCGCCCGGCGCGTCGTTGGTGTGCAACGTCGACAGCACCAGGTGGCCGGTGAGCGAGGCCTGCACCGCGATCTCGGCGGTCTCGCGGTCGCGGATCTCGCCGATCAGCACCACGTCGGGGTCGTGGCGCAGGATCGCGCGCAGGCCCTTGCCGAAGCTCAGCCCGGTCTTGGTGTCGACCTGGATCTGGTTGATGCCGTCGAGCTGGTACTCGACCGGGTCCTCGATGGTGACGATCTTGAGGTCCGGAGTGTTGATGCGCGCCAGGCCCGCGTACAGCGAGGTGGTCTTGCCGCTGCCGGTCGGGCCGGTCACCAGCACGATGCCGTGCGGCAGCTCAAGCGCGCGGTGGAAAAGGTCGAGGTCGCGCCCGCCCATGCCCGAGCCGCTCAGGCCGACCAGCGCCGCGGAACGGTCGAGCAGGCGCAGCACCGCGGCCTCGCCGTGCAGCATCGGGATGATGCTGACGCGTACGTCGACCTCGCGCCCTGCCAGGCGCAGCTTGATGCGCCCGTCCTGGGGCATGCGCCGCTCGGCGATGTCGAGGCTGGCGAGGATCTTCAACCGCGAAACGATCGCCGCCTGCAGGCGCCGCACCTCGGCCGGCAGCTTTGCCTCCATGAGCATGCCGTCGACGCGGTAGCGCACCGCGAAGCGCCCCTCGAAGGGCTCGAAGTGCACGTCGGTGGCGCGGCGCTCGAGCGCCTCCTGCAGCACCTGGTTGACCAGGCGCACGATGCTGGCGTCCTCGGCGGCCTCGGCGAGGTCGACCTCGGCGCGCGCGCCCGCCTCCTCGCCGCGCCCCTCGACCAGGCTCTGGATGGTGTCGGCGCCGACGCCGAGGTGCTCGCGCAGCGCCTCATGCAGCAGCTGGCGCGGCGCCACCACCACCTCGGGCAGCATGCCGCCGCAGGCGACGCGCACGGCATCGATGGCTGCGACGTCGAGTGGATCGGCGACGGCGATGGCCAGGGAAGCGATCGCCAGGTCGGCCGCAGTCTCGCCTGCACCGCGCAGCGGCAGGGCGCGCGCCGCGGCCCACACGCGCAGCGGCACGCGCGCCAGCCAGGCGGGTTCGGGCAGCAGGTCGGTAGGACTGGTCGCCAGGCGCAGGCCCAGGACCTCGGCCAGAGCGGTGGCCACCGCGACGTCATCGCCGAGCATGGCCAGCGCCTCGCCCAGCGACGCGCCCGCGGCGACGCGCCCGTCGAGCCCCGCGCGCTGTTCCGGACCAAGGTCGAGGCGGGCGCAGAGCCGGGCGGTGAGCGGACTGGAGGTCATGACGGGTTCACGGGTGAGCTGAAGGAGGCGGACGGCGGGCGAAGCTCGGAAACCGGGCGCGAAATGATACCGCGGCGCAGCCCTGCCGCTGAGTTGGCAGCGCCGGCTACGACTGGTGGAACGCGGGACATCCTGGCCGGCTCCCCCTGCGTGGGAACCGGTCAGGGCGCTCGCTGCTGCCGCACTGATGACTCGCCGCGTCGAGGCCTGCGGACCGCAGTCGGCGCGGCGCTTAGGTCAACGCGCAGTCACTCCAGCGTGCCGCGATCCAGCAGAATCGCCTCTTGGCGCTGTGAGAGCACCGCGCGCAGGTCGTCCTGTGCCTTGGTCAATACCGCGGCGAAGGCCTCGCGCGCCTTACGCACACGGGCGATGGCCGCGGTGGTCTCAGCGGCGTTGGCCTGGGTATCGTCGACCAGCGCCTTGAGCGCCTTGCCGGCCTCCATGATGTCCTTGACGGTCGGCTCCATCGGGGTGTCGCCGAGCATCAGCTGAGGATTCATATTCATGCCGCCGAAGCCACCGGGACCGCCAGGACCGCCAAAGCCACCGGGACCGCCGCGTCCCTGGCGCCCGCCGCCGCTGCGATCGACTAGACCCTTCTGCATGCGCAGGCTCTCGACGCGGGTCAGCAGCGGTTCGATAGCGGTGAACTCCTCGCTGGTCATGGCGAACTGCTTGTTCAGTTCGGTATGCGTGGCGGCCTGCTGCTCGGCCATGCGCTGGCGGATCCGCGGCGCGTTGGCCTCCATGCGCTTCTGCATGACCTCGCGGATCTTGTCCTGCCCCTCGGGGGTGTTGGGGTCGACGTCCTTGAGTTCGGGATTGTCGGCGATCATGCGCCGCATGAAGCCATTCTGACGATTGCCGCCATTGCCATTCGCGTCCGCGGGGGCCGGCGTGGCTGGGGTGGCCGCGGCCGCGGCCGCCGGGGCGGCCGGAGGTGTGACGGCGGGGGGGGCAGCGTCCTCGCCGCGCAGCACGGGCACGGCCAGCATCGCCAGGAGGAGGAAGGGGAGCGCGGTCTTCATGGGGTGTTTCCGTCGGTAGGTCGTGGTCACCGGGCGCAGTGGCCGTCAGTCCATCCGTCGCCGCTGCCAGGCTCTTGCATGCTCTTTGCCATATTGAATGGGCGTTCGGTGGATATCCAGGTTCAGGAGGCTGTCAGCTTCGCCGCGTCCGGGAAGCGTCCGGGAAGCAGCAGGGAAGCGCAGCATGGGCTCGTGACACAAATGGGTCCAGAAGTCCGTTTGGTGCGGAGTGCGTGGTTGAACGCGGCTGTTCCGGCACTCCGCACTCCGCACCTACGTACCTCCCCTGCCAGTCACTTTCCATCTCCATCACGGGAATGGCCGCCGATCCCGGCAGGTCATCAGCAGCCGCGCGTAAGAACTCTCGTCGATCTCATAGGCGCCGAAGCGCTCCATGTGCGGGGTCTGCTGCTGGCAGTCGAGCACGGTGAAGCCGTTGGCGCGCAGACGTTCGACCAGATGCATGACGCACAGCTTGGCGGCGTCGGGGGCGGTATGGAACATGCTTTCGCCACAGAAGCAGCCGCCGATCACCAGGCCGTAGAGCCCCCCCACCAGCGACCCCTCTGGCGACCACGCCTCGACCGAGTGGGCGTGGCCGCGCTCGTGCAGCGCGACATAGAGCTGCTCGATGTCGGTCGATATCCAGGTGGTGGCGCGCTGCGCGCAGTTGCGTATCACCGCAGTGAAGTCCGCATTAATGGTCAGGCGGTAGGGCTTGCGGTTGCGCGCCACCTTGTCGAGGCTGCGCGGCACCGCCCAGCGGTCCCAGGTGATGATTGCGCGCTCGCGCGGCCGGTACCAGCGCAGGCGCCCATTGCGATCGTCGGCCATCGGGAAGCAGCCCTGGCCATACGCCTCCAGCACCAGGTCGGGTGTCACCAGATAGCCATCCGCATCGCGCACACCGTCACTCATCCCACCCCGCCCTCAGTCCGACCGGACCGGCTGCGGCGCGCGGCCGAGGAGGAGCGGTAGCAGGTCCGCCGGCGCGGCAATTTCAGCGTCGACGTCGAGACCGTCGCGCTGACCGAACCCCCAGCGGCAGAAGACCACCCGGCAGCCAGCCGCATGAGCCGCGCCGATGTCGGTACGATGGTCACCGATCATCCAGGTCGTCGCCGGCGCCGCGTCCAGTTCGGTCATGAGCGCGGTGAGCTGCCCCGGGTCGGGCTTGCGCGGACCGTCGCCGCCGCGCACCGCCGCGAACCAGCGCAGCAGATCCAGCCCGGCGAGCAAGGTGTGGGTCATGGCGTCGGGCTTGTTGGTCGCGACGGCCAGCGACCAACCGGCCGCCTGCAGGGCCGCGAGCAGCGCGACGATGCCCGGGTAGACCTCCGTGTCGACGCAGCAGTGCGCCCCGTAGTGCGCCTCGAAGGCTGCCAGCGCGCGCGCGCGACCGGCCGCGTCGGACCCCGGCGTCATGCGCTCGATGAGCTTGGCCGCGCCGTCGCCGACGAAGGCGACGACGGTGTCCAGCGCGTAGGGAGCGAGTCCGAGCGCGGCGCGCGCATGGTTGGCGGCGCGCGCGATATCGGTGCGGCTGTCGACCAGGGTGCCGTCGAGATCGAAGATGGCGAGGCGGTTCACGGCCTCAGCCGTGCGTGTCGTTATCGTTCTCGTTCTCGTCCCATTCACCGCTCGTCGCGACGTCCTCCGGCGGCGGGATCACGGCCATCGCGAAGATCGTCAGGTCATCCTCAAGCAGGCCCCGCACGTAGGCCTGCACATCCTTGGCGATCCCATCGACGAGTTCCTGGAGCGAACCGTTGCACTGGCGGAAGATGCTGCTGTAGAAGCCGGCCTCGCCGAACTCGACGCCCTGGGTGTCCATCGCCTCGGTGACGCCATCGGTGTACTGCACGAGCAGGTCGCCGGACTGCAGCTGCACGATCTCGACATGGATGCTGTTGGCGAACACCGAGCTGGGCGCCAGCCCGATGGCCATGCCCGGGCGGCCGACACGGCGCATCACGGTGTCGTTCTCGAGATTCATCAGGATGCCGGAATGGTGGCCGGCGCGCACGCACTGCAGGGTGCCGGCGACGGGATCGAGCTGGCCGGCGAACATGGTGATGAACTGGCCAGGCAGCAGGTCGGCGCGGATCTCGTCGTTGAACTGGGTGAGCAGCCCGGTGACGCTGGTCGCGGTGCGCGCCAGGAAGCGGATGGTCTTAAGCGCCGTCGCGACCACCAGGGCGGCCTGCATGCCGTGGCCGCTGACGTCGCCGACGAAGAACATCAGATCGCCGCTGTGCATGGTGATGACTTCGTAGAAATCACCGCTGACGCCCGCCTGCGGGGTGAAATGCACGGCCAGGTCGTAGCCATCAAGGTCGGGCAGCGCCGACAGCATGTTCTGCTGGACGTTGCGCGCCTTTTCCATGTCGATGCTGAGGCCGGTGTCTGTCGACTTGCCGAGGTTGGGATCGCTGCGCGTCAGGCCGAGCGCCTGGACCTTGCTGGCGAGCGACTGGCTGTCGAGCAGGCGGCCGCTCGCCGCCGGCGGGCAGGTGCACAGCACGCGCGCCATCGCGGTGATGGTGGTCGCGGTGATCTTCCCGTCCTCGCGCACGATATCGGCGACCAGTTCGCCGTTGAAGGGATTGAGCCAGCGGCCGTCCCTGCCGAAGATGCGCAGGCGAGGCTCCGACGGCAGCAGGCGCATCAGGTCGATGCGCCAGCGCACGATCTCGAGCTGCATGCGTGGCAGCGGGTCGCGGTCGCGCCACGAACCGCTGTCCATCAGATGGGCGCGGGCGGCTTCGAGGCGGCCCTGCGCGGCCGGCACGGACTGCCCGGTGTACGGATCGATCCAGTGGTTGTCCCCGGTCATGACCATGAAAGCCGGGTCGGTCTCAAGGCGGCGCAGAATGTCGGTGGTCAGCGGCCGGCGCTGCAGCGGTATGGACTTGCTCTGGGAAGCCACTGGCGGCGCCGCCCGGCGGACCTGCTGGTGCGTACCCGAGGTCCGGCCAGGAGCATAACGGCTCTGTGGCCGTCCCGTGGGCTGCGGTCTTCTGGGTTTGATCGACATCAGGGTTTCTTGGCCATCCTGTTTACCTCTCCCGCTGATGCGGTCAATGAGCCCCTAAGCGGTTGCGGCTGCACTGTCCATCGCGGGTGGGCACAGGCGGCGAGCGGAGCGCCAACCCGCCTGCCAAAGCAGGCGTTCGCGTGCACTCACCCTAATCCGGCCGCCCGCCGCAAGCGGTCGTTGATACCCAGGCCGAGTGCGACATCTGGAACACTTTCCGCCACCATCGCCCGTGCGCCGCTGGCATCGAGCCTGCGCATCGCCGCAAACAGACCCGCGGCAGCCTCGGTGAGGTCGCCGCGCTGGCTGAGGATCTCGACCCGGGTGGCCCCGGCCGGCAGCCCGTGACCGCGCCAGCTCAGGTAGGCGAGGCCGTCCCCCTCCGGCCAAGCCTGTCCAGCGCCCTTGAGGGTGAGCGGGATCACCGGTGCATAGTGGCTGGCGAGCAGTCCGGGCGCCGGCATGGCCAGGCTGGCATCGCGCGCCATGCGGTCGGCCACGGCCACCGGTTCGCCCAGGATGGCCTCCAGCGCCTCGCGAGTCAGGCCACCCGGACGCAGGATGATCGGCGCTGGGTCCGGCAGCAGCACGGTGCTCTCGATGCCGATCCGGCACGGGCCGCCGTCGAGCACCACCGCGACCGCGTCCGCGAGCTGCTCGCGCACGTGCGCCGCCGTGGTCGGGCTGATCCTGCCGAAGCGGTTGGCGCTGGGCGCGGCCAGCGGCAGTCCGGCGGCGCGGATCAGGGCCAGGGCCAGGGGATGATCGGGAC
The DNA here is from genome assembly GCA_038213805.1 of Planctomycetota bacterium. Taxonomy (GTDB): domain Bacteria; phylum Planctomycetota; class UBA11346; order UBA11346; family UBA11346; genus BOG-1363. Next base: position 100,041 of record JBBQSO010000005.1, on the reverse strand, counting down.
AGCGCACGCCGACGGTTTCGAGACCGCTGGTGACCACGTCTGGGATCGTCGGCAGGCGTGGCAGCACCAGGGTCAGCGGCCCCGGCCAGCACTGCTGCGCAAGCCGTCGCGCGCGCGCACTCGGCCGCGCCACCGTCCACGCCTGGGCTGCGTCGGCGACGTGCACAATCAGCGGATCGAAGCTCGGCCGCCCCTTGGCCGCGAAGATCGCCAGCACCGCCCGCACGTCGAGCGCATTGGCGGCCAGTCCGTAGACCGTCTCAGTCGGCATGCCGACCAGCCGTCCCGCGCGCAGCGCGGCCGCGGCCGCGGCGATTTCCAGGGTCGGCTCAGGCATGGGCGCAGTCTGGCGCCCAGCCGCAGATGCCAAGCTCCCGACCCGCGCCGGACCGGACGAATTTCCGGCGCAAGCGCGCACGTCAGCGCGCAGTGGCAGGCTTTCTGGTCTCCGACTTCCGGACCTCCGGACTTCCGGACCCTCCCCTCAGTACGCGTAATCGAGCACGATCACGTCCTCAATATGCGCGCGGAAGCCGGCTACCGCTTGCTGGTGCGCGGGGTGCGGCAGGTACGCGTCGCGCGCCGCGGCGTCGACGAAGGTCACGGTCAGGCCGGTGTGGAAACCCTTGCCCTTGCCCTCGGCACTGTTCTGGGCGCCAACGGTCAGGGCGATGATGCCCGGGATGGCGTCGCGCAGCGTGGCGAGCGCGGCGCACGCCGCGGCCTGCTCGGCAGTGGTGGTGGCGGGCTTCCACTTGAACAGGACGAGGTGCTGGATCATGCGGTCGTCCGTTCTGGTCACAACGCGGCGCGGATGCGCTTGAGGGCCTGCAGCATATAGGTGGTGGCGATGTGCGGTACGCCCTCGCCCCAACGCTTCTCGCTGTTCATCCAGATCATCCCGCCGGCCGGGTCGCCGCCGACCTTGGCTGGGATGGCGGTGGCCTTGATGACCGCGAAGAGGTCGGCGCGCCAGTCGACGTCCTTGCCGTCGGTGGTCTGGAAGCCCTTGGTGCCGAGCAGGCCGAAGGTGCGCGACATGATGCCGTGGTAGTAGATCAGGCCCTGGCGCTCCAGCGCCTTGCTCATGCCTGGATTGCCGTCGAAGCGGTAGTGGCCCTTGACCCAGCCATAGGCCGCGGCGACGCGCGGGTCTTCGGGCTTGAGGTCGAGCGACAGGTAGGCCGAGATCAGCGCGTAGGTCATGCTGCCATAGCTGTTGAGCACGCCCTTGGCGGCCTGCTCCGCGCCGGCTTTCTTGTCTGCATCGCTGGCCCACGAGCCGCCCGCGTGGCTCTCTTTCGGGCTGTACGCGGCGCCGCCATCGCTGCTGCCGTTCTTCGCCCATGGCTGGTCGTTGACCGCGCTCAGGTTCTGGCAGCGCTCGAGGAACTTGAGCGCTGCCTGCAGGTGCGGATCGCTGGCCGGCACGCCGCTCGCACGCAAGGCCTGCACGCCGATCACCGTGGTCTCGACGTTCTCGTCGCCCGGCTTGTCGTCGCCGTAGCCGAGGCCGCCGACCGCGGTATCCTTGGGGTCGTGGTTCTGGATGCCGAACAGGTAGTTCTGTGCGGCGGTGATGGTGGCCACGTCCTCGCTGTGGGTGGCGAGCAGCGCCAGCATGGTCAGCGAGGTCCCGTAGTCGCCCAGGCCCTCCGCCCGATCGTAGAAGCCGCCGTCCTTCTGGCGGTAAGTCTTCAGCAGCGCCAGCGCCTTGACGATGCGCGGATCATCGGCGGCGACCCCGCCCGGGGCCTGCACCAGGGCGGCCACGGCCAGGCCGGTGAGGCCGACCACGAACTCCTTGCCGGGGATGAAGGACCCGCTGGCCTGCTGCTGCTCAAGCAGCCAGCCCTGGGCCTTGGCGATGAGCGCATCGACCTCGCCGGCCGTGGGCAGCGGCTCGGCGGCGCCGACCGGCGCGGCGAGCGCGAGCAGCGCGGCTGCCGACAGCGCGAGCCGGGCGAACGCAGCCCGTGCGGAGGAGGCGAGGGCGCTGAAGGTGGCGAAGGACATGGGGTCTCCGGGCCGGCGAGCCTAGACCCGGGTGCATTCCCCGTCCAGTACCGGCACAGCAGGCATGCAGCACAAAACGCGCCTGCCCAGGGGCAGCGATGACGGCAGCGATGTCCACGATCCGCGCAGGTGCCGTCTGGCGTGCATACGGTTTGGGCAGCGCGTCAGGGAGTCGGGACGCTCACCATCCCCGCTTTACAGCGCGCTTGCGTCAGCCACGGGACCGGTGGCCGGCTGATGCCCGGCCGTCCGGGCCATGCGCCTCACGCGCTCGTGTCCAGGAGTGTGCCCGTGCGCACCGTCCCCGCGGACGGCTGGTAGCTGCCCAACGCCTTCTTCATGGAGGCGCTCTGGCGCTGCAGCTCGGCAAGTTGGCGCTGGGCGTCGGCGGCGATCGCCCCGGCCGCCGACGCGACCGCGAGGTCCTGGGACGAGGGGTCGGCCGGGGCCAGCGCGGCGGCGCGCACCCGCTCCATCTTGACGATGGTGGCCGCGGGATCGCCAGAGACTGCGGACACATCGACCGAGACCTCGCCGCCGACCGCGTAGGAGTGCCCGTCGGGGCCGACCTGGTAGTCGAGGCGCGCCGCACCGACCAGATTGCCGCCCGCCGCCTGGTGCGCGGCCTCGTGGGCGCGCACGTCGCGGTCGCGACGCGTCAGCTGGGCGATCAGCTGGGAATCGCTGCGCGCGGTCGCGTCGTCCTGCCGGCCGTCATGCGCGCCGCTGCCGATGGTGGCGCTGTCCTGCCCATCATGGCGAGCATCCTTGCCGGTCCTCGCGACATCCGTGCGGTCAGAGCTGGTGGATTCGCTACCACTGCTGCCAGCCGGCCCAGCAGGCGCGAAGCCCACTGGCAGCGCGCTGTCATCTCCTGCCGCCTGACGCTGCCCCAAGGTCCGCCCGATGAAGGGGACGGCCGGGGCGCCGGTGGCGGGAGATCGGACTATGAGCATCGGCAGGCAGCCTCGCGACTTGAGGCCAAAATAGCCGCTGCAGCACAGCGGAGAAGCTACGTCCCGGCAACCTGGGACGGTCGCGCCACGTGTGCAGGGTCGCGGCCACGCTACAGCACGTTGTCGACAGCTGGCAGGACGATCAGCCTTCGACCAACCGTCGTACCCGCCCAAGCACCCGATCGGTCAACCCCGGGACCAAGGTCGCCAGCGAAGCTGCCAGGCGCGAGGGCAGATGGCTCCACAGCTCGGGCGCGGGGTGGACGATGCCGCGCACCATGCAGGCTGCGACAGTCGCGGCGCTCTGGCGGATCTCGAGGCGGCCGGGCGGCAGCATGGTGCGCGTGCTGCGCTCCTGGGCCACCGTCTTGAACTCGGTGTCGGTGCCGACCGGCAGCATCGCCGAAGCGACCACGCCGGTGCCGGCGAGCTCGACGCGCAGGGCTTCGACCAGTGAAAGCTGGGCGGCCTTGGTTGCGGCGTAGGCGCCAAGGTCGGGCAACGCCCGGCGTGCGAGGCAGGACGAGACCACCATGATCTGCCCCCGGCAGCCCTGGCGGCGTTCCTGGGCGAGCATCAGCGGCAGTGCCGCGCGGATGCAGTCGGTGGTGCCACCGAGATTGATCGCCAGCAGCTCGCGCCACTCCGCCGCGCTGGTGTCGGCGACGCTGCGCAGGAACGCAAAGCCAGCGTTGCATACCAGCGTGTCGAGGCGCCCAAAGCGCGCGTGTGCGGCTGCGACGAAGGCCGCGCAGTCCGCGGGCTGCGCCACGTCGGTGCGTACGCACAAGTGACCGCCGCCGAGTTCTCCGTTCAACGCCTCGAGCAGCTCGAGGCGGCGCGCCGCGAGGACCAGCCGCGCACCGGCGGCCGCCATTTCGATGGCCAGCGCCCTGCCGATGCCGGCGCTGGCGCCGGTGATGGCGACGACCATGCCGTCGAGCTCGCGGGGCTGCTTGATCATGGCTACCGTCGTCCGGGGCGGGAGCCGGGATGCAACCTGATGGCGGAGGATCGCCGTTTCCCACCCACCCGCCGAGCGATACGCTCTACGTATGACCGTCCCCGACCTGTCGCCGCACGCCCTCGCCAGCCTCCTCGCCATCGCCGAGCACGGCAGCCTCAGCGCCGCCGCGCGCTCGCGCGGGCTGACCCAGCCATCGATCACCCGGCAAATCCAGGATCTCGAACGCCAGCTCAAGGCGGTGCTGGTCGAACGCACGCCGCAGGGCGCGCACCTGACCCCCGCCGGTGAGATCCTCGCCGAAGGCGCGCGCGAGGTGCTGAGCAACCTCGCGCTGCTGCCGGAGCGGGTGCGCAGTCTGCACGGCGAAGTCAGCGGCAAGGTGCGTCTCGGCACCGTCGACTCGATCGGCATCTACGTGCTGCCGCCGCTGCTTTCGCGCTTCATCCAGGCCAACCCGCGCATCGAGGTCGAGGTGGTCTGCCAGTCCAGCCCGCAGCTGATGGCGATGATTTTGGCCGACGAACTCGACGTCGCCGTCTGCACCACCGAGCACCCGCGCCTGTCTTCTGAGCGGCTCTTCCAGAATCCGCTGATGGTCGCCTTCCCGACCAACCTGCCGGCCAAGGACGTGCCCACCACCATGGCCGAGCTCGCGCGCCGCCGCATCGTCACCTTCGCCAAAGGTCTGACCGTGCGCACCCTGCTCGACCAGGCCTTCATCAAGGCCGGCCTGCCCTTCGCGCCGGTGATGGAGCTGGCGAATGTCGAGGTCATCAAGGCGATGGTGCGCTCCGGCCTCGGCCTGGGCATCATCCCCGACGGCTGCATCCAGGGCTTTGAACTGGGCAGCGCGCCGATCCGCGACCTCAAGGTCGCGCGCACCATCCGCCTGCTGTCGCGCCCGCAGCACCACTCGCTGGCCACGGACAAGATGATCGAGTGGCTGCGGAAATTGCGCGTGACGTGAGGGGAACGTCCGGAAGTCTGGAAGTCCGGAAGTCGACTACGGAAGACGATGAGATGCGACGGTCCGCTTTGCGCTCCTGGCTCGACAGGACCGATCTGAGAGAGCGGACCCACAGCCGCACTGACTCGAGTACAAGGCCTGCTCGGATCACCTGTCCTTCCCTTACGTCCGCTGTCCGGGTATCCGGCTGTCCGACTGTCCGACTGTCCGACTGTCCGGCTGTCCGACTTCCGGACCCTCTCCCTCAGAGTCCATATTGACAACGGTTCGTAATGCCCCATAAGCAGCTCCATGAGCCGCCAACTCCCCCCCCAGCAGTCCAAAATCCTCGCCTACTTCGCCGATGCCGAGGATTCCGGCCACCAACCGAGCCGCGCTGAAGTCGCCGAGGCCTTCGGCTACGCCTTCCCCTCCGCGGTCAGCAAGCACGTCGAAGCCCTGGTGCGCAAGGGCCTGCTCGCCGCTGATCGCGAGAAGAAGCGCAATGTCCGCCTCACCGAAACCGGCTGGGCGGCGATCAACCGCTCTCCTGGCCGCCAGGGCGTGCCCGTCATCGGTGCGATCGCCGCCGGCGTGCCGATCCTGGCCAGCGAACAGCACGCAGGTTACCTCAAGGACATCCAGCCCTCGCCCGGCCGCTTCGCCCTGCAGGTGCGCGGCGACTCGATGATCGACGACGGTATCCTCGATGGGGACTACGCGGTCATCCAGGCCGAAGGCAAGGTCGCTGACAACCAGGTGGCCGCGGTGGTAGTCGACGGCGAAGCGACGCTCAAGCGGGTGCGCTACTATCCCGACCGCATCGAACTCATCGCCGCAAATCCCAAGTATCAGCCGCGCATCATCTCGAAGGCCACCGCCAACGAGGTGCAGATCGTCGGCCCGCTGTGCTTCGTTTACCGCACCATCGTCTGAGCCGCCAGCGTTGACGCGCACGGCGCACTGCGAAGATCGCAGTCGATGCCACGAGCGGCCCGCCAGCCCAACCGCAACCCACCAAACGCAACCCACATCATACCAGGACCAACCCAATGAGCCCTCCCGAAGCCGCCTCCTCCCGCCAGTCCTCCCGCTCCGACGAGAAGCCGGAGAAGAACCACAACCTCTCCAACGCCGCCGATCCGGCGAAGAAGAAGGCGCTCGAGGCCGCGCTTGACCAGATTGACAAGGTCTACGGCAAGGGCTCGATCATGCGCCTCGGTCAGTTCGAGAAGGTCGACGTCGGCGCGATCTCGACCGGTTCGCTGAGCCTCGACATCGCTATCGGCGTGGGCGGCGTGCCGCGCGGACGTATCATCGAGATCTACGGTCCGGAATCGTCCGGCAAGACCACGCTGGCCCTGTCCATCGCCGCACAGGCGCAAAAGGAAGGCGGCGTGGTCGCCTTCATCGACGCCGAGCACGCCCTCGACCCGACCTGGGCAGAGCGCCTGGGCGTCAACCTCAACGACATCCTGGTCAGCCAGCCCAATTACGGCGAGCAGGCCCTCGACATCTGCGACCTGCTGGTGCGCTCGAACTCGGTGGACGTGGTGGTGGTCGACTCGGTCGCCGCCCTCACCCCCAAGGCGGAACTCGACGGCGAGATGGATGAATCGCAGGTCGGCGTGCAGGCGCGCATGATGTCCAAGGCCATGCGCAAACTCACCGGCGCGATCAGCCAGTCCAAGGCCACGGTCATCTTCATCAACCAGATCCGCGAAAAGATCGGCGTGATCTACGGCAGCCCCGAGACCCAGCCCGGCGGCCGCGCGCTCAAGTTCGCCGCCTCGGTGCGCCTCGACATCCGTCGCGTGACCTCGATCATGGACGGCGACAAGGTGGTCGGTAACCGTACGCGCGTGAAGGTGGTGAAGAACAAGGTTTCGGCCCCCTTCACAAAGGCCGAATTCGACATCATGTTCAACGAGGGCATCAGCTACACTGGAGACCTCCTCGACCTCGCGGTGATCAGCAAGGTCGCCAACAAGTCGGGCGCCTGGTTCACCTACGGACCCGTCAAGCTCGGCCAGGGCCGCGAGAACTCCAAGCAGTTCCTCAAGGACAACCCCAAGGTCTGCGAAGAGATCGCCGCCAAGGTCAAGGCCAGCACCATCAACCTGCTCGACGCGGGCGCGGCGGCGGGTGACGGGGAGTGACATCCTGCCTCCGGGTCTGAGCCGGATCATGGTTTCCGCCAACACCCGCACCCTATGGTTGCGGGTGTCTGCGTTTTCAGGGCTGATGGATCGGCATGATGCGATTCCCCGGGAAGGCCCCTGAACGATAGGCCGACAACTGACCATCGTCGGAGGAGGGTTCTTCCATGAGTACCACTATCCAGATCATCCTGCTCGCGTTTCTGGCGACGGGAGCCCAAGCGGAAGTCGCCAAGGGCGACGTTTTCACCCTCGATCCGCAGACCCAGGTCTACGTGGCTGCGAGTGAGATCGTCGTCGATGACCGGACCACGAAAATCCGTACCAGGATCGATCATTCGGCCAGCGGTGAGGTCCTGGTCTACGACCTCTTCACCAGAACGACCGGCTTGCCGGATCGTAAGAACAAGATCCAGCTTCAACTGCGCTGGTCCCTGACCAGTGCGGAATACGCTGCCCTGGGTCCGACCATGCCAACCCAGACCCCGGTTCGCGGCAAGAACGAGGTCATTCCCGACGTGGATTTCGATGCGCTCCAGGGTCCCGATATCAAGGAACTGCATCATCCACGACCACTACCCTGAGGAGCAGGTTCATCCTGACAGGCACGCCGTGAAACCACAAGCCCCTGGCGCTGATCAGCGCCAGGGGCATTGAGAATCTTCGCCAAGCGCGACAGCGCTGATTGCGCCGGCGGCTCAATCGCGACGGTTGTGGCGCACGTCCCGGCGATCGTGGCCGAACTCACGCTTATCGTCACGGACCTCGTGACGGTCGGCATGGATGTCGCGGGTGTCGCGGTGCTCGTCGCGCCGATCGGTACGGCGGTCGGCGCGGTCCGCGCGGATGTCGGCGCGCATGGCCTCGGCGCCGGCCTTGTCGCCGGCCTTGCGGTCGGCGTGCAGTTCGCGCTCGTCCTTGCGGATGTCCTGGGAGTCGGCGTGGGCATCAGCACGGTCAGCGTGACGATCGGCCTTGTCCGTGCGGATATCCTGGCGGTCGGCGTGGATGTCGGCGCGATCGCTGTGAATGTCGGCGCGACCGGCTCCGGCGCTCTCGGCGAAGGCAGCGGGGGTCAGGGCGAGGATGGCGGCGGCGGCGAGCAGGGTGCGGGTGATGTGCATGGAAGGCGTCCTTGGGTAGGGGTGACACCGGCATCATACACACCGGCACGGGGGGAGTGCTTGTAGGAAGCACCCACACTCCGGGCGGAAGGGGCGGCGCAGATCTGCACGCATGTAGGAATCCAACACACGCGGCCGCACGGAGGCAGGCTCACCTCCATCTCCAGACTCGCTTTGTCCGCCACCATACACCTTGGATGGGCCGATGACGCGTGCTCGCCCTGGTTGTGCTGTTTGCCAGATGCACGGGCCCGAATGCCATGCAGGACAGCCGGTAAGACGCGGCCCGATGCAGCCCTAGGAATCGTGCGAGGACCGGTGATGATGGCCATGGATCCGCCGCCCCGTCAAGTCTGGGAAATTCCATGCCTCACCTTGCCTGTGCAACCATGCTCCTTGCTTCCGGGCTGCTGATCGTGATTCGCGATCTCGGCGAAAAGCAGGACGCGGCCCAGTGAAACGCACGCACCTCCAGCCCGCGACGCGACTCCTCCTCTGCCCCCTGCTCGCGGCCCTGCTGGTCATCCCGGTCGGCTGTGGGCAGGCCAGGGCGGACAACGAACCGGCAAATCTCAGCATCACCGTCGAGAAGGGTTTCGTGAAGCGCCAGTCGGCGTACGCGATTTGGCCGCGGGGCGAGGACTCCTTGTTCGCTTCCTCCGGCAGCGCTGGGAACGCTGGCAACAACAGCGGCGGCGGAAACTGGAATTTCGGCGGCAATAATGACGGAGGGGTGATCATTCTGATCGCCGTACTGGTCGCCGCGGTGCTGATCGCCGAAACCGCCGATGTGACCTACCACAACTTTCACGGCCTTCAGTTGACGATGAGCATCGAGGGCGAGGGCGTCTACCAATCCTTCCCGCTGCGTTGGGGGGAGAACCGATTACAGCTCTCGCAGTTCTCCCTGGCACGACTGTCCGACGGCACCGCGGCCCTGTTTCTGAGCGGCAGTGGCACGCGCCACCTGCGCCTGCGCCTGCCCACGGCCGGACTCGACTGGGAACGCGAGACGCACGCCATCGCCTTGACGGGTTCCGGCGAGCTCATCGCCGATGGGCGGGCAGTGGCGATCCCGGTTGCGACCGGGGATGAGCCCCGCAGGAACGGTCTTCGCCCCTGAGCAGAGCGGAACGCATGGGCGCGGACCTGGTGCACCGGGACGGGTCCGGATCGCCTCCGGTGCAGGAAGGTGCCACCTGCTGATTGCGGAAGCCCGGCCGCTTCGGATCGTCCGCACCCGCACCACTGGGGAGATGCCATGGGATCCGCCTACCTGTTCCTGCTCGCGGCGCACAGCCTATGGCGTTGGGTGGTGCTCGGCGCCGGCCTGTTCGCCACCATCGCGGCCTGGCGGCGCGCCGCGGGCAGCCATACCGCCAGCGCCGGGCGGTTGGCCATGCTGTGGATGATCGCAGTCGACCTCCAACTGGTCTTAGGTGTGGCACTGTATGCGCTCAGCCCCCTGCCGGGACCGGCGGCGGGTCAGGGCGGCGAGGCCTTCTTCCTGCGCGTCATCCATCCGGCGGTGATGCTGGTCGCCCTCGGGCTGGTGCATGGGGCGAAGATCCTTGGCAAGCGCGGCCGCCCCCGCAGCGCAGCAGTCATGGCGACCATCGCGCTCATCGGCCTCGCTGCCGCGGTGCCCTGGTCGCGGCCGTTGCTGCGCTGGTGATCGGCCGACATGTCAATCCCCCGCCCTGCGCGTGAGATCAGCAATTTGGCGCCAGCCATCCTGCCGTGCTCGTCCGCTGTATCGCGTTTGTGGTGCGGGTTGGGGCACTGACCGCCAAAGTCGTCACGGTGAGAGCCATCTCGTTCTCGACATGCCTCAGGATCCGGCTAGGCTCACCGTTGGTCTGCCCTCACCCATTTGGAATAGGGACACCATGGCCGCGCCCGAAATCCTCATGATCGAAGACCGCAAGGACGACCGCGACCTGTTCACGGCTGCCGTAATCGCCAGCGGTCTGCACGCCACCGTCACGCATGCCAGCGACGCCACCGAGGCGGTGGTACGGCTGAATCGCCTCGGCGGCTACGCCGGCAAGCCGCTGCCGGCGCTGGTCGTGCTCGACCTCGGCCTGCCCGGGCTGAAGGGCAAAACCCTTCTGCAGGTCATCCGCACCGCGTATGGCCCGCGCGAAGTGCCACTGGTCGTGCTGACCGGCTCGCACCGCGCCGACGATGAGCTGGTCTGCTCTTCGTGGGGCATCAGCGAGTTCATGATCAAGCCACAGGACTTCGCCGAGCTGGTGCGCTGGGTCAAGTCCTTGGAGCGGTTCCTGCCGAGCAGCGACGAAAGCGGGGATGAGCGCAGGCGGGTGGCGGGGGCGGCGAGCGATGCGAGTGTGAGACCGCTCGACTCCCCATGATCACCGTGCCACTCATCGCGTGACCGTTCACAGCCCGAAGCGTTGTACAGGTGCACTGGAAACGCGACTCAGGGGGCAGCGGCAGAGCACTACGACGTGCCCGTGACGCAGCCAAGTTTCAGCTTAGTGTGCAGCTGTCCCGTTCCCGCTTAACGCCATCTGGAACCGCGCCATGGAATTCCGCCGCCTCGGCGCCTCCGGCCTCACCGTCCCCGTGCTGTGCTTCGGAACCGCGACCTTCGGCGGCGTCGGTGACTTCTTCAAGGCCTGGGGCAGCACCGACGTCGCCGAGGCCTCGCGGCTGGTCGACGTGTGCCTGGAAAGCGGTTTGAACTTCTTCGACACCGCCAATGTCTACTCGCGCGGTCTGTCCGAAGAGATTCTCGGGAGCGCCCTCAAGGGCCGCCGCGAGCACGTGCTGGTATCGACCAAGGCGACCTTCCCCATGGGCGACGGGCCCAACGACTTCGGATCTTCGCGCCGACACCTCATCGAGCAGTGCGAGGCCAGCTTGCGCCGCCTGCGCACCGACCGCATTGACCTCTACCACCTGCACGGCTTCGACGCGTTCACTCCCATCGCCGAAACCATGTCCGCGCTCGATGATCTGGTGCGCAGCGGCAAGGTGCGCTACCTGGCCTGCTCGAACTTCTCGGGCTGGCACCTGATGAAGGCCCAGGGCATTGCCGACCAGCGCGGCTGGAGCCGCTACATCGCCCACCAGGCCTACTACTCGCTGGTCGGCCGCGAACTGGAGTGGGAGCTGATCCCACTCGGGCTCGACCAGGGTGTCGGCACCATCGTTTGGAGCCCGCTGGCCGGCGGCGCGCTTAGCGGCAAGGTCCGCCGCGGCACCCCCGCGCCCAAGGACAGTCGCCTCGGCCAGATCAGCTTTGTGCCTTACGAGGAGGAGGTGCTGTTCCGCGTCGTCGACGTGCTCGCCGCCATCGCCGGGGAGCGCGGCAAGCTGGTTCCGCAGGTCGCGCTCAACTGGCTGCTGCGCAAACCCACCGTGGCGAGCATCGTGGTCGGCGCGCGCAACGAAGCGCAGCTGCGTCAGAACCTCGGTGCGGTGGGCTGGTCGCTCACGGTCGATGAGGTCGCGCGTTTGGATGCGGCGAGCGACGTGCGGGTGCTCTACCCGTACTGGCATCAGCGGGGGAATCCGCGGTTGGTGCCGCCGTTGCCGGCGATGGCGCAGTAGGGTGTGTCTTCTGGTCACCTGCGCGGCACGGGCAGGTCTGGGAACCTCTGTCAGCATCACCTGGTCGCGGCGGGTGTCCGGTGCAGGATCGCCCAGGCACAGCTCAAGAATGCCCAAGCCGGTCGCACGCCAGCCCCTCGCGTCGACCATCGGCAGCTTGTGACTGGGCCCCTGGATCCGCACCGGCATGCTGGCCGTCATGAACGTCCTGACGTTTGCGCGAATGGCTCGGCTAGGTGGCCCGCGATGACTGTGAATCGCATCCGCGGCAGCGGCTCGGCGAGCAGCTGGTTCATCCTCGCCGGCCACAGCCCGGCGCCGCTGCCGCTGCGCGTGACCGAGATCGGCGCTTCGTGGTGGCCGCGGGGCGAGGTCTGCGCGCGGGTATGCTCACCGATCATAGCCATCGAGCTGGTGTTGCGCGGGACCATCCATCTCGAACAGGACGGCGCGAGCGCGGAAATCGGCGCCGGCGAAGCCTTCGTGCTGCGGCGGGGCGCACGGCACCGTTACCGCGCACTCGGCGGCGCGGTGCACAAAGTCTACTTCGGTCTGGCCGGCCCCCTCGCCGACGATGTGGTCGGACGCCTGCCATCGCGCGTGGTGTGGCGCGATGCGCGCCGTGCCCAGACGCTGTTCGCGGGCCTGCGCCGGTTGTTCATGCGCGCACGCGGCGACTGGCACGCGCAGGCGTCCGGGATCGGCTACCAGCTGCTCGTCGAGCTGCTTATGTCCAGCCAGGCGGCGCGTGGCGAGGCGGTGCTGCACCCGGCGGTGGTACGCGTCCTGCCGCTGCTCGAAGGACGCGCAGGGCGCGCGCTGTCGACCGCGGACCTGGCGCAGCGCGCCGGGGTCAGCGCCGCGCATCTCAATCGCCTGTTTCGAGCCGGTCTGCAGACCACGCCGCAGCGCTATGGCCTGCTGCACGCTATGCGCCAGGCGCAGGCCCTGCTCCTCGGCTCCGACCGTCCGAGCAGCGCCATCGCACGCGAGCTGGGCTTCACCCCGCTCTACTTCAGCGCCGTCTTCCGCCGCGTCGTGGGCCTGCCTCCAAGCGCCTTCCGCGCCCGCCACCGCTGAATCGGGGTCTCATGGCGCGAGTCGCGAGTCGCACGTGCGCGTTTCACGCATGTCCATGTCAGAGATTCGCGACTGGCCGGATCGCTGGCCAAGCTACTCTGGAACCATCCTTCCGGAGGCTGGTTCATGCCGATCGCGTCGCGTCTCCAGATGTCCGCAGTTCATCCGACCGCGGTCGGAAGATTTGTGATCCTCGCCTGCGCCCTGGCCCTGGCCACCGCGCTGCCGGGTGCCGAGAATGTACGGCTCTCCTCGCTCGACCTGAGCCTGGCCCAGCAAGGTTGGGGTTCCCCCGGCATCGACCGTTCGGTGGAGGGTCACCCCCTGCGCATCGGCGGCATCCGCTTCACCCACGGCTTCGGCACGCACGCGCCCAGCGCGCTCCACATTGCGCTCGCCGGTGGCAGTACGCGCTTCACTGCCAACGTCGGCGTCGATGACGAAGACGGCGCCATGGGCCGCAGCGGAAGCGTGGAGTTCATCATCAGCGGCGACGGCAAGGAGCTGTGGCGCAGCGGCGTGATGCATGGCAGCGATCCCTCCAAACCGGTGGATGTCGACATCGCCGGGTTGCACACGCTGATCCTGGCCGTCAGCAGCGGAGGAGACGGCATCGGTGGCGACCATGCCGACTGGTCCGAGGCGGCGTTCCAGGTCGCCGGCAACCGGCCCGAGACCATCCCGGCGCCACCGCATGTGCGCTGGCACCTTGCCGACAATTCCACCATCGCATGGGATGTCGCCGGCGATCGCGCCCCCGAACATGACGACTTCCTCGAGCAGGGCGGCCGTCTCGCCGGCCAGGTCGTCGAGTATGCGGTCAGCGGCGAACGCGGCCTGCGTGTCGCGCGCAGCCTGGTGTGGCCGTCGCTACGCATCCCGCCGAACAACACCCATAGCAGCCTCATCCACCACTATGGCCACGAGGCCGAGCCGGCGATCAGTATCAACGGCTCACCGCTCGGCGAACTGCGCGTGACGCGGGTGGTACTGGATGGCACCTTGACCTTCCACGCCACCGCGTCGGCCGGGGTCGCGATCACGCGCTGCACCTTTCCGACCACCAGCGCGCGCACCGCACTCGACCGCTGGACCCTGCGCAACACGGGATCCGCCCCGTTGACGGTGGCGGTCGCACCGCTGGCGCTCCGCGACGAGGTGCGCGGGCCGTATGGCCTGAACATCATGGAGGTCGCCCACGATGCGCCCGCGAGCACCGTGCTCGCGCCAGGCCGGTCCATGGATTTCGCGGTGCGCTTCAGCGCGTACCTGGAAGGCGAGGCGACCAGCGCGGTACCGGACGCCGCCGCTGACGAGGCCGCACGCCGCGCCTTCTTCGCCGGCCTGCAGCAGGCGCTGCGCCTGGAGACTCCCGATCCGGTCCTCGACCACACCTTCGCCATGGCCAAGCTGCGCGTCGCCGAAGCGATCAACGCCACGCGCGGTGGACTGATGCTCGCGCCTGGCGGTCTGGCGTACTACGCCGCCACGTGGTGCAACGACAACGTCGAATACGCCGGCCCGTTCTTCCCGTTCCTGGGCGATGACGGCGGCAATCAGGCCTCGCTCGACACCTACCGTGGCTACCGGGCCTCCATGAAGCCCGACTACCATCGCATCCCTTCGTCGATTGTCGCCGAGGGCACCAGCTTCTGGGACGGCGCCGGCGACCGCGGCGACGCAGCGATGTACGCCTATGGCTGCGCGCGCTTCTGTCTGGCGCGCGGCGACCGCGCCTTCGCCGAGGAGCTTTGGCCAGGCATCGTCTGGTGTCTGGAGTACTGCCGGCGGCAGACCGGACCGGACGGCGCGATCCGCTCGGACAACGACGAGCTCGAAGGACGCTTTCCCGCCGGCGCCGCCAACCTTTCGACTATCAGCCTGTGCTATGGCGGCCTGCGCTCCGCGGCGGACCTCGCGCGTGCCCTGGGTCGACGTGGCGAGGCCGCTGACTACGACCAGCGCGCCGTGAGCGTGGCCCAGGCCATCGAGCGCTGCTTCGGTGCCAGCGTCGAGGGCTTCGCGACCTACCGCTACTTCGACGGCTGCGAGGTGCTGCGCTCGTGGATCTGCCTGCCGCTGTGCATGGGGCTGATGGAGCGCCGTGACGCCACCATCGCCGCGTTATTCTCGCCGCGCCTGTGGTCCGTTGACGGTCTCGCCACCCAGGCCGGCAACCGCATCTTCTGGGACCGCTCGACGCTCTACGGTCTGCGCGGCGTCTTCCAGGCCGGCGCGACCGCTGAAGGGTTGCGCTACCTGACCGCCTTCAGCCAGCGCCGCCTGCTCGGCGACCACGTACCCTACGCGGTCGAGACTGGCAGCCGCGGCAACCAGCTGTCATCCGAGAGCGCCCTCTACTGCCGCATCTTCAGCGAAGGCCTGTTCGGCATCCTGCCCACGGGCCTGGACCGCTTCCGCTGCACCCCGCGCCTGCCGGACGGCTGGCCACGCATGGCGCTGCGCAGCATCCGCGCCTTCGGCCGCGAGTGGGACTTGGTGGTGGAGCGGCAGGGAGGAAAGCTTGCGGTCACCGCGGCCGTGGTGGGACATCCAGCGGATACCCGCGTCATCGCCGTAGGAGAGAGCACGGACATCGTGCTGCCCTGATCCAGGGTATGGTCGGCGAAGGCCGTCGCCGACCAGGATTTTCAGGCACCACGCTTGGGCGCTGGCCCAACACAACGGGCGAATGCTGCCGGTGCCCGACGTGTCTAAGGTCCGCGGAGCAGGGCTGGCTCCATGGTCTCACCCGCTCGCAAAAGGAAGCATTTGCATACCATCGGCGCCCTCGGGTATGCACGGGCAAGGGATCCACTCCATGGCCTTCCGAACCCGCATCGGCAACCTCTCCAAGGATCACGCTACCGCAGAAGCAGCCAAGTCCCACGTGCTCGAGGCCATCACCTCCGGCAAGGCTTCGATCGGCCTGGCCGAGAACTCCTTCGGCTCGCACATCGTCATCCGCGGGGTCAGCAAGAACGGCTCTGTCGCGATCACCGAGACGCCAAAGGTCGGCCGCATCCCGCTCGCACGTTAAGGGGCCGCGCCGCGACCAGCGCCTTCACCAACTTCTGAGGCTTTCGGATGCCCGCCCTCGGCACCGGTGGGGCGGGTACGACCCTGCGCACCATCCGCGAGCGGTCAGCGGCGCTCGGCGTGCAGCGAGACCAGCAGCCGGTTCAGCGGCAGGTGGAACGGCTCGGAGGTCGTGCACTCGACGAAGGCCAGCTTGCGCCCGCGGCACAGCTTCTGCAGCTGCAGGCGGTGGCGCGCGACCTCGGCGGCATAAGCCACGCGTAGGCTGCGTGGCTCAGCAGTCAGGGTGCCATCCTGTTCCAGGCCCTCAAAGCGGCTGACCGTCGACACCCCCAGATCCAGTTCGTCCGGATCGAGCACCCACACCAGGGCGATGTCGTGACCGCGGTGGCGCAGCCGATCGAGGGTGTCGCGGATGGTTTCGGGATCGGCGAGGAAATCGCTGAACACCAGCACCAGCCCCTTGTGGTAGGCGGGCGCGACGAGGTGCTCAAGGCCCTTCACAGCGTCGGTGCCGGCGGCCGGCTGGTGCGCCTCGAGCGCGCGGCAGATGCGCGACAGCTGGTCGGTGCGGGCCGGCTTGTATTCGATGGCGACCTTCTCGGCGAAAATCACCAGCCCGGCGCGGTCCTGCTGCTGGAGCGTCAGGTAGGCCATCGAGGCGGCCAAGCCGGCTGCGTAGGTGTATTTGCTGAGCCCCGAACGCTCGCCCTTGTAGCCCATGCTTGCCGAGCCATCGACCGCCAGTGTGCAGCCCAGGTCGGTCTCAGCCTCGTAGCGTTTGAGCACCAGGCGGTCGCTGCGACCGAGCACCTTCCAGTCGAGATGGCGCAGGTCGTCGCCGGCCACATACGGCCGGTGGTCGGCGAAATCGACCGAGTGCCCCTTGTGCGGGCTGCGGTGCGCGCCGGTCTGCAGGCCTTCCACCACGATGCGCGCCGCCACCTCCAGGCTGTGCAGCCGCGCGAGGTCGGCCGGCCGGATGAGCGGGGACGTGGTGCCGTGGAGCATGCCCGAATGCTAGGAGCCGCCCGCCAAGAGGCGAGTGTCGAGATGCCAGGGACTGTCCGGGTTCAGAGACAAGGCAGATGCGGCGCTTGAAGCCAAAGTCGCGGCCCAGGATGAAGGTCTACCTCTGCGCCCCGGACTTTACAGCCGCCAAGGAGCCATCCCCGGCATCGACCCGCAGCGGGAGGTTGTGCCGCTTTAGGCGCGGTTTACCGCGACTTCCGGACCTCCGGACTTCCGGACTTCCGGACCGGGGCCTTCCCCCGTCCTTCATGAAATCTTCGGATTGCGGGGGTTTGCTGCCCCCCTACAACCTGCGCACCCCGGACGGCCCCTGCGGCCGCGGACCGGCCCACTCCCCAGGAAATCCCATGTCCCGCTACATCGTCGAGCGCCTCAACCCCACCTTCGGCTACTTCTACAAGGCCGGTAAGACCCTGCACCAGGCCAAGACCAAGTGGCAGAAGCTGGAGATCGTCGAGAGCGAGGAGTTCGGCAACGTGCTGCTGCTGGACGGCGTCACCCAGGTGACCTCAAAGAACGAGTTCCTCTACCACGAGCCGATGGTCCACCCCGCCTTGACCGCGCACCCCAAGCCTGAGGACGTACTGATCATCGGCGCCGGCGACGGCGGCATCCTGCGCGAGGTGCTCAAGCACAGCACCGTCAAGAAGGCGGTGATGGCCGAGCTCGACGGCGGTGTGGTCGACTTCTGCGAGAAGCTGATGCCCGAGATCAACGCCGGCGCCTTCGCCGACAAGCGCTACCGCCTCGAGGTGGGCGACGGCCGCAAGTTTGTGCAGAAGACCAAGGAGAAGTTCGACGCGGTGATCATGGACATGACCGACCCGTTCGGTCCGTCGGTGATGCTCTACACCAAGGAGTTCTTCAAGGAGGTGAAGAAGACTTTCAAGGATGAGAACGGCTTGTTCGTGATGCACACCGAGAGCCCGGTTTCGCGCCCGAACACCTTCAAGCAGTGCCACGCGACCCTGCGCGAGGTCTTCAAGTACCGCCGCACGTTCTATCTCTACATCCACATGTACGCCGTGCTGTGGTCGGTGACGGTGTGCAGCGACAAGCTCGACGTCGCCGAGCTCAGCCACGCCGACCTCGCCACGCGCCTCAACGCGCGCGGGATCAGCGGCCTGAAGGCCTACAACGCGGCCACCCACCACAGCATGCTGGTGCCCTTCCCGTTCGTCACCGAGCTGCTCGAGGACCTCGACAGCGTCCCGGTGATCACCGACAAGAAGCCCAAGGTGCTCGACGACATCGACATCAACCAGGGCGGTCTCAAGCTCTCCGACACCTGACCCCGAAGCGGCGCGCCCGGAACCCGGACGCGCCGCCAGCGGCGGTCGGCGATGAGGTGCCCGTGAACCAGGCCTGCACGATAGCGCCCACCACGAGCGGCGGCGCGCAGGCCGCAGCCCGCAGCTGAGCGCCCATGTTCCTCGATCCCGCCCGCATGCGTGCCCTGGCTGCCGAACACGGCACGCCGCTGCTTCTGCTCTCGACCCAGACCATCCGCAGCCAGTACCGCACCCTGCAGCAGGCGCTGCCAGGCGTCCAGCTGCACTATGCACTCAAGCCACTGCCGCATCCCGCGGTGGTGCAGGCGATCAAAGACGAGGGTGGCTGGTTCGACCTCGCCACCAGCGGCGAAGTCGACGTCGTCCGCGACGTCGGCGTCGATCCGACGCGCACCATCCATACCCATCCGATCAAGCGCGACCAGGATATCCGCTACGCGCTCGACTACGGCTGCCGCACGTTCATTTTCGACAACCCGTACGAGCTGCCAAAATTCCTGCCCTACAAGGACCGCATCGAACTGATCATGCGCCTGAGCTTCCGCAATAAGGAGGCGCAGTGCGACCTGTCGCTGAAATTCGGCGTGCAGCCCCAGGACGGCCTCGACCTGCTGCGCAAGGCCGTCGGCATGGGCCTGAAGGTGCGCGGGCTGAGCTTCCATGCCGGCTCGCAGCTGCTCAACAACTTCAAGTACATCGAGGCGATCTCGTTCTGCCGCCAGCTCTTCAACCTCGCGGCCCTCGACGGCATCCGTCTCGACACCCTGGACATCGGCGGCGGCTACCCGGTGCCCTACACCGACCAGGTCATGCCGATCCACTATTACTGCCACCCGATCGCGGCCGAACTCGAGCGCCTGTTCCCCGGCGTGCGCCTGATCGCCGAGCCGGGACGCTTCATCTCGGCCCCTTCGATGACCCTGGTCGCATCGGTGATGGGCAAGGCCGAGCGGCAGGGCCGCATGTGGTACTACCTGGATGATGGACTGTACGGCAGCTACTCGGGCAAGCTCTACGACCACTGCGACTACCAGTTCATGCCGCTCGCCCGCCTCGAAGGCAAAGCCACCGGCGCCGAGAAGCTGAGCGTGGTCGCCGGCCCGACCTGCGATTCGATCGATGTCATCTACAACGATATCATGCTGCCCGAACTCGAGTGCGGCGAACTGGTGACCAGCCCGATGATGGGCGCCTACACCTCGGCCAGCGCCACCGATTTCAACTTCTTCCCGCGCGCCAAGATCGTCGTCGTCGATTGAGAGGATGACCATGTCCAACGAGAACCTCAACCTGTGGCTCGAGGATCTGTACGGCGACAGCGCCGGCCTCAAACTCAAGCTGCGCGAGTGCCTGTTCAGCGGTACCTCGCCGTTCCAGCGCATCGCGGTCTATGACAGCCACGCTTTCGGCAAGGTGCTGACGCTGGGCGGTTCGATCGCGCTGACCGATTTCGACGAGGCGCTTTATTCGGAGTGCCTGGTCCACCCCACGCTCAGCGTGGCGGGCAATGCCGAGCGCGTGCTCATCCTTGGCGGCGGCGACGGCGGCGTGGCGCGCGAGGTGCTGCGCTACCCCGGCGTGAAGCGGGTCACCGTGGTCGAGATCGACCGTCAGGTGGTCGAGGTCTGCGGGCGCTTCTTCCCGACCGCGGCGAGCTGTTTGAACGACCCGCGCGTCGAGCTGGTGATCGACGACGCGCACCGCTACCTGCGCGACTGCCCGCACCAGTTCGACGTCATCATCGTCGACGCCTGCGAGCTGACCAACGCCGCCAGTGACGTCTTCCACACCCTCAGCTTCGCTGACTCGGTGTTCCGCCGCCTCAAGGACGGTGGCCTGCTGGTCGCACCGCTCGGCTGCCCGACCTTCTCCGGAGACGAGTGCCGCACCACCGTGCGCAAACTCAGCGAGCGCTTCCCGGACAACGCGGTCTACCTGATGACCATCCCCAGCTTCCCGGGCGGCCAATGGGCGGTCGCGCGCTGCCGCAATGGCACCGGCGAGACCACGCCCGCCGCCCAGCCCTGGCACAAGGACCTGCGCTGCTGGCATCCGGGACTGCAGACGGGGATGTTTGCGCTGCCACGCAATGTGCAGGTGCAGCTGGGGCTGCCACGCGGGTGACCGCGCCTGCGAGTCACCGTACGGTTGGCGGATCCCACCGTCGGTGCCCGTCGGAGTTGTGACGCGGGGACGGATTCCACGCCGAATCCGCAACGGTGGAGTACGTCGCCTTCCTGCCTCGGGTCTTTTTAGGCCCGTGATCGAATTGGCCGTGAAATCGTCAGCCCTCCGTATTTTCCGTGAGTCCAGGTTGGATCTCCGCATAGGTTGGCGCCGTTTTTCACAACTCCCTGATCGTTTTGAGCACCATCCGGGTTCCCATGTACCGCTTGCAGACTTGCTGCTCCGGGCGCGCGTCGACACGATCACAGTGACCACCCCCCTCAGGATCCGCTCTGTCGGCCATCGCCATGACCCACACTTCCGACGAATCGTTCACAGCTGCCGTGCGCCCGTCGCCGGGCGCCGAGCCCGCGGATCCGGATCCCGGCACCCGCCGACTGACGCGCATCCTGCGCCGCGCCGGCGCGCTGCCCTGTCTGGAGCGCACCCTCGACGGAGGACGGCGCACCCAGGTGCGCTGGACGCCCGAGCACGAGGCCTATCTCGGCCTTGCCAGTGACGGTCAGCTCGCCCGGCTGTGGAACGTGCCCATCCCTTGCGTCTATTGGCGCCGCCGCCGCCTCGCTCTGCCACCGTACGGCGCCTCCAGCATCGGCCTCACCTGGACGGCGGTGATGCTGCGCGAGTTGGCCACGCTCTCCGACCATCAGTTCGCGCAGAAGCACGGCATGGCCGCGAGCACGGCCGCGCACAAGCGCCGTGCCTGCCGCATCCCGGCGGCGACGCGCTGGAACACCGTGCAGTGGTCGGCGCCGATGCTGCGCCAACTCGGCAAGGTTCCAGATCTTGAGATTGCGCGCATCCACGGGCTGGCGCCGATGACCGTGACTACCAAGCGCCGCGAGTTGGACATCCCGCGCCTGATCCGCACCAAGGTCGATTGGAACTCGCCGCGGGTGCGCGCGCTGCTGGGCACCATGCCCGACAACGAATTGGCCACCCAGCTGGCCGTGAATCCGGAGACCGTCCGTTTGCAGCGCGCGCAGGCCGGTATTCCGCGCTTCCGCCACGACCTGTGGTCACCGGCGATCATCGCCCGCCTGGGCCTCGAGCCCGATCGCGCCATCGCCGACGAGATCGGCATCTCCACTGATGCAGTCGCCTGGCAGCGCCGGCGCCGCGGCATCGCGAGCTGGAGCCACCAGCGCCAGGAACGGGCGGAGCCTTGCGTCGCGGCGGGGTGAACCCGAGGGGCTGGACAGCCGGATAAAACAGGAGGCGCGGAGACGCGGAGGGCGGAGGAGGACGGCCCGATTGGGCTGGGTGAAGGCCTCTGCTCACTCCTTCCTCCCGCCTCTGTGCACGCGCTACCCGCTGCTGACCGCGACCATCAGCACAGCCGACAGAACCAAGCCTGTCCCTCCTCCTCCGTCCTCCGCGTCTCCGCGCCTCTTGTTCTATCCCTGTTCGACGTTCCGTTCAGCCGTACGCGCCAAACTGCTCCAGACTGCGCAGGTCCGCGCCATTGAAGACGCGGATGTCGGCGATGCCGTGGCGGATCATCGCCAGGCGCTCCAACCCCAAGCCGAAGGCGAAGCCCTGCCACTGCGCCGGGTCGATGCCGCCGGCTTCCAGGACGCGCGGGTGGATCATGCCGCAGCCGAGCAGTTCGACCCAGCGCGAGAAGCGGCTGCCGGGCTCGGCGCTGGTCAGGCGCACGTCGACCTCGAAGCCGGGCTCGACGAAGGGGAAGAAGCTCGGGCGCAGGCGCACCTCGACGTCGTCGCGGCGCAAAACCGCGGTGAGCATGGTGCGGATGGTGCCGATGAGGTGGGCGACGGTGATGTCGCGGTCGACCACGAAGCCCTCGACCTGGGTGAAGGTGTTGTCGTGGGTGGCGTCGACCGCCTCGTAGCGGAAGACCTTGCCGACCACCACGCGGCGGAAGGGCGGCGTGAGGTTGCCGAGCCCGACCTGCTGGTAGGTGCGGCTCTGCACCGAGCTGGTGTGGGTGCGCAGCAGACGCTTCTCAGCGGCGCCGGGCAGATCGAGCCAGAAGGTGTCCTGGCTGTCGCGCGCCGGATGGTCGGGCGGGATGTTCAGGCGGCCGAAGTTGAATTCGTCGGCCTCGATGTGCGGGCCGTCGACTACGGCGTAGCCCATGCTGGAGAAGATGCGCTCGACCTCCTCGGCGACTTGGCTGAGCGGGTGGACGCTGCCGACCGGGCGCGGGCGCTCCGGCAGGGTGAGGTCGATGGGGACATCGGTCTCGGCGCTGGCGCCGCGCGCCTGGGCGGCTGCCAGGGCGGCCTTGAGCGCCTCCATGACGGTGTTGAAGAGCGGCCCGAGCTGGCGCTTCTCCTCCGGGCTGGCGGCGCCGAAGCCCTGCTGCAGCGCCTTGATGCGCCCGCTACGCCCAAGCCAGGCGACGCGCACGGCCTCGACCGCGGTGGCGTCGGTGGCGGCGGCGAAGGCCGCCAAAGCCTCGATCTGCGCCTGTTCCAGCTCGTCCTGCAAGGCCATGAACGTCCTCTCCCGTGGGGGCCGGCAGGGTAGGCCGCGAGCGGCAGCGCGCAACGAGCGGGCCCCCACGCGCATTGCGCCCCAGCCCCACCCCCCTACCCTGCGCCGACCCCGGATGCGTCGCCGCCCGGACTGACCCGCCACCGCGCTCCCATCTGATCCTTCAGGCAGATACGCAGGAACCCCGCCGTGCTCGCCATCCCCAGCCCGCTGATCGCCCAGATGCAGGACCACGCCCGTGCGTGCTATCCCGACGAGGGATGTGGACTGCTTTTCGGGATCGCGGAAGCCGCCGGCCTGCGCGCGACGCGCTGCGTACCGCTCGACAATCTCGCCAACCGGCTCCACGCCATGGACCCGGTGGAGTATCCGCGCACCGCGCGCGACGCCTTCAGCGTCAACGAAGCCAAGATGGGGCGGCTGGTGCGCGAAGCTGAGGCCGCGGGTGAGCACTGGCTGGCCTTCTTCCACAGCCACATCGACTGCGGGGCGTATTTCAGCGCGGAGGACCGCAAGTACGCCGCTCCGGATGGCGTACCGGTCTACCCTGGGCTGCTGCAGATCGTCATCGACTGCCAGCCGGACCGCATCGTCGAGGCCAAGTCCTTCCGCTGGGACGGCGCGGATTTCGCCCTCGTCCAGACCTTCTCGGAATTCGCCCGGAGCGGCCATTGATGGCCCGCGTCCTCACCTCCGCCCGTCGCACCGCCCCCCTTTCCCCGCCGGACGCCTGAGCAATGGCCCGTTCGATCGAAACCCTGTCCGTCCACGCCGGCGAGCCGCGCGACAAGGCCCACGATTCCCTGGTCACGCCGCTGATCATGGCGACGGCCTACCCGTTCGAGAACACCGACGAGCTGCACCGCTACTTCCGCGGTGAGCACCAGCGCACCGAGGAATATGGTCGCTACGGCAACCCCACCCAGGAGGTCGCCGAGGCCAAGCTCGCCGCCCTTGACGGCGGTGAGGCGGCGCTGCTGACCTCGACCGGGATGTCGGCGATCGTCACCACGCTGCTGGCGATGGTGAAGCCGGGCCTGCACATCGTCATCACCGCCGACAGCTACCGCAAGACGCGCGTCTTCGTGCGCGAGTTCCTCGCCAAGTTCGGCGTGGAGCACACCAGCTGCGAGCCCTCGGTCGCCGGCATCGCCGCGGCGATCACGCCCAAGACGCGGCTGATCATCACCGAGAGCCCGACCAATCCCTACCTGAATTGCATCGATCTCGAGGAGCTGGCCAAGCTGGCCAAGGCGCAGCGCATCAAGACCCTGATCGATGCGACCCTGGCCACGCCCTACAATCTCAACCCGCTATCCTACGGCATCGATTTGGTCATCCACTCGGCGACCAAGTACCTGGGCGGGCACAACGACCTGATGGCTGGCGTGGTGGTCGGGCGCAGCGACCTGATCCAGGCGATCCGTGACCACCAGGGCATGTTCGGCGCGCTCGCCTCGCCGTTCACCGCGTACATGTTGATCCGCGGGCTCAAGACCTTCGCCATCCGCATGCGCCACCACAACGAGAGCGGCCTGCGCATCGCCGCCTTCCTTGAACAGCATCCCAAGGTCGAGCGCGTGTGGTACCCGGGGCTTGCCAGCCATCCTGCGCATGCCATCGCGGCCAAGCAGATGCGCGGTTTCGGCGGCCTGGTGAGCTTTACCGTCAAGGGCGACCTACCCGCGGGCAGCCGCATGATCGACGCCTGCGAGATCCCCTACCTGGCACCGAGCCTGGGCGGGCCCGAATCGCTGATCGAGCAGCCGGCGCTGATGAGCTACTATGACAAGACTCCGGCGGAGCTGGTGACGCTCGGCATCCACCCCAACCTCATCCGTATGAGCGTCGGGCTGGAGGGTGCGGACGACCTGATCGCCGATCTCGATCAGGCGTTGGCAAAGGTCTGATTCGCGCTGCGTAAACCGCGTCCAGGTTGGGATGAGCGCAGGGCGGGCTGAGGTGCCGGGGCGCGCAACCTGGGACGCCAGGCCGATGAAGCACTTCCACTCGCGAGACCCATTCCCGTGACCGCGCGCGGCTGGCGCGCCCTCTAAGGCATGCGCGCCAGCGGCGCGCGGTCGCAGGAAGTCTCCTGACGGTTGAACGGTTCGTTCAGCGGATCGGCACCCGGCACGTCACCACCGTGGGGCGACATGCCAGACTCAGGGTGCTGGAGCCGGAACCGGGGGCACCGGCGCCACCACCGCCAGCGGCCGTGGCCCACACACGCCTTGGCACCACGTGCGCCATCGCTCCACCGCCGCCGTCCGCCCGGCCTTGGTCGCCTCTGCCCTGTAGCCGAAGGCCATGGCGTCGGCCTTTGCAGGATCCAGTCCGGCCAGAGCCAGCGCGCGCACACCGCCGTCCTCGTCGTCGAGCGCTTCGACCAGCGTCCAGATCGCCTGGGCGAAACGGTACGAGCCTTGCAGGTCGATGCGCACGACCTTGCCGAGACCCGCCGCGACCGCGCGCCGCTCGGCAGCCGGGCGCTTGGGTTCGGCAAGGAAATCGCACAGCGCAGCCTGCGCGCCCGGCTGGTCCCATTCAGCCTGCGCGGTGAGGGCGTTCACCGCGAGCTCGCGCACTGCTGGGGACTTCGCGTCCAGCAGTGGCACCAGCGCTGCGACCACGCGTCCGTCGAACATGGTAGTGGTGCAGGCGGTCGCGGCGTTGCCGCGCGGGCCATCCTTGTCGCTCGCCAGCCCAGCGAGCACCGCCGGCGCTGCCTGCGGCCCGCCGATCTGCACCACGCGCATCCACGCGGGCGCGGACGAGAGCACGCGCTTGGCCTTGTCAGCGTCGGCGAACTGATCGATGAAGGCCTGGTCCTCGGCACCCAGCGGCAGGCGACGGTTGCGCAGCGCGCGCAGGAAGCGGAAGGCGTCTTCCTGGCAGGGTTCGCGGGCGGTGTCGTGGCCGTAGTCGCGCATCTCGCGGTACAGGCAGTGATAGCCGCGCTTGACGAAGTCGAGCATGTTGGGGCGGCAGCGGTCGGCGGGCACCGTGGTGTCGAGTTTGCCGGTGATCCAGTACAGGTCGGCGGCGGTCTCGGGATGGGGATCAGGCCGCACTCCGTGCTGCCCGCCGACCCAGGTGATGGCGCCGGCGAACAGCTCCGAGTGGTTGGGTGCGAAGCGGTTGAGGTAGAAGGAGCCCGACGAGTAACCGATGCCATAGAGGCGGCGCGGGTCGCTGGAGTAATGCTTAACTGCCCAGGCGATGAAGGTGGTGACCGGGCCATCGTCGGCCTCTTCCCAGCCGATGTCCTTGGATTTCAGGCCGATGACGACATAGCCGTCGCGCACCATGGCCTTGTCGAGTGCGGCGACGGTATTGCCGAGCAGGCTGCCACTGTCGCCAGTGCGGCCATGGAAGCAGATGATGAGTCCGAGTCGTCCGGGCTGCGGCTTGGCCGGGGAACGCACCTGGTACTGGATGACGTCCTTGCCGGCCTCGTCCTTGAGCCACACCGGCCCGCTCTCGGCCGGGTCGCGGCCCGCTGGCGATGACGCGGCGGCGCCGGCAAGCGTAGAGAGTGAGATGCAGATCAGGATCATCGGCAGCACGGCGCGCATCGCTCACCTCATAAAGTGATGACGCCCGGACGCTCCAGATGTTGGCCCGTCTGCGCTTTCGCGCGCCGCCGGCCGCCAGGTCAGGACTGGACAGGATCGCACGAGCGGCCACCGTCAGCCGCCCATGTCTGAGACGCATCCCCCAGCCCCGCTGGCTCCAGTGCCGGACGCCGCGGCCGAGCTGCGCGCCCCCCTCACCGTCCTGGTCTGCCTGGTTCCGCTGGCGGTCGCCGGTGAATTGCTGCGCTGGCATGGATTCGGCATCGGCCAGCAGCAGCTGCTCGCCGACCCCATCCTCGCCCATCTCGGCGGCCTGATCGGCCTGACCCTGCCGGTGCTGCCACTCCTTGTCCTGATCGTGGGCGCGTTGCTCGCCCAGGTCTTCGGAGGCTGGCCCTGGAAGCCACCTGCAGCCAGGACCCTGGGTTTCGCCCTGGCGTGGAGTCTGGCCTGGATCGCGGCGCGCGTCGCCCTGGCTGGCGCGTGGCACCGGTTCGGGCCAGATCAACTCGCGGGCCCGGCCGGTCTGGCCCTCTGCGGGGCCTTTCAGGAGGAGCTGATCTTCCGCGCCCTGCTGCTCGGTGGTCTGGTGCTGCTGTTGCGCACCCTGCGCGTCCCCGGCATCCTCGCCGCCGTGGTCGGCCTGGCGGTGAGCGCCCCGCTCTTCAGTCTCGCCCACACCGTTCTCATCAACCACTTCCCGGGCGCCGAACCCTTCGGCTGGTCGGTGTTCATCGAGCGCACCGCTGCCGGCGTACTCTACGGGATCGCCTTCCTGCGCCATGGGCTGGCGGTGGCGGTCGGCGCGCATGCAGGCTTCAATCTCCTGCGTGTGTTCGTGCCGCAGGGGTGGTTGGATTTTTCGGGCTGAGGGCTGAGGGCTGAGGGCTGAGGGCTGAGGGCTGATGGCTGAGGGCTGAGGGCTGATGGCTGATGGCTGAGGGCTGATGGCTGAGGGCTGAGGCCGGCTCTACGCGCCGGCCTCAGACAAAGGGTGAATGACAGGCGCTGTCTGCGAACAGCGCATGGCGGCGGACAAGGATCTTCTGGCCATCAGCCATCAGCCATCAGCCATCAGCCATCACATCAGCCCACCTCCCCTCACTCCACCAACGACCACCGATACGTCCGCACGCCTGGATGCCCATCCAGGATCACCGCGATCCGCCGCGCCGCCTCCGCATCCTTCGCCAAGATGCCCATGAACCCGCCGCCGCCCGCGCCCGCGAGCTTGGCGCCGCAGGACAGGTCGGCGACCGCGGCGATGAGATCGTCGACCTCCGGGTTGCTACAATGTGGGTCGAGCTGCTGGTGCGCGTGCCAGGTCTCACGCAGCACACGGCCGAGCCCGTCGAGGTCGCCGAGCGCGAGACAGCGCTGGCCCTCGCCGGCGAGTTCGACCAGGCGGGTGATGGCGCCGAGCACGCGCCGGTCGCGTTGCAGATAGCGCGCGACCACGATCTGCAGCACGTTCTTGGCGAGCCGTTCCTGGCCGGTGAAGGTGATGACCAGGCGCTCCTCCAATTCCTGGCGCACGCCGGCGATCAGCGGCACCTGCTCGACCGTGATGCGCAGCGGCCGCGTCGGTACGCTGGTGATGCACTTGACCCCCGGATAGAGCCCGCCGATCTGGTCCTGCCAGCCACCACCGGTGGTCATGCGCTGCTCGAGCGACAGCACCAGTTCGCTGACCGTGCGCGGATCGGCGGGGCGGCCGGCGGCGCGCTGCAGCGCGGTCAGCAGCGCTGCGGCGAGGATGCTGCTCGCGCCCAGACCGCTGCCCTTGGGCACGCGCGACCAGGTGCGCACGCGCATGCCCTGAGTGATGCCGCCCGGGCCGCCGCAGCCGGCGATGCCAAGCGCGGTGATGAGCAGCAGGTGCGGGTCGGCGAGATCGGGCGGACCGGCCAGGGCACGCGCGTCTCCCAGTACCCGCTCCGGGCCATCCGCGAGCTGCAGCACCCAGCGCGGCTCGGCCAGGGTCTCGACCTCGGCGCCGATCGGCAGCGCGCCGTCGAGGGCGATGGCCAGGTTGAGCACGCGCGCGGGCCGCTCCAGGCAGTAGGGCGGGGTGTCGCTCCAACCGCCGGCGATGTCGAAGCGCGCCGGCAGCGAAACGCTGTGGCGCTGGCCAGGCGCGCAGCCCGAGACCGGCTCGCCCTGGCGCAGGGTCAGGCCGGCGGCGACCTCCTGCTGCACCGCGGCGAAGGCGCGCGCGGCGCAGATCGCGGCGACCGCCTCACCGCCGTTCGCCACGGCCGCAAGATCCGATTGGAGCTGCAGCAGGCGGCTGCGCGGCGGCTGGCCAAAGGCCGGGGGCGCGTCGACCGGCACCGACTCCGCAAGGGCCGCCACGCGCTCGCGCTGCTGCTCGCCGCCGAGCTGCATGGCCATGCCGGCGAGATTGTGGTCTGCAGCACCGTCCAGTGCCTGCGCGATGGCGTGGCTGATGAGCTTGGCGGTGATGCCCTCGCGGCGCGCGAGCAGCGCGACCGCGTCCATGCGCTCGTGGAGCTCGGCGAAGCTGCGACGCAGGCTGCCGCGCCACTGCTCCTCCTGGCGCGACCCGGTCGGCCGCGCCGCGAGCATCCAGGCGACGATGCCGAGGTTCGCCGGTGCCGGCTGGACGGGGAACAGGCGCGCGTTCCACAACGTCCGCGCCTCGCCCGTCCGCCACAGGTCAGTGGGCGCGACGCCATGATCGTCAAGCCACTGCGGGAAGGCGCGGTTGAGGAAGGTGCCGTCGCCGGCCGCGTCCTTGGGGTTGTCGTCGACGCCACAGCACACGCTGGCGACCAGGGCCGGACCGCCGCCCGCCGCGAGCTGCGGAACCTGCCACAGGCAACAGTGATCCGGTACCTGCAGGCGGTCGTCAGCCGCATCGAGTCCGGAGATCACGCAGCGCCGGCCGATGCGCACGCTGGGCCCGAGCAGGCTGTCGCTGACCAGGGTGCCGGCGCCGACGCGCGCGGCCGGATCAAGGTGCGACGCAACGACCACCGCGTCCTCGGCGACGCCCGCGCCGCACTGGGCCAGCACACGCCGCGCGAAGCGGCCATGCCAGGGGCTGGCGAGGTGGTACATGATCTCGGCGTTCGAGCCGAGATGGATGAATTGCAGGTCGGCGGCAAGGTGGTGGCGCAGAGCGAACGGCCCGAGCGCCGCGCTGAGGCGCGCACCCAGCGGGCGCCCGCGCAGCCAGTCCCGCTGCGCCGGCACCAGCGCGGCGGCGACCTCTTCGTAGAGGCTGCACTCGCGCCCATCGGCGAGCAGTTCGCGCAGCGGATCGTCGGCCGCGCAGGCCAGCCCGGCCAGGGCGGCGAAGGCCGCGCCGCAGAAAGCATAGATGCCGGTGTCGAGCAGCGCCGCGCCGCCCGCGACCAGCACGCCGGCGGCGACCAGCTGGCTCGCGCTCGCCTTCTGCAACAGAGACGTGACGGTGCCGTCGGCAGTGGCGCCGATCACGCCGTGACGCTGCGCGATATCGAGGGCCACCGGCGCGGTCACCACCACGCCGCCGGCCGCCGGGAAGGCCAGGCGCGCCGCATCGAACAGGGGCAGCACGTCTCCGGTCAGGGTGAGCAGTCCGCCGCCCGGCAGGTTGCGCGGCACCGGTGCGGCCAGCGCGAGCAGATGATCGAAAAGCGTCGGCACGGTCTCGTCGGTGGCGAGCAGCGGGAAGGGGATGAAAGGCTTGCCGATGACGTTGGCCCACGGCACGCGCTTGCTGTCGCCGCCGGCATGGATGAGCAGCACGCGCATCCCCGCGAGGTCGCGGCCGGGACAGGCGGCGGCCAGGGCGCGCAGCGCGCCGAGGGTCGCGCCACCGCTGCCGACGCGTCGGCCCTCGGGGTCGGGGACGACCAGCGCGAGCGTGCGCGGCGGGATGCGGCCCAGCCGCCGCGCTTGTTCGACCTGCAATTCGTAGAGCCGCGCCTGATGGGCGCTGGCCGCGGTGAGCACCACCGCATCCCAGACCGTGACGCGTTCCGGCGCGCGGCTGGCGAGGTGGAGCAGCGACCAGCCCTGGGCCAGGCGGTCGAGGTGCTCGGGGGTGATGCCGTCATCCTGGAAGGGGCTCGCGGGCATGGCCCCGTCATGGGACCAACCCGGATGAGGGGCAAGGGGGAAGTGGAGTCCGTGGAATGGGGAACGCGCGCCAGGTGAAGGGTTTGCGGGGCCGTGGGTCGCTACTCGTGGCCAGCAACCTGACACGCGCCGGCCGCCGGAGGTGAATGGCTGCCTGGATCACTGGCAACTGCCGACTCCCTGACAGCACGCCGTCATGCAGGAGCAGTAATCTCCTTCCGCCAGCGCACCGCGCTCGACGCCGCCACCCTCCTGGGTGCCTTGCCGACCTTCCAGACGCCCGCCGCCGCCGAGACCCGCCTTATCACCAAGCCCCTCGGGCAGGCGTGGCGGTGGGAGCTGGTCTCCATGGACTTCGCTCCAGAGGCCGTCCTGCCCGCCTCAGTGGCGACCAGCGCCGGCGTGGACGCGCCGCGGCCCATCCAGATCGAGACGGTGACCGTCGACGGTCGGCACTGCGCCCGCGTGTGGTTCATCACCACGTCGGTGACGATCGTCATCTCACCGTTATTGCGTGGCGGGAAGCCACCGGTCGTCACCCGCGATGGCGCGGTCATCACCATCACCACGGCCGACGGCAGCGTCGAACGAATAACCTTGTCGACCCTGCCGGGGCCGCACCCGGCGACCGGGTGATCCTCGCACCGATCATCGGTGAGCCCGGCCAGGGTGCGCGCACGAACTGGTGAGCTTTCGGATCAGGCTCCCTGCTTTGCCGCCTCGGGAATGAGCCCAGAGACCGCATCCAGTGCGGCGACTTCGGCCGCGCCAAGTTCCAGACGAGTGGCCGCGAACAGCTCCACGAGCTGCTCGGGCGTGCGTGCGCTGGCGAGCGGTGCAGTGATGCCGGGCTTGGCGAGCAGCCAGGCGAGGGCGACGGTGGCGTGAGAAACGCCGCGCGCCGCCGCGACCTTGCCCACAGCGTCGACCACGGCCAGGCCAGCGGGGCTGAAATAGCGGCCAGCCTGGCGCTCGCGCGCCGCGCCTGCGAGGTCGCCCTGGGTGCGATACTTGCCGGTAAGAAAGCCGCTGGCGAGCGCGAAATACGGGAAAACCCCGAAGCCATGCGCCGCGGCGAGTGGTGCCAGGTCGCGCTCATACGGTTGCCGGAACACCAGGTTGTAGTGCGGCTGCAGCGCGATCGGCAGGTCCAGCCCATGGCGCGTGGCGATGGCGATCCATTCGCGGATGCGCGCCGCGCTGTAGTTCGAGATGCCGACGTGGCGCACCTTGCCGACGCGCACCAGGGCGGCGAAGGCGAGCACGGTCTCTTCGAGCGGCGTGGCCGCGTCATCGAAGTGGGCGTAATACAGATCGATCGTGTCAGTGCACAGTCTCACGAGCGAGGCATCGGCCGCGGCGGCGATGTTCGCTGCGCCCAGGCCGCGGAATTGCGGGTGCTGGCTGACTTTGGTGGCGATGATGACGCGCGCGCGGTTCATCCGCTCTGCCAGCCAGGCGCCAATTATGGTTTCGGATTCGCCACCGTGGTTGCCCGGGGCCCATGCAGAATAGGCGTCAGCGGTGTCGATCAGGTTGCCGCCGCCCGCGACGAAGGCATCGAGCACCCGAAACGAGGTCGCCCGGTCGGAAGTCCAGCCGAAGGTGTTGCCGCCCAGGGCCAGCGGAAACGCCATGAGGGAAGATGCGCCGATCGTGGGCATGGTGATCCGTTTCGCCTTGATCGCCTGACGTGGCGCCGCTAGGGAACCCGTGCCAGAGCGCGCGCCGCGTCCAGCGCGCCGTAGGTGAAGATCAGGTCCGCGCCAGCGCGGCGCATGGCGAGCAGGCTCTCGAGCAGGCAGCGCTCATAGTCGAGCCAGCCGTTGGCGGCGGCGGCCTTGAGCATCGCATACTCGCCGCTGACGTGGTAGACGGCGACCGGCAGGGCGGTCGCTTCGCGCACCGCGCGCACCACGTCCAGGTAGGGCAGGCCGGGTTTGACCATCAGCCAGTCAGCGCCTTCGGCCTCGTCCAGGGCGACCTCGCGCAGCGCCTCGCGCACGTTGGCGGGGTCCATCTGGTAGGTCTTCTTGTCGCCGGCGCGCGGCGCGGAATCGAGGGCGTCGCGGAACGGGCCGTAGAAGGCGGAAGCGTACTTCACGCAATAGCTGCAGATGCCGGTACCGGTGAAGCCGGCCGCGTCGAGGGCCGCGCGGATGGCGCCCACGCGCCCATCCATCATGTCGGACGGCGCGACCACGTCGGCGCCGGCGCGCGCCTGGGCGACGGCCATGGCGGCAAGGATTGGCAGGGTCTCGTCGTTGACGATCTCGTCGCCGCGCACCAGCCCATCGTGACCATCGCTGGAGTAGGGATCCATGGCCACATCGGTGATCACCACCAGCTGCGGCAGGGCGGTCTTGAGCGCGCGCACGGCGCGCTGCAGCAGGCCCTCGGGATTCACGCTCTCGTCGGCGCGCGGGCTCTTACATGCGTCGTCCAGCGCCGGGAACAGCGCTACTGCGGGCACGCCCAGCGCCAACGCCTCGCGCGCGATCGCGACGATACGCTCGATCCCCAGTCGCGAGCAGCCCGGCATCGACGCGATCGGCATCGCGCTCTGCGGACCTTCCTGGACGAACAGCGGCAGCACCAGGTGCTGAGCGGAAAGTCGCGTCTCGCGCACCAGGCCACGGATGCCGGCGGAGATGCGGTTGCGACGGGGGCGGTTGGGCATGGTTTCAGGATCAGAATATGACAAGGGTGGCGGGGAAGTGCGGAGTGCGTCAAGGTAGCGGGTCTATGACGAAAAGATCTCGGACATCCCCCACTTCGAAGTGGCCATGCCCGCGAAACCCGTACTCCGCACGTCGCAGCCCGAGACACATTGGCCCCGCCGCAGCCAAAATTCCTATGGAATGACGGGGCTGGCGTCGACCTGGGCCTTCATCTTGGCCTCCGGCTTGGCGGCGGTCTTCTCGGGCTTGGCCTTCTCAGGTCTGGTGCCCTCGCCCCACAGGCGCAAGGGCAGGACCTCGTCGACGTCGTCCTGGTCGATGGCGACGATGCGCACCGAGTTGGCGCCGGGCTTGAGCGTGAGCGTGGTGGTGAACAGGCCATCGGCGCCGAGCTTGGCGGCGGGCAGCAGGGCGGTCTTGTCCTCGTCCTGGAAGACGGTCAGGAACTTCAGCCCCGGGTCGACGACCTTGACCGTGACCGTGGCCGCGTTGTCGGCGCCGACGGTGCTCGCAACCAGCACCATCGCGGGCTGAGCGATGGCGTGCGGGACCACCGGCGCGTTCACCGGGATGGTCAGGGTATTGAACATGGTGGCACGGTAGCGGCCGTCGATGCCTTCCTCGAAGCGCTCCTCGGCGCGCACCAGCAGCTTGATCGCATCACCGGTGAAGGGCATCACGGTCTTGTCGCTGCGCAGCCATTCCTTCTTCACCGTCAGCGGGATCTTCACGGTGGCGGTGCCGTCCTTGGCCAGCGGCTCGAGCTTGCTGCGCGTGTCGCTGAGCTGCACAAAGTGGTCTTCGCCCTCCTTGAAGACGCGCAGGTCGATTTTCGCCGAGGCGCCCTCGCCGTCGTTCTTCAGCGTCAGCTGCAGGGCCGCGGCCTCGCCCGGATTGAGCTGGCCGTCGCCGCCCGGCTCCTCAAGCCGCCAGGTGTAGCTGAAGCGCGGGCGCGCCACCGGCTGGATCTGCACGCGCACCGGCACGCTGGCGAGCCGCTCGGACCGCCCGTCCTGGTAGAGTTCGAGATTGAAGCGCTCCTCGCCACCGTAGAGGCGCGGGGGGACCTTGAAGCTGAGCGTGCCGGTGGCGCTGCCCTTCGGCGGCACCATGCCGATCACCACCTCGTCCTCCCACAGCGGGCTGAACTTGTCGGCCTTGACCACCCCGTAGAGGCGGCCGAGGTCGACGCCGGCGGCGTTGGCGATCTGGAAGGTGAGGCTGGCAGTCTCGCCAGCGGTGACCGCGGCTGGACCGCTGTAGGTGAGCGTCAGCGCGCCGGCGGGCACCGGCGTCGCCGGGCCCCAGGCGACCGCCGGGGCGCGCCCCGCCAGGGCCGTCGCAAGGGCGGTCGATTCGATCTCGGCACGGGCGCCGACCGGCGCCTTGAGCTGGTCGATGAGGAACTTGCGCAGCCCGCGCACCTTGGACGCCTGCTCGGCCGCCGCCACCACCTCGTCACCGCCAGCCACCGCCTGACCGACCAGGTCGACGACCAGGCTGGCCTCCTGGTCGGGTACGAAGTCGCGCGCCGAGATGGCCGACTTCTTCAGCGTCTCGCGCTCCTGGAAATGCGACAGCCAGCCGAGCTCCAGCGCGGCGCTGTGTTCGTAAAGGTGGGTGTTGACCAGCGCGAACTCATCATCTTCCTCGCGCTGGTTGGTGAACGGCACGAGGTCGATGACGCCGTCCTTGCGCACGGTGTGCTGGATCAGGCGCAGATCGGGGGTCACGCCGACGTCCTGGATCGAGACGCCGCCGGGCAGCTGGTACTCCTGGATGGTGAGCTTGAGCCGGCTGCCGTCGCCGAGGTCCTTGATGGTCTGCACCGAGCCCTTGCCGAAGGTGGTCGAACCGACGATCACCGCGCGTTCGTCGCGCTGCAGGGCGCCGCTGAGGATCTCGGCCGCGCTGGCGCTGCCGCCAGAGGTCAGGATCGCCATCGGCACATCAAGCAGCTGGCGCGCCGAACTCTTGTAGATCTGCGGCTGGCCGTCGGCGGTCACGGTGCGCACGATCTCTTCGCCCTTGGGCAGGAAGATGTCGCTGATCAGGCGCGCCTGGTCGAGCAGGCCACCGCCGTTGAAGCGCAGGTCGAGGACGAAGGCCTTCATCGGGCCCGGCTTCTGCAGGTCGAGGATGTCCTTGCACAGTGAGCGGAAGGTGTTGGCGTTGAACTCGTCCATGCGCACGTAGCCGACGTCGCCGACGCGCTTGGCGCGCATGGTGATGACCTGGACCAAGTCGCGGGTCACCGGGATGTCGACCGGCGTGGGCGAGCTCTTGCGCTCGACGGTCAAGGTCACGGTGGTGCCCTTGGGCCCCTTGATGCGGCGCACCGCCTGCTCGAGGCTCAGCCCGGCGGTCTTCTCGCCGTCGATGCCGAGGATGATGTCGCCGTCCTGCACGTCGGCCTTCTCGGCGGGCAGGCCGGGCATGACGCGTTCGATGGTGATGACGCCCTCGTCCTGGTTGAGGAAGGCGCCGATGCCGTAGAATTCGCCACGGATGTCTTCGCTGAACTCGCGCGCCGGCTCGGGCGGCATCAGCACGGTGTGCGGGTCGAGCGCGGCGAGCGTGCCGTTGACCAGCGCGTAGCCCAGATCGCGCTTGCGCTCCTTGGTCAGCCCCGGCGCCGCGTCAAGGGCGAGGCGCACGACCTCGACCAGGGCCATGGCCTCGTCGATGTCCTTGGGTTCCTTGGCCGGGATCTGCTTCACCACCGTCGTCATGGTCAGGGTGATGACGTCGTCCTTCCACGCGGTGTCGATGCTGACTTCGGAGGTCTCGAGGGCGCGCAGCGCGCGCTCGACCATGATGCGCGGGTGGAAGCGCGTCTGGTCGTAATAGTCGCTCTTGAGGTACTCGCCGACGGTCGGCGCCAGGCGCGGCAGGACCTCGCCGTCCTCGGCCCTGACCAGCCCCACGGCGGCGAGCAGGACCAGGCTGGGAACCAGGCCGCGGTGGAGCAGGACGACGGGCAGGATGGAGATGGCCAAGGGATGCCTTTCCGGCTGACGGATGCAGGAACTATGCGTACCACGGTCGCCGGCCAAGTACCAGCTGCCTTCCGTGTATGCCCGACAGTCAGACTGTGGTCCTTCGGGCAGACCCTGCGGACAGACCCTGCGGCCAGACCCTAGACGCTAGACCCTAGGGAAGACACGCAGCCCGGGGTTTTGTTCACGGGCTCAGTGCCGGATCTTCCGACATGGCGAAACCAGAAGACCGACCTGGAGCGAACACCTTTCCTGAAGCGGAACCACCTCGTGATCACAGGTCTATGGTCTAGGGTCTAGGGTCTCAGCCGGCAGCAGCCGGCGCCGCCACCCGCACCACCACCATGGTCAGATCATCCTCGTGCTTGCGCCCTGCCGACCACACGTCGACCTCGGTGGTGATCAGTGCGACGGTCTCGGCGGGGCCCATGTCCTCGCGCCAGGCGACCAGCGCGGCTGCGGCGAAGCGCGCGTCGCCATAGACCTCGCCGGCGCCGTTGGCGGCCTCGACGAAGCCGTCCGTGTAGAGGATCAGCATGTCGCCTGGGGCGAGGCGGTCGCCGGGTGGTGGCGGGAAGTCGCCGACCGGGACGATGCCCAGTGGCATGCCGCAGCTTTCCAGCCAGCGCACCGCGCCGGCGTGGATCCACAGCAACGGGTTGTGTCCTGCTGAAACGTAGGTGAGGGCCAGCGTCTGCGGCTCGATCTCGACCAACGCGGCGGTCATGAAGCGTCCACTCTGGGTGTGGAACAGGCCTTCATTGAGCACGCCGAAGGCCGGCTCCAGCGCCGCGCCCGCGCGCAGCTGCTGCTGGATGATCGCGTGCGCCATGGTGGTGTAGAGCGCCGCGCCCAGACCGTGGCCGCTGACGTCGCCGATCATCGCCAGCATGCACCCGTTGCGCGTCAAATAGGTATAGTAATCGCCGCCGGTCTCGTCGCACGGCTGCGAGCTGCCCGCGACGGTGAGCCCGCCCAGGGTCAGGCCGCCGTCCGGATACATCTGCTCCTGCACCGAGTGCGCGAGGTCGAGTTCGCGCTGCAGGCGTTCGCGGTCGAGGGTGCCCTTGACCAGCAGGGCGTTGTCGAGGGCGATCGCGGCCAGGCTGCAGACGGTCTCGGCGATACGCCGCTCGCCGGCGTTGAAATCGCCCTCCGGATTGGCCAGCAGCACCACGCCGCGCCCGCGCCCGCGGATGGTCAGCGGCAGCGCCAGCAGGCCGGTGAGACTGACCCCCTGCGCCTCGAGCGCGGTCAGATCGAGGCGCTCGCGCACCTTGTCGGCGCCCACGCAGATCGCCACGCCACCGTCCTGCACCACGGCCGCGATGCTGCGCCCGTCGCGCCCCTGGATGGCGGCGATGTGCTCCTCGCTCAGCCCCAGCGCGGCGCCGACCGTGAGCCGGTCCTGCTCGTCCGCGATCAGCACCGCGCCGACCTGGGCGCGCACCGCGAAGATCGCGGTCTCCAGGATGCGGCTCAGCAGCACCTCGACATCGAGGTGGCGCAGCAGTTCACCGGCGGTGACCAGTTCGCGCACCTCACGGCCGAGCTGGGTGACCTCGTCGATCAGCCCGGCCTGCCGGTGCACGGCGATCAGGGTCGGGCCGAGCAGCGCGGCGAGCAGCGCGACCAGCTGCCGGTCATGAGGCTCGGTAGTGAGGATCTCAAGCAGGCCGACCCACTCGCCGCAGCTGCGCAGCAGATGGTGATGGGTGGGCGCGGCGTCGGGGCGCAGCAGCGGGATCTCTGGCGCGGCCCGGGCGCAGCCCAGACCCGCAGCGGCATAGAAGCTGCCGCTGTCAGCATCGAAGAGATAGACCCGCGCTGGCAAGGCGCCCAGCCGGGCGAGCAGGTCCTCGAGCCGTGCGAGCAGGGCGGCGCTGCTTTCGACGCCCATCAGGGCATCGGCGATCTCGGCGACGGTGAGCGGCTGGACGGCCGTGCTGAGCGGGGTCATGGAAGAGTGTACCCGATCCCCCCGGGTGGGCGCAAATGCCTCATCTGCTGGGGGCTACGCTGGCATTGCCGGAGCGGCCGCGATGCTGCCCCGACCATGCCCGAACTGCCTGAGGTCGAAACCGTGCGCGCCGGCCTGGAGCGCCTGATCGGCGCGGACGCGGTGATCGCACGCATCCAGCTCACCCGGCGTGATTTGCGCGCCCCCATTCCCGCCCACCTGCCGCGCCGGCTCGCCGGCCAGGCGCTCAGCGCCATCCGCCGGCGCGCCAAGTACCTGCTCTTCGCCACCCCTGCCGGCACCATGCTCTCGCACCTTGGCATGACCGGCACCTGGCGCCTGGCGCCGCCCGGCGACGAGCGCGACCACGACCATTGCTACCTGCACCTGGGCGACGGCCGCCGCTTGGCGTTCCGCGATCCGCGGCGCTTCGGTCTGCTCGACTACATTGCTCCGGGGGCGGAGTCCACTCACCCCCGCTTGGTGGAACTCGGCCCCGAGCCCCTCGATGCCGAGGCCTTCTCCCCCGCGTATCTGGCCGCCGCCTGCCGCGGACGGAAGGTCGCGCTCAAGGCCCTGATCATGGACCAGCGCGTGGTCGTTGGAGTGGGCAACATCTACGCCCAGGAAGCGCTATTCCGGAGCGGGCTGCGCCCCTCCCGTGCCGCCGGCCGGGTGTCACGTGCAGCCCTCGAGCGCCTGGTCGGGCACATCCGCACCGTCCTTACCGAGGCCATTGCCGCCGGCGGCTCGACGATCAGCGATTTCCGCGCCGCCAGTGGCCAGGACGGCTATTTCCAGCACAACTTCCAGGTCTACGGACGCGCCGGAGCGCCGTGCGCGGTGTGCGCGACGATCTTGTCGGGGGGGGTGGTGGGGGGACGGGGGACGACGTGGTGCGGGGCATGTCAGAAGTGATCACGGCTGATGGCTGATGGCTGATGGCTGATGGCCGACGACTCGAAACGCGCAGCCGGTCACTGTTTCTGATGTCCTTTGCAGTCACGTTTTCACCCCGATCGCGCCTGTCGACGCTGGCCCCCGAGCCATCAGCCATCAGCCATCAGCCATCAGCCGCCCGCACCTGCCCCCCCACCTTTCTCTGCTACCCGCTTGACAGCGGGACTTTGGGCGGAAGATCCCGCACCCGCACCTGGAGCAGGTCATGCACCTCAAGATTCGCAGAAGTTCCACCAAGCAGCGCAAGATGAACGGCTTCCGTCGCAAGATGAAGACGAAGGCCGGCCGTCAGATCGTCAACCGCCAGCGCCGTCGCGCGTCGGGCAAAGGCAAGAAGCGCTGATTCCTACCGGCCCTTCGGGCCGCGAGATCGCCTTGCTGCGCACCCTCGCCCACCAGGCGAGGGTGCTTCCGTTTCCGGGGACCTTTCCGCGTCCGGGGTCAGCGAGGGAGAGAACATGAGGCGCGGAGACGCGGAGATCGGAGGTGGAGAGCCGGCATGGACTCCGCGCTACCCGCTCCCGCGCGGTGGACGCCTTCTCCGCGTCTTCTCATCGTTCCGTAGGCCTCATCCGGTCTCCGCGTCTCCGCGTCTCCTGTTCCATCTCTCCGGTGCAGGACCTTTGCCATCCACCGCTGGCGGCTCCGCGGTCTTGGCTGCCGGCGGAACTGGCGGCTCCGGCCGCAGCGGCCCGTTGAAGCGGCAGGACACGGCCAGCCCATCGCGCAACCAGGCCTCCACGCAGTCGACGGCCTTCGCCACCATCGCCTGGGCGTCGGCCTGCTCATCGGGGGCGAAGCCACCAAGCACGAAGCCGACCTGGTCCTGGCCAGGCCGCGGACGGCCGATCCCCATCCTCAGGCGCGGATAGAGCGGCCCGAGCTTGGCTTCGATGTCGCGCAGGCCGTTGTGGCCCCCGGCGCTGCCGTCGGGGCGCAGGCGCAGGTGGCCGAATGCGAGATTGAGATCGTCGACCACCACCAGCAGATCGCTGATCGGCAGCTTGTAGAATGCGAGCGCTGCCTGCGCCACGTCGCCGCTGAGATTCACGTAGCAGCGCGGCTTCAGCAGCAGCGCCTTGCCACCGCCAAGGGCCGGCGGCACGGCCCATTCGCAGACGTCCGCGTTCCAGTCCTTGCGCCACGTGGTCAGGCCGTGGCGCTGCGCCAGGGCATCGACCACCAGGAAGCCGCAATTGTGGCGCGTACCAGCGTATTCGCGCCCGGGGTTGCCGATGCCGAGGATGATGCGCATGGCGCGCATGCTGACGCCCCGCCCGGCAAAGCCAAACGTGCGCCGGTCGCGGTGCGTATCTCCGCGTCGGCGTGCGGATCCCACGCGCCCAGGACCTGCCCGTTTTGGCTTGTCCCCCTCACGCCGTGCGGCTATCCCCCATGACCTTCCAGGAGCCCGTTATGCGCCCAGCCATCCCCACCGCCTTCGCCCTGTTCTGCGCGCTCTGCCTGGGCGGTGGCGGCGCGTTGCAGGCGCTCGACGTCGGCCAGGACGCACCGCCGCTGACCTCGGTCACCTGGGTCAAGGGCGCGGCGGTGACGGTAACCGGCAAGATCACCGTGGTCGAGTTCTGGGCGACCTGGTGCGGGCCGTGCAAGCAGTCCATCCCGCACCTTACAGAGCTGCAGAAGCAGTACGGTGAGCAGGTGCGCATCATCGGCCTGAGCGACGAGGACGAGCCGACTGTCAAGCCCTTCGTCGCCGAGATGGGCGACAAGATGGCTTACCGCGTCGGCCTCTCCGACAAAGCCACCCACGATGCCTACATGGCCGGTCGCGACGGCATCCCGCAGGCCTTCCTGATCGGTGCCGACGGCAAGGTGGTGTGGGCAGGCCATCCGATGACGATGGGACCGGTGCTGGCGCAGGTCGTCGCCGGCACCTTCGACGCCGGCAAGCAGGGCAAGGTCGCCGCGCTCGAAG
Source organism: Planctomycetota bacterium (assembly GCA_038213805.1). Taxonomy (GTDB): domain Bacteria; phylum Planctomycetota; class UBA11346; order UBA11346; family UBA11346; genus BOG-1363. The sequence goes on along the minus strand of JBBQSO010000005.1, from coordinate 58,995 downwards.
AGGAACTCAAGAAACTGCTCGGCGGCCGTCAGCCGCAGATCGACAAAGCGGTCGGGGTCATCGACCAGATCCTCGCCCTTGACGCGATCAACGGCCAAGCCCTGCACATGCGCCTCGCCATCGCCAACTACACCAAGAATCCGGCGATGGTGCGCGATACCCTGATGAAGATCCCGCTCGACAAACTCGACGCCGCGACTGCCGACGATCTGATCGCCGAGCGCCTGGGCGACGACAATCTGGTGCAGCGCAACCTCGACCTCGCCCTCGCCTTCAGCGACCATGCCCTGCAGGTCGAGCCGGCGAATGCCGCGGTCTTCGCCACGCGCGCCCGGCTGTTCGCGACGCTCGGACTGATCGACGAGGCGCTCGCGCTTGCGCAGAAGGGCGTCGCGCTCGCGCCCGGAGACACCGCGCTTGCCGGAGACGTCGCGTACTACCGCGATCTGAAGGCCCTCCACGAGCGCGCGGCCGCAGGCGGTGGCGCGCCGGCCCCCACTCCGGCCAAGGCTGTGGCCGCGCCCGTGCCGTGAGGGTGGTACGCGCGCGGTGGTGCGGGTCGCGATGAGCGCGCCCACGCGCTTGACAGCGGACGATGCTTTGCCGCTCACCTGCACCCGTGCCGGCACCTGCTGCCACGGTAAGGAGGTATGGCTGAACCCCTGGGAGCTGGCCTGCCTCGCGGCAGCGCGCGGCGTGGCCGCTGACGATTTCCGCACCCAGCATACTGAGGCCGGCGGCATCCGCCTGAGCTTCAGCGGTGCACCGGGCTGGAACGGCCTGCCGGCGTGCAGCCAGTACGATTCCGCGCGCGGCTGCGTGGTGCATACCGGTCGACCCCTCGCCTGCAGGCTCTATCCGCTCGGCCGCGAGCGGCGCGGTGCGCGCGTGACCTATCTGCATGAGGGCCGACGCTTCCCCTGTCTTGCCGGCTGTCCGCAGGTCGTCGCACTACCGCTCGTCCGCGTCGCCGACTACCTCGCCGGCCAGGACGTCGCCCCCGGCGAGGCCGTGCAGGACGCGTATCTGGAAGTCATGCAGGATCTCGCCGACGGCGCGCTGGTGCTGGTCATCGATGGTGGACTGGCAGCGGCCGGCGACGCGTTGGTGCTGCCGCGCTGGCGGGCTCTCGCCAAGGCCGGTGATGGACAACGGGCGGAGGCGATCCCCGCGGCGTGGTTGGACCTGTTGACCGTGCCGGGGCTGCGCGCGGGCGCGCCCATGGCCTTCGTACAGCGCCATCGCGAGCTTCTCCAGGAGCGCGCGCAGCAGGACTTCGCTGGCCTGCATGAGGCTGCCGCCCTGCGCGAGGCCGCCGCGCTGATGCTGGGCCTGGCCCTGCACCTGGGTCGCAGCCTGGGTTGCGCGACCGCGCCGCTGGCTGCCGGCTGGATCGCGACCGCAGCAGAGCACGGAGCGGTCGGATAGGTCGCGAACTCACGGCCAGGGCCCATTCTGAGCGGATTTTGCACGAATCATCGTCGGAAGAATTGTGATAATTCTCCTCAGGCCCATTGTTCCGATTTTCGCTGGGTCATAATGGCGGAACAGTCGCCAGTCGTGATCGGAATTTGCTCACCGTAGTGCTGTTTTCGTAACCATTTCACGCTCTCTCGCCTGGCACGCCCGCTGCTTATCACAGCGATAATAACTCTGAAGCTGAGGTGCAAGCAACTGACAAATACTTGTTTGCAGCGATGCGCACACGGTGCGAAGCTCCGTACGCCAGGATTCTCTTGAGCAGTCCGATCTGTGACCCCATTCAACAGATACCGCGCATTCCCGAGCAGGCCGCGCTCCGCTAGGCTGGGTCAATCACCACCAGCGGAGCCCCCATGGCACCCCCCACTTCGTCAGCCTCAGCACCGCTCAGCGCCCTCGACGCAGCGGCCTTCACCCACCCGGCCGCCGCGGTCATCGATCAGGCCGACGTCGGCGCGCGCACGCGCGTGCTCACCCTGTCGACCATCGCCTTCACGCTGATGTTCGCGGTGTGGCTGATGTTCGCGGTCATCGGCATTCCCATCCAGAAGGAGTTCGCGCTCAGCGACGTGCAGTTCTACTGGCTGGGCGCGATCGCCGTGCTCAACGGGGCCATCTGGCGCCTGCCATTCGGTATTCTCGCCGACCGCGTCGGCGGCCGGAAGGTGTTCACCGGCCTGCTTCTGGCGTCGGCCGTCGCCTCTTTCCTGGTCAGCATCGCCACCTCCTTCCCGATGCTCATGGTGTGCGCCTTCCTGGTCGGCATCGCCGGCAACTCCTTCACTGCGGGCATCGCCTGGAACTCGGTGTGGTTCCCGAAGAACCGCCAGGGCCTGGCGCTCGGCACCTTTGGAGCAGGCAACGTCGGACCGTCGCTGACCAAGATGTTTGGCCCCGCGCTGATCGCCCTGGTGCCGGCCGTCGGCCTAATCGGCGGCGTGGTGCCCGGCGGCTGGCGCTTCGTGCCGTTCGCCTACACCGTGCTGCTCGTGCTGATGGCCGCCGCGGTGTGGTTCCTGTCGCCGGTCGACCGCGTGCCCGGCAAGGGCAAGCCGCTCGGCGCCTCGCTGCGCCCGCTCAACCAGATGCGCGTCTGGCGTTTCAGCCTGTACTACGTGGTGGTCTTCGGCGCCTACGTGGCGCTGTCCTTGGCCCTGCCTAAATACTACGTCGCGAACTACCACCTCGACCTCAAGATCGCCGCACTGCTCGCCGCGCTGTTCGTCTTCCCCGCCAGCCTGCTGCGTCCCCTTGGCGGCTACCTCTCCGACCTCTACGGTCCGCGCGTGGTGATGTACTGCGTGTTCACCAGCCTGGTGCTGACGTGCGGCGTGCTGGCTCTGCCACCGGGAGCGTTCGGCATCACCCTCGACGTCACGTCGTTCACCATCATGGTGTTCCTGGTCGGCGTCGGCATGGGCATCGGCAAGGCCGCGGTCTACAAGTACATCCCTGAATACTTCCCCAAGGATGTCGGCGCGGTCGGCGGCCTGGTCGGCGCGCTCGGCGCGCTCGGCGGCTTCTTCCTGCCCTTGATCTTCGGCTACGTGAAGCAGTGGACCGGGCTGGTCTCGACGCCGTTCGCGGTGCTGCTGGTGCTGGTGATCGTCAGCTTCGCGTGGCTGCACCTGGTGGTGCTGCGCATGCCCAAGCCCGAGGTTGATGCGCGCGTCCTGCCGTAAGGGGCGCAGGTCAGCAATCCGCGGCTCCGGGCGTGGCAAGCGGAGCTTTAGGCGGCGGGCAGCGGCTCTTTTCAGTGGCCGCTGCCCGTCAAAATAAAGCTGACCTCCAGCCGCACCACGGTGCGATAGCATTCTCAGAGACGAAGAGCCCAATCCCCAACCCGACAAGAATGAGCTCCCCGGTGCAGGGACACCGTGCTGCGGTCAGGGCATGAGTTCCTTGCCAACGGGGCCACCCTTGGAACGGTAGGAAGCTCCTTCCTCTTTCCTTAGCCAAGGGTCCCCGGATGCGCCTCACCAGCCTGCTGCCCTCGCTCGCCGTTCTCGTCAACCACCCCACGCGCATCGGCCTGCGCCTCGGCGCACTCGCCGCCTGCACGGCGCTCGGCGCGACCGCGGCCGAGCAGGCGCCGGAGGCCATCGACCCCAACGCGCCGCGCTTCGTGCCGACTGAGAAATTCGCCCTGCCGGAAGGCCTCGAGATCACCCTGTGGGCGAAGAGCCCGCTGCTTTCCAAACCGACCAACATCGACGTCGACGCCGCCGGCCGCATCTGGGTCGCGGAAGGCGTCAACTACCGCAGCCACGCCGGCCGCCGCAAGGAGGGCGACCGCATAGTCGTCCTCGAGGACACCGATGGCGACGGCACCGCCGACAAGAGCACGGTGTTCGTGCAGGACGTCAACCTGGTCGCGCCGCTGGGCGTGGCGGTGATCGGCGACCAGGTCGTGGTCAGCCAGCCGCCCGATCTGCTGGTCTACACCGACGTCAACCACAACGGCGTCTTCGACGTGGGCACCGACACGCGCGACGTGCTGCTGACCGGCTTCAACGGCCGCAACCACGACCACAGCCTGCATTCCCTGACCGCCGGACCGGACGGCCAGTGGTACTTCAACCAGGGCAATACCGGCGCCCAGTTCACCGACAAGTCGGGTAAGACCTTCTATTCGGGCAGCTGGTACGACATGAGCAAGACGGCGATCAACCCGCCGGAGATCGCGGGCAAGACCAGCTCGGATGGGCACATCTACACCGGCGGCTTCACGGTGCGCATGAACCCGGACGGCACCAACGCGTCGATCGTAGGCTACAACTACCGCAACAGCTACGAGCAGACCATCACGTCGCTCGGCGATGTTTTCCAGAGTGATAACGACGATCCGCCCGCCTGCCGCGTCACCGCGGTGATGGAGTACGGCAGCGCCGGCTTCAACTCGCGCGACGGCAAGCGCTCGTGGAACGCCGACCGCCGGCCCGGGCAGACCACCCCGATCGCGGAGTGGCGCCAGGATGACCCGGGCACCATGCCGTCGGGCGACGTGTACGGCGGTGGCTCCCCGACCGGCGTCGCGTTCTATGAAAACGGCGCGCTGGGCGACAAGTGGAACGGCCTGCTGCTCGCCTGCGAGGCCGGCCGCAACGTCATCTTCGGCTACTTCCCCAAGCCGAACGGCGCCGGCTTCACGCTTGAGCGCACCGACTTCCTCACGTCGAACACCACCAAGGTCTTCGCCGGCTCCGATTTCATGGGCGGCAAGGCCAATGACGAGCTGATCACGCGCTTCCGCCCCTCCGACGTGGTGATCGGTGCAGATGGCGCGATCTACGTCGCCGACTGGTTCGACCCGCGCGTCGGCGGCCACCAGTCGCTGGACAAGACCCTCTCGGGCAACATCTACCGCATCGCGCCCAAGGGCTTCAAACCGCACGTGCCGAAGATCGACCTCGCCACCACCGCCGGCCAGATCGAGGCGCTGAAGAGCCCCGCGGTGAACGTCCGCAATAGCGGCTTCGTCCACCTCAAGGCCCAGGGCGAAGCGGCGGTGCCGGCGGTCGCGGCGCTGCTGAGCGATGCCAACCACTTCATCGCGGCGCGCGCCATCTGGCTGCTCGCCCAGCTCGGCCCAGCGGGCGTCGCCAAGGTCGAGCCGCTGCTCGCGAGCAAGGACGAGGAAGTGCGCGTGGTCGCCTACCGTGCCCTGCGCCGCGCCGACCACGCGGTGCTGGCGATGGCCGCGCGCTTGGCCACCGACCCTTCCGCCGCGGTGCGCCGCGAGGTCGCCACCAGCCTACGCGACGTCCCCGCCGCGCAGAGCGTCGAGATCCTCACCGCCTTGGCGAAGAGCTTCGACGGCAAGGATCGTGCTTACCTCGAGGCCTTCGGTATCGGCAGCAGCGGCAAGGAACGCGAAGTCTACGCCTCCGTCGCCAAGACCATCGGCAGCACGCCCGAGAGCTGGTCGCCGGCCTTCGCCTGGATTACTTGGCGGTTGAGCGCGCCGGCGGCGGTTGCCGACCTGCGCGCTCGCGCCCTGGCCCCGGCCGTGCCGCGCGCCATGCGCAAGCAGGCGATGGACGCCCTCGCCTTCATCGCCGACAAGACCGCGGCCGACGCCATGCTCGACCTCGCGCAGACCAAGGACTTCCCCTTCACCGACCTCGCCACGTGGTGGCTGTTCAAGCGCAAGGACAACGACTGGAAGGAATTCGGCGTCGCCGACGAGATGAAGCGCCGCGGCATCTTCGATCCTGAACACATCGTCCTGACCCCGATCATCAGCCCCGAGCCGCCCGCGGGCCCGTCCAAGCTGCCGGCAATCCCCGAGCTTCAGAAGCTGGCTGGGGACGCGGCGCGCGGCAAGACCGCGGTCGCGGTCTGCTATGGCTGCCACCACATCGGTGGCCAGGGCGCGGAGTTCGGGCCCGACCTGACCTCCTTCGGCCTGACCCAGCCGAGCGAGGTCATCATCAACGCCATCGTCAACCCGTCAGCCGAGATCTCGCACGGCTACGAGGGCACGCACATCGTCACCAAGGACGACCAGGTCATCGACGGCATCGTACTGTCGAGCGGCGACCCGGTGATCGTCAAGTCGATGGGCGGTATCGTCCAGACCATCCCACGTGGCCGCATCAAGTCGCTCGAGGGCATGAAGCGTTCGCTGATGCTGGGCGCCGACCAGCTTGGCCTCTCGGCCCAGACCGTGGCCGACATCGTAGCCTACCTGAAGTCGGGCGATGTGAAGTGAGGGGAAGGTCCGGAAGTCCGGGAGTCCGGAAGTCCGACAGCCTGAGATAGAGAGAGAAGAACCCCGCACGATCCGTGCGGGGTTCTTCATTTCCAGCCTCGATGACGATTCCAGCCGAGCGGTTACCCAGGCTATCGACTTCCAGACTTCCGGACTTTCTCCCCTCAGAACTCGACGACCGCCTTGATCACGCGCTGCGCGGGATCGGTCCAGCGTGCGAACTCGGCGACCAGGTCGTCGGCCTTGGCGCGGTGGGTGATCCAGGGATCCGTCTTGATCCGCCCGGCCTCAACTTGGGCGATGATGTGCGCGAAATCGGCGCCGGTGGCATTGCGGCTGCCGAACAGGGTCAGCTCGCGGCGGTGGAAGTTGGGATCGTTGAAGGTCACGTCGCCCTGGAAGAGGCCGACAAAGACCAGCTTGCCGCCGTGGCACGGGAACTGGAAGGCGGCCATCATCGAGGCGGGGTTGCCGGTGGCGTCGATGACCACGGTCGGCAACTCGCCGCCGAGAATGCCCTGCAGCGCCGCGACTGGGTCATCGATGCCGGTCAGGGTGTGCGGGACCTGGAACTGCTGCCGGCAGAAGGCCAGACGGTGCTCGTCGCGGTCCATGACGATCACGGTGGCGCCGGCAGCGCTGGCGAACTGCACCACCGACAGGCCGATCGGGCCGGCGCCGATGACCAGCACGGTATCGGTCGCACCGACCTCGGCGCGCGCCACCGCGTGCGCACCGATGCCCAGGGTCTCGACCAGGGCGAGCTGGTCGAGAGTGAGCGTCGCCGATGGGTAGAGCTTGGCCGCGGGCACGGTGAAACGCTCGCGCATGCCACCGTCGATGTGCACGCCCAGCACCTTGAGGCTCACGCAGCAGTTGGGCTTGCCGCGCCGGCAGGCGATGCAGGTGCCGCATTCTAGGTAGGGCTGGATCGCGCAGCGGTCGCCGACGCGCACGTTGCTGACACCCGCGCCGACCGCCGCGACCTCGACGCCCAGTTCGTGTCCGACGATGCGCGGATAGGTGAAGAACGGCTGCTTGCCGCGGTAGGCGTGCAAATCGGTGCCGCACACCCCAACCGAACGCACGCGTACCACCACCTCGCCGGCGCCGGGCGCGCTGGGCTCCGCCGTTTCGGTGAGACGGAAGATGCCGGGCTGATCGAGGATGATGGTCTTCATGGAGGTGGTCCTGGAGTCAGGGAGTGCTGAGGGTGAGGACCGGCGCACGGACGCCGGGGTCCTGATTCATGGGCAGGCCGCTCGGCCAGGTGCGGCCGTGCACAGGCGCGAGGATGTTCAGAACCTCGCCCAGGAGTTGCGCATCGGGCGCCGTGCCGACGCAGGCCGCATTGCGCTCGACCTCGGCAGTGCTGGCGATCCCGACGAAAGTCGAGGCGATGCCGGGATGGGCGAGGGCGAACTGCACCGCGAGCCGGCCGAGATCGGCGCCGCGTTCCTGGCAATGTCGCCAGACGCGCTGACAGGCCGCCTTCAGTTCCGGATCAGCGGGATGCCACGCCGGCCCGCCGCCGGCGTTCAGCAGGCCCATGGCAAGGGGTGCAGCGCTGAGCACGCCGACGCCGTGCGCCTGCAGTGCCGGCAGCTGCGCGGCCAGCGCGGTGTCGTGCAGGCCATAGCGACAGTACGAGAGCACGCTGTCGATCGCAGTGCGCTCGACCACCGCGCGCAGCGCGGACAGCGGCAGACCGGTGATGCCGATGAACCGCACCTTGCCCTGGTCGCGCAGCCGGCGCAGGGCCGGCAGGGTCTCTTCGACGATCTGCGCGAGGCTCGTGAATTCGATATCGTGGCATTGGATGAGGTCGAGGTGCCCGCAGCGTAGCCGCGCCAGACTTGCTTCCACGCTGGCCGTGACGCGTGCTGCCGAGAAGTCGAACTCGTCCTGGCCATAACGTCCGACCTTGCTGGCGAGCAGATAACGCTCGCGCGGCACGCCCACCAGGCATTGGCCGAGCACGCGCTCAGAGGCCGTCAGCCCATAGAAGGGCGAGGTGTCGAAGAGGTTCACGCCCAGATCGATGGCTGTGCGCACGGCGCGCGTGGCCTCGGCATCGGCGACTGGGCCGAAGACGCCGCCGAGCGGTGACGCCCCAAAGCCAAGGATGGAGACGTTCAGGCCGGTGCGGCCCAGGGGGCGGTAGAGCATGCGGATCCGGGGTGGTCCGGCAGCGCCGGGGGATACGCTGATTCGATGATGTTAATATTATTTTCAAGCATTTTCCGTGTAACTACACAATGGCTCCGGAACCAAACGAACTTACCACAGTGGGGCATAAGGGCAGCGCAAAGGTCGCAGAGGCCGGCCGTGGGAGTGGCTGAATTGGATGCAATGACCTGCCAGCCCTGGAAAGCTCGCCTTTACGGTATCTCTGCCTCCTTCTCCGCGCTTCGACGGTAGCTCCTTTCCTCCAATTCCCGGTAGCGGCAGTTGCGCCAGGCGCTTGACTGGCGGTATCCATACCGGTCACCAAGAGCCGTCGCCCAAGCCCATGCCGCGCCCAAGGAAGGGACCATGACCACCCCCGATCTTCAGGTCGCCACCGATCCCGGCACCGGGCAGGTGGCGTCGGTGCGCCTCTACGGGGCTGAACTGCTCGACCAGGTCGAACCGTGCCGTTCCGAGCTGTGGGTGAACGGCCTACCCCTGAAGCTGCGCCCGCACACCGACCCGAACCGGCCAGGCATCGAGCCGCCGGTCACCCACCTGAAGGGTGAACGCTTCGTCGACCAGTTCTGCGGCTGGGGCCTGGTCCTGGCGCGCGTCATGGGCGGACGCGCCAAGACCCCGTTCAACTGCTTCGGAATCCAGACCCTGGTGCGGCGCGAGTTCGCCGATCAGACCTGCCCGGTGCCCGGCCCAGGCGGGCCGGTGGTCGAGGCGCCCCTGTGGGCCGATCAGCTCGGCATCATGAACTGGAACTGGAAATTCTGGGGCGAGGACACGCGCATGGTGTTCGCGTCGTCGCATTCCAGCGGCCCCAGCGACGAGGCCGGCCACGTCGGCTACGAGCACGACACGCCCGAAGCCTGCAAGCGTTTCCTGCAGAACGTCTGGCGGCGCATCTACCCCGGCTGCATGCTCATCCACGGCGGCCTGTACTACAACGCGAAGACCGGGCACTGGCTGGCCATCACCTGCCGCCAGGCGCAGGTCGGCTACATCCTCGGCCTCGAACACGCGGGTCGCGGCGTGGGCTACGATTTCACCCTGCACGGCCTCCTCGGCCTTGGCGAGTCCATCCAGCTCCCCGAAGTGAAGCTGTATTACGGTCGCGACCGCGCCGAGATGATGCGCTGGTTGGGCGCGTACGTGACCCACTACTACCAGGAGCCGCCAGGGTGGGTGGCGAAGGTCGCGTGGAAGCTGGGTCTGGCCTGGAACAACCAGCCGACCTGGCGCGAGCAGGGCGCCGCCTGGATCGCCGAGGTCGAACGCGGTGAGTGCAGCGGCTTCGCGTATTCGCTGGTCACCAACCGCCCGGTGCACAGCGGCACTGCGCCGCTCGGCTATGAGCCCGACCCCAACCACGGCCCGATCGAAGAGTTCAAGGCGATGGGCCGCAGCCTGGCGGCGCGCGGCATCCCATGGCTGGTGTGGATGTCGCACGCCGGACTGCTTTACCGTGGCGGCGCAGACATCGATGACGACTGGTTCATCCGCGGCTGCGACGGGCGGGTCTGCGCATCATGGGGCTCGCTGGACCAGGGCGGGCTCACGCACATCAACCCGGGCCACCCGGGCTACCTTGAATACACGAAGAAGTGGATCCGCTTCTACATCACGGAGTGCGGTGCCAAGGGCATCTTCTTCGACTGCCTGAGCTGGGCGTTCCCGCCGGATTTCCGTCCGCGCAGCTTCATGCGCTGGCCCGGCGACACCAACCTGATGGCGCTGCGCTTCATGCGCGAGGTCCACGCCTGCATCAAGGAGTGCGATCCCGAGGCGATCATGCTCGGCGAGGGCAGCACGCTCGAGGCGCCGATCGACATCTTCTCGGTGAACACCAATCCGGTGCGCTCGGTGGATGGCATGGGCCCACGCGACTTCCTGCTGCAACTGAACCAGCACGCGCCCAAGCGCCTGGTCATCGACCAGGGCCCCTTCGCCAACCCCGCGAGCGGGTTCATCCGCGTCACTGGCCGGCCCGAGCTTGTCGACTTCGACCGCGCGCTCACGCGCCTGGCCCGTGAGCGCGGCGGCCGCGACGCCTTCATCCACCTGGTCGGCGACCTGTCGGTGATCGATGACCTGCTCATCGTGTCGTGCCCGGAGCATGGCCACGATACGCCGGTGCGATTGCCGGCGCCGTATGATGCGACCGTGCGACTGGTGGACACGCTCAGCGGTGGCAACGTCGCGCGCGCGGCAGACGGTGGTTTCGGGCGCGTGAAGCCCGGGATCTACCGGATGGAGCGATGAACGCGCGCGGTGGCGAATTGATCAGGACGCTGGCCCTGCTGGAGAAGCTGGCGGCCGCACAGCCATCCGGCAGCCCCGAGGCCACCATGATCGAGTCCGCGGCCAAAGCCCTCATCTTCGTGCACGATGCCGAGGTCGCAGAGAGCTACGCCCAGTTCCTGCGGGAATTCTCCAGGGAACTCAAGCCAGATGAGTTGGTGGAGGTACAGCGTAGGATTGTTCCCTAGCACATGTACAGTCCACGGCGGCTGGACGCATCTGTATCAGACTTCCGCCGTCGCTCACTTCTTAAGCTCACCTTCAGCCCAACGAGAAGACCGCATGAACCCGATTCCCGCCCTGCTCCCCATCTTCGCCATCGCCCTGGTGGCCCTCGCCGGGCCGGCCATGGCCGCCGAGGGCCCGCTGGTGACCAAGCACCCCGATTCTTCTGCGTGGCCCGCGCTGTTCGCCCCGGACCTGTCGGATGCGGATTTCCCCGCCGGCGTGTGGACCATCGTGGCGGGCGAGCTCACCGCCTCGAAGGATGAGACCATCTGGACGAAGCAGGATCACGAGAACTTCGTCGTCGATCTCGAGTTCAAGGACTCGGTCGGCACCAACAGCGGCGTGGTGATCTACTGCACCGACATCCACAACTGGATCCCCAACTCGATCGAGCTGCAAATCCTCGACGACTACGCGGACAAGTGGAAGGACGTCGCCCCGACCTGGAAGTGCGCTGGCATCTTCGGCCGCCTCGCCCCGGCCAAGCAGGTGGTCAAGAAGACGGGCGAGTGGAACCGCATGACCGTCGCCTGCAAAGGCCCGCACCTGACCGTCCTGCTCAACGACACCCTGACCGTCGACGCCGACATGAAGCGCTGGACCTCGGCCAGCAAGAACCCCGACGGTAGCGAGACTCCGCCCTGGCTGGCCAAGGCGATGGCAGACATGGCGACCACAGGGAAGATCGGCCTGCAGGGGAAGCATGGCGACGCGCCAGTGTTCTTCAGGAATTATCGGATTTCCACGCTGCCGTAACATTTCGCCGCACACCAGCGGATGCTGCCCCTGGGATCGCTGAGGCGCACTCGGCAGGTAAGCGTTTCAGGCCAAGTGCAACGCGCCGATCCCGGTAACGGAAGTCACCCGATCCGCACCAGCACCGCCACGTACCCACCCCCCTGCCACTGGTCGGGCCAGGTCAGCTGTTCGACCAGCAGGCGCCAGCCGGGCAGGGCTTGGGCGATGGCCTGGTTTTCGCGCGGGCTGACGCTGCAGGTGCTGTAGACCAGTTTGCCACCGTCCGCGACCAGCGTCGCGGCGGCGGCGAGCAGGTCGCGCTGCAGCACCTCGAGGGGACCCAGATGGCGGCGGTCGTAACGCCAGCGCGCCTCGACGCGGCGGCCGAGCACGCCGGTGTTCGAGCACGGGGCATCGACGAACACCACGTCGAACGCCGCTGCCAGCGCGGGGTGGCGGCCGTCCTGCAGCACCACCGGCGCGGCACCGTCCAGTGTGCGCAGCAGGCGCCCCAGACGCGACGCGGCATTGTCTGCGGCGATGACCCGGCAGCCGTGGTCGGCCAGCGCCAGGGCCTTGCCCCCGGGGGCGGCGCAGACGTCCAGGACCAGCGCGCCGGGGCGGGGCGCGGCCGCAGCGATGACGTGCCCCTGGGCGAAGTCCTGCACCACCGCGTGCCCGACCGCCACTGGCCCGCGCAGCGCCTCTTCAGGATCATCCCACCACGTCCACGGCCCGTCGCGGCGCAGGATGCTCGCGCCGTTCACCGCCGGAGCGCCCGGCCGACTGCGCGTGCACAGCATCGGCGCGCGACCGAGCGCGGCGAGCTTGCTATCGGCTCCCTCATCGAGCTGGCTGCGCAGGTCGGCGACCAGCAGGTCGGGCAGGCCGTGACGCACCGCCGGTGATTCCGGCCACACCTCGACCGGCAGCCGGCCGAGCGGGCCCGGGGAGCTGCGTTCCTCCTGGCGCAGCCCGGCGAGCCGGCGCATCACCGCGTTGGCGACCCCGACCAACCGCTGCCCGCCCATGCGGCGCAACACCAGCAGGGTGTCGTTGGTCGCCGCGTGAGGCGGGATGCGGTCAAGGCCGAAGAGCTGGTGCGCAGCCAGGCGCAGCGCCAGACGCAGCGCCTCTGGCTGGCGGCCCGGCTTCAGCCAGCGATCGGCAAGCGCGTCATAAAGACGTTCATTGCGCGCCACCCCCAGTGCCAGCTCGCGCGCCAGGGCGGCGTCGCGGCCGTCCAGTGCCGTGCATGATTCTATGGCCTCGCCGAGGCGCTCGCTGCGGCCGGAGGCGACTTCGGCGAGCGCCCACCAGGCTGCGGAGCGGGCATCGCGCAGGGCTGCGGGTTGGATGAGGGATCCGGTCATGGGCCGGATGGTGGGCGAAAGTCCCGGGGCGCAATCGCCCGGACCTGGACCGTGCCGCGATCAGGGAGGCGGCTCAGTGCACGCTCAGACTGGCGATCTTGTCGCCGATATTCTTCTTTAGGAGGTCGAGCGCCTGCAGGCCGGAGATTTCGATCTCTCGCTCAATCTCTTCCTGCGACCGACCGTGGTCCTTGGCATACTTGCCAAATGTCTCGACCTCCTTATCCACGTCCATGATTGCGATCCTGGCGCTCTTCAGCTGTTCAATGGACTTGCTCTCGATCGCGGCCTGAGCCTGCTTCCTGGCGCTGCCGATGTGCTCGCGCAGCTCCTTGCTGATGTTGACCGACTCGGTCTTCGGCGCGGCATGGCGGCCGGAGCGGGTCACCGTGACCCCGATCATGATGATGACCAGGATCGAGATCGAGATCGCCGAGAAGATGAACACCTTCTTGTTGTCGGTCTTGCGTTTGACGCGCACTGATGACTTGGCGCCCTTGCCGCTCTTGGCGGTGGCATTCTTGCTACTGGAATTGCCGGCCTTGAGGTTCTTGGTGCTCGATGGGCCGGGGCGGGAGACAGCACGACTCGGGACGCTGGTCGTGGGAATGCGGCCGGTCGATGGGCGGCCAGCGGGCGTCCGCGCCGACGAGGCGGGCGGCGCGCCGGGGCGCCCAGCGGGTTTGCGCGGCGGTACGGCGGCCTTCATCGGCTGGACCTCGGGTGGGTCGTTCTCATCCGTGGCGGCTTCCTGATCTTCCCGGGAAAGGCTGGCAGCCCGATTTTCGGCGGTCGCGGTGTTATCGCCCACGCCATTTCGCGATTCGCCATCGACGGTCTCGGCGCCCTCCGCGGCCTTGTCCGAATCCTCGCTGCCATCGTCGGTCTCCAGGCCGGCCTCGACGTCGGCGTCTTCGCCACCCGCGTCGTGATAGGCGATCTCCTCCGCGGTGAGTTCGCGGTGGTGACCGGAATCGTCGCGCAGGTCCTCGGCGCCATCATGCCGCTGCTGAGCCGGTTGCGCGCCGAGCGCCGAGAAGCCGCTCGCCGCGGCGGCGAAGTCGGAACGCTTGGACGACGGGACTGAACGCGGCGCGGGCTCGTCATCTAGACCCAGACCCGCGGCCGCCTCGGCCTCGTTGTCGGGCACGGTAGCGGCCGTGGAGATGCCCTCGATGTCGCCGAGGATGCGCGGTGCGACCGGCTCGACGTCGGGCTCGTCCTCTTCAACGGTGCGGGCACGGTCCCGGCCGGCATCGAGAGTTGGCGATTCCTTGGCCTTGAGGGCAGCGGCGGCTGGCGTCGGCCTGCCCGCCAGCATGGCGGTGTCGGTACCCTTGGCAGAAGCCACCGCGTGGGTCGAGGTCGAGGACGGCTGTCGCGGACGGTTGTGCTGGACCAACCACTCCTTGCCATGACCGAGCTCAAGGCAGGTGGCGCAGATCACGTCATCGACCCGGCGGATCCCATGACCCCCACGCAAATCGACATCGGTGACGCGTACACCGCAAAGATCGCAGAAATAGATGTCCATGGCCCGGTACCCTCGACTCGCCGTGATGGTCGGGAGCGCAGTTAAGCCAGCGGTTTGCAACCCGCCACTGCTATCTAGCGGCGGGCCGGACGGACGATGCGCTGTGCGTGAAGCACTAGCGTCTCTATGATCAGCTCGAGATCCGCACCTCCCTGGCGCAACTGGCGTTGGGCCAATATCGCGCCGGTGAGCAGACGCAGCAGGCAGGTGCGGCCCAGAGCCTTGGCGCGGCTGCGGGCGTAATACAGGTTCGGCCGGCCACGGGCGTTGATCCAGGCCAACGCCTCGCCGTCGTCGGCGGTCTCGGTGCAGGCGATCAGTTTGCGCAGTTCCGCAACCAGGGCGGAGAGCGTCGGCTGCGCATCCATGCCCCCCCCCGCGTGCAGCAGGCCGATGGCCTTGCCGGCGTTGCCGTCCAGGACGGCGCCGGTGAATTCCCAGATCGGCTGTTCGCCGACGCCGCTGACCACGGCTTCGACCCCGGCGGTGGTGAGTTGGCCGGCACCCGCGTGGATGGCCAGGACGTCGATCGCCCCAAGCAGGGCGTCGGTGTCGTTTCCAAGGTGGGCGATCAGCGCCTCAGCGACCTGGCGCGGTCGATCGACCCCCTGCGGATGGGCGGTGAGGCGGGCAAGGAGCCAGGATAACAGTTCCTTCCCATCCGGAGCCCCGACCAGGTGCCGGGCACCAAGCTTATCGAGGGCCTTGAGCAGGGCACCGAGGGCATCCGCCCCCTTCCCCGGCTTATCGGGGGCGGCCATCACCAGCACCAGCCGCCCGCCCTCGCCCGGGGTGGCCAGGCGCAGCAGCTGCTCGGCGTGGCGGCGCAGTGAGCGCGCCTCGGCGCGCACCACCCACAGCGCGGGTTCCTCGAAGAGCGAGGGCGTGTCGAGATCGAGGACGATGCGCCCGAGGTCGTCGGGTTCGACCACGCGCTTCACCGGTCCGCGCCACTGCGCGAGCAGCGCGGCCAGCGCCTCGTCACGCAGGCGCAGGCTGTCACCGATGACTGCGTGCACCCGCGAAGAGTCGAGGTCGGGCATGGTGGGGAATGTCGCGGGGAAGTGGGCGGGGCAAGGGGGAAGGGAGGGCTGGCGGCTGGCGGCTGGCAACTGACAACCGACAGCGGATAGAACAGGAGGGATGGAGACGCGGAGATCGGAGGAGACGCGGGATCGGATGGGCTTTGGAGACCGTTGGGGATCTGGTGGGCCAGGCCTGATCAAAGGACCTGGCGGGTCCCGCGCGCATCGGACCGTAAATGCGTGGGCCATCATGGAGTACCAAGCCCACACACCCCCCTCTCCCTCATCCACCCTCCGCGTCTCCGCGCCTTGTTCTATCGGCCTACGGCTGTCGGCTGTCAGCCGCCAGCCGTAGGCCGTCAGCCCCTACAGCGCGAAGTCCTCCCCCAGGTACGCACGGCGCACCGCCGGGTTCGCAACGATCTGCTCCGGCGTGCCCTCGGCCAGGATGTTGCCGGACTCCATCACGTAGAGGCGATCGACCATCCCGAGGATGGCCTCGGCATGGTGGTCGGTGATGAGCACGGCCACGCCGCGGCGGCGCAGCTCGTTGGAGATGTTGGTGATGTCGGCGCGGCTCTTCGGATCGACGCCGGCGAAGGGCTCGTCGAAGAACAGCAGGCGCGGCTCGACCACCAGGGCGCGGGTGATCTCGAGGCGGCGGCGCTCGCCGCCCGACAGGCTGCGCGCCAGGCTGCTGCGCAGGTGACCGAGATTGAGCTCGCCGAGCAGTCGCTCGAGGCGCTCCTTGTGCTCGGCCTTGGGGTAGTGCTGCTCGAGCACGATCAGCACGTTGTCGGCGACGGTCAACTGGGCGAAGACGGTGGGCTCCTGGGCGAGGTAGCCCAACCCCATGCGGGCGCGCGCGTCCATGGGCAGACCGGTGATGTCGTGGCCGCGAAAGGTGATGGAGCCGGACTCCGGCCGCAGCAGACCCACGATCATGCGGAAGGTGGTGCTCTTGCCGGCCCCGTTGGCGCCGAGCAGTCCGACGATTTCACCGGGCGAGACGTTGAGATTCACGCCCGAAACCACCTGGCGCCTGCCGAAACGCTTCGAAAGGCCGGAAACGGTCAGCAGAGTCATTGTGGATAACTCCAAGGCTGACCATTCGTTGCATGCAACGTTCGCATCACCCCGCCTACCTGGATCAATCGGAGGTGTGCATTCAAAGCCATGTGCTAAATACCTTTGCAACTCCGTTCACGCAATCTTGGCAGACGCTTGAGGATTTATTCGCGAGAGCGGATCCCACCTGGCAAGAAAAAAACTCGGTGGAGAAAGCGTGCAAAACCCGCTCTCTGGCCAGCCGGCTGGAGGCTTGCATTCAGCGCACCAGGCGCCAACGGCTGAACGGCAGGATCACCGCCAGGACGCGCCCGCGCAGGTTCTCCTTGGGCACCCAGCCCCAGCTGCGGCCGTCCCAGCTCAATGGACTGTTGTCGCCCATCATCAGGTAGGCGCCCAGGGGCGCCGTGATGGCGTTGCCAGGGCTGGTGCCGAGCGGCCCCGACAACTGGGCGGGGGTCAGCTCGTCGACCGCCTTTCCAAGCATTTGCGCACGCACCCCCTGGATGTTGCGCTTCATGGTCGCGGCAGCGTCGAGCTCTTCCGTCTGCCGGTTCTCACTCTCAAGGACCTTGACCTGGGACTTGTAGAGCCGGGTGTCGTCGCGCAGGAAGCCCGACGAGGTATAGTGCACGTCGCGGTCGAGCGCGAGCTCGGAGAACGTCGCGCTGCCCACGCCGCTCCAAGAGAGCGCAAGGCGTTTAGCGGAGTCGACGGGCTCCACGTCGACGCGCACCACCTCGTCGCCGTTGATGCGGACGAAGATCTGGTTGTCGAGGTGCGCGAATATCAGATGCGCGCCGCTCATCGCAGCTTTCCCGGCTTTGAGCTCCTTGCCGTCCCCGCTGACACTCCAGCCAGCGGGGGTGATCGTGAGCGCGTAGGCGTGCGCATCGCCCTGATCGAGGTGGAACGTGACGCTGCCGGCCAGCGCGGCGAGCGTGCCGCGCAGGCGCACATCGCCGATGAATTCATTCATGCTCTTGTTCAGCAGCGTGCCATGCGAGCCGTTGTCGAGATCGGCGCTGGTCAGGCGGCTGATCGCCCAGCGATCGAGTTCCCACGCATTGCCGGTGCGGCCGTGGTACTTGAACAGCGGCGTGGTCATGCTCAATTCGACCTGCTCCGCCTCGGCGTCGTAGAAGCCGCGGTCGGCTTCGTCGCGGTCGTCGTCGCCCTGCCTGACCGGTCGCGCGCGAAAGGGCCCGGGTTTCAGGTAGAGGTTGCGGAGCGGTTGGGTGAAGCGCACCACGCCACCCTCCGCGAGTGCGAGCGATACGGTGGAACCGGTGGCGGTCGCGCTGGCGCCACCCTCCCCGTTCCACGGCAGGTAGCCGGCCTGCGCGCCGCTGCGGTAGACCTCCTGCCAGATCACCTCCTGCGCCGCCTCGGGCTTGCGCGAGACCTTCCAGCCGCCATCCGGCTGCTTGAGGTAGATGTCACCGTTGCTGATGTAGAAGATGTCGCCTGGCAGGATCACCGCACGCTTGACGAAGTTGCGGTACATCAACGGGCGCAGCATCGGCACGTCGAGACGCTTGTCGTCCCACGTCCACGCAGTGACCGCGTCGGCGCCGCCGTGGCCCTCGATTTCGGGCTGCGGGAACTGGAAGACGGTGACGTCCCAGCGCTTGGGCCCGGTGAAGCGGAACAGGAACTTGTCGACCACCACGTGGTCGCTCTTCGCAAAGGCCGGATCGCCGTAGAGCATCGGCTCCATGGAGGCGGTCGGGATGCGGAAGGCCTCGATCGCAAAGTGGCGGATTGCCATGGCGACGATGAAGGCGAAGATCCAGTTCTCGCAGGTGCGGTTGAGCCACTGCTGCCATTCCGGCAGGCGCGCTTCCCAGGTCTCGTGGAGTGGGGCGGGCGGGACAGCGACGGCGGGCGCGGGATCGGTCATGGGAGCGGAGGGTGTACCGGCCACCTCAATGGGCCACAACCGGAACTTGCACCGGGGTTTCCACGGGGCGGCGCGGCCCGAGCAAGCGGCGCTCCTGCAGTTCCATCCAGGCCTGCAGGCGCCGCGTCACCCAGGCGTCCTGTTGGCGCGGCGGCAGGTTGGCTGGGGCGCGGATGGGGCTGCCAAAGCGCACCTGCAGGCCGGCCACGCCCAGGCGCGGCAGGATGGATCCGCGCGGCCAGGCCAATTCGCTGCGGTGCACGTAGACCGGCACGATCGGCACGCCGGCGCGGCGCGCGAACAGCGCCGGACCGTCGCGCAGCGGGGTCACGCGTCCGGTGCGCGTGCGCGTGCCCTCGGGAAAGATCAGCACCGGGATGCCCCGGCGCAGCTTGTCGATCGCGCCGCTCATGCTCGACATGCCGGGGTTGACGCGGTCGATGGGGATGCCGTACATGATGTTCAGCACGGTGCCGATGATCGGGTTGCGCCACAAGCTGTCGCGCGCGAAATAGCTGGCCGGCACGCGGTGGCACATGCCGACCAGCAGCGGATCGTAGAAGCTGCGGTGGTTGGCGGCGTAGACGCACGGTCCGGTGGGCAGCGGCCCGGCGCGGCGTACCAGTGTGCGATAGAGGAAGCGCGCGGTCGCGCGCAGCACCAGGATGCCGAGCACCTGCATGATGCGCGGCGCGAGATCGCCGGGATGCTGCTTGGTGGCGGCCTCGCCGCTCACTTCCCGTCCCCGCCACCGGGTTTGGCGTCGGGCGCGCCCGGCTTACGCTCCAGGTAGTGGTTCAGGAAGGTGGCCTGGAATTCCTGGCTGCGGTAGCGGCTCGGGCCGGTGATCAGCGATGCGAAGGAGAACGCCGCATCCTCGCTGCGCGGCACGCGGATGAACTGCACCTGGTGGTGCTGCGCGGCCTCGGCGTCGAGCGGACTGTCGCCCACGAAGACCACCTGGTCCGGGCGCAGCGAGAACTCGCTCAGGGGTACGTCGAGGCGCTTACGCACGCGGCCGTCGGGCAGGCGCTCGGCGGCGTTGTCGGCGTGGTAGATGCGGGTGATGTAGGTGGCGAGCCCGGCTTGCTGCAGGGCATCTTCGACCGCAGCGAGGTTGGCATCGCTGACCACGGCCACCGGGATGCCGACCTTGCTCGCGTAGTGGGTGAGGAAGTCCTTCACGCCCTGGCGCGGCTGGTAGGCGCGCCCGCGCATCTCGACCAGGGTCTCGAAGCAGTCGATCAGGATGAGCCGGATCCCGCCCGTGATGATCGTGGATCCGCCGAACTGGGGCATGGCGGGGATGATCGGCGTCCTCTCCTGCTGGCAAGGGGGCACCGGAGCCGGGGTCTGCACGGACTCTGGTGGTCGGAGGTACGGGGTGCGGAGGGTCGCGTGAGGCTGTACCCCGTACTCCGCAGCGCTGTCCCGGCCGTCGATGGCAGCGCTGAAGGGCGCTGGCCATGTCGGCACGGCGACTTAACGTCCTTGCGTGCCCCGGTACGCCCTGATCCCCCTGCTTGCGGCCCTGGTGGCCGGCAGCACCGCGACTACGCCGCTCGTCATGGGCGTCGAGCCGGTCGTCTCCACGCCCTGGGATGTACGCCACGACGCCGACGAGCTGATCGAAGACCTGGGCAAGAAGGGCGGCGACATGCCGGTGCTGATGGAGCGGGTGCAGACCCTGCTCGCGGCGCACGGGGAAAAGCTGATCACCAAGGGCGACCTGTGCGCCCCCCTCGCCGAGATCCTCGCCGCCAAGCTCGAGACGCTCGGCCTGATGGGCGAGTTCACCCAGGCCTTCGGCGCCATCGCCGAACGCAAATTCCGCGAACTGGCCGCGACCAATGCCGCGACCGGCCCGCTGCGCCGCTTCGCCCAGGCCTATCCCGGCACCAGCGCGGCGACCGCCGCATGGAAGCGCCTGGCCAACCAGGCCTGGGACGCCGGGCACATCGGTCAGTACCTGGAATGCGCGCGCCACGCCGGCGAATCAGGAGACAAGCTGCTCGCCAAGCGGGTCGCCGCGGCCTATCAGATGCTCAGCCCCGAGGGCGAGCCCGAGCTGCCGTCCAGCCTCGATAGCATCGAGGAGATGTGGACCCTCGACGTGCCCGACAACGGCGCCAAGACCGCGGCGCTGCGCACCCGCCGCAGCCCGCTTGCCGCCGACCGCTTCGTCATCACCACCACCGGCAACGAACTGTCCGCAGCCAGCGACGGCCGCCGGTTCTTCGTCTTCGACCACCTGGTCGGGCACATCCAGGGCGACGTGCAGCCGCTCGGCAACGTCCAGCTGACCCTCAACCAGTGCAAGCCGGCGGCCGGGCGCGAGGGCTTCGTCGCCATCGGCCTGCAGAACGACGTGGTCATGCTGCGCTGCCTGAACCGCCTCGGCGAGCACCGCTGGGCGGTGCGCTCGCCGCCGCTCGGGCCGATGCCCGCGCCGTCGGCGCCGGTGATGGTTGATGGCCTGGTCGCCTATGCGGCGCTCGCCATCGGCCAGGACGGCGCGGAACTCAAGCTGTTCGCCTACCGCGCCGACACCGGGGAACCGGCGTGGCCAAATAACCCCATCACGGTCGCGCGCATTCCGGCGCCGCGCCAGATGTTCGCGTCGGGCGAGACCCAGGGCCTGGTCGCACCGACGCTGTGCGTGCACGCCGGCTACCTGCTGGTGCTGTCCAACAACGGCGTGCTCGCGCGCGTCGGAGTCGACGGCAACGTGCAGCGCATCTGGTCCTATCCGAGCCTGACCGAGGAGCTCGACGACGGCATGTCGACGCCGCGTACGCTGGCGCGCGCCGGCGCCATCATCAGCGATGGGACCTACGCGGTGGCGACGCCGGCCGACAGTCAGGGCCTGGTGCTGGTGCTGGGCGCGGACGATCCGCAGCCGCTGTTCTACCAGGGTGACGGCGCCAACGGCCAGGTGATGGACGTCGGCGCGGGCGCCGCGCTCATCGCCGGCAGCCAGGTGACGCTGCTCGACCTCAAGACCAACACCCCGCGCTGGAGCCAAGCCGTCGACGGTGGGCGCGCCCACGGCCCGCAGGCCGCCGATACGCGCGGCGGCCTGCAGGGACGCCTGGGCGAGAAGCGCGCGCTGGTCGCCAGCCGCGAGACCTTGACGCTGTTCGACCTCGCCGACGGCAAGCGCCTGTCGGTGCGCGGTTCGCTCGAACAGCCGGTGACGATCTCGGTGACCCCCGACCTGCTGATGGCGGCGCTCGCCACCAAGATCGTGGGTTTCGGCAAGGGCGCCTCGTTCCTCGAGCGCCTGACTGCCGCCGCCGCCGCGCATCCCGACGACTACCAGCCGCTGGTGCGCCTCGCCTCGCTGCACGAGGCGCGCGGCGACCGTGTCCAGGCCTTCGCCCAGTACGTCGCCGCGCTGCGTCGCGGTGCGCCCGAGGAGTACGCCGAGAAGGCGGCGCGCCTGGTGCGCCAGCAGCTCGAACTGAACGCCGGCGACGCCAAGGCCTTCCCGCCGGTGCTCGCCCAGCTCGAGACCCTGATCCCGCACGAGGACCGCCTCAAGGGTGAACTGGCGTTCTGGCGCGCGCGTCACGCCGAACTGCTTGGCGACGGCGCGCGCGCCGCCACTGAATATCGCGCTGCGCTCGCCCAGCCCACCCATCTGATGCAGCTGCGCGACCGCCTGGGGGTCGACGCGCATGCCCTTGCCCAGGCTGGCCTGGTGCGCCTGCATCAGGGGCCGGTGCCAGCCTGGCTCGCTCCGGCCGCGCTGCCTGGCGCCGTGCCCGCTCCGGCCGGTCCGATCTCCGCCTGGCTGCAGGCCGGGCACCGCACCGGCACCGTGGTGGTGGGCGGTGGCGTGGCGGTGGGCTGCGACAGCGGCTTCCTCACCGGCGTGCGCCTGGCCGACGGCAAGGAGGCCTGGTGGCGGAAGCCCAGCCGGCCGATGCTCGGCGTGCGCTACTCACCCGGCGATGTCGCCGCCGACCTGGGTGGCATCCCCATCGGCGAGGTCCTCGAAGGCTGCAGCGCCGCCGGCGCCGGCATGCAAACGGGCGACGTGCTGACCACATTCAACGGCAACAAGACCACCAATTTTGAGCGCGATCTGCGCGCCGTGGTCGCCAGCCTGGGGGTACGCGCGCCGTTCACCGCAAGCGTGCTGCGCGATGGCAAGACCATCGAGCTCAAGGGCCTGCTCGGCGGCGAGCGCGTTGAACCCCTCGCGGTCAGCGCCACCACCGTGCTGGCGTGGCCGACCATCGACACCCAGACCGGCCAGCGCGGCGTGCCCGAGGGCACCTGGTTCGATGCCATCGATCTGGCCAGCGGCAAGCGCCTGTTCCGCTACGCGGTCGAGGCCATCACCGACCGCGATGGGCCGACCCGTCCGCTGCTGACCGCGGACGACCTGATCATCACCAAGGAGGCCGGCGACCTGGTGTGCCTGGCCGCGCGCGACGTGCGTGCCGATCCCAAGGCCGGGCCCGATGCCCAGCCCGCACCCCGCGTGGTGTGGCGCATCCCCATCGGCGCGGGCAGCTTCAAGCACGCGCGCCTGCTTGGCGACAGCCTGCTGTGGCTGCCGCAGGACGAGCACGGTCAGGTCGATCTCATCGAGCTCGCCACCGGACACGTGCTGTTCTCGCTCAACGAGGACCTGGCCGCCGCGCCGGTGCTCAGCGACGGGGTGTGCTATGCGATCGGCGCCAAGGACGCGGTCGCCTGCTGGGACCTCGGCCTGGGCAAGGCGCGTTGGCGCAGCGAGCGCCCCGCCACCGCGATCATCACCGCGGTCGGCGACGCGGTCTACCTGCTCGACGACGCCCACCAGCTGGTCACCCTCGACCGCTTCAGCGGCGTGGTGCGGCGGCGCTTCGGCGACTGGCCGGCGATCGAAACCTTCGACCTGCAGGGCTCGCGCCTCTACCTGCACGTCCGCCGCGACGACCACAGCCAGAGCGTCGCCTGCCTGACCCTGCCCGGCGGCGCGGTCGCGTGGGAACGGCGCCTGCCGCGCGGGCTTGAGCTGCGCCACCTGCGCGCCGGCGCCGAGGGCGTGTGCTGCGTGCTCGGCGACGCCAATCAGGAGCTCAGCGCCATGCTGCTCGGCGCGCCCAGCGGCGACGTGCTGCAGGCGCGAGTGATCGCGGCAACCGAAGACGCCCAGGCCCTGCCCGGCGGCGCGCTGCTGATCGCCGGCCCAACCGGCATGCGCCAGACCGCGCCTAGTCTGCCTGCGTCCGCGGCCACGCTGCCGTGCCCGACGGTCGGCGACAACGCCGACCTCACCGCGCTCGCCACGGCCGTCCAACCCAAGCTGGCCTGGCAAGTGGTCGGCAAGGCAGCCTACGCGGTGGCGCGCGTCAAGGGAGCGGTGCTGGTGTTCGCGCGCCTGCCCGAGGACGGCGAGCACCTTGAGGTGCGCCTGAACGACAGCGACGGTCCGCTCGAACTGGCGGGCGACCTGGTCAGCATTTCCGGCAAGGGTGTGCAGTTCGGCGGCACCGGCGCCTGGCATTTGGCCGCAAGCGTCAAGCTCGCCGGGGCCGAGCACGAGTGGCTGGGCGTCGCGCGGCTCGAACCGGCGCCTACGCGCGCGCTGCTGACGCCGCTGCTGGTGCGCGCGCAGTGCGGCGACATCACCGACGGCGGCGACGGCCCGTGGTGGCTGCACCAGACCTGGCGCCCGCTCGCCGGAGCGCCGTGATCATCGGTCTGGGGATCGATCTGATCTCCGTCGCGCGCATCGCAGGCGTCCACGCCCGCCAGGGCGCGCGCTTCCTCGAACGCGTCTACACGCCTGAAGAGATCGCCTACTGCCTCGCCGCCACCGCCCCGGGCGAGCGCCTGGCCGCGCGCTGGGCCGCCAAGGAGGCCTGCATGAAGGCGCTCGGCACCGGCTGGGCGCTGGGCGTGACGTTCACCCAGATCGCCCTGCTGCCTGGGCCCGACCGCGGTGCGCCGCGCCTGGAACTGAGTGGCGAGGCGCTCGCCGTGACGGGACGGCGCGGAGCGACGCGTTGGCATTGCTCGGTGAGCCATAGCGACGGGATGGCGATCGCGGTGTGCATTCTGGAAGGGTAGAAGAGGACGGGCAGGAAGAGACCAGGGAGGAAGGTGGAAAGGCGAGTCGCGAGAGCCCCAGTGTTTCCTCGCACCCATGCGCTCTCATCGAGTATCGCAGCTTTCTGATCCGGCGATTCCTGTCACGCTGTGAGCGTCTCGCCAGTTTCCTGCACCACCTCTGTCCTGCTTCCCTGCGTCCATCCCCGTCGTCCCCCTTCCCCACTCCATCTCAAAAAAATGAACCCAGCCCTGCGCGCCCTGCAACCCTATCCGATGGCCGAGCTCCAGGCGCGCAAGGCGGCGTTGGCCAAGGCGGGCAGGACGATCTTCGATTTCGGCACTGGCGATCCCATTGAGCCGACACCGGCCTTCATCCCAGCGGCGCTGCGCGCGGCGGTACCCGAGGTCAGCCAGTACCCCTCGGTGGCGGGCACGCCGGCGCTGCGCCGCGCCGCAGGCGACTATCTCAAGCGACGCTTCGCCGTGCGCCTCGATGCAGACGCTCAGATCCTGCCGGCGGCGGGCAGCAAGGAGGCGATTTTTCATCTGCCGTTGGCCTTCCTGGATCCGGGCACGCAAAAAGACACCGTGGTGCACGGTACGCCCGGGTATCCGGTCTACCAGGCAGGCACGCTCTTCGCCGGCGGCCACGAGCACGCGGTGGTGCTGGAGCGCGCGCACGGCTACCGCCTGGAACTCGAGCGCCTGCCCGCTGCGGTCCTGGCGCGCACCGCGATCGCGTGGCTGAATTACCCGCACAATCCGACCGGCGCCTGCGTCGACCGCGCCTATTACGCGGCGCAGGTCGCGGTGGCGAGCGAGCACGGCATCATCCTGGCGTCCGACGAGTGCTACCAGGATCTGTGGTTCGACGAGGCCGCCACGCCGCCCCCCTCCGCGCTGGAATGTGGCGCGCAGGGCGTGCTCGCCTTCCACAGCTGCTCGAAGCGTAGCGGCATGACCGGCTACCGAAGTGGCTTCATCGCCGGCGATGCCGCGCTGATCAAGGCCTACCGCGGCTGGCGCGCCGCGATGGGCGTGGGCAGCCCCGCCTTCGTCGAAGCCGCGGCGGCCGCCGCGTGGAGCGACGACGCGCACGCCGCCGATCGCCGCCGCATCTTCGCCGCCAAGTACCGCCTGCTTGCCGACGGCCTCGCCGCGCTCGGCATCGCCATCCTGCCGAGCGCGGCCGGGCTCTACATCTGGGCCGAGGTCCCGGCCGGAGCCACCGCAGAGGCCTACGCGGCGCGGTGCCTCGACGCCGGCATCGTGGTCAGCCCGGGCGGATTCTTCGGCGACGGCGGAGCGGGGTGGTTCCGGCTCGCGCTGGTACCGAGCCTTGAGGACTGCCGCAAGGCGTTGGCGATCTGGCCACGGTGATCCTCAGCGCGCCGTGAACGCGGGACTGGGTTCCGCAATCTCGTGACCATCACGTCCGCACCTTGCCCGTGGGCTCGCACCTTGGTACGATCAGCACCGAGAGCGAGGTCCTCCATGTGCTGCTTTTCCGGTCCCGTCACATCCGTCTCCGACACCAGAATCTTCGCCCGCGGCACCGCGGATGGCCGGCAATTCCTGGTGTACAGCATGAGCCTGGAGGCCGCGGCAGACGTGGCCATGGTGCTGCCGATCCCGGTCGCCAGTGGGGCGGCGCAGGATGCGGTAAAGTTCATCGATCTGTCCGCCACTGCGGACTTCTTTGATCAGCTCGAAAATGCTTGGCCGGCACCTACTCCGGCTGCGGGTGGGCGGGGCCCGACGAAAGCCGCCATCGACCTGCCGGTGGAGCAGGTCGGCGCCTTCGAAGCCTCCTTCGTGCCAACTCTCACCGACTTCGCGCGTCTCGACGCGCGCTTCCGCCTACCCGCCGGCACGTGGGACCGGTTACCCCAGTACCGCACCCACGGTTTCGTGGTGTTCAAGCTCAAGGCCGGCAAGGTGGAGGTGCACCCCATGGCCTTCTCCTTCCCGCGCGCCGATGTCCGGACCCTGTTCTTCCCGACCGTGCACATCCACGACGGCGTCGTCCACGAGCGGGCCCATTTCGACCACCGGTTGTTCCTGCAGGCCGCCCACCCCCCGCAGGATGAGCAGCACGAGTGGCCGGAGTCCCAGCAGGTCGGTCGGCAAATCCGGGATTTCGCGAAACTCTCAGAGCTGCTG
The DNA here is from genome assembly GCA_038213805.1 of Planctomycetota bacterium. Taxonomy (GTDB): domain Bacteria; phylum Planctomycetota; class UBA11346; order UBA11346; family UBA11346; genus BOG-1363. Next base: position 32,234 of record JBBQSO010000005.1, on the reverse strand, counting down.
GATCCCGATCACCATTTTTACCGTCATTCTGTGCGGGGAGACAACCTGAACCGGGACACCGTCGTCGCCACAGGGTGAACCGCCGCTGCTGAACGTGCGTCGCGACACTGGCGGACATTGCAGCCCAAAATGAAAAAAGAGGACGGGCCTGACCCGTCCTCTTGCACGTGATCACCGACCGTCGCGCCTGGGCGTCCGGTCGGCGACACCTTCACGGAGACTCATCAGGCCGTGAACAGATCCACCACCGGCTTGCCTTTGTGGGCGATGGTGAACGGCCGGCCGTCCGGCGACATGATGGTCTTGCCGATCGGCAGGCCGAGGCCGTAGGCGATGGTGGCGTTGAGGTCGGGGATCTCGAGCTTGCCCTCGGCGACCTCGGTGCCTTCGGCGTTGGTGGCGCCGTAGACGCTGCCGCCCTTGAGGCCGCCGCCGGCGAGCATCGCCGAGAACGCCTTGGGGTAGTGGTCGCGGCCGTTGGTCACGTTGATCTGCGGGCTGCGACCGAATTCCGAAACCAGACAGATCAGGGTGTCGGCGAGCAGGCCGCGCTGGGCAAGATCCTCGATCAGCGCGCTCATGCCCTGGTCGAGCTGGCCAGCGGTGCCCTTGAGGCGGTTGAAGTTGTCGTCGTGGGTGTCCCAGCCGCCGTGCGAGATGTCGATGAAGCGCACGTTCTTCTCGACCAGGCGGCGCGCCAGCAGGCAGGCCTTGCCGAAGGCGTGGTCACCGTAGCGCGCCGCGACGTTGCCCGGCTCCTTACTGATGTCGAAGGCTTCGATGTCCTTCGCCGCCATCAGCTTGACCGCGTCGGCATACATGTCCCCATGGCCCTTCATGGCTTTGAGGTCGTAGCTCTTGTAGAATTTGTGGTTGAGCGATTCGAGCACGTCCAGGCGGTTGCGCATCTCCTTGAGGTCGACGCCCTGCGGCGGATGGATGTTGGTCACGCCGCGCGCGGGATCGCCGACCGGCAGGGGCGCGAACTTCGATTCCAGGTAGCCAGAGCCCGGATGCTCGCCGCCACCATTGATCATGATGCCGCCGGGCAGAGTCTCGCCGGGCTTGGCCTGGAAGAAGTTGCTCCACGCGCTCATGCTCGGGTGGCGCGTAGTGTTGATCGGCGCGTAGCTGGTGCGCATGAAGTAGGCGGCCTGCTCGTGCGCGCCCTGGTTGGAGCTGAGGCCGCGCAGCACCGTGCAGTGCTTCATCTGCGCGGCGGTCATGGTCAGCAACTCGCCGAGCTGGATGCCATCAGCCTTTGAGTTTACCGCCTTGAGCGGACCCTGCGAGCGCGTACCCGGCTTGGGATCGAGGGTGTCGATGTGGCTCATGCCACCACCCATGTAGAGGTAGATGCAACGGCTGGCCGGCTTCTTGCGCGGCGGGACCTGGGCCACGGCCGCGGGCGCCGGGGTGTCCGACCAGGCCAGCGATCCGGCCAGGGGCAGGATCGACAGCCCGAAGGCGGCCTTGGCCAGTCCGGTGAGGACCGCGCGGCGGGTGGGTTCGTCGAGGCGGTTGGCGGGGTTGCTCATGGTTTTCCTCAGGTCTTCATTCGTTGAAGGCGAACTCGGCGCTGTTGACCAGCGCCCAGCCCAGGTACTGCACACCGCGATGATTGGGAGCCAGGGCCATGACCTTGTGGCCGTACTCGATCTCGAACCCCGCCGGGCGGCGCGAGAGGATCGAGGCGTAGAGGATCAACACCTTGTCGTCCAGGTTGCGGCCCTTGGCCAGCTCAAGCGACAGCGCCGACTTGTCGTCGCCGAAGATGGTGGTCTCGACCATGCCGTTCATCAGCTCCAGCGCCTGGGTCAGGTTCAGGGAGTCGGTGGAGTTGTCGATCAGCTGGCGGTTCGACTGGCCGAACACGCGCAGGAAGTGGCCTGGCGGCATCGGCGAGGGCAGCTCGGAGGCGCGGCGCATCGGCCCGACGCTGTTGCCACCCTTGGCGTAGTAAGGCGTAAAGATATCGGCGGTGGGGCGCAGGGCGTTCTGCTTGTTCTGCAGGTCCTTGATCTTGGCTTCGGCCTGGCCCTTGTCGCCGCCCTTCTCGAGTCCAAGGCGGATCTCGCGCATCTGCTTCTCGTAGTCGTCGATCTGGTCCTGGGCCTCACCGGCCTTGAGCACCATCTGCGCGACTTCCTGCGTCGATTTCCCGTGGTTGGCGTCGTAGAAGCGGTACAGGGTCTCGGCGCTGTCGTCTTTGATGCTGTCGACGTCGGGCACGGTCAGGGTCACCAGCGAGTCCCACATCTGCTCGGCCGTCAGTCGGCGCAGCGGCTGGCCCTCGTGGTGGAACTTGAAGCGGTCGGCGTCACCAGCGATCGACTGGCGCTGGTAGGCGCTGGTGCGGCAAATAACCTCCTGGAATTTGCGGGTGTCGTAGCGGACGTCCTTCAGCATCTGCACCAGGTAGTCGGCGAGTTCCTGATTGAAGGGTTTGGTGTCGTCCTCGAGGTTGTCGAGCGGCTCGATGAAGCCGATGCGCATCAGGCGCTTCCACAGGCGGTTCGCGGCCACCAGGGTGAAGCGCGCGTTGTTGGGCGAGGTCATCCACTTGCCGTACGCGTCGCGCACGCTGACCGCGCCGGCGCTGAGGATGTCCTCGTTGAACATGGTGCGCGCGCGGATGCGGTCGCGCGGGTGCGCGTCGTCGTACTGGTAGTTGTCGGGCAGGCCGATCTCGCCCTTGTCACCGTTGCTGACGCTCATGCCCAGGGTCTCGCCAACACGGCGCGCGATGTTGCCGGTGGAATAGGGCGCGTCGCCCTTGAGGCCCTTGACCGCGCGCTCAATCTCACCCTCGTTGCTGTGGGTGTCGGTGCCTTCGGTGAAGGCAGTCATCTGGAAGAAGTCTTTGCGCGTCCACTTGTCGAAGGGGTGGTTATGGCACTGCGCGCAGCTCAGGCGTGTGCCCAGGAACAGGCGCACGGTGTTCGCCATGTTGTCCTGCGGCATGCCGGCGTCGGCGGCGTAGTAGCCGGTGGCGCCGTTGCCGCGCTTGGTGCCGTCACCCTGGGCGGTGATCAGGTCGTAGACCATCTTGTCGTAGGGCTTGTTCTCGCGCACCGAGGTCTTGATCCAGTCGATGTACGGCTGGCCCTCGAAGCGGTCCTGCAGGCGCGAACGCGCGCGCAGCATGTCGGCCCACCAGGTGAAGGTGTTGCTGACGTAGCCTTCGCTGGCGAGCAGCTGCTTCACCAGCAGTTCGCGCTTGTCCTTCTTGCTGCTCGCCAGGAAGGGGCCGGCCTCGCCGATCGTGGGGATGCGTCCGGCGAGATCGAGGTAGATGCGTCGCAGGAACTGGTCGTCGCGGGTCTTGGCGGTTGGCTTGATCTTGTCCTTGGCCAGGCCGGCGTCGATGATCGCGTCGATCTCACCGGCTGCCTTTTTGATCGCGGCCTCGTCGAAGTCGCCGGCGGCAGCGGGCTGCTCGCTGGCGCCCTTGGGCGCCTTGGGCTGTTCCGTACGCTCGATGGCGGCCTTGCCGGCTTCGGCGCTGCTCAGCATCGCCAAGGCACCGAGGGTCAGGACGAGGTGGCGGGTTAGACGCTGGACGATACGCATGGAAGGCTCCCGAGGAGGCGGGCGGACGATCTGCCGTATGGTGAACAATGCATGATCACTGTGAATCATGTCGGCTATTGTCGCGGCGCAAATCAAGGCCCCCAAACCCAGACGGAAGTGCCGATGGAGGCGCGTTTTCGACCTGCCGATGAACGCCGGTGGGTGCCGCACGTATGACCTCGGCTAACGCAGCAGGCAGGGAAATGCACGCCTGCATCAGGCAGGATTCCATCGATGGATGGAACACCTGGAACAACTCGCCTGTTCCATGCCTGGTTATGGCAACAGAAGCATGGTTTCACCGGCTCCATGACCTTGTTGACGGTTCCATTACGCCCATGTGCCGTCACTTGCCGCCCCCGGGGTCGACGAGTTCGCACCTCGCGCCTCGCGCTTAGGGACTTGGGGCGCTCACTCCAACCCATCCGGCGTGAATCCATGCCGCACCGTGTTCTCGGTGATGCAGCGCGGCACCAAGAACTGCTTGAGATAGTCCGGCCCCCCTGCCTTCGAACCGATGCCCGACATGCGGAAGCCGCCGAAAGGCTGGCGGTCGACCAGCGCGCCGGTGATGCGGCGGTTGATGTAAAGGTTGCCGACGCGCAGTTCGCGCCCTGCGCGCGCGATCGCCACCGGACTGCGCGTGTAGATGCCGCCGGTCAGCGCGTAGCGCGTACCGTTGGCGATGGCGATGGCGTGGTTGAGGTCGCGGGCGCGCAGCACGGCCAGCACCGGGCCGAAGATCTCCTCCTGGGCGAGCGCGTCGCCGGGCACGACGTCGGCAAAGATGTGCGGCGCGACGTACCAACCCTCATCGTCCAGCGCCGCGCTGCTGCCCGCGTAGGCGAGGCGGGCGTGCTGGGCGCCCTCTGCGATGCGCGCCCGGATGCGGTCGCGCGCATCCGCGTCGATCACCGGACCGAGCGCCGATCCGGGGTCTTCGGCCGGGCCCAGGGTCAGGCTGCGCGTGGCGGCGACCAGGCGCTCCAGGAACTGGTCGTAAATGCCGCCGACGATGATGGCCCGCGAGCAGGCCGAGCACTTCTGCCCCTGATAACCGAAGGCGCTGTGCATGACGCCGAGCACGGCCTCGTCGAGGTCGGCGTCGGCGTCGACGATGATCGCGTTCTTGCCACCCATCTCGCAGATCACGCGTTTGACCTCATCACCGGGGCCGCCAGCCAGCGCCGCGGCTTGGCGGTGGATGGCCAGGCCCACCGCGAGTGAGCCGGTAAAGGCCACGGTCGGCACCTGTGGATGGCCGACCAGCAGCGGGCCGATTTCCTCGCCAAAGCCGGGCAGGTAGGCCACCGTGCCGGGCGGCGCGCCGGCGGCGACCAGGATGTCGACCAGTTCGGCGGCGATCAGGGGCGTCTGCTCCGCCGGCTTGAGGATCACCGGATTGCCCGCAACCAGCGCGGCCACCGCCATGCCGGCGAGGATGGCGAGCGGGAAGTTCCACGGCGCGATCACCACCGCGACGCCGCGCGGATCATAGACCAGGCGGTTCTCCTCGCCGGGCACGTCGCGGCGGCGTGGGCTAGCGAGGGCGCGCATCTCGGCGGCGTAGAAGCGGCAGAAGTCGATGGCTTCGGCGACGTCGGCGTCGGCCTCGGGCCCGGACTTGCCGGCCTCGCGCACAATCAGCGCGGCGAGCGCGAAGCGGCGCCGGGCGAGCAGGTCGCCAGCGCGTTCGAGCACGGCGCAGCGTTCTGCGACCGGAGTCTCACGCCAGGCGGGGAAGGCGGCCTGGGCGGCGGCGATTGCTGCCTCCGCCTCACCCGCGCCGGCGCAGGCGCTGCTGCCGAGCAGCTCACGACGATGCGAGGGATTATGCACGGGAATGGTGCGTGCGGTCGGCAGGCGCTGGCCAGCGATCAGCAACGGGCGCAGGCGCGCATCCGGGGCGACGGCGAGCGCGGCGGCAAGCGCTCGGCGGGGACCTTCCTGGCTGAAGTCGCTGAGCGGTTCGTTGGCGAAACCGGCCGCAGCAGTGGGATGTGATGCAGAAGCGGGCACAGGCGGCATGAGCAACTCCTCCGCGGCGCGACCTTCGAGGAAGCCGGCGCGTACGAACGACTGGTTGGAGGTGTTCTCGAGCAGCCGACGAACCAGGTAGGCCATGCCTGGCAGCAGGCGCCCGAAGGGCGTATAGATGCGCACGCGCTGGCCGGCCGCGACCAGCGCCGCCTTGAGTGGGTCGACCATACCGTAGAGCATCTGGAACTCGATGCGGCCCGCGGGCAGGTGCGCGGCTTCGGCGGTGGCCAGGGCATGGGCGATGGAGCGCACGTTGTGGCTGGCGAGTGCGGGGCGCAGCAGCTCGTGGTGGGCGATGAGGTACCCGCTGAGCCGCTCATAATTGGCATCGGTCGCGGCCTTGTCGGTGAACACCGGTACCGGCCAGCCGTTCTGCGCGGCAAGCACGCACTCGTGGTCCCAATAAGCGCCCTTGACCAGGCGCACCCACACCGGCGCGCCACGGCGCGCAACCCACGCGGCGAGCCGCTCGAGATCACCGCCGCTGTCGCGCAGGTAGGCCTGGATGGCGATGCCGACGTCGCTCCAGGAGCGGAACTCCTCCTCGCCGAGCACCGCCATGAAGATCGCCAGGGTCGCGTCCTTGTGCGCGTGGCTTTCCATGTCGAGGTTGACGAACACGCCGCGCGAGCGCGCCAGACGCAGCAGCGGGCGCAGGCGCGCGCCGACCGCGCGCGCGGTGCCATCCGGATCGGCCGGATCAAAACGGTTGGCCAGCGCGGAGAGTTTGAGCGAGACATTGACCCGGGGCAGCGCACCCGCCGCATCGCGGTCGATGAGCGGCACCTCGCGCCATGTGTCCGCGGCGTCCGCGAGCCCGCCGATCAGACCGCGGTAGGCTGCTTGATAGGCATCGGATTCGGCATCGGAGATCACCGCCTCGCCGAGCACATCGACCGTGAAGGTCAGCCGCTGCGCGCGTAACCGCGCGATCGTTGCCAGCACGCTGTCCAGGTCCGAGCCGGCGATGAAGCGCTGCGCCAGCCGCCCGGCACCCCAGCGCGCCCCGGCCGCGACCAGTCCGGCGATCGGGCCGTCCACCGGCAGCGCCGCCAGCAGTCGTGCCGACCACCCCGGCAGGCGGTCCGCGACCGGCAGCAGGTACTCACGCAGGTGGCGCGCGACCTCGCCGGCGCTGCGCAGGCCGGGCAGCGCGTCGACGAAGCGGAAGAGCTGCGCCTTCAGCGCCGCGTCGTCCATGGTCAGCGCTAGGGCGTGGTCATCCAACCATGCCCGGCTCAGCGGCCAGGGTTGCGCCGCGCGGGCGGCCCGGAAGAGGTCGAGGCCAAGGGCGCGGGTACGTGCGGGAGATGCAGGATCCACGAAGCCACCATAGCGGACGGGCGCTGGACCGGCAATCGTCGTATGGCGAAGCATGCGGCACCCGCCGCCACGCCCCGTCACCTATCGGTATGCCGATCGGCGATGAACACCTTGTAGGCCTTATCCTGGATGGTGATCACGTAGATGATCGCCGTGTTCGTGGTGCCGCTCCGCTCAAGAGAGCCGGTGCCTGAGCCATTGAGGATGGTGTAATTCTTCGCTGCGCCTTTGTACCTGCCGAGCAGGTCGACGTCCTCGTCGTAGATGGCCAGGATATCGTTGGACAGACGCGCATTCCTGAAGTTGGGCGTGCCGTTGGACAACTCCGCTGAGATCTTCGCCAGATCTTCCTGGTAGTCCTTTTCGATGGCCTGCTTTTCGGCGTATGCAGGTTTATGTGCTGCGTGGAACAGGCCGAAGCCGATCAATCCCAGGCAGCCGCTTACCGCCAGGATGACCAGGAAACCGATCACCGCGAGGCAGCCCACGACGAATCTCATTGCCAATCTTTCTGTAGAGCGGCGGTTGAAGCAGCTGCCGGGGGGATAAGCCCGACCAATGGGTCAGCCAAAAAGTAGAGAGACGCGTGCCAGTGCGCGCAGGCCCGGCCCCATCAGGTCCATTCCTTCAGGTACTTGCCATCCGCATCCTTGAAGTTCCCACTGATGATCATGATCCAATCAATGAGATTCCAGATGCTGGTGATGATCAATCCGAAAAACGTCAAAGAGACGAGCAGCATGATCAGGCCGGTCCCGGTCTTGCCGACATAGAAGCGGTGGATGCCGAAGACGCCGATGAAGAACGACAGCAGGAACGCCGGCAGGATCTTCTTTTCGAGCGAAGCCCCGGCCATCACCTGTTTCTGGGGGGCGCCGCATGCGGGGCAGGTGACGGCGGTCTCGTGGATATCCTTGCCGCAACCGCGGCAGTGGACCATGACGGTCATAGAGGCCTTTCTGCCAGCAATGATGGCAAGCGATGAAGTGGAGCTGCGCGCGCTGCGGCGTCATTCCGGTAGGATTCCCGGTGGCGCGCATGCGACTCGGCGCTCACCTGATGAAAATCGAGAGGAGCAGCTGTGGTTGGCATCGGCAGTGGCCGTGACATGTAGTCCTAGCCGTGCGTCAATCAAGGGCTTACCGTGCAGCTTCGGTGTGTCTGCCCGACCATCACCTCAGTCGAAGCAGTCGTCGCTCCGCCAGTGGTCTCACGGACCCGCATGTCCGATCATTCAGCCACCATCACGAGATTGAACCATTTCTCATCCACCCAGATCAACGGCGCGAAAAACCGGCCACTGGGCGATTCCGAGGACATCACGCCCATGATCCATTCCCCCGCGTGCTCTTCCGACAGCACTCCCGGCTCATAGCTCTGATAGTCCTCGAATGTCTGGCCATGCGCATTCCGCCAGCTCACATAGGCCACGACGTAGGCGCCGACGCAGGCGGTGGCCAGTGCGGCCCAGATGAGGATGTTTCGACGACGCACGTTGCGCTCCCCCGTGTCCGATCACGCCAAGCCCGGGTCGTCGCGGAACCGTTGGGCGCATGAGAACAGTGCATTCCGGCGCACGCTCACGGCGCGTAGATCGACACCACCCCATCCATGGTCGTCACCACCAGCTGAGCGCCGAGCAGCGCAGGCGCAAGGATATCGACGGTGGCGGTGACGGTGAACGGCTTCGCCCCGAGCACCACCAGGCTGTGGCCGAGCGGTAGTACCGCGTGGCCCTGCCAGGCGAGCGGCTCCGCGGCGAGCCTGCCTTCGAAGCGACCGAGGTCGCGCCACGGGTGCTGGGCATCGTCGCCTTGGATCCAGGCGTGGTTGTCGGCGGTTATGAACACGCCGATGCCGCCCGCGACGGCGGGCTGGGGAAGATCGGCGCCGCTCAGGCTGGTGCCGTCCCAGGTCCAGGAACGCCCGGCGATGAAACCGGCAAGGCCGTTCGGAGTCGCCCACGCGGCGATCACCGCGGCGTCGAGATTGGCGCCCGGCGCGGGCTGGCCATCATCGGCCTGCACGCTCTCCAGATGGCCGTCCTGGCGCAGCGTCAGGACATGCTCAGCGACCAGGCTCGGGGCGGCGGCGAAGGGCGCGCCGGCGGGGCCGTTCCAGGCCTGCTCGGGATGGTGCTCGTCGACGGCGTGCAGCGCACCGTCCTGACCGGCGATGATCAGGAAGCGCCGGCCGACGATGTTCTGGCTGCGGTAGGAGACCAGCGGCAGGTCGCTGCGGCCACCGAGCGGCAGGCGTTCAACGCTGCGCGTGCCGCCGCTACCGTTGACGCGTAGAGCGATGCCGTCGCGGGTCGCGAAAAGTACGCCGTCGTCGGCAAGCACCGGCGCCGTGTAGAGCGGCTGGCTCAGTGTCCCGGCCGACGCTGCTGCCGATTCGAAGAGCACGCGTTCGGGCTTGGCCATCCCCATCGCCAACGCCACCGCCTGCTGGCGGTTGGCGACCCAGACGCGTCCGTCGAGCACGGTCGGGCGCGAGGTCACTGTCATGGCCAGTTCGAGGCGCTGGACAGCGCTGCGTTCGAGACGGGCGACCAGGCGCCAGCCGTTCTCGGCGGCGCTGCCGCTGATGGTGCGCGTGATATAGCCGTCGCGGCGCAGCTCGAAGCTCGCGGCCGCGCGCTCGCCACCGGGGATCGGCAGTTTGAGCGGCGCGGTTCCGAGCCGCCTGCCATCCTGCCAGACCTCGGCGCCCGGCGGCTCGCTCTGCACCAGCAGCGGCGGATACTTGATGCCCAGTTCGCGGATCAGCGCGTAGCTGCGTGGGATGTCGCCCGTGTCCATCGCGCGGTCGAGTTCGAGGGCCAACGTTTCCTGGCGCGATACCGCGACGCTGAGCTCGTCGAGTTCGCGTACCGCCAGCTCGTGGGCGGCGGTGCGCTTCCACTCGGGACGGGCGACGACCTCCTCGAGGCGCGTGCGCGCGCCGGCGAAGTCGCCCTGGGTGCGCAGGGTATGGCCGTTGCCGTACATCTCCTCGGCCTCGGTCTCGTGCTGGCGGTAGCGCGCGGCGCGCGCCCGGGCGACCTTGGCGAGCGGCGCCGGCTGCGGGTGTTCGGCCAGCCAAGCCTCGATCAGTTCGGCCTGGCGCGCATCGCCGCGCTCACGGCCCTTCTCCTCCGGGCGGGGTGCGAGCAGCTCACCGAGCTCCATGGCCAGGCCGGCCGCGGCGTGCAGCGCGGCGGCGTTCGATGCCTTGGTGCGCACCGCCAGCAGCGCATCCACGGCGGCCGCGGCGGCGGCGAGGGCGCTGCGGTCATCCCGGTCCCGCGCTGCTGCGAGGGCGGTGTCGACCGCGCCGGCGAGTTCGTTGCGCAGCGCAGCGATGCGCTTGCCCACGATCACGGCCGCCGGGGCCATGGGCGTGTCCCGCACCTGGTCGTCGAAGCGTTCGCGGTCCCACTCGGCCTGGGCCTCGTCGTAGGCGCCCTGGTCGAGCAGGGCATCAAGCGCGTGCAGCTGTCCGACGACGCGCTTCTCGACCGCGGCGAAGCCGGCCTGGATGGCGGCGATGCGTTCGGTTTGCGACGCGGTCGGCTCGGCGGTGCGCAGCTGCGCGACCAGGGCGATGCGCTGGCTGAGCGGAGTAGCCGCCGAGGAGGCCTTCTCGAGCGCGGTGACGCGCCAATGCGCGAGGTATTCCGCGGCCTGGTCGCCGTCGTGGTGGGCCGCGCCGGCGAGCAGCGCGAGCGCGCCGGCCGCGTTGCCGGCATCAAGCAGGCGCGCGACGCGGTCCTTGAGCGCAGCCGAGCGCTCGGTGTGGGTCACCTGGGCCTGCTGCAGGTGGATGCTGAGCTCGCTCAGTCCGGCATCCACGGGCAGGTCCGCGACACGCTTGGCGAGCCCGGTGAAATCGCCGGCATCGATGAGCTGGCCGATGGTGTCGCGCTCCGCCGTCAGGGCCCGGGTCAGGCCGTCGTCCATGGCGGTGACGCGGTCGAGAGCCTCGAGGTCGTTGCCGGCCTGGCCGCGCCCGGTCTCGATCTGCTTGCGCGCATCGCTCCAGCGGCGTTGCTCGAGGTTATCGTGGAAGGCCGTCGCGGTGGCCTCGATGGCGCGCTGGCGCGCCTGCCACTGCACCACCAGCACGCCGACGCCGGTGGTGGCGGCCAGGACCAGGCTGAGCACGAGCAGGTTGGTGCGCCGCGGCTGGGGCGGTGGCAGGCCGGGCCTGGTCGCGGAGCTGCCCCCACCGACGCCCGCTACCTGCGCCAGGCGGCGGCTGCCGCCGCTGGCCGAACCGGTTCCGCTCTCGACGGAGGTGAGCTGGGTCTGACGGTGGAGCACGCCACGGCCGACCATGCCGGTAAGCAGCCGCGCCATATTCAGCGTGCTTTCTCGGAAGGCGACGGCGACCTCCTCGACGGTCTTGCGCCCGTCGACGAAATCGAGGACGTGCTTCTCGTATTCGCTGAGTTTTTCTGACCCGGAATCGCCCTCGGTCAACGCGAACACTGCCTGACCGCCGCCGGCCGCCGCCATCACGCGCTCGATCTCGGCGACGCGCGTCTGCACCGTTCCAAGCAGGATCTGCGTGCCGATGCGCAGGCGCACCGCGCTCTGCTCGAAGTCAAAGGACTCGATGCCGTCGTTGGTGTCAAGGCCAGCCTCGTAATGCATGGTGCCGAAGCAGCGCACCAGCGCGTCTTCGACCATGGCGCGGGTGACCTGACCGATTTCGTCGTCGGTCACCACCTGGCGGCGGCGCACCATCTCGGTGACCGTGCCCTGGCCGGCCTGGCGCGCCTCGATCAGGTCCTGATGCATGTCCCGGCCGAGCTTGTGGAACTCGAGCAGGGTGTTGGCGAAGAGCAGCTGCTTGTCGGTGCCAAAATCGAGCGCGACCGGATCGCCGTCCTGAAGGCAGAAGCGCAGGCGGTACTGCGGTCCGATCACGGTCAGGACGCCGGATTGGCGCTGACGCAGGATGCCCGCGAACTGCTCGACCAGGATGGCATTGATCATCGGAGGAGGCCTCGTCGTGCAGTCAGGGGGAGAATGCCAAGAGCGACCCGTCGGCCAGGCCACAGAGGATGCCCGCGCCGTCGATGGCAACGGCGCCGGGCACGGACTCGCAGGTGCTGCTCCACACCGGTGCGAGGCGTCGGAACACCACCAGGGCACCGTTGCGGCAGCCCACGGCGACCAGTTCGCCCGCCGCCGCCACGGCGGTGGTGGCCGGCGCCGGCAGGACCAGGGGCGCGGCGGCGGCGCCATCCATACCATAACGCAGGATCGCAGCGCCCGCAGCGACATAGATATCGCGACCCAGGACCACCGGCTCGCCCACGGCGGGAGCGCCCAGAGCCACCGTCCAGCGCAGCGCGGCGCCGGCCGGGGCGACCTGATAGCAGGCCAGGCGGCTGCCGTCGAGCACCGCCAGCACCAGGTCGCCGCCGGCCGGGACAAGCTGCCCGGCCTCGGCGATCTGGAGGTCGAAGTCCCACAGCTTGCGCCGGGTCGACTCTTCGAAGGCGAGCAGGCGCCCCTGGTTGGTCGCCACCACCAGCATGCGGTCGAGGTCCTTGGGCATGGCCAGAGGACCGCTCAGCGCCGGGCTGGGCAGCGGGATGCGCACGCTCTCGCCGCCGAGGTCACCGCACACCAGCGCCTCCGCCGCCCAGGCCAGGCGGGGATGACCGCCGAGGATGTCGTTGGCATAAAGCACCGGGCGGCCGCGCACCGGCGCGCCGGTCGCGATGCGCGCGCCGACCGTGCCCTGGTCGTCGAGTCGCACCATGCCTCGTTCTGGCAGGCCCAGCACCACGCTGCCATCGGGCAGCGCCAGCGGTGCATGGGCAAGCCGGAAATGCGCGGCGTCGGCGAGGTCGTCCGCGCTGGCGATGCTGCCGGTCCAGCGCTGGGCGCCAGCGGCGTCGAGCGCCACCAGCGCGTCGCCGGCGAGCGCGAGCAGGCCGCCGCCCGGACGCGCTGCAAGCAGCGTCACCGGCTTGCCCAACGCGGCGCGCCAGCGCGGGGCGCGCGCCAGACGCGCGTGGAAATGCCAGTCTCCGAGCAGCTCCGCTGCCGGGCGCTGCACGGGCTGCCAGCCGGGCAGGGCCACGGTGATCCTACCGGCATCGCCGCCACGGCGCAGGGCGGCGGGAAACAGCAACAGGCACGGCGTGTGGCCGCGCACCTGACCGTCGAGTGCGACCTCGGCGCCAGCCGGCTCGCTTTCGACCAGCAGCGGCAGCTGGACTTCGGCGGGCAGCGCGCCGCCATCGGCGACCAGCGCGCTGGTGACCGTCCATGCCTGGTCATAGTGCTTGGTGGCGATGGCCTGCCGCCAGGCGGCGATCTGCTCGTCACGGGAATGCTGGAACTGGTGGAGCTGATCGAGGCGCAGGCGCACCTGGATGGCCTGGGGCGCGGTTGCGTGGGCGGAGAGGAAGCCCTCGAGCTCGGCCTGGTCAGGGGTGGCGCCGAGCGCCTTGAAGGCCGCCGCCGCCGCGGCGAGGTGCGCGGTGACCGGCGCTCTCGCCCCGGCGAGCTCATCACTGAGCGCCCACACTCCGGCGGGCGCCGCCAGCGCGGCGAGGGCGCTGTCCGCCTTGATCAGATCCTTCGCGGCGAGCGCGGCCCCCTGGGCGATTGCGGCGTGCACCTCGGCCTGCCTGGGCGCAAGGCGCGCCACGGCTGCCTTGGCCTCTGTTGCGATTGCAGGCACGCCGACCCCGCTCAGCGCCTGATAGATGGCCAGCGCCTCGCCGGACGCGCCGGCCTTCTCCTTCTGCTTGGCAAGCGCGAGCCGTGCCGGGGCCTCCTGGCTCGCCTTGTCTTGGGTTTCGCGCTGGGTGCGCAGTGCAGTCAGGCGGTCGCTCAGGGCCTGGTAGCGGCTGGCGCCGAAGGATGAGCCGAAGGCGGCGTGGATCGCGCCGAGCTGCGCACTGGCGCCAGGCAGGTCGCCGGCCTCCATCGCCTGCTGAGCGGCGGCGAAGGCGCGCTCGCCGAGGCGGCTGCGCGACAACTCGAGCTGGCCCTGGAGTTCGGCGATCTCGATGCGCGCCTGGCCGGCACCCGCGCTGTGGCCGAGCAGCTGGCCGCGCGCCGCGAGATCCTCGAGGCGTGCACTCAGCGCCAGCATCGGCGGCAAGGCGGCGGCTGGGGGCAGGCCGTCGAGGCTCGGCACCTCGAGGGCGGCCAGCGCGACTTCGCCGCGGAAGCGGTGCACCTGGACGAACGGCTGCGCCACCAATCCACCGACCACGACCAGGATCAGGCCGGCAGCCAGATAGACGGCCGAGACCTTGCGCCAGGTGCGCGTGGTGGCGGCCAGGATCTCGCGTAGCCGCGCGGCGCGCGGATCACGTTCCGGCATGGTGCGCAGCGCCACCTGGTAGGCGCTGATCGCGCCGCGGAAGCGCCGCCCACGGCGCAGCTGGTGGCCGCGCTCGATGGTCTGCTCGGTGTGCGCCGTGCTGGCGCGCGACTCGAGGGTGCGGATGTGCGCCTGCAGGTCGGCGTTGTCGATCTGGATTTTGGCCAGTTCGCGCCACTCCTTGAGCGCGCCGACGAAATCGCCCTGCTCCTCAAGGGCGCGCGCGCTCTTGACCGAGGAGTCCATGCGTGTGCGCCAGAACGCGGACCCCTGCTTGCCGTCGACCGCCTGGCGCACCCGCGCCGGGTCGATGATGCGCGAGGTCGCCGGGCTGCCTGCGCGCTGCAGCAGCACACCGGCGTGCGGGTTCACGCCGCAGAAGATGCACAGCCGGTCGGAAACCGCGACAGCGCGCTTGCAGCCCTGGCAGGTCAGGCGCAGCGGCGCCTGGCACGAGGTGCAGGTCTCGGCCTCGCGGTGGTTGACCTGCCCGCACTGCACGCAGACCACCACATCCTCGCTGTCGGGATCCTTCTCGGCCTTGGCGAAGATGCGCGCCAGCTCGCGGCGCGCATTCTCGTCCTTGGGGTCGAGTTCGAGAATCTTGAGGCAGGTGCCGCGCGCGTCCTGGAGCTGACCGAGCGTGAGGTACCGCGCCACCACGGTGCGCAGCTCGCTGATCGCCTCCGCCTGGTCCCCGGTCTCCAGCAGGCAGCGTACCAGGATTAGACGCTGGCGCGGGTCGTCGGGCGCGAGCGAAACGGCGCGCAGACCGGCTGCGACCGCCTCGTCGCCGTTGCCCTCCTCCTCAAGGTAGCCGAGTGCGAGCTGGGCGTAGCTGCTCGCCGCCTCGGGGATGTCACCGAGCTGCTCAAGGCAATCGGCGAGCCGCGCAAAGGTGGCGCGGTCCTTGGGCTGGTCGGCGAGGGCGCGACGGTAGAGGTGCGCGGCGCGGATGTGGTCGCCGTACGCGGCGAGGTGCTCCGCGTGTGCCAGGACGTCTTCGCGCGACAGCACGCTGGCCAAACCGTCCTCGATGATCTCCGCGATCACGCCGTAGACATCGAGGCGGGTGGCGACGCTGTCGCGCACAATGTCTTCAATGGTGCGCACCGCATCGATCAGCGGGACGACCGCCGATCCCGGGTACTCACGGCTGGCGCCGAGCAAGTCGGCCTCACGCCCGGGGGTCGCGCCCAGCACGACGTCTTCGCGTTCAATCGTTGCGCGCAACCGTCCCCATTCGTCGAGGCGGCGCGCCGCCTCCATCAGCATCTTGTTGACGCCAAGCTGCAGCGGACGCTTCTTGAAGTGGTCGACCAGCGCCACCACCTCGACGTTCTCGGGCGCGGCGTCGTGGAAGATGAAGTCGGCGTACTCCCAGGTGCAGAGATTGTAGAGCTCGTCCTCGCTCTGACGCGCCACCGCCTCGTCGACCTCCTCGGCCTTGACCATGCCGCGCTGGATGAGCGCGTCGATGACCACCCGGCTGTCCTTGCCCGAGGTACTGATCGCCGCCGCCGAGGTCGCGTCGATCTTGCCCTGCAGGATCAGGCGGCGCAGCAGCGCCTGGCGCTCCTCGCCGCTGCGAAAGGCGACACCGATGATCTCGCCCTCGCTGAACGCCACCTCGCGGCCGGCCTCGGCCGACGCCAGGTGGAGCACGCCCGTGGCGCGGATGCGGTTGATGGTCTGGAAGACCTCGACCAGCGACAGCGTGCTGAGGTTGCCGGCAAAGCCCATGAAGCACCGGGACAGGCGTGAGCGTGGAAGGGCCGCGGGCGGAACCCGGGCTGGGAAGAACAGTTCAGTGTAACCCAAGTCCTGGCGATGCGCTCGCACCGGCCTCGACGCTGGCGGGTTGGTGCGGTTGCGGCTAATGTGCCAAGCGTGCCGCCTACCGCCTACCTCTTCTGCCCCGCGTACCCCCTCGCTGACGACGCTCAGGAGGCGCGTGCCCGGGCCGGGGCTCAGGCGTTGTGCGCGGCGGCCGGGCTGGAGCTGGTCGCGTCACCGCTACTCACCCGGCGCGCACCACCGGGCGCCTGGCTGGCGGCGGAGGTACGCGCGGACGACCTCGCCCGGGGGCTGGACCACGCGGTGCTTATCGCGGCTCGCGGCGGCTACGGTTGCCTGGACCTGATCCCGGGTCTGCTCGCCGCAGGACGTGCGCGCGCTCCCCTGCTGGTTGGCTATTCCGATCTCACCGTCCTGCACGCCTGCTGGCAGCGAAACGGGTGGGGCGAGAGCCTCTACGGCTTCCTGCCCGGCATCGGCGCGGGGCCACGCAGCCTCGACAGCACGGCGCGGTTGCTGCGCGGTGAGGGGATGGCTTGGTCGGGCTCCACCTGCCCAACGGTCCGTACCCTCGCCACCGGGACGGTGAAGGCCCCGCTGGTCGCAGCCTGCCTGCGCGTCCTCGCCGGCCTGGTCGGCACCCCGGCCATGCCCGACCTCGGCGGCCGCACCCTCGCCATCGAGGACATCGACGAACGGCCCTATCGACTCGATCGCGACCTCTGGCAGCTGCATGCAGCCGGTCGCCTCGACGGCGTCGTCGGCCTGGTCGGCGGCCAGTTCACGGCCGAGTCGCCAGCCGCATACGGCGGGCCGGATGCCGGACAGGTGCTCTTCAGTTGGGCCAGGCGCCTCGGCGTGCCGGCGATCGTCGGATTGCCTTTCGGGCATGCCGATGACCCCCTCACCTTGCCGTGGGGGCGCATGACCACGCTCGCGGTTGCCGACGGCACGTGGTCGCTGGACATCGCGGCGCGCTGAACGTCACGCGCCCGCAGGTCGGACGCAGGATAGCATACACGTGGCTGGTCACCATTCCGATCACCGCCGGGATCGTTTCGCCGACGCACCGCCCGCTTTCTTCAACCCGCGTTCGCCAGGAACTTCTCCAGCGCGCGCCGCGCCGGCATGCTCGGCAGCGTCCCCTTGGTCTGTACGCACAGCGCCCCGGCGGCGCAGGCAAAACGCAGCCGCTGGGCCGCCGTGCTGCCTTCGAGCAGCGCGACCGCATAGGCCGCGCTGAAGCAGTCGCCCGCGCCGGTGACATCGATCACCGGAACCTGGAAGGCGGCTTGGCGCAGCACCGCGCCATTGCGTTCCACCAGCACGGCGCCGCGCGCGCCGAGCTTGACCAGCACCGCCACCGCGCCTTGGCGCTGCAGGACCTGGACGGCGGTCAACACCTGCTCATGGCTCTCGGTGCGCTGGCCGCTGAGGCGCGCAAGCTCACCCTGGCTGGTGACGAGCACCTCGATCCGCGCGAGCAACGACGCCGGCAGCGCGCGATCCGTCCCACCGGCATCGAGCACCACTGGTACGCCCGCATGGCGGGCTAGGCCGCTGGCCTCGCCATTGACCTCGTCTGGGATCTCGCGGTCGAGGAGCAGCACGCCCGCCTCAGCGATGCGACTGGCGAGCGGTTCGCTCAGGCCATTCCACGCACGGTTGGCGCCGCGCGGCCCGTACCATTCCAGATTGGCCCCCGGGTGGACGACGCACGCCTTCAGGCCGTCCGCCTGGACCAGCACCACCGCCTGACCGCTCGGACCCTCGACCTGATGGAGCAGCTCGAGCCCAAGCCCGGCCGCGGTCAGGGCTTCTCGCAGACCGGGAGCGTGCGCGTCGTCGCCGAGGTTGCCTGCGAACCACGTCTGTTGGCCGAGGCGTACCGCCGCCATCGCCTGCAGCGCCCCCCGCCCGCCCGGCCGCGTTACACCGGCCAGGGCGGCGACGGTCTCCCCGCCCCGCGGCAGGCGGGCGAGCTCGAAGGCGAGTTCGGCATGGACCGAACCGATGACCAGGAGGGGCTTGGGCACGGGGGGAGGCTACGCACCGCGGCAACCATGTCGATCCGAGGCCAGGGCGAGCCCCGGCAGAACCAAGGTTCGGCGTACGGATGCCGCGATTTTACCAAGGAAAACTCATTTTTTACGGGATATCGGCGCGCCGGTCCGCTTTTCCCGTTTCATGGGTCCAGATGGCCCCGATCATCCGCGCCCATGAGCGAACTCCAGACCATCTCCGTGCGCGGCGCCCAGGAACACAACCTCAAGAACGTCGATCTCGACCTGCCCAAGCGCGCGCTGGTGGTGTTCACCGGTCCATCCGGCAGCGGCAAGTCCTCGATGGCCTTCGACACCATCTACGCCGAAGGCCAGCGCCGCTACGTCGAGTCGCTGTCCGCCTACGCGCGTCAGTTCCTCGGCCAGCTCGAGAAACCGAAGTACGAATCGATCCGCGGCCTGTCGCCGACCATCGCCATCGAGCAGAAGTCCGCATCGAAAAATCCGCGCTCGACCGTCGGCACCATCACCGAGATCCTCGACTATCTGCGCGTGCTGTGGGCGCGCATCGGCATCCAGCATTGCCACAGCTGCGGCCGCGAGGTCGGCAAGCGCAGCCAAGACGAGATCGTCGACGCCATCCTCAATCTGCCCGCAGACAGCCGGCTGCTGCTGCTCGCGCCGAAGGTCAGCGACCGCAAGGGCGAGCACCAGGACGTCCTCGACCGCGCGAAAAAGGCCGGCTTCACGCGCGTGCGCGTCGACGGCAAGGAAATCCTGCTCGACCAGCCGCATCAGCTCGACCTGAACAAGAAGGTCAAGCACCGCATCGACATCGTCGTCGACCGCATCGTGGTCAAGGACGGCGTGCGCGCGCGCCTCGCCGACAGCGTCGAGACCGCACTACGCGAGGGCGAGGGCAAGATGCTCGTCGCCTTCGCTGACGCTCAGGGCGCCGAGCAGGTCCGGAAGTCCGGAAGTCCGGAAGTCCGGAAGTCGACGGCCGGGAAACCGGTGACGGTGGTGACACCGGGCCCGGTCGTCGGTGCAGCAGAACTTCCGGACTTCCGGACTTCCGGACTTCCGGACGGTCGTGCGGACTTATTCTTCTCAGAGCACCTCTACTGCCACCACTGCGACCTGAGCTTCCCCGACCTTGAGCCGAACAGCTTCTCGTTCAACTCGCCGCTCGGCGCCTGCGGCGGCTGTAACGGTCTTGGCAATAAGACCACCGTCGACCTCGGCAAGCTCATCGTCCCCGAACTGTCGATCAACGATGGCGCGGTCGCGGCATGGGGCGAACTCGGCGATGGGGACCGCCAGGCCTGGCACATCGAATACCGCCGCGACCTGCTCGACAAGCTCAAGATCGACCTCGATGTGCCGTGGAAGAAGCTGCCCGAGGCCAAACGGCAGCTGGTGCTGTTCGGCACCAGCGAGCGCGTCGCGGTCAACTGGGCGACAACCAACAGCCAGGGGACGTTCAATACCAAGTTCGACGGCGTGGTGCCGTGGCTCGAACGCACCATGAAGGAGTCGGACAGCGATTGGCGGCGCGACAAGCTCGGCCAGTACTTCAGCTCGACGCAGTGCACAGACTGCGGCGGCAAGCGCATCAAGTCGACCTCGACCGCGGTGCACATCGGCGAACGCTCGCTGCCCGAGGTCTGCGCCCTGACCATCGGCGAGGCCAGCGCCTTCTTCGCCGCACTCAAGCTCGGCACCAGCGCGGCCAAGGTCGCCAGCGGCGTGCTCAAGGAGGTCCAGGCGCGCCTGCGCTTCCTGATCAACGTCGGGCTCGACTATCTGACCCTCGACCGCAGCGGCCCGACCCTGTCGGGCGGCGAGGCGCAGCGCATCCGCTTGGCCAGCCAGATCGGCTCAGAGCTGACCGGCGTGCTCTACGTGCTCGATGAACCCTCCATCGGCCTGCACCAGCGCGACAACACCCGCCTGATCGAGACTCTCAAGCACCTACGCGACATCGGCAACACCGTGCTGGTCGTCGAACACGATGAAGACACCATCCGCGCCGGCGACCACGTCGTCGACTTCGGGCCCGGCGCGGGCGAACTGGGCGGCACGGTGGTCTACAGCGGCCCGGTCGCGGGTGTGATCGACGCCAAGGGCTCGATCACCGGCGACTACCTGTCGGGGCGGCGCAGCATCCCGGTGCCCGCCAAGCGCCGCATCGGCAACGGCAAGATGGTTGCGGTTCAAGGCGCGCGCGCCAACAACCTCAAGGACCTCACCATCGAGATCCCGCTCGGCACCCTGACCTGCATCACCGGGGTCAGCGGCGCGGGCAAGTCGTCGTTTCTCAACCACATTTTGTACCCGGCGCTGAACAACCACTTCAACGACGGTGTCGAAGAAGTCGGCGACCACGACAAGATCAGCGGCCTGCAGCACCTCGACAAGGTCATCGCCATCGACCAACAGCCGATCGGCCGCACGCCGCGTTCCAACCCGGCGACCTACACCAAGCTGTGGGACCACATCCGCAACATCTTCGCCGAGACCCGCGAGTCGAAGCTCTACGGCTACACCCCCTCGCGCTTCAGCTTCAACGTCAAGGGCGGACGCTGCGAGGCCTGCGAGGGCGACGGCGTCAAGAAGGTCGAGATGCACTTTCTCGCCGATGTCTACGTGCCCTGCGAGGTCTGCCACGGCAAGCGCTTCAACGAGCAAACCCTGCGCGTCGCCTACAAGCACAAGACCATCGCCGACGTGCTCGGCTTCTCGGTACGCGAGGCCATCCAGCACTTCGGTGTGCACGTGCCGGTGGTGCGCGTGATGCAGACCATGGTCGACGTCGGCCTGGACTACATCCGTCTCGGCCAGCCCGCGACCACGCTGTCAGGCGGCGAGGCGCAGCGCATCAAGCTGTCGCGCGAACTCGCCAAACGCGACACCGGCAACACCCTGTATATCCTCGACGAACCGTCGACCGGCCTGCACTTCGAGGACGTGCGCAAGCTCCTCGACGTGCTCGCACGCCTGGTCGATGCCGGCAACACCGTGGTCGTGATCGAGCACAACCTGGACATCATCAAGACCGCCGACTGGATCATCGACCTGGGTCCGGAGGGCGGCCACCGCGGCGGCCAGCTGATCGCCACCGGCACGCCCGAGCAGGTCGCCAAGGTCAAGGCCAGCTACACGGGGCAGTTCCTGAAGGGCATGCTGGGGCGCTGACGCCGCTACGGTTCGCGCGCAGCCGGCATGGGCTCAGGGCCGGCTGCGTCGGCCTGCCGCGCAGCGCGTGCACGCCGGTACCACGTGCTGCCCGCCAATGCGAGCAGCCCCAGCGCCAGCACCTGGTACCAGGTGATGGTCAGCCCCGGCAACGGCGGATTGTCGCGCAGGAACTCGAGCAGGAAGCGTAGCACCGCATACGCCGTCAGGTAGGCGGCGAGGCGCCGTCCGCACCACCAGCCACATCGCGCAGCCACGATCAGCAGAACCGCCACACTGGCGTGGAAAGCGACTTCGATGGCCGGCACCGGGATGCGCGGCTGACCGAGGACGTCATGCGCGGAGAATGGCAGATACCACGCCCCCGCGTCGCATATCTGTCCCGCGCAGCACCCGGCGCTGGCGCAGCCCAGCCGTCCGGCGGTGAGCGCGATCGCCAGCGGCAGGGCGAAGCCATCGCCGGTCGATCCGCGGATGCCCAGGCGCCACTTCAGCGCCTCGACCGCCAGCCAGCCGCCGATCAGCCCGCCCAGCACCGTGCGCCCGCCAAGGGGCAAGGCGTCGGCGGGGGTCAATGGCGGCCGCCATGCCCAGCCGAACGCATCCGCAGGCAGTTCGCCGAGGAAGGCGCCCGCCACCGCACCGAGCACCGCCACGAGCGTGAGCATGGTGCGCTGCGGGCGCAGCTCGGGCCGCTCATCGCGCTGCAGGCGCGCGGCCAGCGCCGCACCTGCCATGCCGATCAGAACCCACGCCTGGTAGCTCAAACCGGCGCGAGCGTAGCGGCACGCAGCGGCGCCAGTACCCGTTGCTCGAGATCGTCGCGATAGAACAGGTTGTAGGTGTCGAAGGGGATGACGCGCTTGCCGTCCGGATGCGCGATGTGCACGCAGGTCTTGCGCACGCTGCGCAGGTCGAGGCTGTGGCGATCGAGGAACTGCATGATGATCACGCGGAACACCTGGTCGTAGCTGGGCAGCGCCGCGCCCAGCGCGGCGCCCACGCCCGGCAGGCAGCACAGCAGACGGTGCAACGCGCCGGCCGCCGAGTGCGGGCTGTGATTG
The DNA here is from genome assembly GCA_038213805.1 of Planctomycetota bacterium. Lineage (GTDB taxonomy): Bacteria > Planctomycetota > UBA11346 > UBA11346 > UBA11346 > BOG-1363. Next base: position 9,895 of record JBBQSO010000005.1, on the reverse strand, counting down.
GTGCTGAAGGCCTTGAACAGTTCCTGGCGGATGGCGGCATCGGCCTCGTAGACGATGGTGTTGCGACCGCCATCGATCAGCACCTGCGGATCGATCATCCCGGTGAGCGGGGTCACCGTGCCGCCGCGCTTGAGCGCGTAGGCCATCGCCAGGCAGTCGGGATGGCATGGCACCGGGATGAGGTCCTCGGCGCGGAACACCTGCGACTGCTCGAGGATGCGTCGACGCACCTCGGTTAAGGTCAGGCGGTGCTGGGCGGGATCGAAGCCGTCGTTGCGGCCGGCGTCCTGCACGGGCTGGAAGGTCACGCCGCGCACGCAGCGCTGCTGCAGGGCGAACTCCAGGATCTCCCCCAATTCGCCGTCGTTCAGCCCGCGCCGCACCGTCACCACCAAGGTGGTCGAGAGGTTGAGGGCGTTGAGCTTCGCCAGCGCCGCCTGGCGGATGCCGCGCAGGTCGGCGCCGCGCAGGGTGCGCAGCGGCGTCTCGCGCAGGCTGTCGAATTGCAGGTAGATCTCGAAGCGCGGCATGTAGGCGGCGAGGCGCTCCGCAAAGCCCGCCTCGTTCGCGATGCGGATGCCGTTGGTGTTCAACATCAGGTGGCGGATCGGCCTGCGCCGGCAGGCGTCGAGGACGGCGAAGAATTCCGGGTGGGTGGTGGGCTCGCCGCCGGAGATCTGCACGATGTCCGGCTCGACCTCGTTGGCGACGATGCGGTCGAGCATGCGCTCGAGCTGGGCAAGGGAGCGATGGGTCTGCCGCTCGGGCCCGCTGCCCGCGTAGCAGGTCGGGCAGCGCAGGTTGCAATGGTCGGTGATCTCGAGCAGGGTCAGGCAGCCGTGCTGCTCGTGCTCGGGGCAGATGCCGCAATCGTAGGGGCACCCGTATTTGTGCGCGGTGTTGGGCTTCACCACCTGCTCGGGTGGCTTCAGGAAACGCTCGCGACCCAGCCGCCAATAGGCGGCGTCGTCGGCAATGAGCACGCGCTCCGGCCCATGCTCGGGGCAGCGCTTGAGCAGATACACGCAACCGTCCTCGATGATCTCCTTGGCCTGCACCACGCGCAGGCAGGTTGCGCACAGCGCCTGGGTTGCACCATAGAAGAGGTAGGGTCGGATGCGGTCGATCATGCGCCCGACCATGTCCGGCGGGGACGCGTGGCAAGTGTATATTTACATTTGATAACTAATTGTATGATGTCAGCTCCATGATTTTCGCACTGCTTATTCCTGGCCTCATCGCCCTCGCGGCCCTGGCCGGAGCCATCGCCCTGGCCGGGCAGCTCGGCAAGGTCTCCACGGTGGGCAAGGTGATCCTGTGGATTGTCATCGTGCTGCTTGGACTCCTCGCCTTCGGCATCGGCACGTGCTACGTGATGGTGTTCTCAGGTTCCGGCGGCTTCCATTGAGACCCAGCAGTCCACGGCTCCTCTCCGTGTTGACTGGCGTTTGCGCCGTCCTCGGCTTCGCAGTGTTTCCCGCGTGCTTCCTGGGACCGGGCACGCGCGCACCACGTCCGCCTTCGCCGTCACCTGCCTCCGGTCCCTGGCTGACGGGTGGCGGACAGCGCCTGGAGATGGCACCCGGCGAGCATCCGGCCGCGCGTGCCCGTCTGGCGCTGCAGGTGCTCGGTTGGACGGTGGCCGAGAGCACGCGCCCCGACGAACTGCTCGGCTCCCTGCACGACAACCTCGCCGTGGTGCGCTGGTCCGCGCACGGCTGGTGGGTGCGCATCGAGCAGCACAGCGATTTCCGCACCCACGAGCAGGTGCCGACCTGGGACTATCCCTGGGAGGCGCTACGCGTGCTCCACCTCCTCGCTCCGGACGCCGGACCGGCGCGCGGCTGGCAGGTGCTGCCGGAATCGGCCCTGCCCGCGCAGCTGCAGGGCGAGGCGGCGGAGAGCGCGTACTGCGAGCTGCTCCGCCATGGGCCTGAGCAACCGACCGCAACCGCCACACCACTCTTCCGGAATCACCACTCATTGCCGGCGCAGGTCGACGAACCGGCCGCGATCCACTTATTCCTACACCTGACGCGCACGCCGCTCGACCGCGCGCGTCTGGACGGACGGCTGCGCGCCGGGCTGGCACGCTGCATTCCGAAACTGCTGGAGCCGGTGCTCCTGGCAGTGGCCACGCGCGTCCTCATCCAGGCCTCGGCCACCCATGCCGATCCCTACACCCTGGTCGATCCCCTGCTGCGTCTCGGCACCGATCCGCAACTTCTCGACGGCGCCTACCGCCGCGCCTTGGCCGAGGAGTCGGCGCTCCGCGAACTCGCCGCGCTCGCTACGGCTGAATCCGGATCTGTGCTTATTTCGGCCACCAGCGCTGCACTGCTGCGCAGCTGCGCGGTGCCGGGGGCCGCGGCGCTGCCGACCGTTCCCGATGCGCGCGGAATGGTCGAGGCCGGGGCCTGGCTCGCGGGCGGCGGCCGTGCCTGGCTCGCTGGTCTCGCCGGATCACCATGAGCCGCGCCGCCTCTCCCCGACTGGCCCTGGCCTGCGCCGCAGCACTTGGCGCGACCTGCATGGTGCCTGCCAGCGCAGCAGATCCCGCCGCCGCATTGGCGGCGTGGTCTCCGCTCACCGCCGACCATGAGCAGCTGGTGGCGGATGAGCACCTGCCGCTGGTCGAAAACCGCATCGCGCCGTACCTCCAGGGCTGGGTGCTCGGCGCGCCGGCGCGGCGCCTGGCCGGCGGCGTGGTGCGCACCCGCCGCGAGAGCCTGGTCGACGGCGAAGCCGTGCTCGGTTACGCCGAGACCCAGCATGGCTGGGACGCGGGCATGTTCGGTCCTTCCTGCTTCCGCCGCGGCGTCTATCTGCGCGCGGGCACCGATCCGCTCGCCGAACGCGCCGGCCGCGCCGTAGCGGCGGTGGGTGGCAACCTCCTCGGCAGCCTCGCCGGCGGACCGATCGGCGTCTGGGGCGAGCTCGGCCACAGCAGCGAACGTGGGACCATCACCCACTTCGAGGGCATGCTGCTCATCGTCCACGCGTCTTACGATGGCGAGGAGACGGCGCACAGCGCCCGCGTCGGGCTGTGCCTGCGCTGGCCGGGTGGCCCACTGGCCCGCACCGTCCAGGAGGATCCCTGGTCGTTCGCCCTGGCCATCGATCACCAGACCACTACCACCGCAGGTCGCACGATCGGCGGGGCCGCCGTCACGCTCGAAACCACGTGGCGCTTCAGCGACCACCTGCTGCTGTCGGCTCAGGCCGACGCCATGACCAATGCCGTGCAGGCCGATGGCAGCACTGCGCCGGCCGCGAGTCTGACCATGGCTTTGGGCGTGACGTTCTAGACGCGGGCCAGCCTCGGGCACGCGCCGCGCTCACCCCGACCCTTGCATTCCCCCATCACCCCTGATCCGCTCGCCCTGCGCACATCGCCCCTCCATCCCCCGCTCGACCCAGCCCCCATGCCCAACTCCGCGACCCTCACCGCCACCATAGCCCTCGCACGCGCCGCCGGCGCCATCGCCCGCGCGCATTTCGGCAGCGTCGAACGCCTCACCAAGCGCGGGGAGGAGGCCGTGACGGTCGCCGACCGCGCGGTGCAGCGCCACATCGTCGCCGCGCTGCGCGCGCGCTTCCCCGACGACGGCGTGATCGGCGAGGAGAACGACGACGGCTCGGCCATCACCCACGAGCGCCCGCGCGCCGGGAATCGCACCTGGGTCATCGATCCGATCGACGGGACCAACAACTTCGTCAGTGGCTTCAGCCACTTCGCAGTCTGCATCGGCCTGCTCGACGGGGGCGAGCCGGTGCTGGGCGTGGTCTACGACATCGTGCGCGACCAGGCCTACGCGGCCGAACAAGGCCACGGCGCATGGCGCGACGACGTCGCGCTCCACGCCCCGGCGACACCCCTCAGCGAGCGCGCCGTGCTCATGCTCACCAGCAACCTGCTCGACGCGGATGGCCACCTGCCCACGTGGGCGTCCGCCTTCCACGGCCAGACCCGGCTGAAGGTGCGCGTCATCGGTTCCGCCGCGCTCGAGGCGGTGACCGTAGCCGCCGGCATCGCCCACGGCGCGATCACCATCCACTGCAAGCTGTGGGACATCGCCGCCGCTGCCGCCATCGTCCTGGAGGCTGGCGGCATGGTCACCCGGCCTGACGGCTCCCAGCTCTTCCCCTTCGACCTGACCAACTACTCCGGCGGCAAGACCCCCTTCCTGGTTGCTGGTCCGCAAGCGCATGCAGAGCTGGTGGAGCTCATGCGTTCGCGCCCGGGCTGAGCGCGGAGATCAGCGATGTATCCTGCTTTTCTGCAAAGTGTTAGGACCTGATTTCCAGTATTGGTCTGCCCCGCACGGAACCCGTCCCGCATCGATCTCTACACCTGGACTCGCGGGTCTGGCACTCAGCGCGGTTCCCAACCTGCCTCCCTTTCTAATTGCAATTCATTCTCATTTATGGGAAACTCCCCAACCAGTCCATGAACGCCCCCCTGCCTTCCCTGGTCCCCCTCGCCACCCTCGCACCGGGCAGCCTCTGCCGGGTGATGGCGGTTGCGGGCGAGGACGGCATCCGTCGGCGCCTGCTCGAGATGGGTCTGTGCACCGGAGTGGAAGTCGCGGTGCTGCGCCGCGCGCCGCTCGGCGATCCGGTGGAGCTGCGCCTGCGCGGCTACCTGCTCAGCCTGCGCCGGGACCAGGCTGCGCTGATCCTGGTGGCGGTGCTGGGCGGCGACGCGCTGCGCGCCAGCGCCTAAGCGCACGGACCCCCCTATGCCAGCCGCCGCCGCCCCCGTGTCGCTGAACACCGGCACGCTGACCGTCGCCCTCGCCGGCAATCCCAACAGCGGCAAGACCACGGTCTTCAACGGCCTGACCGGCCTGCGCCAGAAGGTCGCCAACTACCCGGGCATCACCGTCGAGAAGAAGACCGGTCGCTGTCCGATGCCCGATGGCCGGGTCGTCGACATCGTCGACCTGCCCGGCACCTACAGCCTGGTCCCACACTCGCCGGATGAGGTGGTCGCGATGCAGGTGCTGCGCGGCCTGCGCGCCGACACCCCCCTGCCCGACGTGATCGTGGCAGTGGTCGACGCCAGCAACCTGGCGCGCAACCTCTACCTGGTCAGCCAGCTCATCGAGCTCGACCACCCCATGGTGGTGGCGCTGAACATGACTGATATCGCCGCGCGCCGTGGCGTGGCGGTCGACGCCGCCGCGCTGGCGGCGCGCCTGGGGATCGCCGTGGTGCCGCTGATCGGCCACCGCCGCCGCGGCTTCGACGCGCTGAAGGCGGCAATCATCTCGGCCACCCGCCCGGCCGCACCCGCTTGGCGGCTGCCCGATCCGCTGGCCGCTGAGGTCGCGGCGCTCGCCGCAGTGGTCGCGGACGCGGCACCGGAAACCAACGCCACAGCGACCGCGCTGCGCCTGTTGGCCGGTGAGGATGGCGCGGACCTCGCCGCATCCCGCGGCTTGGACGGTGTCTCCGCCGCGCTCGCGGCCGCGCGCGGGCGCCTCGCCGGGCGCGACGTGGTGCAGACCGACATCGAGGCGCGCTACCACTGGATCGACGCGCTCGTCGCCGCGACCGTGGCCGCCACGCCCGAAGCGGGTCGCCGCAGCCTCACCGAGCGCGTCGACGCGGTACTGGTGCACCGCGTCGCCGGCCTGGTGATCTTCACCGCGATCATGGCCAGCCTCTTCGTCACCATCTTCTGGGCGGCCAAGCCGATCATGGACGCGCTGCAGGACGGCATCACCCGGCTCGGCGCGCTGCTCATCGGCGGCCTGGCGGAGGGACCACTGCGCTCGCTGCTCGCGGACGGCGTGATCAAAGGCGTCGGTTCCGTGGTGGTGTTCGTCCCGCAGATCGCGCTCCTTTTCCTGTTCCTCTCCGCGCTCGAGGACAGCGGCTATCTGGCGCGCGCCGCCTTCCTGATGGACCGCCTGCTCTCCAAGATCGGGCTGCACGGCAAGAGCTTCATCCCGCTGCTGTCATCCTTCGCCTGCGCCATTCCCGGAATCCTGGCGACGCGCACCATCGACAGCCGGCGCGAGCGCCTCGCCACCATTTTGATCGCGCCGTTCATGTCGTGCAGCGCGCGCCTGCCGGTCTACGCGCTGGTCATCGGTACCTTCTTCGCCGCGCAGGGGCCATTGGTGCAGGGTGGCATCCTGCTCGGCTGCTACGCGCTCGGCATCGTCGCCGCTGCGGCCACCGCCTGGATCGGCAAGCGCTTCCTCGGCCGTGGCGAGGTCACGCCCTTCATCCTCGAGATGCCCAGCTACAAGATCCCGCAGGCCGGCGAGGTGGCGCGCCAGGTGTGGACCAACACGAGCAAGTTCCTGACCAAGGCCGGCACCACCATCTTCTGCCTGAGCATCCTGCTGTGGGCGCTGGCCTATTTCCCACGCCTGTCGGACGAGCGTATCGTCGCGATCCGCCAGGCGCAGCCCGCCGCCGTGGTGCCGTCCGACGCCACGCCGGAGCAGCGCCAACGGGCCGAGGCTGACGCGCAGTCGGCCAGCGCGCACGCCATCGCCAGCGCCCAGCTCGAGCACAGCGTCGCCGGCCGCGTCGGCCACCTCATGGAACCTGCCATCGCGCCCCTCGGCTTCGACTGGAAGATCGGCGTCGGCCTGGTCGGCGCCTTCGCCGCGCGCGAGGTCTTCGTCAGCACCCTGGGCATCGTCTACAGCGTCGGCGAGGTCGAGGAGGATGCGCTGCCGCTGCACGAGGCCCTGAAGGCCGACCGCCGCGCCGACGGCAAGCCGGTGTGGACGCCCGTGGTCGCGATCAGCCTGCTGGTGTGGTTCGTGCTCGCCATGCAGTGCATGAGCACCCTGGCGGTGGTCCGCCGCGAGACCGGCGGGTGGGGGTGGCCACTGTTCCAGCTGGTGTACATGAACGCCCTGGCCTATGCTGGGGCATTGCTCGTCTACCAGATCGGCACGCGGCTGTACCCTTAGCCAAGAGAGCCGCCGGAGGATCCGCCATGAGCCCACTCGCGCAGAACCTGCTCGCCGCCGCCATCGTCTTGTTCGCCGTCGGCTGGATCGGCCTGCGCAGCTGGCGCATCATGCGCGGACGCAAGACCGGCTGCGGCTGCGTGGAATGCCCCGCGATCAAGACCAAGCCGAAGGCGCAAGGCGTTCAGCCCGGGCCGTAGTAGGCCTCGGCGGCGATGCCCAGCGCGCGCACCCGCGCAGCGATGGCGTCCACCTCTGCGGCTGGCAGCGCCGTGACGAAGCTTTCCGCCGTGGCGCGCGCCGTGGTGTAGACCTGCACGAGCCGGAGTTGGCAGCCGCCGGCGATCAGCACGCTCAATCGCGCGCAATAGGCGTCGATCTCCGCCGCTGCGGGACCGAGACCAGCGAGGCGCATGAACAGCGACTGGATGACGATCGGCCGCAGCCGCCCGGCGGCGAGCAGGTTGTCGAGTACGCGCGCCAACGCCACCTTGCTGCGGTCGACGAGCTGGTAGTAGTCCTCGGTGCCGGCGTCCAGCTTCGCCCAGATCTCGCTCGGCACGCCATCGAGGAAAGCCAGCGCCGCGGCTGTCTCGGGCCGCTGCAGCAACGTGGCGTTGGTGATCACCACGATCTTCGCCGCCGCCCCGTGCCAGCGCAGCAGCTCGTCCGCTAACCGGCAGGCGGCCGGGAATTCCACCGCGGCGGTGGGTTCGCCGTCCCCGCTGAAGGCGATGTCGTTCAGGCGGCGCAGCTCGGGTGGGGTGCGGTCAAAGGGCGGCACCGTCCAGATGCCGCCGCCCACGGCCAGGGTAAGCAGCGCGTCCAATTCCGTGCGCACCACCGCCAGATCGACGCTCCGCACCGTGGCCGGCACGCTGCGGTCGACACTGCAATAGACGCAGTCGAAGTTGCAGGCCATGTCCGGGTTGAGGTTGACGCCGATCGACAGGCCCTTGGCGCGGCGGCTGATGACCGGATAGACGTAGCGGTTGTCCCGCCACAGGCGGTCGTGTGTGGTGAACAGCGGAGTGGCTGGGGACGGCATGCCGGAACCGTACCCGACCGCCTGCCGCCCGCCACCGATTGAGGTCGCAGCATGCGGCGGAGATCCACCTCGGAGTTCCACCCATCCCGTGAGGACCATTCCTGGGACCGCGCGCCGCTGGCGCGCTCTCCACGGCCTGCGCGCCAGCGGCGCGCGGTCCCAGGAAAGGCCCACACGTCCAAACCAGGGACCCTTGCCTCGCCTTTACCGCCCCAGCGGTTGACCTGCGCCCCGCGCGGCAGTGAATCTCCGCCAACCAGGAGCACGCGCATGGATCTCGGTCTCTCCGGCAAGGTCGCGGTGGTCATGGCCGGCAGCCGTGGCCTAGGCAAGGCCAGCGCCCGCCTGCTCGCCGAGGAGGGCGCCGACCTCGCTATTTGCAGCCGCGACCCGGCCAAGGTCGCTGCGGCCGCAGCGGAGATCGCGGCCGCGACCGGTCGACGGGTGCTCCATGAGGCGCTCGATGTGACCCGGCCGGAGGCGATCATCGCCTTCGCCGCGCGCGTCGGTCGCGAACTCGGCCGCGTCGATGTGTTGGTCAACAATGGCGGCGGACCGCCCCCTGGCACCTTCGACCAGCTCGACGACACCGCCTTCGCCAAGGCCACCGAGCTGGTGCTGCTGAACGCGGTGCGCACCACCAAGGCCTTCCTGCCGCTGTTGCGCGCGCACGGCCAGGGCGGGCGCATCATCACCATCACTTCCGCCAGCGCTCGCGAGCCCCTGGCCAACATGATGCTCTCCAACGCGCTGCGTCCGGCCATCCACGGCTGGACCAAAACCCTGGCGAAGGAGCTCGGACCAGAGCGCATCACCGTCAACTGCGTCGCGCCCGGCATCGTCGGTACTGAACGCATCGATGAACTGGTGGCCAGCAACGCCGGCCGCCAAGGTCGCACCGAGGAGCAGATCCGCGCCGAGATGATCGCGCGCATCCCCGCCGGCCGCTTCGGCCGCCCCGAGGAATTCGCGGCGGCCGTCGCCTTTCTCGCCAGCGCACGCGCCAGCTTCATCAGCGGCACGACCATCTACGTGGATGGGGCGCAGATGGTGTCGACGATATGATCGGCGGCGGTCCTGGTCCCGGTGCCGAAACCACGCGGCGCGCCCTCGTGCTCATCCATGCCGAGTCCGAAGGCCCCATCCGCCTGGCCGGCCTGCTGGCGGCGCGCGGTTTGGCATGCGAACTCGTCGACCTCACCCGCGGCGCCGAGGTCCCCGACCTGCCGGACGACGGCAGCCCGCTGATCGTCATGGGCGGGCCCATGGGCGTGTCCGACCTTGGCGATGCGCGCTGGCCGTTCCTGGCCGCTGAGGTCACGCTGCTGCGCCACGCCCTGGCGGTCGACCACCCGGTGCTCGGCATCTGCCTCGGTGCGCAGTTGCTGGCGCACGCCGCCGGCGCGCAGGTTGGCCCCAACCTGCGCGCGGACGGTATACGTGCCTACGAGGTGGGCTGGTTCCCCGTGCGCTTCGCCACGGCCAGCGGCGAGCCCACCCTGCGTGGTCTGCCCGACCAGGAAAGCTTCCTGCACTGGCACGGCGACGCGTTCGCACTGCCACCCGGCGCCATCCACCTCGCCTCCAGCGTGCTCACGCCGTGCCAGGCCTTCCGCCTCGGCAGGCGCGCCTTCGGCGTGCAGTTCCATCCCGAGGTCGATGCCCCGACCATCGCCGGATGGGTGCGCGATGATCTGGACTACGTGCGCTGCGCGACCGGACAGGCGGATGGAGTGGCGCTGATCGCCGATACGGAACGGCTGATGCCGCAGCAGCTAGCGGTCGCGGAGCGGCTGATGGGGAATGTATTGGATGCGATGCTGGATACGGGCTGATGCCGGATAGCTGATAGCTGATAGCTGATAGCTGATAGCTGATAGCTGATAGCTGATAGCTGATAGGAAGC
>JBBQSO010000004.1:0-116336 GCA_038213805.1 Planctomycetota bacterium | reverse complement strand
ACGATGCCCACCCCGCCTCCGCCGATGCCGCCTGCGATGATCCTGTGCGGTGGCATGGGCACGCGCCTGCGCGACGTCACCGAACTGCTGCCCAAACCGATGGTGCCGGTCGGTCCACAGCCCATCCTGTGGCACATCATGAAGACCTACGCCGCCTTCGGCGTGCGCCGCTTCATCCTCTGCCTCGGCTACAAGCGCGAGGCGATCATCGACTACTTCCTCAACTACCACAGCCGCGCCACCGACACCACCATCACCCTCGGGCACGGCGGCGGCATCGTCTATCACGGCGCCAGTGCCGAAGACGACTGGCAGGTAACCCTTGCCGACACCGGCGACAAGACCATGACCGGCGGGCGCGTGGCGCGCGCGGCGCGCTACCTGAAGGACGAGGACCGCGACTGCTTCCTGACCTATGGCGACGGCGTCGCCAACGTCGATCTGGCGGCACTGCTCGCCCACCACCGCGCCCAGGGCAAGGCCATGACCGTCACCGCGGTGCACCCGGCTGGGCGCTTCGGCGAGATCCAGCTCGACGGTGGGCGGGTCGCCGGCTTCCATGAGAAGCCGCAGACCGAGTCCGGCCTCATCAACGGCGGGTACATGGTCATCGCGCGCAGTTTCATCGAACGCTACCTGACCACCTCCGCCGGCCTGGTCCTGGAGCAGGAGCCGATGCGCGGTGCGGTCGCCGACGGCGAACTCGCCGCCTACGTCCACCAGGGCTTCTGGCAGTGCATGGACACCGCCCGCGAGCACCAGATGCTCAACCAGCTGTGGGACGGCGGCCAGGCGCCGTGGACGGAGCGCTGGTGATGTTCGGCGACGCCTTCCGCGGCCGCCGTGTGCTGGTCACCGGCCATACCGGCTTCAAGGGTGGGTGGCTGGCGCACTGGCTGCTCGCGCTCGGCGCACGCGTCTCCGGCGTCGCCCTGGCGCCCGCCACCACCCCCGACCTGTTCGGCGCGCTCGCCCTGGCCGGGCGCATGGACTCGCGGCTGATCGACATCCGGGATGCCGCCGCGCTGGCGCGCGCGGTGGCGGAGATACGCCCCGAGGTGGTGCTGCACCTCGCGGCGCAGCCGCTGGTGCGCGCCTCCTACCAGGATCCCAAGACCACCTGGGACACCAACGTCGGCGGCACCGTCAACCTGCTCGAGGCGGTGCGCGCCACGCCCGGCGTGCGCGCGGTGGTGGTGGTGACGTCCGACAAGTGCTACGAGAACCATGAATGGGTGTGGGGCTACCGCGAGAGCGACGCCATGGGCGGCCACGACCCCTATAGCGCGAGCAAGGGCGCTGCCGAGTTGGTGGTGTCCAGCTACCGGCGCTCGTTCTTCGCCGACGGCGCGGTGCGCCTGGCGAGCGGCCGTGCTGGCAACGTCATCGGCGGCGGCGACTGGTCGGCCGACCGCATCGTCACCGACTTCGTCGCCGCGCTCGCCGCCGGCCGCACCCTGGCCCTGCGCAACCCACAGGCGACGCGGCCCTGGCAGCACGTGCTCGAGCCGCTGTCCGGCTACCTGCTGCTCGCCGCGCGGCTGCTCGGCGAGGATGGACCGGCCCACGCCGAAGCCTGGAATTTCGGACCAGGCGAGCAGAGCGTCGCCACCGTGCTCGAACTCGCCCGCAGCCTGATCGACGCCTGGGGCACAGGCAGCGTCGAGGCCGGCGGCGCCCGCCCCGGGCAGCCACACGAGGCCGGCCTGCTCAGGCTCGACTGCAGCAAGGCCGCGGCCCGTCTCGGCTGGCGCGGCGCGTGGGACATGCCGACCACCGCGCGCGCCACCGCGGCGTGGTACCAGGCGCACCAGCGCGGCGAGGATCTGCGCGCCTGCACCGATCGCCAGATCGCCGCCTATGTCGCCAGCCAGGCCGGGCAGCGCGCGACATGGGCGGGGTGACTCGGTTAGGCGCCACCACCTCCACCCGCGACCGGCCGACCCCTTCCGTTCCGCGGGGGGCGGAGGTATGCTCCCCTTCCATCCGCCTCCGCCTGCTGGCCCGCCTCCGACCGGTCCTCAGCCGCACCCCCTGGGACACTGCATGACCCGCATCTCCGCCTGCCGCGCCTGCAGCGGCACCCGGCTCGCCCCGATCCTCGACCTCGGCTCCACGCCGCTCGCTAACGCGCTGCCCACCGCTGACCGCCTGGGCGCCCCCGAGCCGGTCTTCCCGCTCGACCTGGTGCTGTGCCGCGACTGCTCGCTGCTGCAGATCACCGAGACCGTGCCGCCGGAGCAGCTGTTCAGCGACTACCTCTACTTCTCATCGTTTTCCGAGAGCTTCGTCAAGCACGCCGAGACCATCGCCACGCGCCTGGTCGCCGAGCGCCACCTTGGCCCCGGCAGCCTGGTCGCCGAGGTCGCGAGCAACGACGGCTACCTGCTGCAGTTCTACAAGCGCGCCGGCGTGCCGGTGCTGGGCATCGAGCCGGCAGCCAACATCGCCAAGGTGGCGCGCGAGGAGCGCGGCATCGACACCCTCAACGCCTTCTTCGGCACCGCCACCGCGCAGACGCTGCGCGACCAGGGGCGGCGCGCCGACGTCATCCACGCCAACAACGTGCTCGCCCACGTCGCCGACTTGACCGGCTTCGTGCGCGGCTTCGCCCTGCTGCTCAAGGACGACGGCGTGGCGGTGCTCGAGTCGCCCTACATCAAGCCGTTCCTCGACCACTGCGAATTCGACACCATCTATCATGAGCACCTCTGCTACTACTCGCTGACCGCGCTCGACCGACTGTTCCGCAGCCAGGGGCTGCTGATCCGCGCGGTCGAGCATCTGCCCTTCCACGGCGGCTCGGTACGCCTGTTCGCCGAGCCACTGAAGCCTGGCCGCACCGCCGACGCCTCGGTCACCACGCTGCTCGCCGCCGAGGCCGCCTGGGGCGTCACCGATCCCGCCGCGTACCAGGCCTTCGCGCGCACGGTCGCGACGCTCAAATCCGATCTGCGCCGCACCCTGGGCGAGCTCAAGGCGCAGGGCAAGCGCATCGCCGCCTACGGCGCCGCAGCCAAGGGCAGCACGCTGCTGAACTCCTTCGGCATCGGTACCGAGACCCTCGACTTCGTGGCCGACCGCAGCACCTACAAGCAGGGCCGCTTCATGCCCGGCGTCCACGTGCCGATCCACGGCCCGGAGCGCATCCTCGCCGACCAGCCCGACTACCTGCTCATCCTGGCCTGGAACTTCGCCGACGAGATCATGAAGCAGCAGGCCGAGTACCAGCGCCGCGGCGGCCGTTTCATCATCCCCATACCCGTCGTGAAGATCGTCTAGGCATGCGTTTCACCGCGACCCGCCTGGCCGGCGCCGTGCTGGTCGATCTCGAACCGCTCGCCGACGAGCGCGGCTTCTTCGCGCGCTCGTGGTGCGCGCGCGAATTCGCCGCGCACGGGCTCGATCCGGCGCTGGTGCAGTGCAACGTCTCCTTCAACCGCGCCGCGGGCACGCTGCGCGGCCTGCACTGGCAGGACGCGCCGCATGCCGAGGCCAAGCTGGTGCGCTGCACGCGCGGCCGCATCCACGACGTCATCGTCGACGTGCGCCCGGAGTCGCCGACCTTCCGGCAGTGGCTGGCGGTCGAACTCGCCGCCGACGCGCACACCGCCCTGTACATCCCGCATGGGTTCGCGCACGGGTTCCAGAGCCTGGAGGACGCCAGCGAGGTGCTCTACCACATGTCGGACTCGTTCCATCCCGAGTGCGCACGCGGCGCGCGCTTCGACGATCCGGCCTTCGCGGTCGAGTGGCCGCATGCGGAGCGGCGCACCGTCTCGGCCAAGGACCTCGCCTACCCGCCGTTCGCGGCAACCACCCCATGACCCGCGTGCTGGTCACCGGCGGCGGCGGCTTCATCGGCGCGCACGTGGTGCGGCGCCTGGTTGCCAGCGGTACCGAGGTCGGCGTGGTGGTGCGCGCGGGCAGCGACCTGCGCCGCCTCGAATCGGTGATCGCGCAGGTGCGCGTGCTGCAGGCCGAGCTCGCCGACTCTGCCAGCGTGCGCGCTGCGGTGCTGGCCTTCCGGCCGGAGCGCTGCATCCATCTCGCCTGGTACGCCGAACCGGGCAAGTACCTGCACGCGCAGGAAAACCTCGCCGCCGTTGCGAGCGGCCTGGCGCTGCTCCAGACCCTGATCCACGCCGGCTGCGCGCAGGTGGTGATGGCCGGTACCTGCGCCGAGTGCGACGTGCGCCAGCAACCGCTGCGCGAGGACGGTCCCACCGACCCGGGCACGCTCTACGCTGCAGCTAAACTCTCGCTGATGCTGATGGCGCGCGAACTGGCGCGCCGCGCCGGCGTGCCGCTCGCCTGGGGCCGCATCTTCTACCTCTACGGCCCAGAAGAGGACGCGCGCCGCGCCATCCCCGCGCTGATCACCGCGCTGCAGGCCGGCCGTGAGTTCCCCGCCACCGCGGGCACCCAGGTGCGCGACTACCTGCACGTCGATGACGTCGCGGCGGCCTTCGTCGCGCTCGCCGACGGCAGCGCCGGCGGCACCTTCCACATCGCCAGCGGCGCAGGCGTGGCGATGCGCGCGCTCATGGAGACCGCCGGCCGCCTCGCCGGACGCCCCGAACTGATCCGCTTCGGCGCGCGGCCGCAGAACGACTGGGACCCGCCCATGATCGTCGGCGACGGCGCGCGCCTGCGCGCGCTCGGCTGGGCGCCGCGCCTCGACCTCGAAGACGGCCTCCGCCAGACCGTGGCGTGGTGGCAGGAGCGCAACCACCCATGACCACGCACACCCCCATGCCGGACCCGCCGCCCGCGACGGCCGCCGGCGAGCATCCCTCGGCGCAGCTCATCTCGACTGCGACCAGCGCGATGTTTGACGAGCTCGACGGCGCCGACGCGCTCTACCGCCCCTCCATATACTGGCGCGAGGTCGGCCAGCAGAACATCGCCATGCTGGCCGAGCACGGCCTTGAGAACTTCAAACGCACGGTCGCGCAGAACTACTTCAACTGGATGATTGGGCGCAAGGCGCTGCAGCGCCTGCTGGCGCTGTGGCCGCGGCACTGCAGCCTCCAACCGCTGTTCAACCGCATCACCCGGCCGGAGTTCGTCCACACCACCCTGTCACGCACCAACCTGGTCTCGGGGCGGCAGCTGTTCGTCTACAAGCTTTACGTCGGTCTGCTCTGGGAGTACATGCGCAGCCAGGCCCCTGCCGGGCTGGGGGAAGTGCTCACCGAGCCGGAGTACGGCAACCCCATCGCGGTGCGGCGCAAGGGCCGGCTGATCTCCCAGGACCTCGCCAACTCGATCCTCGAGTACGCCTTCATCGCCACCCACGCCGGCCCACCACCGGCGGCGGGCGAGCGCATCGCAGAGCTGGGCGCCGGCTACGGCCGCGTCGCCCACGTCTTCGCCACAGCGCGGCCGGGCTGCTACTGTATCTTCGATATCCCGCCCACCCTGTTCGTATCGCAGTCGTACCTCACCAAGGTGTTCCCCGGCGCGCGCATCTTCCCCTTCCGGCGCTTCACCACCTTCGCCGAGATCGCGGACGAACTGGCCAACTGCCAGCTGGCGTTCTTCACCTCGAACCAGATGGCGCTGTTCCCCGACGGCTGGTTCGACGGGGTGCTGTCGATCAGTACGCTACCCGAGATGAGCATGGCGCACATCCGCCACTACCTCGCCCACTTCCAGCGTCTGGCCTCGCGCTGGGTCTACCTCAAGCAGTGGGCGGACTGGTTCAACCCGCTCGACAAGGTCCGCGTCACGACCGCCGACTACGCCCTCGGTCAGGCTTGGACTCCAGTCGCCAGCAGCACCGACCCGGTCCAGCCGGAGTTCTTCCAGTGCCTGTGGCAGCGCCGGGGCTGAGCGGCATGGCGGCACCGCATCCGCACCAGGCCGTGCCGGCGATCGCCGGCGCGCCACCTTCGCCGGCGATCGCGCGCAATATCGCCGCCAACGCTATTGGCGGCGCCCTGACCATGGCGCTGACCCTGCTCGCAGTGCCGATCCAGACGCGCCTCCTAGGGGTCGAGACCTACGGACTGCTCGCCTTCATGGCTTCGTTGCAGGCGCTCGCCTCGCTCCTCGACCTCGGCCTGGGCACGACCGCGGTCCGCGAGCTCTCGTCCGACCACTCACCGCAGCGCCAGGGCAGCGCGCCGCTGATCGCCATGCTGCACGGCGCCTATTGGGCGCTCGGGCTGGCGGTCGGAGTGCTGTTGGTGGCCGCGGCGCCAGCCATCGCCACCCACTGGATCCAGCCCGGCGGCGTGGATCCCGGGCTGGTGACGTGGGCCCTACGCATGACTGGCGCGACCCTTGCCGTGCGCTGGCCGGTGGCCTTCTACGCGGGCGTGCTCACCGGGCTGCAGCGCCTCGACGTCCTCAACCTGATCAAGATCGCTGTCACCGTGCTCCGCCTCGGCGGGGGCATCGCCGTGCTGCTCGCTTGGCCGCAGCTCGCCGCGCTGCTGATCTGGCTGCTCATCGTGGCCACGCTCGAAGTCGTCTTGATGGCGGTGGCGTGCCGGCGCTTGCTGCCGGCGATCGGCCGGGTGCCGCGTCTGGAGGCCGCCGCCCTGGCGCGCATCTGGCGCTACGCCGCGGCGGTGAACCTGATCGCGGTGCAGAGCATCATCATCACCCAGGCCGACCGCCTGCTGCTCGGCCGGCTCACCAGCCGCGAAGAACTCGGCAACTACGCGATTGCCTACAATCTGGCGATGGGCATTTCGCTCATCCAGGGCTTCGTCACCGCGGCGCTGATGCCGGCGCTCAGCGCCGACGCCAGCGCCGGGAGGTGGGATGAGCTTCGCCTGCGCTTCGAGAAGGGCACCCAGGTGCTGCTCTTCGCCACCGCCCTGCCCGCCGGCATGCTGATGTTCTTCAGTGCGCAGCTGCTCGCGTTCTTCCTGCCTGCGGAGGTGGTCGCCGGCGCGGCCCCGATCATGACCTGGCTGGCCGTCGGCTTCCTGCTCTCGGTGGTATCGGCGATGCCCTTCGTGCTCGCCCTCGCGGTCGGGCGCACCCGGCCGGCGCTGATCACCAATTCCGTCGTGCCCCTGCTCTATTTGCCGGCGCTGTGGCTGCTGATCGAGCACCACGGCGGGCTCGGCTGCGCCTGGGGCTGGGCCGGGTTGGGCCTGGTCTACACCATCGCCTTCCCACCCCTGGTCCTGGGCCCGGTGCTCGGCTGCCGAACCCTGCCCTGGCTCGCGCGGTGCGTCCTGCCTTTCGCCATGCTCTCGGTGTCGATTTTCGCAACGGCCCGTATGTTCGTCGTCTGGTCCTCTGTCACCAACCCCGTGGCGGTCGCGGCGATCCTGGCCGCCGGCGCGCTGGCCTTCCTCATCTGCGGCTTCCACTGCCTGGACGCGGGCATGCGCCAGGCGGCCATGGACCGCCTCCGGCGGCGCCTGGTCCGCTGACCACCCGAACCGATCCACCCACATGCGCCAACGAACCATCGCCTCCCTCGCCGGCAAGCTACCCGTCCTGGCCCGCAGCGTCGGCCGCGATCTGCTGTGGAAGGCCCGGGACTTGGGCACGGCGGCGATCCCTGCCGGGCCGCCGCCAACCACCGACGAGCAGGACGACTACCGGCAGAAGGGCTGGGCACTGCTGCGCGGCGCCGTCCCCGAAGCGGAGATCGACCTGCTCAAGGAGCGCATCGCGCGCTTCCGTGCGCGCGCCGGCGGCGGCGTCGACGAGCACGGCAACGGCATGCGCATCGGCCTGCTCCACGCCGAAGAACGGCAGTCACTGGAGGTCGCGCTGAACCCGCGCGCGCGCGCCTTCCTGGCCTGGGCCTTCGGAGGCGAGCCGGTGCTGTTCGGCTCGCTGACCTTCGACATCGGCTCCGAGCAGGAGGCGCACATCGACGCGGCGTTTTTCTACACCCGGCCCGACGACGTCATGGCCGGGTGCTGGACCGCGCTCGAGGACATCCACCCGGAATCCGGGCCGCTGTTCTACATCGAGGGTAGCCACCTGTGGCCGCGGCAACTGGCCGCCGACGCCCTGGCCGAAGACCCCGCGCTGGCGGCGCGCGTGCGCGCCCATGCCGCCTCCGGCGCCGGCCACGACCTGGCGCTGTCGAACGCGGTCTACCTCGCCTACATCGCTCTGCTCCACCGCCGCATCGCCGAGCGCGGCGCGGTCAAGACCCCGGCCCTGATCCGCAAGGGCGACATCTTCATCTGGCACGGCTGGCTGGTGCACGGCGGCCTGCCCCGCGCCGACCGCACGCGCTCGCGGCGCAGCATGGTCGCGCACTTCATCCGCCACGACGCGCAGTTCTGGGACCAGCACGCCTTCTTCCTGCACGGCGACGACCTGACGCAGGCGCGCTGCACGCGCTTCGCCTATCGCGGAGCGCCGCGCGGCCGCTACATCAAGTACCATCAGGCGGTCACGTTCCCCGGTTCGGATGGGCACTTCAAGGCATGAGCACGCCTCCAGCCGGTCCTGCCACCGCCGCCCTGGCCGCGCCCAGTGCGACACGCGCCTGCCCCGCCTGCGCCGCCGCAGCGCCCGTGGCGCTGACTGCCAGCGACACCAACCACGCGACCACACCGGAACGCTTCGCCTACCACCGCTGCCCGGACTGCGGGCTGTGGTTCGTCGACCCGGTGCCCGCCGACCTTGGCCGTTACTACCCCCGCACCTATCACGACATCCCCGCCGACGCCGCCGGCCTGGCCGCCGCGGCGGCCATCGACCGCTACAAGATCGACCTGGTGCTGCGCCATGTGCAGCGCGGGCGGCTGCTCGAGATCGGGCCGTCCTACGGCATGTTCCTGCACCTGGCGCGCAGCGCCGGCTTCACCGCCGAAGGCATCGAGATGGACGCGGGCTGCTGCAGCTTCCTCAGTGGCCTGGGCTTCACCGTGCACCACGCCACCGACGTCCCCGGCGCGCTTGCCCCGCTGCCGCGCTTCGACGTCGTCGCGCTGTGGCACGTCTTCGAGCACCTGCCCAGCCCGTGGACCACCCTCGCCGCGCTCGCCGCGCACGTCGCCCCCGGCGGCGTGCTGGTGCTGGCGCAGCCCAACCCGCTGGCGCTGCAGTTCCGCCTGTTCGGTCGGCGCTGGACGCACCTCGACGCGCCGCGCCACCTGCAGCTGGTGCCGGCGGCGCTGCTCGCGCGGCGCCTCGCCGAGCTCGGCTTCGTCCAGGTGGAGCTCACCGCCACCGATCCCGGCAGCCTCGGCTGGAACCGCTTCGGCTGGGTGCACAGCCTGCGCAACCTCGCACGCGCGCGGCCGCTGCGCTTCCTGCTGCACGTGTTCGCGCGCGGCGTCGAACTGCTCGCCATGCCGCTCGAGCGCCGCGGCCTGCGCGGCACCGCCTACACCGCGGTGTTCCGCAAGGCGCCGGCGCCATGAAGTTCAGCCTGCTGCTGCCGACCAAGAACCGCCTGACCTACCTGCGCTACGCGGTCGAGTCGGTGCGCCGCCAGGACCACCAGGACTGGGAGATCGTGATCTCCGACAACTGTTCGGAGGAGGACATCGCCGGCTGGGTCGCCGGCCTCGCCGACCCGCGCATCGTCTACGTGCGTACGCAGCACCCGCTGTGCGTCACCGACAACTGGAACAACGCCATCGCGCGCGCCAGCGGCGACTGGGTGCTGATGCTCGGCGACGATGACGGCCTGACCCCCGGCCACCTCGCGCGCATGGCCGAGCTGATCGCCGCCCACGGCGATCCCGACCTGATCTTCACCAACGCCTGGATCTACGCCTACCCGGGCGTCATCCCCGGTTCGCCGTCTGGCTTCCTGAAGCGCGACGCCAGCCCGATCTTTGCCGCGGCGCAGCCCTACATCCTGCCGCCGGCCGAGGCCCGCCGCCTGGTCGACGAGGCACTGCGCTTCCGCATGGCCTACCCCTTCAACATGCAGTACTCGGTGGTCTCGCGGCGGCTGCTTGAGGCGCTGCGCCGCAAGGGCGAGCCCTACCAGTCGCCCTACCCGGACTACTACGCGACCAACGCGCTGTTCCTGCTCGCCCGCCGCATCCTGGTCGAACCGACGCCGCGCGTGATCATCGGCGTCAGCCCCAAGTCGTACGGCTTCTACCACTTCAACGACAAGGAGGACGAAGGCCTCGCCTTCCTCGACAACGCCCCCGCACAGCGCGACGCCGAGCGCCTCGCCGCGGTGCTGCTGCCGGGCACGCGCGGCGCGTCGTCGTGGCTGTTGGCGATGGAGAAGCTGTGCGCGAACTTCTCCGAGCTGGGGCTGCGCGCCGACCACCGCCGCTACCGCCACATGCAGATGGGCACCGCCTACAAGCGCTACCACCTCGCCGGCACCGCGACCCGCGCGCAGCACGCCGCGCATCGCGCGCGCCTGACCTGGACCGAGCGCTGGCTGCGCGGCCTGCCGCTGGCGCTGGCGCTGCGCCTGATGCGCCTGGGCGGCCGCGGCCGCCAGCAGCGCCTGCTGCTCGGTCTGCGCCGCCTGCTCGGCCACGCCCACGCCGGCAGCCTGGGCACCGCCGACACCGGCGCAGAGGCCACCGGCTGCACCGACCTGGTCGCGGTCTACGAGCACCTCGCGGCGCTCCGCCACGCCACGCTCCCCGCTGAGGCTGGCCCGCACCGGGAACGGCCGTGAGATGAGCGCCCACTGCACCGTCGCGATCCCGGTCTTCAACCGCGTCGACCTGATCGGCCGCTGCGTGGCCTCCGCGCTCGCCCAGGAAGTCCCGGGACTGTGCGTGCTGGTGGTCGACAACCACTCGACCGACGGCACCTGGGAAGCCCTGCAAGCGCTGCGCGATCCCCGCCTGCGCCTGGTGCGCAACCCGCGCAATCTCGGCCTGTTCGGCAATTTCAACCGTTGCATCGAACTCGCCGAGGGCGAGTGGGTGAAATTCCTGTGCTCCGACGACCTGCTTGTCGCTGGCGCGCTGGCGCGCGAACTGGCCATCGTCTCAGGACGCGCGGAAGTCGCGTTGCTGACCTCACGCGGCGAGTACATCGACCTCGCCGGTAACCCGCGCGGTCGGGTCGGCTGGCTGGTGCCGCCCGGCACCTACGCCGGCCGCGCCGCGATCGGCGAGTCCCTGGCCATGCTCCTGCGCTTGGCGCTCAACCCGTTCAACTATCCGTCCGGGGTGCTGGTGCGGCGCAGCGCCCTGGCCGCCGCCGGCGCCTTTGACCCGGGCATGCGCATTGTCAGCGACGTCGACCTGTTCCTGCGCGTGCTGGCGCACGGCGATCTCGCGGTCAGCGCCGACGTCGCCACGCGCATCACCCTGCACCCCGGCCAGATCAGCGCGCGCGAGCGCAGCGGCAGCAGCTTCGTGTTCATCCGCGAATACCTCGCCCTGCAGCGCCGCAACCGCGCCGGCGCCGGCGCCCCGCGACCCGGCTCGGCGTGGAGCACCGGTGTCTACGCCGCGCTGTCGCTGTGGTACGCCGGCCGCCATCTGGTGAAGGGCCCGTGGCGCGGCGCGCGCGCCCACCTGCGCTTTGCCTGCGCGGTGCGCGCGCCTGCGACGCGCAAACTCGCCGCCCTGCTCGCCTTCCTGCTGTTGCGCCTGCGCTACCTGCTCGCCGAGCGCCGCCTGATCGCCCAGCCGTGGGAGTGGCACCTCGCGCCACAGCCGTCGGGCGGAGCACCGTCGTGAAGCGCACTGCGCCCCACCTCGCCGTCGACGCGCGCATGATCGCCGCCAGCGGCATCGGCACCTACCTCGCCAGCGTGCTCGCCGAGCTGGTGCCGGCGCACCCGGACACCACCTTCAGCTGCTATGGCGACCCCGCGACCCTCGCGACCTGCGCGTGGACGGCGGCGGCCAACGTCCACGTGCATCCCTGGATCGCCCCGGTGCTGTCGCTGCGCGGACTCCGCGGGGTGCCTCTGGTGGGCGCCGCCCCCGACGCCATGTGGTTTCCCCACTACATCCTGCCGCTGCGCCCCGCAGTCCCAGTGCTGACGACCGTGCACGATGTCTTCCACCTCGCCCACCCCGAGCTGATGGGCGGTCTGCACCGCCGCCTGGCGGCGCGCTGGCTGTTCGCGCGCACACGCCGCTGCGCCGACGGCCTGGTGTTCGTCTCGCGCTTCACCGCCGCCGAGTTCACCCGCCTGGTCGGCGCGCCGCGCTGTCCCGCCACGGTCATCGCCAACGGCGTCGGCGCCGCCTGGTCGCAGGGCGACTCCGGGCCGTCGCCGCACCCGCGGCCCTACCTGGTCGCGGTCGGCAACGTCAAACCGCACAAGAACCTGCTGCGCCTGCTCGCGGCGTACGAGCTGCTGCCCACAGCCTGCCGCGACCTCGACCTGGTGCTGGTCGGCCAGCGCGACGGCTTCCTCAACGGCGACCCGCGCGTTGCGGAGCTTGCCACGCGCCTCGGCGCGCGCGTGCACTTCACCGGCCGCATAAGCGATACCGAGGTGCGGCGCCACGTCGCCCACGCCCGCCTGCTGGCCTTCCCCTCGCTCTACGAGGGCTTCGGCCTGCCCCCGCTCGAAGCCATGGCGGCCGGCACCGCGGTCGTCGCCGCGCGCATCCCGGCCGTGCAGGAGGTGTGCGCCGACGCGGTGCGCTACGTCGATCCCCTGGACGTGCGCGACATCGCCGCGGGCATCGCGGCGGTCGCCAGCGACCCCGCCGAGCGCGCCCGTCTGGTCGCCCTCGGCCGCGCGCGCGCGCAGAAATTTTCCTGGGCCCGTGCCGCGGACCAGACCTGGACAGCGCTGTCCGCGGTTGCCGGCTGGCCCGGCACACCCGCCGGCGCCGCCGCGACCCCTGACGGTGGGATGGTGACGGCATGAAGGAGCAGCCCGATCCCCGCCTCGCCCTGGTGCACGAGTGGCTGGTCAGCTACGCAGGTTCAGAGCGTGTCGTCGAGGCGCTCGCCGAGCTGTGGCCGACCGCGCCCATCCACACCACCGTCCACGACCCGCGCGCGCTGGTCGGCACCGGCCTGGCGGACCGCACCGTGATCGCCTCGCACCTCAACCGCTGGCCGGGCGCGCGACGCTTCTACCAGCAGCTGCTGCCCTTCATGCCGGCCGCCGTCGAGCGCTTCGACCTTTCCGCCTACGACATCGTGGTGTCCTCGCACCACGCGGTGGCCAAGGGCGTGCTGACGCGCGCCGACCAGCTGCACGTCTGCTACGTGCACTCGCCGATGCGCTACGCCTGGGACCTGCACCACCAGTACCTGGCTGCCGGTGGCCCGCTGCGCGGCCTGCGCAACCTCATCGCGCGCCCCATTCTGCACCGCCTGCGCCAGTGGGACGTGGCCACTGCCGCGCGCGTCGACCTGTTCGTGGCGAACTCGGCGTGCGTGGCGCGGCGCATCGAGAAGACCTGGCGGCGCCCCGCGCTGGTGCTGCCGCCGCCGGTCGACGTTGCCGCCTTCGCGCCCGGTGCCACCGCGCGCGGGGACTTCTTCGTCGCCGCCTCGCGCCTGGTTTCCTACAAGCGCCTGGACGTGATCGTCGCTGCTTTTGGCACGCGCCCCGACCTGCGCCTGGTGGTGATCGGCGACGGCCCCGAGCGCGCACGGCTGCAGGCCCTGGCCGGGGCCAACACCACCTTCCTCGGTCACGCTCCGCACGCCGTGCTCAAGGATCACCTGCAGCGCGCCCGCGCCCTGGTCTTCGCCGCCGAGGAGGACTTCGGCATCCTGCCCGTCGAGGCCATGGCCTGCGGCACCCCGGTCATCGCTTACGGCCGCGGCGGCGCCTGCGAGACCGTGATCCCCGGCCTGAGCGGCCTGTGGTTCGACGCCCAGACCCCGGCCAGCGTTGCCGCGGCGCTGACGCGCTTCACCGTGGAGGAGTCCTCCTTTTCACCCCAGCGCATCCGCGTCCACGCCGAGGGCTTCGCGCGGCCGCGCTTCCAGGCGCGCTTCCGCACCCTGCTCGCCAACGCCTGGGCGGCCTTCCAGACCGACGGCCCCCTCGGACCCGAGCGCGCCGGCGCGCGCCTGCTCGCGGACGCGCCGTGAACAGCCCGCCGCTGCCCTCGCCGCTGCGCCTGGCCACCCGCCCGCGCACCACCATCGCGCTGATCGCGCTCAGCGACCTGGCGATGATCACCGCCGGCGGCTGCCTCGCGGTGTTGATCCGCGCCTGGGCGAACGGCATCATCGACTTCGAAACCTACGCGCGCCTGTGGGCCTCGCCGGCGCTGTTCGTGCTCGCCTTCGCCTTCATGCGCCTCTACCCCGGCGTGGCGATGAACGCCGCTGAAGAGCTGCGCCGCATCGTGCTCACCACCACCATGGTCTATATCGGCCTCGCCGGCGCGGTCACCCTCGCCCGCGAAGGCGCGATCTACTCGCGCGGTGCGCTGGTCATGGGCTGGGCCCTCACCTTGCTGCTGGTGCCGCTGGCGCGCGGGCTGCTGCGCCAGACCTGCGCGCGGCGCCCCTGGTGGGGCTTCCCCGCGGTCGTGCTGGGCGCCGGCGGCAGCGGCGCCGTGGTCGCGCAGCGTCTGCTCGACCACCCCGAGCTGGGCCTCAAGCCGATCGCCATCCTCGATGACGAGGCCACCGCCGCGCAGCACGTCGCCGGCGTCCCGTTGATGGGCCGGCTCGAGCTCTCGCCGGCGCTCGGCCGCGACCTGGGCGTGCCCTACGCGATCCTCGCCCTGCCCAAGGAGTCGCAGCACCGCCTGATGCCCTTCGTCGAGCGCTTCGGCAAGATCTTCCCGCACATCATCGTGGTCCCCGACCTGTTCGACGGCATGAGCCTGTGGCTGTCGGCGCGCGACCTCAGCGGCACCCTCGGCCTGGAGGTCAAGCAGCGCCTGCTGCTGCCCGGCCCGCGCCGCACCAAGCGCCTGATCGACATCGTGCTGACCGCGGTCGGCGGCCTACTCATCGTGCCGCTGCTGGCGCTGATCGTGCTGGCCGTGCGCCTCGACTCGCCCGGCTCCGCCTTCTACGGCCACACCCGCATCGGCCAGGGCGGCCGGCGCTTCAAGGCCTGGAAATTCCGCTCGATGGCCGCCGACGCCGACCAGCGCCTCGCCGCCCTGCTCGCCGCCGACCCCGCCGCGCGCGCGGAGTGGGAACGCGACCACAAGCTACGCAACGATCCACGCGTGACCCGCCTCGGCCGCTTCCTGCGCCGCACCAGCCTCGACGAACTGCCGCAGCTGTGGAACGTGCTCTGCGGCGAGATGAGCCTCATCGGCCCCCGCCCGATCGTCGAGGCCGAGGTCGGCCGCTACACCCACCGCTTCCACCTCTACGGCAAGCTCAAGCCCGGCATGACCGGGCTGTGGCAGGTGTCGGGACGCAACGACACGACCTATGCGGAGCGAGTCGATTTGGACAGCTATTATGTGCGCAATTGGACGGTGTGGCTGGACGCGGTTATTTTGACCAGGACGGTGTGGGTGGTGGTGTTCGGGAGGGGGGCGTACTAGGGTTAGCGATCGCTCCCGGGGCGGCCGCCGGCACCCACACGAGGACCTGAAACAGCCATGCCGACATCTTCTAGGGCATCGTGCGGCTCGCTCGCGTGCGCACCGCTGGCCAAGGGACATGATGAACGACCGTGCGTCCTGCAGTGATGCGGCGTGATGCGACACCCCCTAAGTCGCCTCTCCGTAGTCGCATGAAGAGGGTCGGCAGCCAATGGACAGAGCTCATCCAGGCCCGTACCATCGCCTCTACGCCATGACGCAGACCCCATCGTCACCTACGACAACCAGCGTGCGCGTGCTCCATGTCAGCGGACGCAGCGACCACGGCGGCGGACCCGAGCACATCCTCCAGGTCATCGGTGCCGCCCTGCCCGGCATCGATCACCACATCGCCTGCCCCGATAACGGCATCTACTGGGGCCGTTTTTCCCGCATCCTCGGCGCGGAGCGGTTGTGCGCGATCCCGCAACGCAGCCTGTCCGGGCGCGCCTTCTGGCGTCTGCGCACCTTCGCGCGCGCCCATGGCATCCAGGTGATCCACAGTCATGGCACCTGCGCCGGCGCCTACAGCCGCATCCTTGGCCTAAGCCTGGGCATCCCGGTGGTGCACACCTTCCACGGCGTGCCGGTGACGAACAGCCTCAAGCACGGGGTCTACAACCTCGCCGAACGCCTGCTCGGCCGCCTCACCCATTGCGGCGTCGCGGTCTCGGCTGGCGAGGCCGACCTAGTGCATGCGCGCTGGCGGCACTACCGCGGCAAGCTGGCGGTAGTACCGAACGGCATCGACCTCGGCGGCGAGGCGCCGGCCTGGGCCCCTTGGCCGGTCGACGGTCCCCTGCGCATCGTCAGCTTTACACGCCGGAACCACCAGAAGCACCCCGAGCTGTTAGCAGAGATCGCGCGCGTCCTGCACCTTCTCGGCGTGAACTACCGCATCGACGCCTTCGGCGAGAACCTGGAATGCCCCACCCTGACGGCCGAGGCGAAGCGCCGCGGGGTCGGCGACCGCCTGCACTTCCACGCCAGCACCGACACCCCGGCGCGCGTCCTAGCTGGGGCTCACGTCTACCTGTCGACCTCGCGCTGGGAGGGCATGCCGCTTGCCGTGCTGGAGGCGTGGCGTTCGGGGTTGGTGGTCATTGCCAGTGATGTTGTCGGAAACCGCGACCTTGTACGCGATGGCATTAGCGGGCGGCTTTTCCCGGCCGGAAACGGGCGCGCTGCAGCGCGCATCATCCGTGACCTCCACCGTGACCCGCAGGCCACCGAGCGTCTGCGCAACCGTGCGGAGCGACTCGCCAAGGTGGGCCACTGCCGGAATCTTATGGCGATGCGCCTAGAGTGGGTCTACCGGAGGATGGTCGAGGGCGTGCTCCGAGCGGATCCCGCCTCCAGCCCGACCTGGCCCAACGAACCCTCGGGCGTTGTTGAAATGCGCTCGGAATCGCGCCGTTTGCATTCGGTCAAGGGGTAACTCCGCTGATTATCCGTCCCCCCAGCGCGGAAATCTTGCACCGATGCCTCGACGAGGCGCCATCTGAGAACCAGTCCGCCTCTGTGCGGGGAAGTACTGGAGAATTTCGCTCGCCGCGGAATTCAAACCTAGCTCAACGACCATTGGCTTTGGCATGCCGATTCATGGAAAGGACTGCTAAAAATGTCGTTGGTATTGCATCCATGGGTTGGGATGGGCGACTGACGCTTCCGCCCCCGTTTTGAACGTCGCGGATCGGCATGTTACGCCCCTTGTTCGCAATTTACTATTAATCTAGTAAATTTACCGCGCGAATGACGAACTGGAGTTCGGCGGGCAGCGGCTTCGGAAATGCGCAATGCGTCTCCGCGGCGCAGATGAAATCGTTCAAGATGTTGTTGTATTTGTTCTTGTGGCAATAATTCCGATTCCAGGGAGGGCTGACGTGGCCAACGCAAACGAGGAATCCCTATTGAACGGTACGCGGACCCGAACAAACTCCCGGACTCCAACAGACGGTTCATCCTGTCGCAGCACACATGCCTAGAATTCAGCGGTGGCCAGTTCCAGCATGATGATTGCCAAGTTGACTTGTGGCCGCACCCATCCGCCAGAGTGTTCGAGATCAGGTTCGGCTTGGCTTGCTCCGGTTTGTGGCAACCCCTCCTGCATGCTCATCGTAAGATGTCTTGATTCCGGCTGTGCCGGGTCGGATTGAGGGTAGCCATGACCGAGCGCGCCCATCGCATCCTATATGCCATCAATCCAGTACATATGGTCGCCGATTTCTGGCGACATAGGGATCTTATCTTACAGTTTACCCGTCGTGAAGTGGAGAGCCGCTATCAAGGCAGCTTCTTGGGCCTCTTGTGGAGCTTGGTCACCCCGGTGGTCATGCTCACCGTCTACGTCTTCGTCTTCGGAATCGTCTTCAAGTCACGCTGGCCCAGCGCTGGCGGCAGCGGTTCGCTGGGCGAATTCGCCTTGGTCATGTTCGCAGGCCAGATCGCCTTTCAAATCTTCGCTGAGCCCGTCGGCAGGGCCCCCTCACTCATCTCCTCGACGCCGAACTTCGTCAGGAAGGTGGTGTTCCCGCTGCAGATACTCCCGCTCACCGCTGTGGGCGCCGCGGCCTTCCACGCCGCCATTGCCAGCGTCATCCTCTTGCTAGCTTCCGTCGTCATCGTCGGCGGGGTTCCCTGGACGTTCGTCCTGGTTCCGTTCGCCATACTCCCTCTAGTGCTGATCGGCTTGGGCTTCACCATGTTCCTCGCCGCGCTTGGTGTATACCTTCGCGACATGGGTTTCGTCGTCGGCGTCGCACTACAGATCCTGTTCTTCCTCACGCCGATCTTCTATCCGCTCTCGGCTGTACCGGCAGAATACCGCCAGTGGATGTCGCTCAATCCGCTCACCCCGAGCATCGAGATCGTACGCGCCTGCCTGATCACCGGCGACCTTCCGGGGTGGCCGGTGTGGGCCGCCACCTTCCTGGTCGGCGCCGGAATCCTCGTCCTGGGCAACGCCTGGTTCATGATCACCCGCAAAGGTTTCGCGGATGTCATCTAGCAGGAAGGTCGAGCCCTCGTCCGCGCCAGCCAGTGGCGCTCCCGCCGACCAGGACCCGGAGGATACCTCGTCGACCGTGACGCTCCGCACCCAACAGGATGTCGCCGTCGAGGTCGCATCACTCGGCAAGATGTACCGCATGTATGACTGTCCGGCCGACCGTCTCCGACAGATGCTCTGGGGACGCCACCTGAAGAATGGCTACGGCAAGGAGTTCTGGGCACTCAAGGACATCTCCTTCTCGATACGGAAAGGAGAATGCCTCGGGATCATCGGACGGAACGGAAGCGGAAAGAGTTCCCTGCTGCAGCTGATTTGCGGCACGCTGAGCCCGAGTACGGGCGCCGTCCACACCAGTGGGCGCATCGCCGCGCTGCTTGAGCTGGGTTCCGGCTTCAATCCGGAATTCACCGGCCGGCAGAACGTCTACCTCAACGGCTCCATTCTCGGGTTGCGGACCGACGAGATCGCCGAGAAGTTCACCTCCATCGTCGACTTCGCCGACATCGGCCAGTTCCTCGACCAGCCGGTCAAGACTTACTCCAGCGGCATGGTAGTCAGGCTTGCCTTCGCCGTCGCCATGCACGTGGATCCCGACATCCTCATCATTGACGAGGCGCTCTCGGTCGGAGACGTGTTCTTCGTGCAGAAGTGCATGCGCGCCCTGCGCAAGCTCATGGAGACCAAGACAGTCCTATTCGTAAGCCACGACACAGCCGCGGTCGTCAACTTCTGCAACCGGGCCATCCTGCTGGAGGGCGGCCGCTTGAAGATGCTGGACTCGCCCAAGGCGGTCGCGCAGCAGTACCTGCAGGACCTCCACGCAGAGCGCACCGGCACCACGGCCGCCACGTCCTCTGCCCCGAAGCCAAAGGCAAAGGCTATCAGCGGGGATTATCGCGATGCGCGCGCGGACATGATCAACGGCTCTGCCCTGCGCAACGATCTCGAAGTCTTCCGCTTCCGGCCTGATTCAAACCACTTCGGCAAGGGACTCATGACCATTGATGCCGTCCACCTCGTCGACGAGGACGGCACTCCGCTCTCGTGGACGGTCGGTGGTGAGCTGGTGCGCCTGCGCGTCCGCTGCAGGACTCTGGAAGCGATCACCAGACCGATCGTCGGCTTCCAACTCAAGGACAGGCTGGGCCAGTACTTGTTCGGTGACAACACCTACCTGAGCCACCGCGATGCGCCGCGGCCAATGTCCGCAGCTGCCGCGTTCGAGGCCTGCTTCGAATTCCGCATGCCTATCCTCCCGGCCGGGGACTTCTGCTTTGCCATCGCCGCCGCCGACGGAACCCAGGAGCACCACACTCAACACCATTGGCTGCACGACGCCCTCACCATCAAATCCCATGTCAGCTCGAACGTCTTCGGACTGGTCGGAATCCCGATGAAGAGCATCACATTGGAGGTGCTATGACCCGCATCTTCAGCGGTCCATGCCCGGTTTGCGGCGGCAGCGAGTTCGCCTACGCACCGGTGCTCTGGCCCGGGCTGATCGAGGAATGGCAGCTGGCACCGGCTGAGGCGGACTACATTAACCGCCAACAGGGCCTCCATTGCACGGCCTGCAACAACAACCTGCGCTCCATGGCCCTGGCGACCGCGATCCTCCTGGCCCATGGCCTCACGGGAACCTTGCGCGAAGCCGCCGCCACACCCACAGTGGCGCGGATCAGGCTTCTGGAGCTTAACGCGGCAGGTGATCTCACTCCGGCCCTGGCCAAATTTCCAGGACACTTCCTGGCGCGCTACCCCGAGTACGACATGTGCAGGCTCGATCTCGGTGACGGCAGCTTCGACTGCATCTTGCACTCTGACGTGCTCGAGCACGTGCCTGATCCCGGGCGCGGCCTCGCGGAGTGCCTGCGGGTGCTCACCGGCGGCGGGACCTGCATTTTCACCGTGCCCACCGTGGTCGGTCGCATGACCCGGTCTCGGACCGGGATGCAGCCCTCATACCACGGAGCGCCGGGCTCGGCGGCCGAGGATTTCCGCGTGCACAACGAATTCGGCGCTGATGTGTGGACGATGGTGCTCGCGGCGGGGTTCGCCGACTGCCGCTTGGTCTCGATTGAATATCCCGCCGGACTCGCGCTCATCGCGACTAAACCCGGCACGCGGTCAGGAATGGCGCGATGACGAATCCCCGCAATCGGACCGTACGGGCCTCTGCTGGCTCGCCCCGGCCGAAGCTCCAAGCAGATCCCGACACCGCCCGGCGGCAGGGTGGGATGGGTGCCCCGGGACCGCTCGTGATCCATTTTACGATGCCCGGCACCCTGGACGCACCGATCTCCGATCTCCTCCGGGCCTCTTACCAGGGCGCCTACCGGATTCTCCCCGGCACTGACGAGCAGCAAGCCCGCGGGCCGGTGGCGCTCGCGGACATCCTCGCTGCTGATCCCGGGATCCGCGCGCTCAGCTCGCCGCTCATCGAACCGGTTCTGCCCCCGGGGCGGAGCTGCTTTCCGATCGTCCTCCTGCAAAACCCATTGGACCGGCTCCTGACGATCTTCGCGGCGTTCAAGGCGGCAGATGCCGCACCTTCTGCAGGGTGCGTCCTCGATGCCGGCCTGCAGGGCTTCTGCGCCTGGGTCCTGAGCGATGCGGTCGCGGCACTCGGAATGCGCAACGCGCAGTGTCTGCGCCTGTCGGAGGCGGCCCGCCATCATAATCCCGGGAACGGCCGGCCGGCCATGGCCGACATAGGGGATCTGACCTCAGCGAAGGCGTTCCTGGACAAGCTGCCCGCAGTCGGCATCGCCGATCGGATCGAGGCGTCTCTCGAAGCGTTCTCTGCGTGCGCGGCCGCGGAGACCGGTATCGACTGGAGAACCCCAGCCCAAGACGAGACGAGCACGCCGGGGGCGCTCAAGGAGCGTCTCGAACGTTTCGCCGCCGAGGTAGGCAAGGTGACCTACCACTCGCTCAGCGAGGCGAACGCTCTCGATCTGGCGCTCTATGAGTACGCCTCCACCCTCCTGGCGGCCCGCGATCCCAAGTCGACGGAGGACGTCGATCTGGTTTACAGCGGCGAGCGCTTCCTCCCCGAGAATGCCAACTTCGGACCCGAGACCGCGGCCGAGCACGTCCTGCGCTACCGCTCCATGCTGGAGCTCGTCGCCGGAAAGAAGGTGCTCGATGTGGCCTGTGGTGAGGGGTTCGGCACGGCGATCATGGCTGCCCGGGCGTTGTCCGCTGATGGCGTGGACATCTCGTCGGCCGCGATCCGGCATGCCAGCACGACGTATGGCACGCTCGAGAATTGCCGTTTCCACCACGGCGAAGCCGTGCATCTGCCCTTCCCGGACGCCCACTTCGATGTGGCCGTCTCATTCGAGACCATCGAGCACATCGATGAAGGCGCACAGCGGCGCTTCATAGGCGAGATCCACCGCGTGCTCAAGGAGGACGGGGTTTTCGTCATAAGCTCGCCAAACCGGAAGAACTATTCCGAGCGGAAAGGCTTGGTGAATCCCTTCCACATCAGGGAGCTCGACGAAGGCGAATTGCGCGAACTGCTAGAGCCCTTCAGGATTCTTGACTTCTGCCGCCAGGGAATCATGGCCTTCTCGACGATCTGGAACTCGGGTCAGCGAGAGTTCCAACTCCAGGGCGAGCTCCTGCCGAACGCCATCGACGACCTGTTTTTCATCGCCATATGCGGCAAAGGTCGCACCGTGCTCCCGCCCGGGAGGATCAATGGCCTGCTCTACGATCCGGAGATGAGCTACGCGGCCCTTCAGGACACCCTGATCGCGAAGGAGAAGACCATCCAGTCGGCGTCAGCGTGGGCACAGGACCTGCAACGGACCAATGCCCAGCTGCACCTCGACCGGGGCCAGTTGGCGGCCAAGATGATCGAGATGGGCGAGTGGGGGCAACAGCTACAGAAAACGGTCGATGAAAGGGATTCCACCATCCACGAACTGTCGGCAAAGCTTGAGGAGGTTTCCGTCTGGGCGCAGCAGGAGCATACCCAGCACCTCGACCATAGGTCCCGGCTGACTGCCAACGAAGCCACGATACGCAGCGACTCCGCGAGGATCGTGGAGCTGCTGGCCTGGGGCGAGGGGGAGCACGCCTGCCGACTCGGCTTGCAGGCCAGCCTCGCCACCAGTCTGCAGGAACGCGAAAACCTCCTGAGGGAGCACCTCCTCGCGAGTGGACGCCTTGAAGCAGGCTTGGCCGCCAGCATCCACGAGCGCGAGACCTTGCTAAAGGAGCATCTCACTGCCACCCAGCGCCTCCAGAACGAGGTGAATGAGCGCGATGCAGAGGTCCGGAACTTGGGCGAGCGGCAGAAGCAGCTGCTCCACCTCAACACGGAAGCCGCCAATCGCTCGGCCATCTTGACCGAGTCCCTGCACGAGCAGGGCGTGGAAATCGCGCGCCTCAAGGCCGAGCTGCAGGCCAGGATCGACCTCGGCCACCTTCAGAGCCAGGAGGCGGAGGTGCGCAGGCAGGAGATCGGCCGGCTCGTCCACGAGCGCGAGGCGCTTCTACGCAAGGGTCAGGAGCAGGATGCAGAGCGGAAGCAGCTGGAAGAGCGGCTCGGGGAGCGCAACCTCGAGATCACCCGGGTCCTCACCGAACTGGACACGAAGCAGGTGCAGATGACCACCCAGGCGGAAGGGTTAATGGAGCTCATACTCGCCGCCGACAAGCGCCTGCTCGATGCCCTGGAAGCAGTAGCCCGCCACGAACGCCACGCCGCCGACCTCGCCACGCAGCTCGTGTCCGCGTTCTCAAAAGCCAGGATCCCCCTCGGCGCGACCGCCATGGCGCAGGACGATGCGCAGGCCAGTGGCCTTATCGACATGAAGGCCCTGGTCAGGAAGTGTGAGCTGGAGCTATACCGGCTCACCAGCGAGGCCGGGCAGACCAAGGGCGAGTACGCCCTGCTGACCAGAGAGCTGCAGCGCATTCAGGGCGGGCACGGCTACCGCATGATCGCCTGCTACTGGCGGCTGCGCGACCGGGTGGTCCCGACCGGTTCGCGACGCCGCTTGCTGGCCAAGGCGCTTTTTACGCTGCTCCGGCACCCGTTACGGGGCGGGTGGTGCCTGTTGCGCGGTGACTTGGGCTGGCTCGCGAATGGGCTCGATCAGCGCTGGCACGCGCAACGGCTTGCCGAACGCCCGCGTGCTCCGCGCACCTGGGCGGCGCGCGTGGCGCCGCGCGGTTCCCGCGCGCGGATGATGCTCGAGATGACCGGCACTGCTCTGCGCAGTCCCATGCGCATCCTCGCAGCCCAGCCACTGACGAAATGGCGCACCGCCATCCGCTTGCTCGCGCACGGCGATGTGGCCGAAGCGTGGATGCGCTTCCAGCAGCTGCACGGCGAAATTCTCCGCCGCCACGCTCCGGCGATCGCGCGTTCGCCCGCCGCAATGCCCGCGCCAGGGGGATTCCAACCGGTACGCCCGCCGCCCGTACCCGCACCCGCGTCCCCCGGCCCCAGCGCGTCCGACATGACGCTGTCGCATTCCCCGTCAGTCGAGGTAAGCATTATCATCCCGGTCTACAACAACTGGGCGCTGACCGCCGCCTGCCTGCGCAGCATCTCCGAATGGACCACAGGGATCACCTTCGAGATCATCCTGGCCGACGATGCCAGCAACGACGCTACGCACTTCGAGGCCGGCGCGATCGCGGACCTCACGGTGGTGAGGTCCGAGACCAACCTCGGCTTCCTGCGCAACTGCAACCTGGCGGCGCATCGGGCCAGGGGCCGGTGGATCTGCCTGCTGAATAATGACACCCAGGTCACCCCGGGATGGCTCACTGAGTTGGTCGCCACCGCGCTGGGCGACCAGCGCATCGGCGCGGTTGGAGCCAGGCTGGTCTTCCCCGACGGCAGGCTGCAGGAAGCTGGCAGCCTGGTATGGAGGGACGGTTCCGCCACCAACTGGGGCATGCACTGCGATCCAGAGTCTCCTCAGTTCGCTCACCTCCGCGAGGTCGACTACTGCTCCGCCGCGTGCCTGCTCGTCGACGCAGCGCTCTTCCGGGCGCTCGGTGGGTTCGACGAACGCTTCGCGCCCGCCTTCTACGAGGACACCGACCTCGCCTTCAGGATCCGCGCCGCGGGTCGCACTGTCGTCTACCAGCCGCTGTCCACCGTCTACCACCACGGCGGAGCCTCGTGTGGGGATGCGCCCGGGCGCGGCATCAAGGACCTCCAAGAGCGCAACCGCACGATCTTCGCGGCGCACTGGTCGGCGGTGCTGCAGGCGCACCGGCTCCCCGGAACGGCTACCACAAGCGGCACGGGCCGCGCCAGAATCGCGCGCCGGCTGCTGGTCATCGATCACCAGCTGCCGACACCCGACCGGGACGCGGGGTCCGCGTTCCTGAGCGAGTTCATGCTCGCCTTCCGCATGCTGGGCTACCACGTCTGCTTCGTCGCCCTCGCTGCCGGCACTCCCGGCTCCCCCGCCGCCCTCGCCCTCCGACGTGCCGGCATCGAGGTCATGGAACCGCCGCACGTTCCCGATGTGCGGGCGCTGCTCACATCGCAGGGGAACCGGTTCGAGGTGATCGCCATGGTCCGCCACCACGTCGCGCTAAGCGTGCTCGGTGATGTGACCTGCCACGCCCCGCACGCGAAACGTCTCTTCATCCCGGCCGATCTCCACTGGTTGCGCAGCAGCCGCGAAGCCGAGATCACCGGCGATGCGGCGGCGGCGGCCAGGGCCAAGCGCGAGCAGGGCGAGGAGTTGAGCGTCATTTCGACCGCGGCGGCGACCGTTATCCACAGCTCCTACGAACGCACCCTGTTGCTCACGCACTCGCCTAAGTCGACGGTGGCGCTGCTGCCCTGGATCGTCCGCGTTCCCACCACGGTGCCGGCCATCACCCGGCGCCGCGGGCTGGCTTTCATCGGCAGCTTCGCCCACCGCCCCAACATCGATGCGGTGATCCACCTGGCCAGTAGCATCTGGCCGCTGGTGCGCGCACGTCTGCCGGACGCCGAGTTGTCCATCGTCGGCGCCGACCCACCACCCCACATCGAGTCGCTGGCCGGCGGCGGCATCCGTGTGCTGGGCCATGTCCCGGATCTCGCCGCCTTGCTGGCTGGCGTCCGCGCCACGGTCGCACCGCTGCGTTGGGGTGCAGGGTTCAAGGGGAAGGTGGCGACCTCGATCGCGCATGGCGTACCCGTGGTGGTGTCGCCGGTGGCGGCTGAAGGCATGGACCTCAGTGCCCAGGAAGTCGTGACCGCCACGAGCCCAGAGGAGTTCGCGCAGGCGATCGCGTCCTTGCTCGGCGATGATGCCCGCTGGACGCGCATGTCGGCCGCCTGCCTGACCTTCGCACGTACCCACTGGAGCCCGGACGCGGCCAGAGCGCAGCTTACCGGCCTGCTCAGCCGCCTCGCGGTCTGGCCTTCCGAGGAGATCAGCGATGGCGTCCGCGCCCAGGCCATCGCCAGCGGAGAACCCGCGCATGTTTGACGTAGTGGTCTTCCCGGTCATCAACTGGCATTTCCGCTTCCAGCGGCCCCAGCAGCTGGCCGCAGAGCTCGGCCGGCTCGGCTCGCGGGTCTTTTACCTGACCATCGAGTTCGTCGACCCGGCCGAGGGCCGGCCCTACCTCTTCTGGGAATCGCCGAGCTCCAACGTGTTCCTGATCTCCCTCAGCTGCCCCCTGCCGCATCCCTCCGTGTACAAGCAGATTCCCAGTCCAGAGCAGATCCTCGCTCTACGCGAATCGCTCGACCGCCTGCGCCGCGAATGCGGACTCAGGACGGTCGTCTCCATCATCGACCTCCCGTTCTGGCGCGAGGCGGTCTGCGGCTGGCAGGGCAACTTCACCGTTTACGACTGCATGGACTACCATCCGGGCTTCCTCAACAACGAGAAGGCGATGCTCGACCAGGAGGATCACCTGATCCGGGAGGCGGACCTGGTCATCACGACCTCGGCGGGGCTGCGCGAGGTGGTCGCCAAGCTGCGCGCGAGCGAGCTGGTACGCAACGCCTGCGACGTCGAGCACTTCGCCGTCAGGCCCGCAGAGATCGTCCGTTTCGCCCCGGGCCCGGTGATCGGCTACTTCGGAGCGATCTCGCACTGGTATGACATGCCCCTGGTCGCGCACTGCGCGAGGAGAAATCCCGGCTGGACCTTCGTCCTGATCGGTTCGACGCACGGCTGCGAGACCGCCGCGGTGGAAGGGCTGCCGAATGTCCTGATGACCGGCGAGGTCCCGTACCAGGAGCTGCCCCGGTACGTGCACGGCTTCGACGTGTGCATGATACCGTTCCAACTCACCGAACTGATCCTCTACACCAATCCGGTGAAGATGTACGAGTACCTCGCGGCCGGAAAGCCATTCGTGGGGACCGCTATGCCGGAGGTCGCCCTAGTCGCCCAATCCGAGCCGGGCCTCGTCCACATTGGCGCCGACCCAGTCTCCTTCGAGCGCGCCCTGGGGGCCGCCCTCGACGAGATCGGCGATGCCGCTCTCGCGGCGCGCCGGTGCGCATGGGCCCGCAAGCAGACCTGGGCTAATCGCTCCTTGGATCTCCTCAAGGCGATCCGAAGCAGGATGCCCAGGGTCAGCGTCATCGTCCTGACCTACAACAATCTCGAACTCACCAAGCGCTGCCTGGCCAGCATCACGGCGCTGTCGCACTATCCCGACCTCGAGCTGATCGTGGTCGACAATGCCTCGAGCGATGGGTCACCGGCTTGGCTCACCGAATGGGGGAGGAGCAACCCCGCCACCTATATCATCCTGAACGACACCAATGTCGGATTCGCCGCGGGCAACAACGTCGGCTTGGCGAAGGCGACGGGCGACTACCTGGTCCTACTCAACAACGACACGCACGTGACGACCTCGTGGATCATCGACCTGCTCAGGCATTTCGACCGCGATCCCGGCCTCGGGCTGCTCGGTCCGGTGACGAACAACATCGGCAACGAGGCCAAACTCGACATCGTCTACCACGGCATGGACGAGATGCTGACCCGCTCCCGGCGTTACGTCGAAGCGCGCCGTGGCCAGGCAATTCCCGTGCGCTCCGCGGCATTCTTCTGCGTGATGTTCTCGCGCCGGGTCTTCGAACAGGTCGGATCGCTCGACGAGGCGTTCGGAATCGGCATGTTCGAGGACGACGACTACTGCAACCGCGTGCGCGCAGCCGGATTTAAGGTCGCCGTGGCCGATGATGTCTTCATCCACCACGAACTGTCCGCGAGTTTCAACCAGCTCGCCGCCGCGAGGAAGAAGGCGCTCTTCGAGAACAATCGAGCTATTTACGAGAAAAAATGGGGGCCATGGCAGCCCCATGCCTATCGCGATCCGCAACCGAGAGCTTGACACAACCATGAATGTTCCCCTGATCTTCGACAACGAGACACCCGTCCACTTCTCACCAGATCTGGCGCACCTCTTGCCATCACGGTGGCTCGTCCCAGCCCACTTGCCCCCAGCACGGGCATGCATGATCATCCTAGCCGGGGAGACGGCCCGCATCGGCAAAGCGTTCACCGTCCCGCCTGGCAGAGACTGGGTGCTAAACATTACATTTGCCCATGGACTGCCTGCGATCAGCCGCGACGGCTTGGTGGTCAACATCGCGTTCGCGTGCAAACAAGTCGCGCACCCACTCATTTCGATTCCCCTGGGCACGAAGGCGACTCAAGCGCCTCTCCGCGCTTGCATCGATTTAGCGTGCCTTGGTGGAGAAACCGGCTTCATCGAGATTTGTATCGGAGCAGGAACCGACCACGATCCGTGCGGTGATTGGCTCGCACTCTACGAGCTCTCGGCCTGCCCAAGGATCGACAGCGGTCTGGAAATGGCTCGCAGCTACGCTGCCCTTCGCAACAAGAACGAGCTCTCTGTTTTCGCCGAAACGTACTCCCATTCCATGTACACGTCAGAGACCTCCGCCGAGCATCTTCACCCAACACGAGGGCCGGTTGCCGCAGCTCCGCCTAAGCCAGCAGCAGTTCAGGAAGCTACGCAGCATCTGACTTCGAGTATGCGGGTGAGCGAGAACGCCTATTCCTTCGCGCACCGGTTATTGGAAACGAAACTGGAGAAGCGACCACCTGATTTTCACGGTCGGCTGAACTCCTTGGGAAAGCAGAAAGGACGCGTCCGGATGCTTTCACTCTGCTCTGGAGAGGCACGCATAGAAACCTCGCTGATCTCGGCTTGTGAGGCACCGGTACACATCACTCTAGTGGACCTCAATCCCGGGCTGCTTTCAAGAGCCGCCTCAAGGCTCCCGCCCAACGCCACCGCGGATGTGATTTGCGGAAACATCAATTCGATTATTTTACCTCAGGAGAAATTCGATGTCATTGTTTGTGTATCGGGGTTGCATCACGTCGTCGAGCTAGAACGCTTGTTCGCTCAACTTTCCCTTAATCTCGACAAAAACGGAGAAATCTGGTCAATAGGAGAGTACATTGGCGCAAACGGCGCCCGGCTCGATCCGAGGGCATATGACGTCGCAGATGGCTTTTTCGCGAGCCTTCCCGAACATTTCCGCAAGAATCGACTCATGCCTGGCAATCCGACAGATGCTCACCTGCCCAACTACGACTGCTCATCCACATGCTTCGAAGGGATACGGGCCGTCGAACTCGAGAACCTGATGATGCGCTTCTTCGATCCGGTGGAACTCTATCGTCGCAACAGCTTTTTGTGGCGGATCCTCGATCAAGCCTATTGCGAAAATTACGATACTTCCAGGGATGAGGACCTTTTGCTCATCCACCAAGCCGTCGATTTGGAATATCGGCATTTTGCCAACGGCGGTCAGGCCACCGAATTGCACGCAATCTTCTCAAGGAGATGATGGCCTGTAACAGGCTACCCCGGAAGCATCTCAACCGCTTACCACCAGGATTCAAATGAACAGAAAACGGATCTTTTCCTGCGTCGTCGGCACCCGGCCCGAGGCCATAAAGATGGCTCCCATCATCCTTGCCCTGCGCCGCCAGACCTGGGCCGACGTGCGCGTCGTCGCGACCGCGCAACATCGCGAGATGGCGGACGAGGTCTTCTCGATCTTCGGGATCGTCCCCGACGTCGACCTCGATCTGATGCTCCCGGACCAGTCGCTGTCCGGGCTGACCGCCAGGGCCGTAACCGGTCTCGACGAGGCGTTCGTGAAGATGGCCCCGGACATGGTGATCGCCCAGGGCGACACCACCACGGTGATGACCAGCGCGATGGTCGCCTTCTACCGGCGCATCCCGTTCGCCCACGTCGAGGCCGGGCTGCGCAGCTGCGACATGCTCAATCCCTTCCCCGAGGAGTTCAATCGCGTCGTCGCCGACCGCGTCACCAGCCTCTATCTCGCCCCCACTGAATCCGCGCGCGAGAACCTGCTGCGCGAAGGCGTCGCCGGAACGAAGATCGAAGTCACCGGGAATTCCGTCATCGACGCCCTGCACATGGCGATCGAACGCGGCGTCGACCTCGGCATCGACCTCGACCCGGCTCTGCGCACCGTACTGGTCACCTGCCATCGGCGCGAGAACTTCGGCAAGCCACTCAGCGACATCATCACCGCCATCGAAGGCATCCTCGCAAGCCACCCCGACGTCGAGATCCTATGGCCAGTCCACCCCAATCCGAACGTGAAGAAGCCGGTGCACGAGCGCCTGGGCGGCCACCCCCGGGTGCGCCTGGTGGAACCACTGCCCTACGGCCGATTCGTGGCAGCCATGAAGAAGGCGCACCTGATCCTCAGCGACTCCGGCGGGGTCCAGGAGGAGGCGCCCGCCCTCGGCAAGCCGGTGCTGGTGCTACGACGGGAGACGGAACGCCCCGAGGCCGTGGCGGCCGGCGTGGTCAAGCTGGTCGGCGATTCGACGGCCCTCATCCGTCAGGAGGCAGATGTCCTGCTGCGTGACGGTGCCGCCTATAAAGCAATGTCCACCGGGGCGTCACCCTATGGCGACGGCCTCGCTGCGATGCGCACGATCGAGGCCGTCGGAAAGTTCTTCTCGATCCCCGGCATCCACCACGTCCCCTCATTTCTCCAGCAGGCGAGCGCCCGATGATGAGTGGCACCGCACGAAGCTCGGCCAGCGCGCTTCACGCCTGCCGATGATCCCGCTCCGCGCCATGGGCATGCTCAAGCCGGTCGCGTTCTGGTCAGCCCTTCTGACCGGAATGGCCATAACTATCTACGGGCTCTGTCGCATACCTTGGACGGGTGCGGATCCACACCACCTGATCCTGATCGCGGTGGCATCGGCGGCCCTCATCATCGGCGCTGCGATCACCCGCCGCTCGCCGCTCGCCATCGGGGCCCTCGCCATCGGAGCCCTCGCGGTGGGCACGGGCAGTGTCTGGCCCCTGCTGGTGGTTTCCTGGCTCGCCCTCTCCTGCTTCGCTCTCGGCGGAGCGGTGACGAGGGCCCTCGGTGGAACCAACCAGGGTCCGGCAGTATCACTGGCCCTGGGCGCCGGCCTCCACGCGACCGTCATCGGGCTGATCGCCCACCTGCCCATCAACTACCCCGGCGTCTATGCAGTCCTCCTTACTCTGCCCATCCTCTACGCGGGCCGCGCGCTGAGGCCCTTGGCTGCTGGCGTCCGCGGCATCTTTGCCACCAGGGATAATCCGCTAGATGGCATGGGATGCGGCTGGCTGGAAGCGCCACTCGTCGTCATCGCCGCGCTGTCATTCCTCATCGCATTGCTGCCCGAGGTCGGTTCCGATGCCCTGGCCATGCACTTGTTCGTGCCGGCACAACTCGCCAGCGGCCACCAGTGGTCCTTCGAATTCACCACCTATGTCTGGGCGGTCATGCCCATGGACGGCGACTGGCTGTACGCTATCGGCTACATGCTGGGCGGCGAAGCCGCGACGAGGCTCATCAACATGGGGGCCCTACTGGTCACGGCGCTGCTGATCCGGGAACTGGTGCTTTGGGCGGGAGGAACCCTAGGCGGCGCGCGCTGGGCGATGCTGCTCTTCGTCGCCAGCCCGCTCACCTTCACCGAAGGGGCCTCGCTGTTCATTGAATCGGTCTGGACCGCATTCACCACCGCCGCAGTCCTCGTGGCGCTGCGTGCCCACCCCGGCGAAGCCCATCCGGGCTGGCGCCTGGTCCTGACAGCCATCCTGCTCGGCTTCTCAGTGGCGACGAAGACCATCAGCGCGCTGCTCGTACCGCTCGTCCTCATCGCCTTCATCGTGAACGCGCGCAAGCGCCCGGATCCCAGGGACGCGAGCTTCCTCGGCTTGGCCGCAATCGCGGGTGCTTGCGCCGGCGGCGCCCCTTACGCGTACGCATGGCTGGTCACCGGAAATCCGGTTTTTCCGTTCTGCAACGGATTCTTCAAATCGCCGTTCTTCAAGCCGACCAATTTTGAATCGTCGTCCCTTTTCGGCCACGGCCTGGGCATACGCACCCCCTATGAGGTGACATTCGAATCGCATCTCCACCTCGAGTCCTATCCCGGCGCAGGCGGTTTTGAATGGCTCCTCCTGCTCCTGCCTTCGATCGCCGTCCTGGCTTTCCCCCAGGGACGCAAGGCTCTGCTCCTCATCGCAGTGGGCGCCGCCTTCGTGGCCCTGGTCTTCGCACAGACCGCCTACCTCCGCTATGTCTTCCCGGCATGGCCGCTGCTGATAGCGGGAATTGGCGTCGCCATCGCGGAAGCAGCGTCTTACCGGGCGGGCTGGGCATGGACTGCGACAAGCCTGCTTACGCTCGGGCTGAACCTCTTGTTCTGGAGCGCAGGCGCGTCATGGACTTATCCGATCATGCCGTGGCGGTCACTTCTGAGCCAGGCCGACCGCGATGACTACATTGCGAAAAGGATCCCGATCCGCAGGGCGGTGGCCTTCGTCAACGCGCTCAATACACAGCACCAGCCCGTGGCCTTCATCGCCCCAACCATGGGCGCAGGCCTCGCCGCGCGAGCCCTCTATGCCAACTGGTACAACGACCGGTTCCTCGATGCCCTCGCGCAGGCGAAGAGCGCCGAGGAAATGCTGAATGTCTTCCAGGAGAATGAGATCGGGCTCCTCATCTTCGATGAGGAGCATAGCAAATCCTCCCTCGGTCCCGCCCCTACTGCCCTCGTCGCTGACCTGACCGAAGACGTCCAAAGCTTCGGCACCTATTCGGTACGCAGGCTAAAACCGGGGGCGCAATACCCGACAGAGCTCCTCGAGGAGCCGGACTTCGTCACGGCGCACCGATGGAACCTGCCTGAGGGCGAATGCTTCGACCCTGCTGCGCATGCCATAAGGGTCTCGGTTAGCCGGCCCGCCTCGCAGGCGGTCGCGATCCGACCAGGGGGGCGCTATCTCAACCAGGTCTCGGTACGCAGTGTATCCGGACGGGCCCAATATCGCAGCCAGATCAACTGGCTGGATTCCTCAGGCGCATTCATCACGACGACCATCCAGGTCTTTGAGTCAGGCCCCGAGTGGGGCGAGGAATCCCAGGAGGTCATCGCACCCGCGAATGCGGCTACCGCCATCGTCTATGCGTCAGGTCATACGGAATCCGCAGTCGAATTCAGGCGCTGCTCTTTGCGCGGGACGAAACAGCGACGGCTACCCTGAAGAACGGCCGGTCGACCACGACATCCGCGACCCAATCCCCAATGCGTCTCGTGTCGTCTCGCGGAATCACATCTCACATCGCCGTGGCGGCCGCACCCGGGTTCTGTTGATGGCATCGTTCAATCGAAGCCGACTTTTTCGGGCAAACGCACTGGATTCCACAGAGGCTCGGCCTATCCTCCCGACCTTGCCCGACCGAGGAGGCCTATGAAAGCTGTTCCTGAATATCAGAACCTCTACGTCGAAGGATACGAGAAGAACAACACGACGAGGACCCTGGCCGGAGGCTTCCTGCAGAAGAGCCACCGCCTGCTCGAAAACAGCCTGCCGGCGGGA
This sequence comes from Planctomycetota bacterium, assembly GCA_038213805.1. Taxonomy (GTDB): domain Bacteria; phylum Planctomycetota; class UBA11346; order UBA11346; family UBA11346; genus BOG-1363. Next base: position 83,012 of record JBBQSO010000004.1, on the reverse strand, counting down.
TTCACCCCGGACACCATCCTCGAAGTCGGCGCCGGCTCAGGGCATCATTACAGCTACGTCGATGGCAAGGAGAAGCTGTACGTTATGACCGACGGCAGCGATGCCATGCTGAGAGTAGCCAACGAACGCCACCTGGACCGGGTCGCCACCGGCCGCCTGCGCATCGAGAAGCAGGATGCGACCAGACTGGGCTATCCCGACCACTCATTCGACCGTCTGATCGCCACCCATGTCCTTGAGCACATCCCGAATCCGGTCGCGGTGCTGCAGGAATGGAACAGGGTCGTCAAGCCGGGCGGACTGCTCTCCATCGTCCTGCCTTGCGATCCCGGCATGCTGTGGCGGTTCGGCAGGTACCTGGGTCCACGCCGGAACGCCCACAAGCTCAACCTACCCTACGACTACATCCAGGCCGCCGATCACGTCAATTCGATCTACAATCTGACGACCTTCATACGATATCACTTCGAGGTTGCATCCCAGCTGTGGTATCCCCTGCGCGTACCCGTCGCCGACATCAACCTTTTCTATGTCTGCCATGTCCGCGTCTCTCCTGGCTGAACGGCCGGCCTCTCAAATGCCCCATAATTGGATTATCATCGCCTGCGTGCTGATCATGACCATTGGCCAAGTGCTGTTCAAACAGGCCGCCATCAACTTCAACAAGGCGGGAACCGCGCTCGACTGGAGAGTCCTCTCGGTACTGGGGATCGCCGGGATACTCTACGTCACCTCGACGGGCCTCTGGGTGTGGGCCTTGCGCTCCACTGAGATTTCGAAGGCATATCCCTTCTTCGCCCTCGGCTTCGTCCTGGTGCCGCTGATGGGCGCTTGGCTGTTCGGCGAGACTTTGACCCTGCGCTATGGCATCGGGGTGATCCTCATCATCACCGGTGTGATCCTGATCGGATTCGCGAGCCGGAATCCCAACTGAACGGCAGCGACCATGGAAACCCCAGAAACCGACCGGACGGGCGAGGCCGCGCACATCTTCCACGCGCTGCTCGGCTACCCGATACCGCCCGAGTTGCGCGACCGCTGGCTGGCGCTCGATGAACTCGTCGCCGCGGACCCGGGTGGCGCGCTCGCCGTCAACATGCACGCGATCATCGCCAAGCGCCTTGATGTAGAAGCCATCGAGTTCTGGCTTCGGGTCTGCAGAGGCCGCAATCGCCTGGGCCAGAAGATCCAGATCATGTGCTACCTCGCAGAATTAGACCAGGCCAACTACCATGCCTGGGTCGCAGCACGACCAGCGCCCCTGCGTGCGTGGTCATGCATGGCCTGGCACGGCGCGCGTTCGGCATGGAAATTCGTCAAAGGCGCATTCCTCGTGCGCCATCACTGCCTCCTCCATCAATGATCTGGGATGCGATCATCATCGGCTCAGGACCCGCTGGGGCAGCAGCCGCCCTGCGCCTCGCCGGCCACTGCAAGGTCCTGGTCCTCGATGTCGGCCACCGACCCCTTGAGCGCGGCGACGCCCTGGATGCGTCGCAATACGAACTGAAGCGTTCCGGCCGCGCAGACCCGGCACTGTTGATCGGCAAGCGCGGCGAGGCGCTGCACAACATCCACCAGGATTATCTCAGCCCCAAGCTGAAGGCACCGCTGATGCGCTTCGTCAGCGCCGGATGGCAGGAACTCTCGCCAATCGTCGGCGAGGGGTTCTCACCGGTGGTGAGCCATGCCCGCGGCGGCCTCGCCAATGCCTGGGGCGCGGGCGCCTATCGCTTCACCGCGGGAGAACTGCGCCGCTTCCCGCTGACGCTCGCCGAGCTCGAACCGTGGTACCGCAAGGTTGAGGACCACATCGGCGTCAGCGGCGCCGCCGACGGCTTTGACGGCTGGCTGGGCGCGAGCGACGGGCTGCTGCCGCCACCTGCACTTTCCCGGCTGGGAACGGCCGCGTTGCGCGCTTACGAGGACAGGAGAGCCGCGTTCAACCGACGCGGCTTCCGCATAGGCCGGCAACGCCTCGCGCTGCTGACCCGGCAGCATGGCGATCGCGCGGCATATCGCGGCGATGGGACCGAGTTCTTCCGTCCAGAGAATGAAGGTATCTACAATCCCTGGTTCACCATGCGTGCACTGATCGCCGTCGGGACCATCACCTACCGCGACCAGGTCCTGATCGAAAGCTACACCACGGAAGGGCCGACCGGCGACGTCATCGTGCGAGGCCGCGACCTCACCGGTGCAGGAGCGATCACAGAACGCTGCCGTCGCCTCATCCTGGCTGCGGGTGCCATCAACTCCTCCCGCATCGTCCTTACCTCGCACCGCGACGATGCCGTCAGGCTCCCCCTGCGGGACAACCAGATCAGCTACGTGCCGATGGTGCGGCTGCGCGCCATCGGCGAAGCGGTCGAACCCCATTCGACCCCGGCCCAACTCGTCGTCCTGTACGAAGGACCGCTCAGCCCAGAGCCCGTCCAGGCCTCCTTCTATGGCATGACCGCCCCGTTATGGAACGATTACGCATTCTCATTCCCGCTGGCGGCGCGCGGGACCATGGCCGCCGTCCGGCACATCATGCCCGCCATGGCCATAGTTCAGCTCTTCTACGCGGATTGCGGGCCGCCTTCTGGATGGATGTCGCTCTCCCCTGACCGCAGCCTGCGTGCAGCTATGGGCCACACCACCCGCGGGCAGATCGAGCGCGAACTGATCAAGGCGTTCTTACCGTCGGGCTTCGTCGGCCACCCCGCACTCTGCCAATATCCGGCCGCCGGCAACAGCTTCCATTATGCGGGCATGCTGCCGATGACGCAGCAACCTAGCCGCTTCCAGTGCAGTCCAGCGGGAGAGCTGGGTGGTGATGCACGCATCATCGCCGCTGATGCCGCGAGCTTCACCGAACTGCCATCGAAGAACCTCACGCTCACCATCATGGCTAATGCCATGCGCGTCGCCGACCACGCCCTGTCCACCCTGACGATGTGATGAACATCTTCATCACCGGAATCACTGGATTGATCGGCGGGTCGCTCGCGCGCTGTCTTGCGACCCACGGCCACACCATTACCGGCTCCTCGCGCAAAGCCGGGAGCGCGACTGGGGCTGGGGCGCCGTCGATGGCCTTGGACCTCGACCAGCGCGGTCTGCTGCCGGGGATGCTCGCCGGGATCGACATGGTGGTGCACTGCGCCTTTGACGCGGGCCCGCATGCCGAGGAGCGAAACCTTGATGGAACCGTCGCGATTGCCAGGGCCGCCCGCGTCGCCGGCATCCCAGGACAGATTCTTCTCAGCTCCTATTCCGCCTGGGAGGATTCCCCATCCGGCTACGGCCGGCTGAAGGCACAGCTGGAAACACGCCTCGCAGGACCGGACATCTGCATTGTCCGCCCTGGCCTGGTCGCGGGACCAGGCGGCATTTTCGCGCGCATGACCGCGATGGTGGCGGCTCACCGCTGCCTGCCAGTACCGGATGGGGGTCGGCATCGAGTACCGGTGATCGGGATCGGCGGGCTGAGCGAGGCCATCGCGCGCCTCATCGGCGATGGCACGCGCGGGGACTGGAATCTGTTCCATGACGAGCAGCCCACCCTAGCCGAGATCCTGCAGGAGATCGCCCGCGCCCGAGGCCTGCGGCGGCATCTGGTCCCAGTGCCGATCGGGTTGGCCACCTGCGCGACGCAGCTCGCCGCTCACCTGGGAATCCGCCTGCCGATCGACAGCGACAGCATGAGGGCGTACCGATTCAACGCCGGACGATCGAGAGCATCGGACCTGCATCGCCTGGGAATCCCGGCACCATCATTGCGCGAATTGGCCGAACAGGCCCAATCGCCGGCTGGCTGCCAGTGAGCGGGCGGCACGATCCCGCAGAGGGGATGGCGAGGCGTAGCCTCCCGACCCCCGTAGCGGAGCCTCCGCGCACCATTTGCCTCCGGTTCCGACGTTCCGATCTCCTCGTCATCGAGCCACCGTGCGAAGATAGCAGAAAACATGATCAACGACCACGTCATCGCCACAGTCATCCCCTGCTACAGGGTCCGCGACAAGGTCCTCGGCGTCCTCGCCGCGATACCGCCCGAAGTCGACCTGGTGATCTGCGTTGACGACCTCTGTCCCGAGCAGAGCGGCGATTTCATCGCCGCTTCTTGCACAGACCCGCGACTCCGTCTCGTCCGCCATGTGCGGAACCGTGGGGTGGGAGGGGCGGTGAAGTCAGGATACGAGGCGGCGCTCGCCGCTGGTGCCCACATCATGGTCAAGGTCGATGGCGATGGGCAGATGGATCCTCGCCTAGCTCTCAGGTTCTGCACCCCGATCGTCAATGGCGTGGCTGATTACGTCAAAGGCAACCGCTTCCACAATCTTGAGGATGCATCTTCGATGCCTCTCGTTCGGCTGATCGGCAATGCCGCCCTCTCCTTCATCACTAAGCTGTCGTCAGGATACTACAGCATCGTTGACCCGACCAACGGCTACACCGCCATCCACCGCGCTGCGCTCGAAGAGCTCCCACTCGCCAAGATCGCCGACCGCTACTTCTTCGAATCAGACATGCTCTTCCGCCTCGGCATCGCCCGCGCGGTCGTCGTCGACCTGCCCATGCAGGCGGTATATGCTGGCGAGAAGAGCAGTCTGCGCGTGGGCAAGGTGTTGTTCGAATTCTCGGTCAAGCATTTCAGGAATTTTGGGAAACGCATTGGGTACCGCTATTTTCTGAGGGATTTCAACATCGGCAGTATGCACCTTCTGACTGCCTTGGCCGCCCTCACCTTCGGGATCACCTTCGGCAGTTGGCACTGGGTCAGAGGCCTGTCCATGCTCACAACTGCCTCCGCTGGAACGGTCATGCTCGCGGCGTTGCCGTTGATCATCGGCTTCCAGAGCCTGCTGGCCTTCTTCCAGCAGGATGTGGCGGGCATGCCCTCCCTGCCGCTGAACAGTTTCCTCCGCCTGCGCCCCGAGCGCGCAAAGACCTGATGATCGAGATCCGCACAACCAGCGATGGAACGCGGCGCGACCGCCACCCGCAGACCGTCCTCCCGCAAACACCACGGGGCTCCGAAGCATGAAGGCAATCATCCTCGCCGGCGGCGCCGGCACCCGCCTGCACCCCCTGACCAAGGTCGTCAGCAAGCAGCTCATGCCGGTCTACGACAAACCGATGATTTACTATCCGCTATCCGTCCTGATGCTGGCTGGCATCCGCGAGGTGCTGGTCATCTCCACCCCCCAGGACCTGCCACGTTTCCGCGAACTGCTCGGCGATGGCGCCCGCCTGGGCATGCGGCTCACTTATGCCGAGCAGGCGCAGCCAGAGGGCCTCGCGCAGGCCTTCACCATCGGCGAGCGCTTCCTCGACGGCGGACCCGCGTGCCTGATCCTCGGCGACAACATCTTCTACGGCCACGGGATGACCGAGATCACCAGGAAGGCCTCCGCCATCACCTGTGGTGGCCTCATCTTCGCCTACTATGTCCGGGATCCCGGCCGCTACGGGGTCGTGGAATTCAATCCTGCGGGAAAAGCCATCAGCCTGGAGGAGAAGCCAACCAACCCCAAAAGTCATTTCGCTGTTCCGGGCCTCTACTTCTACGGTCCTGAGGTGTGCACCGAGGCTGCGCGGCTGAAACCGAGCCGGCGCGGCGAGTACGAGATCACCGACCTCAACCGCGTCTTCCTCGAGCGCGGCCAGCTCCAAGTCGAGAAGCTCGGGCGCGGCACCGCATGGCTCGACACTGGCACCCACCAGAGTCTTATGGAAGCCGGAGCCTTTATCCAGGCGATCGAGGACCGGCAGGGCCTGAAAGTCGCCTGCCTGGAGGAGATCGCATGGCAGAACGGCTGGATCGGCCCCGAGCAGGTCAAGGCCGAGGCGCAGACCATGGGCAAGAGCGCCTATGCCGGCTACCTTTGGGATCTGCTGCGCCAGGAAGGCCACGCGTGAGGCGCCTGGAAACCGCCCTGCCCGGCGTCTGTGTGATCGAACCGCAGGTGTTTGGCGATAACCGCGGCTTCTTCTTTGAAAGCTTCAACGAACGCGCCTTCGCCGGACTCGGCATTACCTGCGCCTTCGTCCAGGACAACCATTCTCGCTCCTTCCGTGGCGTGGTCAGGGGCCTGCATTACCAGCTCGCCAAGCCCCAGGACAAGTTGGTGCGGGTGATCTCCGGCGAGGTCTACGACATCGCCGTGGACGTCCGCGTCGGCAGCCCGACCTTCGGGCGCTGGATCGCCGCCACGCTCTCCGCAGCGAACAAGCGCATGCTGTTCATCCCCAAAGGTTTCGCCCACGGCTTCGCGGTTGTCAGCGAAACCGCGGAATTCATCTACAAATGCTCCGACTTCTACGCGCCGGCCGAAGAGCGCGGGATCATTTGGAACGATCCCGACCTGGCCATCCCCTGGCCTCTCGACGGGGCCGCTCCCACGCTTTCTCCTAAGGATGGCGCTTACGGCACCCTGGCCACCCGTCCCAACGGCGATCTGCCGTGCTTCCTGCCAGATGCCCGGGAGCCCCGCGGATTCCCGCCATGACCATCCTCATCACTGGTGCCACGGGCATGCTTGGGCGATGCCTGGTCCGGCACTTAGCGTCGAGACAGGTCGTGGCCCTAGGCTCTCGCGATCTCGATGTCACCGACCCCCGATTGTGCCAGCAGGTGTTGGCGGTGCACCGGCCACGCGTGGTCATCCACTGCGCCGCCATGACCGCGGTCGATCGCTGCGAAGGCGAGCGCGAATCCGCCTTTCGGGTCAATGCGCTCGGCAGCGCCAACATCGCAACCGCCAGCCAGCACTGCGGCGCACGGCTGGTCGCGATCTCCACGGACTACGTCTTCTCCGGGGATCTCGGGCGCCCCTACGACGAGTTCGACGAGACCGGACCGCGGACGGTGTACGGCGCCAGCAAGCTCGCCGGCGAGGAGGCGATACGCCGCCATTGCCCGGACCACCTCATCGCGCGCGTCGCCTGGCTGTACGGGCCGGGTGGTCCGAGCTTCGTCCATACCATGCTCAGGCTCGGCGCCCAGGTCGGTGAGCCGCTCAAGGTCGTCGCCGACCAGCTGGGAAACCCAACCAGCACGGATGCGGTAGCGGAAGCCCTGCTGCCGTTGCTCGACGAGCCGGTGGTCGGAACCCTGCACCTGACCTGCAGCGGAGAAACATCATGGCATGGGCTGGCCTCCGCCCTGTTCACCGCTCGCGGCTTCAGCCGGGCTGTCGCGTCCTGCTCCACCGCGGAATTCCCTCGACCTGCGTCGCGCCCGGCGAACTCCCGGCTGGACAAGCTCGGCTTGCGCCTACTGAAGCGGCCGGCGATGATGGATTGGCAGGAGGCGCTCCAACGCTTTCTCCGGGAATACCCCGATGGCTGAGCCGGCCCCGCTGCCACCTCCTGCCGCAGGGCGCCCCGCGCAAGCAGCGTCCGCAACCAACGGGATGGACCCACAAGGGCCAGCTGGCGGTCCGCCCCTGATCCTGCACTACCACATCTTCAAGAATGCCGGCTCCAGTGTCGACGCGGTGCTGCGCAGCTCGTTCGGCGGGGCCTGGACGGGCTTCGAGGGAACGAACGCTCACGATGTGCAGTCAGCAGGTGATATCGCCCGCTTTCTAGCCGCCCATCCTGAGGTTCGGGCGCTCTCGACCCACCTGGGCAGGCCCCCACTGCCACACGCCGCATGCCTGCCGATCGCCTTCCTGCGCCATCCCCTGCTACGCGCACGCTCGGTGTACGAATTTGTCCGCCATGATCCGGCCCAGCCCGACCATGGCGCAGCGGCCAGGGACTCCTTCTCCGGATACGTGCGCTGGGCGCTCGCCAGCAACGACGGCGGCATCGTCATCCGCAACTACCAGGTGGTCCATCTCTCCACCGCCTCATTCCGTTGCCCATCCATCCTCGAGACCGAAGCGACGGAGCATGACCTCGACGAGGCCTGCACCCTCCTCGCCGGGTGGGGCATGGTCGGCATCGTCGAGGAATTCGCCCGTTCAGCCGCGCTCTTCCAGCATCGCTACGGGCCTCTGGCACCGGGACTCGATTTCCAGCCGGTGTGGCACAATCGACTCGCCACGGTCCGGACTGCCCCGGTGACGGAACTGCTTGAGGAAGTCCACGATGCCCTCGGAGACGAGCTCCTGGCACGACTGCAGGCCGCGAACGCACTGGACATGCGGCTCTACGAATTCGGCCGTCGGCTGCTGACTGAAGCGGAGTCCACCGCGTTCCCAGAGCGCTCCGCGATTTCGCCGGCTGATCCCGCCTAGCGCCTGGGCCGGGCATCCGCCGCACGGTGTGGGTGCGGGTCCACGCGCAGGTTGCCGATGCCATGCTCACGCAGGACATCAAGGATGAGATCAACGCAAGTGCTCGGAGGGTTGGCCGCCGTGTCGAGGCGCAGCTCGGGGGCGGTCGGTACTTCGTATGGGGAATCGACGCCGGTGAAACTGGGGAGCATCCCCGAGCGCATCAACTTGTAGATCCCCTTCGCGTCCCGCCGTTCGCATTCCGCCAATGACGTGCTGAGATGGACTTCGATGAAGGCACCCTCCGGCACCAGTGCGCGATTCGCCCGACGGTCGACCTCATAAGGCGAGATGAAGGCGGCGATGACGATGAACCCGGCTCCCGCGAACATCGCGGCGACCTCGCCGGCGCGCCGGATGTTCTCCTTGCGCTCAGCCGGGCTGAAACCCAGATCACGACACAGTCCCTTCCTCAGGACATCCCCATCAAGCACCTGCGAGGCGTAGCCTTGGCTTTGAAACCGTTGCGACAGCAAATCCGCCAAGGTGGTCTTGCCTGAACCGCTCAATCCGGTCAGCCAGACGACCGCCCCTCGCCCATCAGGAAATGCACTGTTAGCGATGCCATTCCGCATCAGATTTCACCTGCGCCATGGACTGATGCGGAGCCTTCCACGACGCCTCCGACTCCCCTTTTTACGCCCGGAGAAGGGCAGTGCAAGTTGCGCGGCCGCCCGCCAACAGACGAGCGCCGAAGCATCGGCCGCCCACCGGCATGTACAGGCGAGATCGAGGCGCGCGAGAGCGAAATCGAGGCTGGACAAGCGGAACAGCCCAGCTCATCCTCAATTTTCCCTCTGCTCTCGGATGATTTGCAATGCCAAGATCCACGTTGTCGAGTCTGCACCACCCCCGCACCGCGATCATCACCGGTGGCATGGGCTTCATCGGCAGCAACCTCGTCCGCCACCTGCTCGCCAGCGATGCGGCGCTGCAGGTGGTCACCCTCGACGCCCTGACCTACGCCGGCAACCCGAACAACCTCACCGGGCTGCCCACCGCCCAGGCTGCGCGGCACCGCTTCGTCAAAGGCGACATCTGCGACGCCCCCCTGATCGAGCGGCTGCTGCGCGACCACGCCGTCGACACCGTCATCCACCTCGCGGCCGAAAGCCACGTCGACCGCTCCCTCGACGGCCCGATGGAATTCATCTGCACCAACGTGGTCGGCACCGCGACCCTGCTGCACGCGGCGCGCCTTGCCTGGAAGGGTCGCACGGGCGTGCGCTTCCATCACGTGTCCACCGATGAAGTCTACGGCTCGCTCGGCGCCGAGGGGCTGTTCCGCGAGGACACCTCCTACGATCCGTCGAGTCCGTATAGCGCGTCGAAGGCCGGCAGTGACCACCTGGTGCGCGCGTGGCAGCGCAGCTACGGGCTGCCGGCGACCATCACCAACTGCAGCAACACCTACGGACCCTACCATTTTCCAGAGAAGCTCATTCCGCTGATCATCACCAACGCCCTCGCCGGCCGGCCGCTGCCGGTCTACGGCAAGGGCGCCAACGTCCGCGATTGGCTCTATGTCGAGGACCACTGCCGGGCAATCGACGCGGTGGTGCGCAGCGGCCGGCCTGGCGAGACCTACAACGTTGGTGGCCATAACGAATGGACCAACCTGGCGATCGTCGAGCGCATTTGCGACCTGCTCGACCAGGCCAAGCCGGATCTGGCCGGCAGCTACCGCCGGTTGATCACCTTCGTCGCTGACCGCCCGGGCCATGACCTGCGCTATGCGATCGATGCCGGCAAGATCGAACGCGAGCTGGGTTGGCGGCCGCGCGAGACCTTCGAGACCGGACTCGCCAAGACCATCGCCTGGTATCTGGCAAACCTCGCCTGGGTCGAGGACATCCGCAGCGGGGGCTACCGCGGCGAGCGCCTGGGTCTGGGAGTCACAGGCTGATGACCGTCGCGGAAGGGGTCGAGGTAGTCCTCGCCACCTTCAATGGCGGTCCATTCCTTGGCGAGCAGCTGGCCTCGCTCGGCGCCCAGACCCTGCGCCCGTTGCGCGTGGTGGCTGGCGATGACGGGTCCCGCGATGGCTCAGCCGAGCTGGTGCGCGTGCAGCTGGAAACCCTCGGGCTGGCGGCTGAACTGGTCGCGCCATCTGCAGCGCCGCTCGGACCACGCGGCAATTTTTCGCGGCTGCTCGCACGCACCACCGCGCCGTACGTCGCCTTCAGCGACCAGGACGATTGCTGGGACCCCGCAAAGCTCGCGCGCATGCACACGCACCTCGCCCGGGCGGAGGCCGAACTGGGCGCCAGCACACCTCTGCTGGTGTGCTGCGACCTGCGCCTGGTCGATGCAGCCGGGCGACTGCTGGCGGGATCGTTCTGGAAGCACCAGCGCTATGCCCCCGCGCGCGGCAGCGGCTTCGGCAGTCTGCTGGTGATGAACTGTTTCCCCGGCTGCGCCATGCTCATGAACCGCGCCCTGGTCGATGCGGTCTCACCGATCCCCGCGGCGGCGGTGATGCACGACTGGTGGACCGCGCTCACCGCGGCCGCGCTCGGTCGCGTGCTCATCTGCCCGGAGCCGCTGATGGACTACCGGATCCATCCGGCAAACGTCATCGGCGTGCCGCAAACAGGATTTGCGGCGCTCGCGCGCAAGGTCATCGACCGTGGACAGGTGCGGGCCACGCTCGCCGCGGCGGTGGCGCAGGCGCAGGCCCTGCATGCGCGGTTCGGGAACCGCCTGGGCGAAGCCCAGCGCCGCCGCCTCGAGGCCTTCTGCGCATTGCCTGGACACGGGTGGCTGCGACGCCGCTGGGACCTCATCCACCACCGCATCGCCAAGCACGGTCCGCTGCGCCAGCTCAGCCTGCTGTTGAACTGCTGAACGGCTGCGCGGAATGGCGCTCGCGGGAGGCGCATTGCCCAGCGCCAACACCGGCCAAGCCTTCCTCCCACTCTGAGCCGTCGGTCCAAGTCCAACCATGCAGGGGCCGCTCGCCTTGTGCCATCAAGCCACGCAGACTGGCATATTGCCTTTGAATTCATCGGACTCGGGCTTAACTGACACCCGCCGAGTGACCATTTGCCCGCCCCTATCGCCAACCGGACCAGATCAGTGCCATGATGGTCGCAACCCGTGTCCTGGCCATACTGCCTTCGGTTCCCCCGTCCGCGGGGCACCAACGGAGCGAGTTGTGAGGACGGTGCTGGAATGATCGATGCGCCCCCACGCCATGGCGCCGGCAAATGGCCGAAGCGCCTGCCCAGCCTGACCGCTGAGCAGCAGCGCATCCGCGACGACTTCATGCGCGAATGGTTGAGGACCCTGCCCACCAAGTACGGGATGATCGAGCGCTTCAATCATGGCTATCCGCTGCGTTCACGGGTCAGCGGTGGCCGGACCCTGGAGATCGGTGCCGGCATCGGCGCACACCTCGCCCACGAGAACCTCGCCGACCAGGAATACTACGTCAACGAATTGCGCGCCGAGCTGGCCGAAATCCTTGTCCACCAGCACCCAGGCGTGCGGGCCGCGGTCGGCGACTGCCAGCAGCGCCTCGACTTCGCGGACGGGTTCTTCGACCGCGTGCTCGCCATCCACGTGCTTGAGCACCTGCCCGACCTGCCGCGCGCCATCGCCGAGGTCCACCGCCTGCTCAAGCCCGATGGCCGCTTCTCGGTGGTCATCCCGTGCGAAGGCGGCCTGGCCTACACCCTGGCGCGAAACTTCTCCGCGCGGCCGATGTTCGAGAAACGCTATGGGCAGAGCTACGACTGGTTCGTCGCGGTGGAGCACATCAACCGGCCGCATGAGATCATCGGCGAGCTCGAACAGCGCTTCATCATCCGCCACCGCAGCTTCTTCCCCCTGAAGGTGCCCGTGGTCACGGCCAACCTGGTCATCGGGCTCACCCTGCAGCCGAAGCCGGGGATTCCGTGACCGCCATCCCCCTGCTCTCAATCGTGGTCCCGGTATACAACGAGGAGCAGACCCTGCCCACGTTCATGACCGCGATGCGCGCCGCGCTGGCGGAGGTGACGGAGGACTACGAGATCATCTTCTGCGCCGACCCCTGCCGTGACCGCACCCTGGCGCTGATCGGCGAGGCGCACGCCGCCGACCCGCGCATCAAGCTGCTGGCGTTCTCCAGGCGCTTCGGCCAGCCCGCGGCGACCATGGGCGGCATCCACCACGCCGCGGGCGCTGCGGTGGTGATCATCGACTGCGACCTGCAGGATCCACCGGCGCTGATCGGCGAGATGGTGCGCCAGTGGCGCAGCGGCTGGAAGGTGGTGGTGCCGCAGCGTCGTTCGCGCGATGGCGAGCATCCGCTCAAGCGGTTGATCTCGTACCTCGGCTACTGGTTCATCAACAAGATCAGCAACGTGCGCATCCCGCGCAACACCGGCGATTTCCGCCTGATGGACCGCGCGGTGGTCGACGAGCTGAAGAAGCTCAAGGAAGGCCACGGCTTCTTGCGCGGGCTGGTCGCGGTGGTCGGCTTCAAAACCGTGCTGCTGCCCTTCGACCGCGAGGCGCGCGCCGGCGGCGAGGGCAAGTACAACCGCATCACCGGTTCGCTGCGCATCGGTTTCAACGGCATTATCTGTTTTTCCGATTACCTGCTCAACTTCATGATCAAGGTCGGCTTGGCCTGCGCCGCCCTGGCGATGGTCAGCGCGCTGGTGATCGCCTACATGAAGCTCGGCACGAACTGGCAGTTCGCCTCGGGCGTGCCCAGCCTGATGATCCTGGTGCTGTTCATGGGCGGCATGCAGCTCATCGGCATGGGCGTGCTTGGCGCGTACATCGGCCGCATCTACGACGAGACCAAGCAGCGCCCGCTGTTCATCGTCGAAGAGGCCCTCGGCTTCCCCCAGCACCCGCCCCTGGCGCCTGCCGCCCGCACCCCGGAAGCCGCATGCGCTACCTGATCACCGGCGCGGCCGGCTTCATCGGCTCTTCGCTCACCGACCGCCTGCTGGCGGACGGGCACGAGGTCGTGGGCTACGACAACTTCTCGACCGGGCAGGAGCGCTTCCTCGCCGGTGCGCTCGCCGATCCCCGATTCCGGCTGGTGCGCGGGGATCTGCTTGACCGCCCGGCCCTTGACGCCGCGGTCGCCGGCTGCGACGCGGTCATGCACCTCGCGGCCAACGCCGACGTGCGCTTCGGCACCGACCACCCGCGCCGCGACCTCGAGCAGAACACCATCGCCACCTGGAACGTGCTTGAGGCGATGCGGGCGGGCGGGGTGCGCAAGATCGCCTTCTCGTCGACCGGGTCGGTCTATGGCGAAGCCACGGTCATCCCCACGCCCGAGGACGGACCGTTCCCGGTGCAGACGTCGCTCTATGGCGCCTCGAAGCTCGCCGGCGAGGGCCTGATCGCCGCCTACTGCGAGGGCTTCGGCTTCCAGAGCTGGATCTTCCGCTTCGTCTCGATCCTCGGCGAACGCTACACCCACGGCCACATCTTCGACTTCATGAAGAAGCTCGGGCAGGACCCCACGCGCCTGCCGGTGCTGGGTGACGGCCGCCAGCGCAAAAGCTACCTCTACATCGGCGACTGCCTCGACGCGATGCTCTTCGCCATGGCCAAGGCCGACGGCAAGGTCAACCTCTTCAACCTCGGCACCGACCACTACTGCCAGGTGAACGACTCGATTGGTTGGATCTGCGACGCCTTGGGCGTGAAACCCCGTCTCGACTACTGCGGCGGTGACCGCGGCTGGATCGGCGACAACCCCTTCATCTTCCTCGACACCACGCGCATCCGCGCGCTCGGCTGGCAGCCAAAGCTGACCATCCGCGCGGCCGTCGAGCGCACCGTCGCCTACCTCCAGCGCGAGGACTGGGTTCTCGCGGCACGCGCATGAGCGGGCTCGCGCTGTCCGGCATCCTGGTCGTGGTCCAGGCGCTGCTCGCCAACACCGGGATGTACTTCCTCAAGCGCGCCGCGCCGGCGGCGTCACTCGACCGCGCCCGGGAACTGCTTACAGAGCCGTTCTTCTGGCTCGGCGTCGGTCTGTACGGGCTGTCCTTCCTGGTGCTCATCGTGCTGGTCGGGCGCGAACGCCTGATCTTCCTGGTGCCCTTCGCGATGTCGCTGCACTTCGTCATCTCGGCCGTGATCGGCACACTGCTGCTCGGCGAACGCCTCAATCCCATGCTGATCGCAGGAATGGCGGTGATCGCGGTGGGCGTGGTGCTGATGGCGCTCGGCCGTCCGGAAACCGCGCCATGAGCACGGCACCCGTCGCCGCCATGCCCCGGCAGGTCACGGTCTTCGGCCTCTGGCACCTCGGCTGCGTCACCGCCGCCTGCCTCGCCGCCGCCGGCCACCAGGTGGTCGGCCTCGATCCCGAGGGCGCGACCGTGGCGGATCTCGCCGCCGGCCGGGCGCCGATCGCCGAGCCCGGGCTGGACCAGAGCCTGGCGGACAGCCTCGCGGCGGGCCGCATCGCCTTCACCACGGACCCCGCCGCCGCGCTCGCCAAGGCGGCCGTGCTGGTGGTGGCCTGCGACACCCCGGTCGACGAGCGCGATGAGGCCGACGTGCCCTTCGTGCGCGCCCGACTCGAAACACTGCGCCCGCACCTGCGCCCAGGCACGGTGGTGCTGATCACCTCGCAGGTACCCGTCGGCTTCACGCGCGCGCTGGCCCGGGACTGGGCGGGACTGGGCCTCCAGGTCGCCTATTCGCCCGAGAACCTGCGCCTGGGCAAGGCCATCGCCTGCTTCAATGCCCCGGAGCGCATCGTGCTGGGCACCGACAACGAAACAGCGCGCCCGATCCTGGCGGACCTGATGACGCCGTTCAGCACGCGCATCGAGTGGATGTCGCTCGAATCCGCGGAGATGACCAAGCACGCGATCAACGCCTTCCTCGGCCTGTCGGTGACCTTCGCCAATGAACTCGCGCGCATCTGCGAGGCGGTTGGCGCGGATGCGCGCGAGGTCGAACGCGGCCTGAAGAGCGAAGGCCGCATCGGCGAGAAGGCCTACCTGTCGCCCGGCAGCGCCTTCGCCGGCGGCACCCTGGCGCGCGACCTGCGCTTCCTGCAGGCCTTTGGTCGGGACCATGGACTGGGCACCCCGCTGGTCGACGGCGTGCTCGCCAGCAACGACCTGCACAAGGCCTGGCTGCGCGACAAGGTCGCACTGCTCACCACCGGGGTGGAGCGCCCGGTGGTCGCGGTCCTCGGCCTGACCTACAAGCCCGGCACCGACACCCTGCGCCGCTCGGCGGCGGTGGAGCTGTGCCGCTGGATGCACG
The DNA here is from genome assembly GCA_038213805.1 of Planctomycetota bacterium. Lineage (GTDB taxonomy): Bacteria > Planctomycetota > UBA11346 > UBA11346 > UBA11346 > BOG-1363. The sequence goes on along the minus strand of JBBQSO010000004.1, from coordinate 67,497 downwards.
CGCGCGGTATCACGGTCCAGGCCCACGATCCCGCGGTGCCGGCTCTGCCCGCGGAACTGGTCGGCGTCATCCGCCTGCACGCCAGCGCCGCCGGCGCGCTCGCCGGGGCGCACGCCGCGGTGGTCGCGACCGAGTGGCCGGACTTCCGGCGCCTCGCCGCCGGCGACTTCAGCGCGGGCATGCGCCACGCGCGCGTCATCGATCCCAACTGGTTCCTCGCCGCCGGCCTGGCCAGCGCGCCGGGCATCCTCTACGTCGCCACCGGACGGCCTGCCGCCACCGGCCAGCCGCCCGCCCATCCCGCCTCGGCCACCGCACCATGAACCTGCCGCTCAGCGGACGCACCGCCCTCATCACCGGCGCCAACCAGGGCCTCGGTCGCGCCATCGCCGAACGCTTCGTCGCGGCCGGCGCCAGCGTGCTCATCGTCGCGCGCGGCGAGGCCTTGCTGCACGAGGTCGCGCAGCGGCTCACGGCGAGTGCCACCGCCCCCGGCCAGCGCGTCGTGGCGATGCCCTGCGACGTCGCCGTCGATGCGCAGTGCCGCGCCGCGGTGGCGCGCGCGCAGCGCGAATTCGGCAGGCTCACCGCGCTGGTCAACAACGCCGGCGTCTACGGCCCGATGGGCGCGCTGGAGGAGGTCGACGGCGCGGCCTGGCGCGAAGCGGTCGCCATCAACCTCTTCGGCGTGATGTCGATGTGCCAGGCGGCGATCCCGCTGCTGCGCACCGCCGGCTACGGCAAGATCATCAACCTCTCGGGCGGCGGGGCGACCGCGCCGCTGCCCTTCATCAGCGCCTATGCCGCCTCCAAGGCGGCGGTGGTGCGACTCACCGAGACCCTCGCCGAGGAACTCAAGGCGGCGCGCGTCGACGTCAACGCCATCGCCCCGGGCGCACTCAACACCCGCATGCTCGACGAGGTGCTCGCCGCCGGCCCGGCCAAGGTCAGCGCTGGCTTCCACGAGCGTGCCCGCAAGCAGCAGGCCGCCGGCGGCACGCCGCCCGAGAAGGGCGCGGAGCTCGCCGAGTTCCTCGCCAGCGCGGCCAGCGACGGCATCACCGGCCGCCTGCTGAGCGCGGTGTGGGACCACTGGCAGCGCCTGCCGGAGCGCGCCGGCGAATTGGCCGGTAGCGACATCTACACCTTGCGGCGCATCGTCGCCAAGGACCGTGGGAAGGACTGGGATGCCTGATCCGAACCACCTGGGCGTCGCCATAGTCGGCTGTGGAATGATCGGCGCCAAGCGCGCGAAGCTGCTGGCGCCGGGCCAGCTGATCGCCTGCGCCGACACGGTTGTCGAGCGCGCCATCGCGCTGGCCGCTACCGCACCGGGCGCGACCACACACACCGACTGGCGCGCCGCCATCGCGCGGCCCGGGGTCGGCATCGCCCTGGTCTCGACCACCCATGACCAGCTGCCGGTGGTCGCGCTCGCCGCCGCCGAGCGCGGGCTGCACGTCCTGATCGAGAAACCGGGCGCGCGCCGCGCCGCCGAACTCGACCCGGTGATCGCGGCCGCCGCGCGCACCGGTGCGCGCGTACGCGTGGGCTTCAACCACCGCTACCACCCGGCGCTGCTCAAGGCCCAGGAACTCGTCGCTGCCGGCGCGCTCGGCGAACTGATGTTCTGCCGCGCCCGCTATGGCCACGGCGGCCGCCTCGGCTACGAGAAGGAATGGCGCGCCGATCCCGCGCTGTCCGGCGGCGGCGAACTCATCGACCAGGGCGTGCATCTCATCGACCTCGCGCGCCTGCTGCTCGGCGAGGAGTTCACCTCGGTGCAGGGCCACGCCCAGACCTGCTACTGGGACATGCCCGTCGACGACAATGCCTTCCTGCTGCTGCGCACCGCGCGCGGCCAGACCGCATCCCTGCACGCCAGCTGCAGCGAGTGGAAGAACCTGTTCTCGTTCGAACTCTACGGCCGCACCGGCAAGCTCGACATCACAGGCCTGGGCGGCAGCTACGGCGTCGAGCGCCTGACCTGGTACCGCATGCTGCCCGAGATGGGGCCACCCGACACCCAGGCCTGGGAATATCCGCGCGGCGACCGTTCGTGGGCGCTCGAGTTCGCGGACTTCCTCGACGACATCCGCCTCGGCCGCGAGCCCCGCCCTGGCCTGCGCGACGCCCAGGCGGCCCTCACCATCGTCGCACGCATCTACGAGCTCTCGCGATGATCATCACCCGCAGCCCACTGCGCATCTCCCTTGGCGGCGGCGGCACCGACCTGCCGTCGTATTACCGCGATCACGGCGGCTTCCTGATCGCCGGCGCGATCGACAAGTACGTCTACATCACCTTCCACCAGACCTTCGTCCCGGACCTGATCGTCAAGTACTCGAAGATGGAGCGCGTGGCGTCTGCCGCCGAGCTGCAGCACCCGATCATCCGCGAGGCGATGCGTCTGACCGGCATCAACGGCCACTACCTTGAGATCTCGAGCATGGCGGACATCCCCGCCGGCACTGGGCTGGGATCGTCGGGCAGCTTCACCACCGCGCTGCTCAAGGGCCTGCACAGCCTGAAGAAGGACTTCATCCACCCGCGCGACCTCGCCGAGCAGGCCTGCCACATCGAGATGGACCTGCTGAAGGAACCGATCGGCAAACAGGACCAGTACATCGCTGCCTACGGTGGGCTGACCTGCTTCCACTTCCATCCGGACGGCACGGTCGAGGCGGCACCGCTGGCGGTCGGCGCCGACACTCTGCACCAGCTCGAGGACAATCTGCTACTGTTCTTCACCGGCTATTCGCGCTCCGCTTCGGCGGTGCTCAAGGAGCAGGACGACAAGAGCGCGCACGGCGATACGGAGATGACCGCAAACCTGCACAACGTGAAGCAACTCGGCCTGGACAGCAAAGCCGCGCTGGAGCAGGGCAACCTGCACCGCTTCGCCGAGCTGATGAACGTGCACTGGGAGACCAAGAAGCAGCGCAGCGGCAGGATGTCGAATGACCGCATCGACGACTGGTACGCGCTCGCCCGCACCCACGGCGCCCTGGGCGGCAAGCTGATCGGCGCGGGCGGCGGCGGCTTCCTGATGTTCTACGCGGAAGACAAGGCGTCGCTGCGCAAGGCGATGCGCGAGGCCGGCTTGGTCGAGGTCCGCTTCCGCTTCGATTTCGAGGGCACCAAGGTGCTGGTGCACGCATGAGCCGCGAGCTATTCCCGGTGGTCATCCTGGCCGGGGGCCTCGCCACCCGGCTGCGGCCGGTGACCGAGAAGATCCCCAAGGCGCTGATCGACATCGGCGGCGAGCCCTTCATCGCCCATCAGCTGCGGTTGCTGCGCCGCCAGGGCGTCCGCCGGGTGGTGATCTGCGCCGGCTTCCTCGGTGAACAGATCCGCGACGTCGTCGGCGACGGCGCGGCCTTCGGCATCCACGTCGACTTCGTCTTCGATGGCCCGACCCTGCTCGGCACCGCCGGCGCCATCCGGAGCGCGCTGCCGCAGCTCGGCGAAAACTTCTTCACGCTCTACGGCGATTCCTACCTGACCTGCGACCACGCCGCGGTCCAGGATGCCTTCAGCACCTGCGAAAAGTCCGCACTGATGACCGTCTACCGGAACCACGGCCAATACGACCGCAGCAATGTCGAGTTCGCCGCCGGCCGCATCCGCGTCTACGACAAGCAGGTCCAGACACCGGTGATGCAGCACATCGATTACGGACTCGGGCTCTTCCGGCGCAGCGCCTTCGCGGCGCTGCCGGAAGGCCAGCCCGCCGACCTCGCCACACTCTACCGCGAGCGCCTGGCGGCGGACGACCTCGCCGGCTTCGAGGTCGCCGAGCGCTTCCACGAGATCGGCTCCTTCGCTGGCATCGCCGACCTCACCCGGATGCTCGCCACTGCCCCCGGCACACCAGGACGCCACCCATGACCTTCGCCGCGCGTTTCCTCGCCGAGGCGACCCAGATCATCGCCGCGCTCGACGTGGCGGTGATCGAGCGCGCCGCGTTGCTCCTCGCCGCGATCCGTGCCCGCGGCGGTCGTCTGTTCATCCTGGGCGTGGGCGGCAGCGCCGGCAACGCCTCGCACGCGGTCAACGACTTCCGCAAGATCGCCGGGCTCGAGGCCTATGCGCCCACCGACAACGTGTCGGAGCTGACTGCGCGCACCAACGACGACGGCTGGGCCTCGGTGTTCGTCGGCTGGCTCAAGGTCAGCCGGCTGAACGCCCAGGACGGCATCCTGGTGCTCTCGGTCGGCGGCGGAGACGTGGCGAGAAACATCAGTCCGAATCTGGTCGCTGCAGTGCAGCATGCCCGGGAGGTCAAGGCCACCATCCTTGGCATCGTCGGCCGGGACGGCGGCTTCACCGCCACCGTCGCCGACGCCGCGATCATCATCCCCACCCTCAACTCCGAGCACATCACCCCGCATGCCGAAGCCTTCCAAGGGGTGATCTGGCACCTGTTGGTGTCGCACCCGGCGCTCAAGGCCAGCCGCACCATGTGGGAATCGGTTCCCTAGTGGCCGGCGGCCCGCAGGCGGGAGCTGGCCAGGGCCACCGTGGGCACGCGGTCTTCCTCGATCGCGACGGCGTGCTCAACCGCGCAGTCCTGCGCGGCGGCCGACCCTACCCGCCCTGCGACGTCGCCGCGGTCGAGATCCCCGCCGGCACCGCCCTGCAGCTGGGTCGGCTCAAGGCCGCGGGCTTCGAACTGGTGGTGGTGACCAACCAGCCCGACGTGGTGCGCGGCACCCAGACCCGCGAACGCGTCGAGGCGATCAATGCGCATCTCGCCGCCAGTCTGCCGGTGGACGAGGTGGTGGTATGCTACGCGGACGGCGACCACCCGGATCGCAAGCCCAACCCCGGGATGTTGCTGGACGCGGCCCGCCGCCGCGGCCTCGACCTGGCGCGCAGCTGGATGGTTGGCGACCGCCACTCCGACATCCTCGCCGGGGCCCGGGCCGGCTGCCGGACCATCCTCCTGGGGTCCGGCTATGGTGAGGCGGCCACCGCGGCCCCGACCTTGCAGCTGGCCGACCTTGGTGAAGCTGTGCGGCATATCCTCTCCCACCACGCCATCGACCAGCCCCATCCCCTAGGACATCCCATGAGCGATCTCGTCATCAACCCCACCCAGCTCAAGGTCCAGATCTGGGCCGATGGCGCCGACAAGGCGGGCATCCTCGAGCTCGACAAGAATCCCGTGATCAAGGGCTTCACCACCAACCCCTCGCTGATGGCCAAGGTCGGCATCAAGGACTACCCGGCCTTCGCCAAAGACCTGCTGACCTCGATCACGGTCAAGCCGGTCTCCTTCGAAGTGTTCTCGGACGACCTCGTCGACATGGAGCGCCAGGCGCGCCTGATCACCACCTGGGGCAAGAACGTCTACACCAAGATCCCGATCACCAATACCAAGGGCGAGAGCTGCATCCCGCTGATCCGCAAGCTGGCGAAGGAAGGCGTGAAGCTCAACGTCACCGCCCTGCTCACCCTCAAGCAGGTCGTCGAGACCGCCGACGCCGTGCGCGGTGGTGCGCCCTCGGTGGTCTCGGTCTTCGCCGGCCGCATCGCCGACACCGGCCGCGACCCGGTCCCCTACATGCACGCCTGCGCCGCCATCCTTGAGGACGTGCCGAGCGCCATGCTGCTGTGGGCGAGTACGCGCGAACTGCTCAACATCTACCAGGCGGAAGAGACCAGGTGTGGGGTCATCACCGTGCCGCATGACGTGCTCAAGAAGCTCTCCGGCGTGGGTCGCGGGCTGGGAGAGATGTCGCTGGATACGGTGAAGGGGTTCCTGAAGGATTCCACCGGCGCCGGCTTCAAGCTTTAGAGCAAGTCATTCAGGCCCCTCCTCCGCCGTGCGTCGCAGGAGGGGCGTGTCTGCGCCCGGCCCTGCGGCCCGCCGCTGGAGCGCTGAGGTGATGGCTGCTATATCTGACGCACCGCGTCCCAAGATCCCGGCATCTGGATAGACGTCGGGATGCCGTCCTGCCATGCGCACCATTGCGATGTCCACTGCCAGCCCCACCTTCCCCCTCACCGTGTTGCATGCCGAACGCCCTGTGAGCGCATCCGCGCCGCCATTGCCGCTGTCCGTCCAGGCCAGTGAGCCCCTCGCCTCCTTCTTCACCCACCTCGCCTCCCTCCCCGCCTCCCACCCCCGGCGCATCGGCCTGCTGCTGATGCAGATCGGCGTGGCCACGGCGCTGGCCGCGCTGTGCCTGGGCTTGGCGGTGATGCACCTGGCCTATGGCCTCGCGGCGGTGGGTGCGCTGCTCGCCAGGCCCCCGCTGCACCGCCTGCCGGGCTTCTGGTGCGCCGCGGCCTTCGCGGCGTGGCAAGTGTTCAGCGTGCTGACCGTCCTGGCCCTGCACCGCCATCCGCATCCGCTTGGCGGCCTCGGCATGATGGACAGCTGGATCGCCCTCTACCTGGCCCAGGTGGGATTCGCCGACGCGCGGGTGCGCATGTGGGCCTGCCGCGCGCTGCTGGCGACCGCCGCGGCGGCGGTGGTGGTGGCGCTGCTGCAGTTCACCATCGGGTTGGGCGGCAGACCGCCGTTTCACATCGCTGCGCCACCACTGGGCGAGCGCTTCCAGCACAGCACCGGTTTCGCGCCGGTGCACCTCACCCTGGCCTTCACCATGGCGATGGTGGCCCTGGTCTTCCTGCACCTGCCGACGGTCGATACGGCTGCGGGCCGCGTACGCCGCTGGTGCGGTCTGACGCTGGCCTGTGTCGGCTTGCTGGCCGCCAATGCGCGCAGCGCGTTCCTGGCCGCTGCCGCGGGCGTCGGTGCCGGGCTGGTTGCCGGCCGCGGCTGGCGCGGTCTGGTGATCGGGTCAGCGGCCGCGCTGGTCCTGGTCGCGGCATTTTCCGCCTACACCTGGCTGTTGGCCCCGGTCCACATCCTGGAGGTGGCGCGCGGCGATGACGGCCGCCTGGCGATCTGGCGGACCACCGCCAGCCTGATCGCGGACGCACCGCTGCTCGGCACCGGCGGTCCCGAGGCCTACAAAGACGCCTATCGCGCGCGTTATCCAGAACTCGCGCTCCACGATGCCAGCGGCACCGCGAAAGAGGCTCCGGACGCCCACAACAGTCATCTGGCGATCGCCGCAGAGCACGGCATCCCGGCGGCGCTGCTGCATGCGGCGTGGATCGCAACGCTGCTTCTCGCCGCATTCCGCACCCGCCGCAGCCAGCCACAGCGTTGGGCGATGGCCGCCGCGCTGATCACCACCTACCTGGTCGCTGGCCAATTCGAGAACCTCGCGGGGCACACCGCCACCAGTTACGTGTTCTGCACCACGCTCGGGCTGTGCCTGGCGGCCGGCCGCACCGAGCCGCGCACGCCGCATCCCGGAAGCGTGTCCACTACCGCTGGCTGATCACACTTCCTACGGCGCGACCACGCGCGCCGCCCCACCCGCCACGCAGATGCTCTCCAGCCGCAGCTCCTGCCCGGCGACGAGGTGCGGGACGATGGTCACATGATGCGGCTGTGCCGGATCGAGCGTCGTCGTCACCACCACCACGTGGTGGACGTTGCCATGGGCATTGCGCGCAAAGGCGCCGGCATCGATGTCCGCACCGGTCTTGCTGCCGGGCGGGACCTGGGCCGTGCCGTCGATCAGCACCTGGTAGCTGCCGGACTTCTCCGTGCTCTCGCCGAAGATCAGCACGGTGCCGGCCTGGACGGTGCAGACGAACGGCGCCGGCGCGCTCGTCGCGGTGGACTCCGCCACGGCCTGATCGTCCTGCCAGCGCGACATGAGCATGTCGTAGAAGGCCGACACCAGGTCGGGATGGGCGGCCTTCCAACCGGCCGGCAGCGGCGCGAGCGTGGCGAGGCGCACCCGCGCCCACGCCATGCAGGTGTCGGCGTGCAGCATGCGCGCCGGGGCGCGGCACACCGCGCCGCCGTCGATGCCAGCGCGCAGCGCGCCCCACGCCGCCTCGGCGAACAGCTCGTAGCCGCGGTCGCCGGGATGGACGGGGTCGTAGGGCCACACCTCGGCGACCGTGCTGGCGCCGCTGACCAGACGCTGCGCGATCAGGCCGATGGCATCGCCCGAGGGCACGCCATAGGCCTGGGCGATGGCCTGGTGCGCGGTGCGCCTCGGCATCGGCTTGGCGTCGGCGGTGACGTTCCACTGAAAGGGGAAGATGACCTGCACCACCGGCACGCCGGCGACCACCATGCGCCGCACCAGTGACTCGTACGAGGCCAGGGTCTCCTCGTCGACGGTGCCGATGTCGTCATTGGCCGAGAAGTCGAGGAACACCAGGTCGGGCTTGCGCGCCATGACATCGCGCGCGAGGCGGAACACCCCGAGCATGGAGCTGGTGCCGCCGATCGCCGCGTCGTGGCCGGTGAAGCGGGCGCTGGGATAGGCCGCCTCAAGCCGCTCGATGACGCGCGCACGGTAGGAGGTGTGCGGCTGGTCGGTGGCGTTCGCGCCCCAGGTCAGCGAGCCACCGAAGAACACCACGGTGAGCGCTTCGCCGGCGCGCGCACGGCGGTCGAAGGCAGCGAACGACGCTGCGTTGGCCGCGGCGGACACCACCGCCTCCGGCGCCGCCGCGTCCGCGCCCACCACCGCGGCACCGGCCGCCCCGGATCCCAGCAATGCCAGGACCATTCCCGCACCGCGCATCCAGGTTGCCGACATGTCGTCCGTCCTCGTCTCCGCTCGCGCGGCCTGCACCCGTTTCAGCCCCCAGCTTCCCGTTCACCCCGACCCAGCGCAAGCCAGAGCCGGCATGCTCACATCCGACGTCCACCGGATCGCAATTCGCCATCCCATTCCCTGACCCCCCCTTCATTCCACCTTCATCCCGCCATCGATGGTACCGTAGTCATGTCTACCTTCCCCCCCATCTTCACAGCTCCTCCCGCCCCGCACGCAGAGGCGCCCAGCCCGGCGCCGGGTCTGCTCATCGTCGATCGCCGCCCTGGCGAGTACGCCGCACTGGTCGCCGAGCTCGGCACCGACCTGCGCGTCGAGACCGCGACCACCGGCCACCTCGCCGTCGTCCAGCTGCGCTTGGCCACGGGTGGCGACGCCGGCCCGCTGCCCGACCTGGTGCTGATCGATCTCGACCTGCCGGGCATCCGCGGGCTCGACCTGCTGCGCCTGATCAGGCACACGCCTGAAATGCGCCATCTGCAGACGGTGATGGTGGCCGCCGCAGACGATCCCGAACTGCGCTTCCGCTGCGCCCAGGAGGGCGCCACCGCTTGCCTGGAGCGCCCGCGTGACGCGGCCGCGGCCGCGCGCCTGGCCCGCTTCCTGCGCAGACTGATGCTGCGCCCGCGCGGCGCGGCCATGGCCTCTGCCTAGCGCACGACCGGGCGCGCGGCGCACGGCCGTTGCCCAGCCGCCCCTGGCGCCACGCTGCAACCATGCGCATCGCCCTCGCCACCGACCACGCCGGTTTCCCGCTCAAGGGGCCGATCGCCGCCCACCTGCGCCTGCGCGGCCACGAGGTCGTCGATTTCGGCACCGACACCCCCGACCCCTGCGATTACCCGCGCTTCATGCGCCCGGCCGCGGAGGCGGTGGCCGCCGGCAGCTGCGCGCGCGCCATCGTCCTGGGTGGCTCCGGCAACGGCGAGGCGATCGTCGCCAACCGCGTCGCGGGGGTGCGCTGCGCGTACTGTTTCAATGTCGAGACCGCCAGGCTGGGCCGCGCCCACAATGACGCCAACGCCATCGCCCTGGGCGCGCGCCTGGTCAGTACCGAGCTCGCCCTGGCCATCGTCGACGTCTGGCTCGAGACGCCCTTCGAAGGCGGCCGTCACCAGCGCCGCATCGAGATGATCGACCAGCCGGGCTGAGCACGCCGCACCCTGGCACCTTCGCCGGTGGAAACCCAGCTTGGCGCGCCCAGACTGCTCTTCCATGTCCGACCATGAAATCGATCCGGAAGACCCCGCCGTGCAGGAGGCCATGGGCCATGTGCGCGGCCTGCTGCGCCACATGGGCGAGGACCCCAACCGCGAAGGTCTGGTCGACACGCCCCGCCGCGTGGTCAAGGCCATGGCCGAACACTTTGGCGGCTACGCCGTCGATCCGCGCTCCTTCCTTGAGCGCACCTTCGAGGACGTCGGCGGCTACGAGGAACTCGTCCTGGTCAGCGACATCGACGTGCACAGCCACTGCGAGCACCACATGGTGCCGTTCGTCGGCAAGGCCCACGTCGCCTACATCCCCAAGGGCCGGGTGGTGGGCCTGTCCAAGCTCGCGCGCGTGGTCGACGCCTTCTCGCGCCGCCTGCAGATCCAGGAAAAGCTCACCACCCAGATCGCCGACACCATCCAGGACGTGCTGCACCCCCAGGGCGTGGCGGTGATCATGCAGTGCCAGCACTTCTGCATGTGCTACCGCGGCGTGAAGAAGCCCGGCTCGTGGACCACCACCAGCAAGCTGCACGGGGTGTTCCTCGACAACCCCCCCAGCCGCCTCGAACTGTTCACCCTGATCGGCATGAAGCGCACGCTGTGGAACGGGTGAAGAGGCGACCCGTGGCAGCCTGCCGGTTCCGCCGTTGCCCGCCGTGGCACGGGCTCTAAAAGAGCAGATCGCGCCATGACCAAAGCCTTCCTATCACCCCGCGAACTGGCCCAGGCGATCGGCCTGAGCGAGTCCTCGCTCAAGCGCTGGATCGATGACGGTGAGATCGCCGTCAGCCGCACCGCCGGTGGTCACCGCCGCATCCCCCTGCAAGAGGCGGTCCGCTTCGCCCGCTCGGGCAAGGTCGCGGTGCGCAATGCCGCCTGCCTCGGCCTGGACGTGGCGGTGGGCGCAGTGGCCGCCTGCCACCAGCCCGACGACCGCCTCTACCGGGCGCTCTTCGACGGCGATGCGGGCCAGGCGCGCGCCCTGCTCCAGGCCGCCTTCGTCGACGGTCAGAACATCGCCACGCTGTGCGACGGCGCCCTGCGCTGCGCCATGGGCCGCTTCTGCGCCCTGCTCAAGGAGGGCGAGGAGGGCGTCGCCGCCCACCACGTGGCGGTGGCGATCTGCAAGCAGGCGCTCGAGTCGCTGCGCCAGCTGCTGCCCGAACCCGGCCCGCAGGCGCCCGCAGCGATCGGCGCGACCTGGAGCGACGATCCGTGCGCGTTGCCCTCGCTGATGGCCGCGGTCACCCTCGCCGAGTGCGGCTGGCGCACCATCAACCTGGGCCCGCTGACCACCTGCAGCGTGTTGCGCGCCGCCATGATCCGCCATCGCCCGAAGCTGATTTGGCGCACGGTAACCGTGATCAAGGACCACGTCGCCACCGTCAAGCACATCCGCCGCTTCGCCGCCGAACTCGAGAACGTGCCGCTGGTGGTCGCTGGTCCGGCCCTCGGCCAGCTCGCGCAGGCGGGACTGTGCAGCGCCGGCAACCTCCACCTCGCCGGCTCGATGGGCGAACTCTCCGCATTCGCGCGCGGCTTCCTCGGCCTCAAGGCCACCCGCCGCCGCGCCTGATCGCACTTCTGGGTATTTTCTCCGCCACGTCGACCAGACGCGACGTGGCTGACCTTCGGGGGCTGGCTGCTCTGGCCACGGGTGGGACGTTCCCATCCGCACGCGACCCGAGGACTGCGACAAGTCCCTGTTAACCTCACCCCCCGATCGCTGTTTCCAGGTATGGAAAACGCCCGCCCGCCCGTGCCCGCCCACACCATCCCCAACGTGATCAAGAGCTGCGCCGTGCTGGCCCTGCTCGGCAAGCGTCCGCAGGGCACCAGCCTGGGTGAGGTCAGCCGTCTGACCGGCGTCCCTAAAACGAGCGCTTACAGGATGTTGCGGAGTTTTTGCCACACCGGCTTCGCGTCTGAGGACAAGGGCCTCTATCGCTGCGGCATGGGCGTGGTGCAGGTTGGACTGGCCGCCTTGACCAAACTTGAGCTGCACGCCAATGCCCAAGGCGTGCTGAAGCAGCTGGTCGCGGCCAGTGGCGAGGCCGCCCACGTCGCCGTCGCCCAGGACCAGAGCATCTTCCTGCTGGACACCTGCGACTGCCCGCATCCGGCCACGCTCTCGGCCGACGCCGGCAGTGCCGTGCCGCTGCACTGCTCGGCGCCTGGCAAGGTGCTGCTCGCCTTCTCCGTCAGGTCGGCTGCGGACCTGCTGCTCGCCGCGGTGACCTTCGAGCGCCGCACCGAGCGCACCCTGACTTCGCGCCCCCGCCTTGAGGCCGAACTCGAGCTCGTGCGCCGCCAGGGTTTCGCCGTCGACGACGGCGAGCTGCAGAGCGACGTGCGCTGCATCGCCGCGCCGGTCCGCGACCGCGCCGATCGCGTGATCGCCGCGCTCGGCATCATCACCACCTCCGCCCGCCTGCCTTACGAGCGCCTCGCTCCGGTCACCGCCATGGTCGTCGCAGCCGCGGCGCAGCTGTCTCAGGCGCTGGGCTGGACCGGGCATGCGGAGGAGACTCTGCAGATCGCCGAGGCCGGACTCGACATCCACCTGCAAATCTGACCTCACTGATGGTGCGGGGCGCAGCGCGCAGGTGGGGTGCGATGCGCAGGCCGCGCGCGCGGTGCAGCCATGCAAACCGCAGGGCGCCGCGCTGCGCGCGGGTCGTGATGATGCGGCGCTGCGCACTGGCGTGCGCGCCAACACCGTGCGATGCTGCGCCGCGGAGCGCAGCGCCATGCCCACTGCCATCGTCCTCGGCGCCGGCATCAGCGGCCTGCTCGCCGCGCGCAGCCTGCGCAATGCCGGCTGGACGGTGACCGTGCTCGACAAGGGCCGCGGGGTCGGTGGACGGCTCGCGACGCGGCGCATCGCTGGCCAGGTGTTCGACCACGGCGGCCAGTTCCTGAGCGTGCGCGAGCCGCGCTTTGCCGCCCTGGTGGCGGAATGGGAACGCGCTGGAGCGGTGGCAGAATGGGGCCGCGGCTTCCTTTCTGACGATGGCCGCGTGGCCGCGGACGGCTTTCCGCGTTACCGCGCACCCGGCGGCATGACGCACCTCGCCAAGCACCTCGCCGTCGGGCTGACTGTCGAGCTCGACACCACCATCACCGCCATCGCCAGCGACGGCGACGCCGCGACCGCCCACGCCGCGGGCTGCACCTGGCGCGCCGACACGTTGATCGCCACCGCGCCGGTGGCGCAGACGCTGGCGCTGCTCGATGCAGGCGGCACACCGCTCGCGCCCGCGCTGCGCCGCCGCCTGGATGGCGTCGCCTATGCGCCGTGCCTATGCCTGCTGCTCGACTATCCGCAGGCCATGGGCGCGGCGCTGCCGGCGCCAGGCGGCATGCGTCTGACCGACGGACCCATCGGCTGGATCGCCAGCCAGCGCGGCAAGGGCCTGCGCACCAGCGGTGAAGGGCTGGTGGTGCACGCCAACGGCGACTGGAGCCGCGCGCATTATGACGACGAACCGGCCGCGGTGATCACTGCGCTGGTGCCCGCGCTCACCGCCGCGCTGCGGCGCGCCGGTGCTGCCGGCACCTGGGACGCGCCAGCGACCACGGACCTCAAGCGTTGGCGGTACAGCCTGGCTACCACCACCCTGGTCGAGCCATGCCTGGCGGTGGATGCCGCGGCGCGCGTGATCCTGGCTGGCGACGCCTTCGGCGCGCGCCCGCGCATCGAGGGCGCCGCGCTGTCGGGACTGGCGGCGGCCGACCTGGTGATCGCGCGCGGCTCATGAACGACGGCGGTCGCGCCGCCCCTCCGCGAGCAGGGGTGTCGCCAAGCGGTTTCGGCACGCGCGGCGCTAGGCTAGGAGTCTGGCCGGTAAGCCGACCAGTTACATGCCGTCAGTCCGGATACCGCCCTCAAACAGCCATGGGGGTTGAATCGTAATACGGTCAAATCGTCCAGAATCGGCGATCAGGTTCGTGGGCTTGCCAGACGCATGGCCAGCCGCAGGGCAAAAAATTGGTCAAATCCGTGTTTGATTCTTTTACGTACCTCGATAAAACGTCCATAACGGTCACCAGGAGGAATCCGCCATGCCCGACACGACCTACAGCATCAGCCACGCCGCGCGCATCAGCGGCCTCGCCCCCAGCGTCCTGCGCGTGTGGGAGACCCGCTACGGCTGGCCCTGCCCAAAGCGCCTGCGCAACGGCTACCGCGTATTCTCGGCCCACGACCTCGAAGAACTCAAGCACGCCGCCGAGCTGGTGCGCGGCGGCATGGCGATCAGCAAGCTGATCATCGACGGCCTGCCGCGCTGGCCCGCCATCCCTGGCCGCGAGGTGCATCTGCGCCTCGATCACGCGCGCGCCCTGCCGGCCAGCGCCGACCGCCGCGCCAGAAGCCTGCGCGACCAGCTGATGGAAGCCATGGAACACCAGCACTCCGGACGCGCCCTGGAGATCGTCCAGCTCGCGCCCATCGACCTGCGCCCAAGCGACGAGATCGGCGCGGTGCTCGCGCCGCTGCTGATCGGCTTGGCCGAACTGCACCATCACGGCCGTACCCTGCCGCAGCAGGAGAGCCTCATCCAGCTCGCCAGCGAACGCTGCCGGCAGCTGTTGCGCCGCCATCCGGTGCGCGGCGCGGTGACCCAGGTGGTCGCGCTCGGCGAGGCTGCCGAGCCGCTCGCCGACCTCACCGCCCTGCTCCTCGCCGCGCGCGGCGTGGCGGTGGTGCGGCGCGCTGATGCGGTGGCCGACGGCGCCCTCGCCCCGGCGATCGAGGTTGGCATCGAGGCCGATGACGAACCAGCGCGCGAAGGATCCCTGCGCATCACGGCTCTGGGCAGCCCTGGCACCCTGCCGCTCGCCGAGCTGCTCGCAGCGGCATTCGACCTGCGCACCGCGCAGGACCACGTGGTCCATTCCGCGGTGGCCTGAGTCCGCCTGCCCGCATCGCCTCTGGGTGCGGGCTGGCTCGGAGTATACCGCGGGTCGGCCTAGACCCGAACCGCTGAACGACCTGCGATACCGTCGCAGGTCGTTTATTTTTAACCATTTGCATACTATTACAGCGCCAGGCGCCCTCTTCCGTGGCACGCGCGTAGGACACTGCCGCCTCTGCTGCGTCGAACCTCTCGCTGCGCGCGCCTGAACAGCGCGTCGCGTCCAGACCTTAAGCACCCGGCCACGATACCGGCGACGGCTGCTGCCTCGTCGACCCACCGGCTACAGGGAATCATGAGCCACACCGCCGTTTGCGTCGCCCCTGCTTCCGCACAGGCCACCGCCATTATTCACGACCTGCGTCAGGCCGGCTTTACCGCCGAAGAGATCGCCATCGTGAATCCCGGCAGCAACCCACTCGCGCGTCTGCGTCATGACCTGGTGATCGGCGTCGGCGTCGGCGCCGCGCTCGCCGGCCTGGCCGCGTGGTCGCCATTGGCCGTACCATGCCTCGGCAGCCCGCTGCTCGACATGCTGTGCGGCGGGCTGCTCGGCGCGCTCCTCGCCTGCGCCCGCCTGAGTCGCAACCGCAGCGACAACCGCGTGCTGATCAGCGTGCAAACCGCCAACGGCTACGAAGTCGAGACCATCGTCGACATCTTCCGCGCCGCCGGTGCCGCCCACCGCACCTGGTCGTCGCCGCCCTTGCACGCGGCCTGAGCAGAGGCCGCCGCACCCAGCCGCCTGCAGTCCAGGCGCCGCCGTGCAGCCCTTGCAGATCGGAGCGAGGGCGCATGATCCCCGTCCGACCGGTTCGGGCGGTTAGCTCAGTGGCTAGAGCATTCGCTTCACACGCGAGGGGTCACAGGTTCAAATCCTGTACTGCCCACCAGACAGAGGCTTGGATCCCGGCAAGGATCCAAGCCTCTTTTTTTTGGAGCAGACCACGCGGAGACCCCGCATCCTCCCGGGCTCCTCGCGTTACCCGCCGCGCGCATGCGCCGCATGCCGCCCGGGTCATTTTGACCGGGACACCGGCGGACGGACACGATGACATGCGCCGAACGGGCTGGTGGCGCACCATAACCCATCATCCATGTCCTTGCGTGGGCGCAGGTTAGGTCAAAGAGCGGAAATCGCCATTGGCATGGTGCTCGCTATGGAGCCGCCAGAGGCCGTAGCAACCGGCACCGGCCTCCGCAAAACCCGCCATGCTCCATCCCACCATCCTGATCGCCGACGACGATCGCCGGCTGCGCGAATCGCTCAGCGAGGTCTTCAACGACCTCGGCTGCACGACCCGCACCGCCGGCAACGGCGGCGATGCGATGGAGGTGCTGCGCCAGATGCGCTGCGACCTCCTGCTTTCGGATGTGGATATGCCGGACATGACCGGGTTCGCGCTGCTGTCCTGGATCAGCCATCAGACCCCGCGGGCGGGCAGCCACCTGCCGGTGATCCTGATGAGCGCGCGCGCCGATGCCGAACTCGGGCGCGCGGCGCGCGCGGCGGGCGCCATCGACCTGCTGTCGAAGCCGGTCGAGATCACGCGCATCACCGGTCTGGTCCATCGCCTCCTCGAACTCTGACCACTCTTTCAACAACCCCTCCAATATCGCACTTTCAGCAAAGGATCATCGCATGGCCAAGATCATCGGCATCGACCTCGGTACCACCAACAGCTGCGTCTCCGTCATGGAAGGCGGCGAGGCCGTGGTCATCGCCAACCAGGAAGGGTTGCGCACCACGCCGTCCGTGGTCGGCTTCGTCGAGAACGGCGACCGCCTCATCGGACAGATGGCGCGCAACCAGGCAATCACCAATCCCGAGAACACCGTCTACTCGATCAAACGCTTCATGGGCCGCCGCCACAGCGAGGTCGGCAGCGAAGAGAAGCTCGTCCCTTACAAGGTCGTGGGCGGCGCCCAGGAATTGGTCAAGGTCGAGGTGCGCGGCAAGCAGTACACCCCGCCGGAAGTCTCGGCGATGATCCTGCAGTACCTCAAGAAGGCGGCCGAGGACTACCTCGGCGAGAGCGTCAGCGAGGCGGTCATCACCGTGCCCGCGTACTTCAACGACGCGCAGCGCCAGGCCACCAAGGACGCCGGCAAGATCGCCGGCCTCAATGTGCGCCGCATCATCAACGAGCCCACCGCAGCGGCCCTCGCCTACGGCATGGACAAGCAGAAGAACGAGAAGATCGCGATCTTCGACCTCGGCGGCGGCACCTTCGACGTGTCGATCCTCGAGGTCGGCGACGGCGTGGTCGAGGTGCTCGCGACCAACGGCGACACCCACCTCGGCGGCGACGACTTCGACGACGTGGTCATCAACTGGCTGGCCGACACCTTCGCCAAGGAAAACGGCGGCCTCGATCTGCGCAAGGACAAGATGGCCCTGCAGCGCCTCAAGGAGGCCGCTGAAAAGGCCAAGAAGGAGCTCTCGCAGGTCACCAGCTCGGCGATCGCCCTGCCCTTCATCACCATGGTCAACGGCCAGCCCAAGCACCTCAACACCTCGCTGACGCGCGCCAACTTCGAGAACCTCACCAAGGCCCTGATCGAGCGCTGCCGCAAGCCGTGCCTCGACTGCCTGAAGGACGCCAAGCTCAGCGCCGCCGACGTCAACGACGTCATCCTGGTCGGCGGCTCGACGCGCATGCCCTGCGCCCAGGCCGTGGCCAAAGAGATCTTTGGCAAGGAGCCGAAGCGCAACGTCAACCCGGACGAGGTCGTGGCGGTCGGCGCCGCGGTCCAGGGCGGCGTGCTGACCGGCGAGGTCAAGGACGTGCTGCTGCTCGACGTCACCCCACTGAGCCTCGGCATCGAGACCGAGGGCGGCATCATGACCGTGCTGATCGAGCGCAACACCACCATCCCGACCTCGAAGTCGAACACCTTCTCGACCGCCGCCAACAACCAGCCGGCGGTGGACATCCAGGTCTCGCAGGGCGAGCGGCGCATGGCCAAGGACAACCGCCTGCTCGGCAAGTTCACCCTCGACGGCATCGCCCCGGCGCCGCGCGGCATGCCGCAGATCGAGGTGACCTTCAACATCGACGCCAACGGCATCCTCGAGGTGAAGGCCAAGGACAAGGCCACCGGCAAGGAGCAGCACATCTCCATCCAGGGCTCGTCGGGCCTCAACAAGGCCGAGATCGAGCGCATGGTCGAAGAGGCCGCCGCCAACGCCGAGAGCGACAAGAAGAAGGAGGAGCTGGCCAAGGCGCGCAACCAGGCCGAGCAGCTCGCCCACCAGACGCGCAGCGCGCTTGAGGAGCACAAGGACAAGCTCGAGGGCAGTGAAGAGACCGAGATCAAGGCCGCCATCGACGAGCTTGAGAAGGCCAAGACCGGCGAGGACCTCGCGGCCATCGAGGCCGCGACCAAGGACCTCGACACCAAGGCCCAGGCCTGGGGCAAGCGCATCCATGAAGCGAGCATGAACAAGCAGCAGGCCGCCGGTGCGGCCGGGGCCGGGGCTGGCGCGGGTCCCGCGCCCGGCGCCCAGCCCGGTGGCCCGGCCGGTGACGACAACATCAAGGACGCCGACTTCACCGTCCAGAAGTGAGCGCCGCGCGACGCGGCTGGTCCACCAGGACCAGCCGCGTCGTCGTTGCGCTCGCCGTCTCCTGGCCCGCCTCAGCCACATCCCCCATTTTCCGACGGGCCGCCATCCCGGCAGCCCCCAACCTGAAAGAACCGAGGTACCTCATATGCCCAAGACCGACATCAAACCGATTGGCTCGAACGTCATCGTCCAGCGCTCCAGCGCCGCGGACATCTCCAAGGGCGGCATCGTCCTGCCCGAGAAGGCCAAGGACAAGCCCAAGGAGGGCAAGGTCATCGCCGTCGGCAACGGCAAGGTCCTCGAGGACGGCAAGCGGCAGACCATGCAGCTCAAGGCCGGCGACCGCGTGCTGTTCAGCAGCTACGCGGGCAACGAGGTGAAGATCAACGGTGACGACCTGCTCGTCATCGAAGAGTCCGAAGTCCTCGCCGTCATCGAATAAGCCTCAACGAACCGATCGACCAAGCGCACCGCGGGGCGAAAGCCTCGCGGTGCTGTCGTTTTCAGAAGTGAGGCGGTAGGCACCGGAGGTGTTGCGCTCCTAACTCTCCGCCCCTGCCTGACCCAGCCTCGCCCATTCCTCCGGCCTATTCACATTGGCCAGCATCGGCACCAGCCATGCAGGCGCGTCCCGCACCGTGATTCCAGCCTCCTCGATGAGCGCGTGCATGGCGCGGCGACCATCCGCCAGATGCGCACGGGCGAGGGGCAGACAGGCGCCCGCATAGCACGCGAAGAGCGGCTCGAGCCCACCGACATGGCGCACGGCCAAGCCGGCACCGAGCGCATCCGCGACCCGCAGGCTGCGCACCTCGTCGATGAGCCAGGTCAGCGCGCGCGCCTCGAGCAAGGGCATGTCGCACGCCATGACGACCACCGGCGCATGGCGGGTGAGCGCAGCGGCCAGACCGCCGAGCGGTCCCTGCCCGGGCGGGTCATCGGATACAAAGTCGACCTGCGGCAAGGCCCAGCCCGGCGGCGCCGCGCGGCCCACCACCAGCACCGGCAGTCCGGTGCCAAGGGCGAGCGCCGCCGTGCGCTGGAGCAGAGTCTCACCGGACAGCTCGAGCAGTGCCTTGTCGCGGCCCATGCGCCGTGAGCCTCCACCAGCGAGGATCGCGATGACACCGTCTGGGGGTGACGCAACCGACCCGCCCACGGCTACTGCCGGCGCAGCGGAATGTGCACGGTGCGCATGGCGCCATCCTTGGCGCGCAGTTCCAGGTCGAGGGCGTCGCCGACCTCGAGCTTCACCACCGCCTTCAACCAATCGATCTTGCGCAGCACCGGGCGGCCGTTGGCGCTCACCACGGTCTCGCCGATGCGCACGCCGGCCTGCGCGCCAGGGCTGTCGTCGTCGACGGTCTCGATCACGATGCGGCCGTCACTGTCGGTGATGGACAGGCCATGATAGGGGCGGCCCGGGATGACCTGGCGCGCTGGCGAGATGCTGAGGGTGACCTCCTCGCCGGAGCGCAGCACGCGCACCGGTATGGCGCTGCCGGGCACCCAGGGTAGCGAGGCGAACAGGCCGAGCGCGGTCGCCACCGAGACCGCCGGCCGGCCGGCGATGAGCAGCAGGCGGTCGCCGGCCATCAGCGACGAGCTGCCGGCATTCTCGACCACCACGCCCTCCATGCGCGCCGCCAGTTCGAGATCCTTGGGCGCGGCGGTGTGGTGGACCAGCCCGCCCTGGGCCTGCTGCAACAACGGGACGAAGGCGGCGAGCTGGGTGCTGGCGATGGCCAGGCCGATGCCGCTGTTGATGCGGAAGCCCGAGACCGTGCGGATCTGGCCGTTGATGCCGAGCAGGCGGCCATACATGTCGAACAGCGGACCGCCGGAATTTCCGGGATTCACCGGGGCGTCGCCCTGCACCGCGTCGGTGTAGTCACCGCGCACCATACGCCCGGTGCTGAGCACGCCCTGGGTCAGGGTGGGCACGTCGTCGAGGTTGCCGAGGCCGAAGGGATTGCCGATCGCCACCACCTCCGCGCCGACGCGCAGCGCGCTCGCGGGCGCCAGGTCGACGTGCGGCAGATCGTGCGCATCGTCGATGCGCAGCAGGGCGATGTCGCCGACCGGATCGGTGCCGAGCAGGTGCGAGGGGCGCACCGCGCCGTTCGCGAAACGGATCGACAGGTCATCCTCTCCATCGATGACGTGATGGTTGGTCAGGACCAGACCGTCCGCCGAAATCACCACCCCGCTGCCGCCGCCGATGAAGACGTAGGCGGGCAGCAGGCGGCCGGCCAGGGCATCCAGGGTGGAGCGGCTGGCGGCGACGGGCAGGTCGCGGTCGGCTGCGGCCAGGGCGGGTGCGCTGGCAAGCGGCGCGAGCAGGGCCAGCGCGAGCAGAAAGCGGCCGCAGGGGAGTGGGCGGAGGTTCATTTGGCGAGGGCCCCGATTACGACGCTCAGTGCGACCGTCTCACCGCCACGGCGCACGTTGAGCGCGACGCGCTCGCCCGTGCGGTGCTTCATCACGCCGCGACCGATGGCGCCGATATCGCGCGTGGGCAGGCCATCCAGCGCGGTGATGATGTCGCCGGGCTTGACCCCGCCCTTATCCGCGCCGCTGCCCGGAGTGACCGACTCGACCTCCATCCCGTCCTTGGCGAGCCCGCGCTTGAGCAGCACGCCGAGCCCGATGGGCGGCGCGCTGCCGGTGGTCCGGCCGGCGATCATCTCGGGCAGGACGCGCGCGATGCTGGCGCTGTCGGCGAACAGTCCGACCCCCGAATTGATCATCCACGGCCAGTTGCCGTCGTCCGGACCAAGCATCACCACCATGCCCACCACCGCGCCCTGGGCGTCGACCACGGCGCCGCCGAGGCTGCCGTAGTTGACGTGCGCGTCGGTCTGGGTGAAGGCGAAGTCATTGCGCGTGCGGCGCCGCCCGGTCGCCGAGACCACGCCCACGGTCATGGTGTGCCCGCCGTCGACGATGTGGCGCGCCGCGACCGCGATCGGCTCGCCCAGCGCCAGGTGCGGGTCCGTGGCCAGGGCCAGGGCCGGGAATGGTAGGGGCTGGTCGGCCTTGAGCAGGGCGAGGTCGAGCGGCAGGTGGCGGGCCAGCACCTTGCAGGGGATGGCCGCCTTGCCGGGCACCAGCACCGACCCGACCTCGGCTTCGCCGTGGAGGTTGCTGGCCGCGGTCAGCAGCAGACCGGACTGGGCGTCGATGACCAGGGCGCTGATCGGCTGATCGGTGTAGAACATCTGCTGCTGGTGGTAGTAGCCCGACCACCAGTTCTGCAGCCGCTCGCGATCATAGGCCGGCACCTCATCCACCAGGCGCGTCGGGCGCGGCATGGCCTCCGGATTGCCCAGGCCCGCTGGGCGTTCGATGTAGACCAGGGCGATGGCGGGCGCGACCGCGGCCGCCGCACGCACCAGGGAACGCTCCAGCGGGTCGCGCTCAGCGGCCGGCTCGGCCAGCGTCGGGGCGCATTCGAGGTCCTTCATCACCACATGGATGGGCACCGCGGTACCGAGACGGCGCTCGCGCGCCGTGCCCAGGCTGACCAGGCCGATCAGGCGGCCTGCACCGTCGAGCAGGGCGCCGCCGTGGTTGCCATCGTTGACCGCGGCATCGATCTCGATGACCGCGCCACGATAGCTGCTGAGGATGCGGCCACCGCGACCACGCACCGGCGGACTACCCGAGGGGATGGCGTACAGGCCGCTGATCACGCCCCTGCTGATCGCCGCCGCGCCATCCTGCTCAAGTGCTCCGAAGGCGTTGCCGGCTGTCCACACCGTGTCGCCGATATGCACCTGGGCGCTGTCGGCCAGCTCCAGCGGCTTGGTCACGCTGTCGTCGAGCATCACGTCGGGGTGGAGGAGCAGCGCCCCGGTGGCCGCGCCGCGACGGACGATGGTGGCGCTGCCGCGCCGTCCGCCAGGCAGCACCAGATCGATGTGCGAGGACAGCCTCGCGGCCCCCTTCTCGCCGCGCCCGGCGCCGGGCAGGGCCTCCTCCAGGGTCAGGATCATCCGACCCAGCCCCGGCATCTCGACCACCACCGCGGCCCCGCCGCACGGCACTTCATCCTGGTCGCCCGCGGGGATGGCCAGCACCCCAGTGGGAGCGTCCATCGCGCTCATGGCCGCGGGAAGCACGGCGAGCGCCAGAGCGAACAAGACATGCCGGAGGGCCATGGAGTGAGATACTTCCAGGACGCGACCCCTGGCAAGCGTCTTCCGGTGTAACTCTCTGAAACCGTCAAACCTGGGTGTTTTCCTCTCGCAAGCCGGCGCGCAAGGCGTCCTCTAGTGGCCCTTTGGCGCTGCGCTGACGCGCAGGGATGTGCGCTTTCCGATCCGCCTGCCAACGTAATCGCGACGCAGCGCCTGACCCCCACGGCGGCATGCGACGCAGCGCGCGGAACACCCACCGCGGGTGAGGCTCGTGCCTCGTGGCTGACGCTTCAGAATCCCCGCCCCAGGAACCCCAGATCCAAGCCGAGCAGCCGGCACAGGAACGCCAGCGCCCCATCGCCCGCCAGTGCTGCACGCACGAACAGCACCAGCACCGCGCCATCGAGCTGGATGTGCACCAGCTCAGGCAGCTTGACCGCGGCAAGTTCGGCGGGGATGGCTCCGGCGAGGTGCAGCCGCACCTGGCGGTCCTGGACGTCGATGCGCTGGATGCCGAGCTCGGCGCAGCGCAGGCGGATGGCGCGCATCTGGAAGAGCCGCACCACCGGGTCGACCAGCGCGCCGAAGCGATCGCGCACGCTGCGCGCGATCGCGGCCAGGTCGCTGAGGCGCCGGCAGCCGTCGAGCTGCTTGTGGATCTCGAATTTCAGTGCCGGGGTCTCGAGGTAGGTGTCCGGGATGTAGGCGTCGACCTTGATGCCGACCAGCGAATCCGTGGCCGGCTCTGCACGCGTGGCCGCGCCACGGACCTCGACCTGCAGCGCGCCGCCCTGGCCGGTCTTGGCCGCACTCTGCGCGCCGACACGCGCGCGCGTGACCGCCTCGCCGAGCAGGCGCGTGTAGAGTTCGTAACCGATCGCATCGATCTGCCCGGACTGCTCAGCACCGAGCAGGTTGCCGGCACCGCGCAGCTCGAGGTCGCGCATCGCCAGCTTGAAGCCCGCGCCGAGCTCGGCGTATTCCTGGATGGCGTTGAGGCGCTCGCGCGCCTCCTCGGTCAGTTCGCGGTTGCGGGGGGTCAGGAAGTAGGCGTAGGCCTGGCGGGTGAAGCGCCCGATGCGCCCGCGGATCTGGTGCAGCTCAGCCAGGCCGAAGCAATGCGCGTTGTTGACGAACAGGGTGTTGGCGTTGGGGATGTCGATGCCCGACTCGATGATCGAGGTGGTGACCAGGCAATCGAGGTCGCGGCGGTGGAAGGCGTCCATGACGCGCGCGATGCGCCCCTCCTCCATCTGCCCGTGGATGGTGTCCAGGCGCATGCCCGGCAGCAGGCGCGACAGCGTGTAGGCGATGTGGTCCAGGTCGGTGACGCGGTTGTGCACCACGAAGATCTGACCTTTGCGCTCCAGCTCGCGCTCGCAGGCGTGGCGGATCAGCGCCTCGTCCCAGGGCGCGACGCGGGTCTCGACCGCCATGCGCTCGGCGGGCGCCTCGGCCAGCACCGAGATGTCGCGCAGCCCGAGCAGCGAGAAGTGCAGGGTGCGCGGGATCGGCGTGGCGCTGAGGGTCAGCACGTCGGGTGGGGTCGACGGCCGCGGCGCGGGCGCGGCGGGCACCACTGGCGCCGCCGCCACCGGCTCCTGCGCAGGCTCCGGTTCCTCCGCGTCGGGATCACCATCTGGCGCGGCCGCCGCCTTGCGGGATCGCGGCGGATCGAAGGCCAGCCCACGTCCGCCCGCGAGCAGGCGCAGCTTCTCCTTCTGCTTGACCCCGAAGCGGTGCTCCTCGTCGATGACGAGCAGGCCGAGGTTGGCGAAGCGCAGCTTGTCGGTCAGGATCGCGTGCGTACCGATGAGCACGTCGACCTCGCCCGCGGCGACCCCCTCCAGGACTTTGCGGCGGTCGTCGGCAGCGTGAAAGCGGTTCATGCCGGCGATGGTGAACGGCGAGCCCGCGAAGCGCTCGGTGAAGGTCTCGACGTGCTGCTCGGCGAGCAGCGTGGTCGGCACCAGCACCGCCACCTGGTAGCCGCCGGTGCAGGCCTTGAAGGCGGCGCGCATCGCCACCTCGGTTTTGCCGAAGCCGACGTCGCCGCACAGCAGACGGTCCATGGCCACGCCTTTTTCCATGTCGGCCTTGATCTCGCGCCCCGCGGCGAGCTGGTCCTCGGTCTCCTCGTAGGGGAAGGCGGCCTCGAACTGGCGCACTTCCGGACCGTCGTCGGGCATCGCCAGGCCGCCCGCCGCGATGCGCGCTGCCTGGGCGCGCAGCAGCTCGCCGGACATGTCCTGGATGGCCTTCTCGGCGCGCGCGCGCTTCTTCGCCCAGATCGCACCACCGATCTTCGATAGCTCGGGGTCGCGGCCCGTGGCGCCGACGTACTTCTGCACCAGGTCGATGGCCTCGACCGGCACGTAGAGCTTCGAACCCTCGGCGAACTCAAGGAGCAGGAAATCCTCGAGGAAGCCGCGCTTCTCGAGCGTGGCCATGCCCTTGAACCTGCCGATGCCGTGACGCAGGTGGACAACGAGATCGCCGCGCTTGAGGTCAGTCAGCGACGACAGCGGCGCGCCGCCGGCGACCTTGTTGCCACGGCGCTTGACCGGCTCGCGCTCGGCGAGCTCGAAATCATGCACCACCACCACGCCGCGCTCGAGATCGCGGAAGCCGGCGCCAAGACGGCCGACGCGCACCTCGGCGGTCAGCCCGGCGTCGGCGCAGTGCGCGAGCAGCTCCTTGCGCGCTTCATCGTTGCGCGCGAGCAGCACGACGTCGGCCAGACCGGCGGGCGCGCCTGCCGGCCGCAACTCGGCGAGCATGCGGCGCAGCTCGGTCAAACCGCGGCGCAGGTCGCCGCGCAGGCGTTCGACGGTCAGCGAGGCGCCGTCGACCGCGCCCTCCTCAAGCTGGCGCGCGAAGCGCACCTCACGACGACCGTGGTCGCGCTTGAGTCGCCCACGCAGCGGCAGGTCGCCGAGCACCAGCACCGGCCCGGCCGGCAGCTGCTCCCACAGCCCACGCGTGGCCAGGCCGCCGCTCGCCGAGGCCAGGATCGCCTCTTCGGCGCGCGCGATCGACTCCTGGGTGAAGGGGTCGAAGCGGCGGATGGCCTCGACCTGGTCGCCGAAGAACTCGATGCGCAGCGCGTGCTGGCCGATCCACGGGTAGACGTCGATCAGGCCGCCGCGCACCGCCAGTTCCCCGCGACCCTCGACGGTGGTGGCGACGCGGTAGCCGGCCTCGACTAGGCGGTCGACCAGCGCGTGCAGGTCGTGCTCCTCACCGGGATGGAGGACGATGCTCGAGCGCGTGATCTCGCCGATGTCCGGCACCGGCTGCTCGACCGCCACCGGGCTGGCGACCAGCAGCGCGCCCGCGGCATAGGCCTCGAGCGCCGCCATGCGGCGGTTGTGCCCGCTGCGGTCGAGGGCATCGGCGTCCTCCTCGAAGCGCTCCAGCTCCGGCAGGTGGGCCGCGACCACCCCGAGCTCCTCGAGATCGTCGACCAGTGCGCCCGGATCGTGGCTGATTATCAGCGGCAGCCGCCCCGCCCCCGGCCGCCCGGCCAGCGCGGCGATCAGCACCGGGATCAAACCGCCATGGCAGGCGCCGATGACCAACTCGCGGTCCCCGGCGATCGCTGCCGCCACCGCCACCACGCGCGCATCATCCAGATAGAGATCCCGCAGTTCGCGCATGGGCGGGACACGCTATGGGGGGCGGGCGGGGCGCAAGGCCAGGAGCCTGATGGCTGATGGCTGATGGCTGATGGCTGATGGCTGATGGCTGATGGCTGATGGCTGATGGCGAGGCGTCTTGGACCCACTGTCAAATGACACTCTTCACCGGTTGGGGCACATGACGGGCGTCAGCGTCAGCGCCATCAGCTATCAGCCATCAGCTATCAGCTATCAGCCATCAGCCTCTCCAGCTCAGGCAAACGCCTTCGGCTGCCCCGTCCCCTCGATCACCGACATCCACAGGTCGCCGGTGGGGTCGACCTCCTTGCGCTGGCGCGTCGCCACGGCCATCGGCACGTGCACGAAGCGGCCGTGCCAGCGGCCGATGAGCATCGCGGTGTTGCCGGCCATCGCCGCGTGCACCGAGTTTCGCGCCAGATTCCAGCAGAACACGCTGTCCGAGGGCGAGGCCGGTACGCTGCGGATGTGGTAGCTGGGATCGAGGTACTTGAGGTTGAGCTCGATCTTGCGCGCCTTGAAGTGGCCGATGATGGTATCGCGCAACCACGTGCCGACGTCCTGGAGCTTGAGGTTGCCGCTCGCGTCGCGCGCCCCGTCGCCGCCGGCGAGCAGCGCCTGGCCGGCGCCCTCGGCGACCACGATCACCGCGTGGCCGCAGCGCTCGATACGCTTCTCGAGATAGGCGAGCAGGCCCTTCTCGCCCGCGAGCGCCACCGGCACCTCGGGGATGAGCACGATGTTCACGTCGGTCGAGGCCAACGCCGCGTGACAGGCGATGAAGCCGGAATGGCGGCCCATCAGCTTGACCAGGCCGACGCCGCCGCGCGCGCCGTTGGCCTCGACGTTGGCGCTCTTGATCACCGTCACCGCCTCGGTGAACGCGGTTTCGAAGCCGAAGCTGCGGTCGATGAACTGGATGTCGTTGTCGATGGTCTTGGGCACGCCGATCACGCCGAGCTTGAGCTTGCGCGTCCTGGCCTCCTCGACGATCGCCATGGCGCCGCGGATGGTGCCGTCGCCGCCGACCACATAGAGCTGGTTGATGCCAAGCTTCTCGAGGTAGTCGACGGTCTCGACCGCCTCCTGTTTCCCGCGCGACGAGCCCAGCACCGTGCCGCCCTGGTGGTGGATGCGGCTGACGCTGCGCGGGTCGAGGACCATCGGCTCGTGGCCGAAGCGCGGCACCAGACCCTCGTAACCGTAACGGAAACCGACGATCGAGCGCACTCCGTAGCTGTGCCACAGCTCGAGCACGATGCCGCGCACCACGTTGTTGAGCCCTGGGCACAGCCCACCACACGTGACGATGCCGGCCTTCACCGCGGACGGCTCCCAGAAGATGCGGTTGCGCGGCCCCGCCAGCTCGAAGGCCGGCATCTGCGCGATCAGTCCATGGTGGGTGCCGAGGGACGACAACCGGTCGTCGAGCAATACCTTGTCAGCCTCGCCGACGAAGTGCATGGCGCGTTCACCGAGCAGGGTGGCGACAGGTGATGGGACCTTGCAGACGCCGAGGTCAGAAATGACGAGATCGGCCGCAGTCAGCTCATTGGACATGACGCGCACTGTGCGCGCGGGCTTTTGCCCTGTAAATGGCCGGTAATTGCTGCATTGGTGCGCATTGCGCGCGGCCTCATCGAATCAGCGTTCCCCGCCGGCGGAACTCGAGAACGTGAAGGCGCGAAGCGGGGCGATGAGACCGAGCACGCAGACAGCCCACTGGATCGGAACTCCACGCCTCCGCGCACTTGCTGTTCCATCTAAAGTCGGCACACCCGCGCCCAGAAAACAGCAAACCCGCCCGGAGGACCGGACGGGTTCGCGCGATCACCGGGATGGGGCCGCGTTCAGTGCGCCATCGCCGACTTGCCGCTGCCCTTGCCCTTGTGGGCCACATGGGGGGCATCGGGCTTGGCGCTCTCGCCGTACTTGCCGGCCGCGTAATCGGCAGCCATCTTGGCGAGGGTGATGATGGCCACACCCGGGGCGTGTCCGGCCTGGCCGAACTGGCGCATGCGCTCCTCGACGATGACCTGCATGGCGGCGCGCGCCGGGGTCAGGTAGTAGCGCGGATCGAATTCCTCGGGCTTGGCCATGAACGACTTGCGGATCGAGGCGGTGATGGCGAGGCGGTTGTCGGTGTCGACGTTGATCTTGCGCACGCCGGCCTTGATGCCGCGCTGGATCTCCTCGACCGGCACGCCGTAGGTCTCCTTGATCTTGCCGCCGTACTTGTTGATCTCATCGATCAGGTTCTTGGGCACCGAGCTGGAGCCGTGCATGACCAGGTGGCAGTTGGGTATCTTGGCGTGGATCTCCTCGATGCGCTTCATGGCGAGGACGTCGCCGGTGGGCTTCTTCGAGAACTTGTAGGCGCCGTGGCTGGTGCCCATGGCGACCGCCAGGGCGTCGATGCCAGTGCGCGCGACGAAGTCGACGGCCTGGTCGGGATCGGTGAGCAGCTGGTCGAGGGTCAGCTTGCCCTCGGCGCCGTGGCCGTCCTCCTTTTCGCCTTCGCCGTGCTCGAGCGAACCCAGCACGCCGAGTTCACCCTCGACCGAGACGCCGAAGGAGTGGGCGATGTTCACCACCTCGCGGGTGACCGCGACGTTGTACTCGTAGCTCGCCGGGGTCTTGCCGTCCTCCTCGAGCGAGCCGTCCATCATCACGCTGGTGAAACCCATGCGGATGGCGCTGATGCAGGTGTCGGGGGCGTTGCCGTGGTCCTGGTGCATCACCACCGGGATCTCGGGGTAGAGCTCGACGGCCGCCTGCATGAGCTTCTGCAGGAACACATCGTTGGTGTACTTGCGCGCGCCGCGGCTGGCCTGGATGATGACCGGCGACTTGGTGGCGCGAGCGCCTTCCATGATCGACTGGATCTGCTCCATGTTGTTGACGTTCAGCGCGACCACGCCGTAGTTGTTGGCGGCGGCATGGTCGAGGAGCGGGCGCAGGGGGATCAGCGGCATGGCGGAATCCAGGGGATGGTGGTGAAACGGGACGGGGATCATCGCCCCGCGTGCGGTCGGTCAAGGCGGGCCTGGCGGCCGGCGTGCCTTTGGCGAATGCATGAATTTAGAGTGAAATCAGGGATTATCCCTGCTTATTCTGCCAACAGTCCACCCACGCATGCCTCATGCGTATGGAAGCGCTGTCAGGAGAGCGACATGGAGCCCGGAGTTGCCTCATTGGCGTCGACATTGCCGCTGCACCCTCCGGCAGCGGGGCACTGGAGTAGCGCGTGGCTGGACACGGAAAAACCGGGCCCCAGAGGGACCCGGTTCGACCTGCCGAGGCAGCGGACTCAGACGAGTTCGAAGATCGCGATCGCGCCGTTGTCGCCCAGGCGGAAGCCCGCGCGCAGTACGCGGGTATAGCCACCCGCGCGCTCCTTGTAGGTCGGTGCGACCTTCTCGATGAGGCGCTTGACCGCATCGCGACTGTGCAGCGCGCTCAGCGCCTGGCGGCGGAAATGCAGGGCCTGCGCCGGATCGGTGGCAGCCAAGGCTTTCTTCCCGATGGTGATCACCTTCTCCGCGAAGCGCCGGGCCTCTTTGGCCTTGGGCACGGTGGTGGTGATGCGGCCGTGCTCGAAGAGCGACGACACCATGTTGCGCATCAGCGCGAGGCGGTGTTCGGAGGTGCGGCCGAGCTTGCGGTGGTCGACTTTGTGTCTCATGACGTCATTCCAGTATAGGTCAGAAGGCGGTCAAACCTCGGCTTTGGTGCCGAGGCGCATGCCAAAGGAGAGGCCGCGGTCGGCGAGCTTCTTCTTCAGTTCCTTGGAGGCGATCTTGCCGAGATTGCGGATGGCCGCGACCTCCGCCTCGTCCATCACCACCAGGTCGGCGATGAGCTTGATGTTGGCCGCGCGCAGGGCGTTCTCGGTGCGAACCGAGAGGTCCAGGGCGTTGATCTGGCGGCTGAGCAGCGCAGTGCGCTCGCCATCGCCTTCGATCACCAGGTCGCTGGCGCCGGCGCCCTCGGTCTCGCGACCGAGCTCGAAGTACTTCACGAATGGGTTGAGGTGCTTGCGCAGGATGTTGGTCGCCTCGACCAGGGCCAGCTCCGGGGTGATGGAGCCGTCGGTCCAGACCTCGAGGTCGAGCGCATCGAAGTCGGTGCGCTTGCCCAGGCGCGTCGACGCGACCGCAAAGGCCACGCGCTGCACCGGGGAATAGATCGAGTCGATGGCGATGGTGCCAACCGGCGAGCCTTCGATCCGCTGCGACTCCGCGGGCACGAAGCCGCGGCCGCTGCCGACATCGAGCTCGAGCACGAAGCGCACGTCCTTGGTCAGGGTCGCAATCACCAGCTCGGGGTTGATGACCTCGACGTCCTGGTGGGGCGTGATGTCGCCCGCGGTCACGGGGCCCGCGGTGCTCTTCTCGAGGCGGATCACGACGTTCTCGTCGCTGTGCAGGCGCAGACGCAGGCGCTTGATGTTGAGGATGATGGTGGTCACGTCCTCGAACACGCCGTCCAGCGAGGTGAACTCGTTGTTGGCGCCCTGCAGGCGCAGCGAGCGCACAGCGGCGCCCTGGATGCTGGAGAGCAGCACGCGGCGCAGGCTGTTGCCGATGGTCGTGGCGAAGCCGCGCTCGAAGGGCTCGGCGTGGAACTTGGCGTAGTTCGCCAGGCCCGAGCCATCGCTCTTCTCGACACGGGTGGGGAGTTCGAAGCCGCGCCAGCGAATACGCATGAGGATCTCCGGGGAAAAACCGTCTGTGGTGATAACCGAGGCCGGTGCGCCTGGTTCAGGCGCACCCTGCAGAAACCGATCCGGAGGGTGGGCGCTCTAGGCCCATTCGCGGCGGCTTCCGGGAAGGTTCAAACGCGGCGCTTCTTCCGGGGACGGCAGCCGTTGTGCGGCAGCGGGGTCACGTCGGTGATCGCCTTGACGATGATGCCCGAGTTGATCAGGGCGCGGATGGCGCTCTCGCGGCCGGAGCCGGGACCACGCACGCGCACCTCGACCTCCTTGAGGCCGAGCTTGGCGGCCTTCTCGCCGGCGCGCTCCATGGCGAGCTGCGCGGCGAAGGGCGTGCTCTTCTTGCTGCCCTTGTAGCCGATCGAGCCGGCCGACTCCCACGCCGCCACTTCACCGTTCTGGTCGGTGACGGTGACGATGGTGTTGTTGAAGGTGCTGTTGATGTGCACCACACCAGCGCGCAGCGACTTCTTCACTTTTTTCTTATTGTAGGCCATTGGGTTCTCGTTGGGCTGGGGCGGGTTGGCGGAGCGGGCGCGGTCCGGCGCTTACTTGCGCAGGATCTTCTTGTTCGCGACCGTCTTCTTCTTGCCCTTGCGGGTGCGCGAGTTGGTACGCGTGCGCTGGCCGCGGCAGGGCAGGTTGCGCGCGTGGCGATAGCCGCGGTAGCAGCCGATCTCCTTGAAGCGAGCGACGTTCGCCTGGATCTCGCGGCGCAGGTTGCCCTCGATCACGTAGTTCGACTCGATGAACCCCGTGATGGCGCCGAGCTCCTCTTCGCTGAGCTGGTAGGCGCGCTTGTGCACGTCGACGCCGGTCTTCTCGCAGATGACGTTCGCCCGGACCAGGCCGATGCCGAACAGGGCCGCCAGCGAGTAGGGCACCTTCTTGTTGTTGGGGATGTCGACGCCGAGGATACGAGGCATGGGTTTACCTTTGAAAAGTGCTGGTCCGGCGAACCGCTCAGCCCTGGCGCTGCTTGTGGTTGGGATCGGAGCAGATGATGCGGACGCGGCCCTTGCGGCGGACGATCTTGCAGTTCTCGCAGCGGCGGCGCACGGAGGCGGATACCTTCATGACGAATTCCTTCTTCTGGCTTCTGGTTCAGGCTTCGCGGTAGATGATGCGGCCGCGGGTGAGATCGTAGGGCGACATTTCGATGGTTACGGTATCGCCCGGCAGGATGCGGATGTAGTTCATGCGGATCTTGCCGCTGATGTGCGCCAGGACCTCGTGGCCGTTGGGCAGCACCACCTTGAAGCGGGCGTTGGGGAGGCTTTCGCGCACCCTCGCCTCGAGTCGGATCGCATCTTCCTTGGCCATGTCAGAACCGCTTTCCGCTGGTGCTCTTCTTGGCGGGCGCGGTTGCGCCTTCGCCACCGATGCCACCCAGGCCGCGATACTGATGGGCGAGGAAGAAGGCTCCGACCTTCTGCATCACATCCAGCGACACGCCGACGACGATCAGCAATCCGGTACCGCCCATCAGGAAGCGACCGCCGCGCCCGCTCAGTCCCAGGTTGGTCTCAAGGACCTCCGGCAGGACGGCGATGATGGCGAGGAAGATCGCGCCGATGAAGGTGATGCGCTTGAGATGGTATGCCAGGTAGTCGACGGTGTTCTTGCCGGGCTTGATGCCGCGGATGAAGAAGCCGGACTGCTTGAAGTGGTTCGAGAGGTCGAAGAGATCGAAGGTGATCGAGATGTAGAAGTAGGTGAAGCCGATGATCAGGGCCGCGAACACGTAGCGGTAGAGCGGCTGTCCGTAGGCGAACAGACTGTCGAAGCCGGTGTCCTTGGCGAGGTGGCCGATGAGGAAGCCCAGCACGACCATGATCGGCGAGGCGAAGATCACCGGGATGACGTTGGCCTGGTTGAGCTTGAGCGGCAGGGTGGTCTGGGCACCGCCGTAGACCTTGTTGCCCTGGATGCGGCGCTGCTGCTCGAGATGGATGCGGCGCACGGCCTGGACCACGACGACGATGCCGGCGATGATCACCATGCTGATGATGAACACCCCGAGATAGTGGGGAAGATCCGGCTCGAACGAGCTGAACGCAGCGGGCAGCGACGACAGGATGCCGACCATGATCACCACCGAGACGCCGTTACCGATGCCGAACTTGGTGATCTGCTCGGACATCCACAGCAGCAGCATGCTGCCCGTAGTGATGACCAGTGCGGCCTGGGCGATGAACAGGGTCTTGTTCTCCATCGTCACCAGCGGGTTGCCGTTATCGCTGATGTGCACCAGCGCGCCGGCGGCCATGGTCGCCTGGACGAGGCAGATGAGCAGAGTCGCGTAGCGCGTGTATTGGTTGATCTTGCGACGGCCGGACTCGCCCTCCTTCTGGAGGGACTTGAGCGCCGGGATGCTGAAGGTCAGGAGCTGCAGGATGATGCTGGCGCTGATGTACGGCGTGATGCCCAGGCCGAAGATCGACGAGTTCATGATCGCGCCGCCGTTGAACATATCGGCGAAATGGATGATCTGCGAGAGCGCGCTGTTGTCGCCGGCGCCCTTGACCTTGCCCTGCAGCACCGCCGCGTCCACACCAGGGATGGTGATGAACACGCCGAGGCGGTACATCACGACCCCGAGCAGGAAGGTGATGAGGAAACGCCGGACCAGCTCGCGGACTGGGCTCTCGTTGAGATCTTTGTCGAGCATGCCGGTCGGTCGTCCGTATCAGCGCGCGTCGAGTTCGGTGACGGAGCCGCCAGCGGCTTCGACGGCAGTGCGCACCGAGGCGGTGACGCGGTTGACGTTGATGGCGACCTTGCGCGAGGCCTTCTCGCCGCCGCTGACCAGCTTGACCGGGGTGCCCTCGTGGATGAGGCCAGCCTGGATGAGCGTCGCCAGGGTGATCTCATCGCCCGGGATGCGCTCGAGAGCGCGATCGAGGGGAATGGCCTGGTAGCGCTGGGTATGGTTGAAGTTGCTGAAGCCGCGCTTGGGCAGGCGCATCCAGAAGGGGAACTGGCCGCCTTCGAAGAGCGGACCGCGGTTCTTGCCGCCGGTGCGCGAGCCTTCGCCCTTGTAGCCGCGGCCGCCGGTCTTGCCGAGGCCGGAACCGATGCCGCGGCCGACGCGCCGGCGCTCGGTGCGACCGGTCTCGGTGCGGGTGATGTCGTCGAGGCTCACAGCTGGACCCCTCTCAAGGCCTGGTACTGATCCTTGGTGCGCAGGCGCGACAGGGCGTCGAGCGTGGCACGGATGAGATTGACCGGGTTGTGGTTGCCGTAGCTCTTGGTCAGGATGTTGTGGACCCCGGCCTTCTGCAGGACGGCGCGCACGCTGCGGCCGGCGATCACGCCCGTGCCGTCGGCGGCGGGGATGAGGCGGACCTTGGCCGAGCCGTAGCGGCCCTCGACCTCGTGCGGGATGGTGCCGCCGACGATCGGGAAGGGCTTGACGTCCTTCTCGCCGTCGCGCACGGCCTTGTCGATCGAGCTGGCGACTTCCTTCGCCTTGCCCTTGCCAAAGCCGACCTTGCCCTTGCCGTCACCGAGGACGACGAAGGCGGCGAAGCTGAAGCGCTTGCCACCCTTCACGACCTTGGCGCAGCGGTTGATCTTGACGACGTCCTCGCTGTAGAGCTTGGAGCGCGGCTCGCGCGGCTGCGCGGGACCCTGGCCGCCGCGGCGCTGACCGCGATCGGGAGCTCCACCTTCACCGCCGGCGCCGGGAGTGCCCGGCTTGCCACCGGAACCGCCAGGAGCGCCACCCATCTTTCTCGGCATGATGAATCCTTCTCGAGCGGCCGGTCTTGTCCGGATCCGCGCTTTTGTAAACGGGGGGAGAAACTTACGTATGAAACGACGTTTGCAAGCCTTAGAATTGCAGACCCTTGCCGCGCGCACCCTCAGCGAACGCCTCGAGGCGACCGCCATAGCGCCGGCCATTGCGGTCGAACACCACCTGGGTGACGCCGGCGGCCAGGGCCTTCTCGGCCAGGGCCTCGCCGACCAGCTTGGCGGCTTCGATGGGCTTGAGGTCGGCTGCCTTGGCGCGCAGATCCTCGCTGATGGTGCTGACCGCGAGCAGGGTGTGGCCCTTGAGGTCGTCGATGACCTGGCCGTAGAAGTGCTGCTCGCTGCGGTAGACCGACAGGCGGGGACGCTCGGCGGTGCCGAAGACGCTCTTGCGGATGCGCTGCTTCTTGGTCGCGATCGCGCTCCACTTGGAGATGTTCTTGTCCATGGCCGTGCTCTTGTTGCTTGGAGTTGCTAGGCGTTGCTGATCGGTCGGTTACGCGGATTACTTCTTGGCGCCCGCGCTGGCGGTGGCCTTGCCGGCCTTGCGCCGCACGACCTCGTCGATGTAGCGCACGCCCTTGCCCTTGTAGTGCTCCGGCTTGCGCGCTGCGCGGATGTCCGCGGCCATCTGACCGACGGCCTGCTTGTCCAGACCGCTGACCTCGATGTGGGTGGCGTCGGGCAGGACCACGCTCACGCCTTCGATGATCGCCACTTCGATGGTGTTGGCGAAGCCGACGTCCATCGAGACCACCTTGCCCTTAATGATCGCTTTGTAGCCGACGCCGACGATCTCGAGCTTCTTGCTGAAGCCCTTGGTCACGCCTTCGACGGCGTTGTTGATCAGGGCGCGGGTGGTGCCGTGCAGGGCGCGCAGCAGCTTGGTGTCATCAGCGCGTTCGACGACGAGCTTGGTGCCGTCGACCTTCGCGGTGATGCCCTCGCCCAGGGCGAGGTTCAGCGATCCCTTGGGTCCCTTGCAGACCAGGGCGGAGCCCTGGACGCTGACTTGGACGCCCTTGGGCAGTTCGACGGGCGCTTTACCGATGCGGCTCATGATGGTTCCTTGGCTGACGCGAGGCGGACGCTTACTTGACGATGCACAGGACTTCGCCGCCGAGCTTCTGCTGGCGGGCGACGCGATCGGAGATGATGCCGCGGGAGGTCGAGATGATCGAGATGCCGAAGCCGCGGATGATCGGCTTGAGGTCGCGGCGGCCGGCGTACTCGCGGCGGCCGGCGGTGCTGACGCGGTGGATCTCGGTGATCACCTGTTCGCCGGCGGGGCCGTACTTGAGGGCGACCTTGATGGTGCGCGCGGGCTTAGTCTCGAGCGCTTCGAACACGCCGATGTAGCCTTCGTCCTTAAGCACCTTCAGCACACCCATCTTCATCTTGGAGTGGGGCACGGTGATGGACTTCTTGCCGGCGGCGAGACCGTTGCGGATCACGGTCAGCAGGTCGGCGATGGGATCGGTGCAGCTCATGGTGTGCTTCTCGTAAAGTTTCAGCAGGGTCCGGGCGAACTTACCAGGACGCCTTGGTCACGCCCGGCAGGTGGCCCTGGTGGGCGAGCAGGCGCAGGGCGTTGCGGCAGACGCCGAACTTGCGGATGTAGGCGCGGGTGCGGCCGGTCAGCTGGCAGCGGTTGCGGACCTTGGTCGGCGAGCTGTTCGCGGGCATCATGCTGAGCGCCGCGCGGGCCTCCATGCGCTCCTCGAGGGTCAGCGTGAGGTTCTTGCTGCGCTCGCGCAGGGCGGCGCGCTGCAGCTTGAACTTGTCGACCAGCTCCATGCGGAGCTTGTTCTTATGGACGAGGCTCTTCTTGGCCATGGTAGTCTCGCTTTCCGCTTATTTGGCGGCCGCGGTGTCGCGGAAGGGCATATGGAGGGCCTTGAGCAGGTCGAACGAGATCGCCTCGTTGCTGTTGGCGATCACGACGGTGATGTTCAGACCCTGGTTGTGCTCGAGCTTCTCAAGCTGGATCTCGTGGAACAGCGCCTGCTCGCGCAGTCCGAGGTTGTAGTTGCCCTGGGCATCGAAGCCCTTGGGGCTGACGCCGCGGAAGTCCTTGATGCGCGGAATGGCCAGGTGGATCAGGCGGTCGAGGAACGACCACATGCGCTCACCGCGCAGGGTTACGCGCGCACCGATCTTGACGCCGATGCGGCTGCGGAAGTTGGCGACCGCCTTCTTCGCCTTGGTCACGGCGGCCTTCTGGCCGGCGAGCAGGGTGAGGTGCTCGGAGACCACATTGAGGATCTGGCCGTCGGCGATGGCGCGGCCGACGCCCATGCTCAGGCAGATCTTCTCGATGCGCGGGCCGGCGAGCTTGTTGGTGATGCCGTGCTTCTTGAGCACCTCGGGGAGCTGCTCGTTGTAGAGCTCCTTGATCGACTTCTGCAGCGTGGCGGTGGTCATGGCCTGTTCCTGTCGTCTTTCGTCCGGGTCGCGTTCGTCTTGGGGATCACTTGCCGGCGAGGGCGAAGCGGTGGCCGGACTTCTTGGCCACGCGCACCACGCCCTGCTCGGTGCGTTCGCGGCGCACGCGGGCGGCCTTGTTGGTGGTGGGGTCGAGGAGGGCCAGCTTGCTGACGTGCAGCGGGCGCAGGCGCTTGGTGCGACCGCCCTCGACGCCGGCCTGGGGGTTGGCCTTGATGTGCCGGGTGTCGTAAACCGCGGCGTCGCCATCGACCAGCGCGCGCTGCTCGGATGGGAACACCTTGATCACGGTGCCGGTCTTGCCGCGGTTCGCACCGCTGATGACCACCACTTTGTCGCCCGTACGGACGTGCAGCTTGGGGGTCTTGGCGGGCAGGGGGAGCTTGACTTTGGAGGGCATGGCGCGGTTCCGTTCAGACGACTTCGGGAGCCAGGGAGACGATCTTCATGAAGTTGCGGGCGCGCAGCTCACGGGCCACCGGCCCGAAGACGCGCGTACCAACCGGGTTCTCATCCTTGTCGATGAGCACCACCGCGTTGTTGTCGAAGCGCACGTAGCTGCCGTCCTCGCGGCGGATCGGCGCGGCGGTGCGCACGATCACGGCCTTGGTCACGGTCTTCTGCTTGATCTCGGAGGTCGGGATGGCCTTCTTGATCGCGACGACGATGATGTCGCCGACGCGGGCGTAGCGGCGATGGCTGCCGCCGAGCACCTTGATGCACATCGCCTTCTTCGCGCCGCTGTTGTCGGCGACATCCAACCAGGTCTGCATCTGAATCATGGGATCACTCTCGGGAGGGATGGGATCGGGGACTGGACGGCCGGTCTGCTCAGACGGCCTTCTCGAGCACCTGCAGCAGGCGCCAGCGCTTGGTCTTGGAGAGCGGGCGGGTTTCGATGATGAGCACCTTGTCGCCGGCCTTCGCCTCATTCTTCTCGTCGTGGGCGTGGAACTTCTGGGTGCGCTTGAGGAACTTGCCGTAGAGCGGGTGCTGGTAGAACTCGGTGACGGCGACCACGCGGGTCTTGGTCATCTTGTCCGACACGACGACGCCGATCACGCGCTTGCGGTCGCCGCGGGCGCTGGTGGAGGCGGAGGCGGGGGTGCTGGTCGCGGTGCTCATTACTTGGCCTTCGCCTTCTCGGTCAGGAGGGTCTCGATACGGGCGATCTGGCGGCGCACCGAGCGCTGCTTGATGCCGAGGCCCTTGCCCTGGGTGGCGGCGGCCATGCGGCCCTTGAACAGGGTCTCGCGACCCTCATTGGCGAGCGCCCGGAGGGCCTCGACGTTCTTCTCGCGCAGCGCGGATTTGGCGGACTTCTTCATGGTGCTCTCGTTCAGGCGTTGGCGTCGCGGGTGATCATGCGCGAGCGCAGCGGCAGCTTGAAGGCCTGGCGGCGCAGGGTCTCGCGCGCCTGCTCGGGCGTGATGCCGGCGAATTCGAAGATGACGGTACCGGCGTCGACGTGGGTCATCCAGTATTCGACCTCGCCCTTGCCCGAGCCCATGCGGCTCTCGGCCGGGTGCTTGGTCACTGGCGTATGCGGGAAGATGCGCAGCCACATCTTGCCGACGCGACCCAGATAATGGCCGGCGGCGACGCGGGCGGCCTCAATCTGGCGCGCAGTGATGCAACCGCTCTGCAGCACCTGGATGCCGAAGTCGCCGAATGCGAGGTTGTTGCCGCGCGTCGCGGTGTGGTTCATGCGCGAACCGCGGGTGTGCGGCTTGCGGTACTTGGTGCGGGCTGGGATCAGCGGCATGGTACTTAGCCTTCCTGCTTCTTCAGGTCATTGTAGCGGCCGTGGTTGATCCACACGCGCACGCCGATAACGCCGTAACCGGTCTTGGCCACGGCGTAGCCGTAGTCGACCTTGGTGTTCAGGCTGTTGAGGGGGACCGAACCCTGCATGTCGTTCTCGACGCGGGCGATCTCGGCGCCACCAAGGCGGCCGGAGATCTTGACGTTGCAGCCCTTGGCGCCTTCGCGCATGGCGTTCTCGACCGCGCGCTTCATGGCGCGGCGGAAGGAACCACGGCGGACGAGCTGCTCGGCGACGTTCTCCGCGACCAGCTGGGCGCAGACGTCGGGCTTGCGGACTTCCTGGATGTTGACCTTGACGCTCTGGCCGGCGATGCCTTCCAGAACCTTGGTCAGCGACTCGATCTCGGCGCCGCGCTTGCCGATGATCACACCCGGGCGGCCGGCGTGCAGGGTGATGGTCATGCGGTCGGCCTTGCGTTCGACCAGGATCTTCTCGATCGCGGCGGAGGCGAAGCGGCCCTTGAGGTACTCACGGATCTTATAGTCCTGGATGACCAGGTTGCTGTACTTGCGGCCCTTGGCGTACCAGGTCGAGCGGTGGGCCTCGGTGATGCCGATGCGGAAGCCGAGGGGATTGATCTTGTGTCCCATGAGTTCCTCAGACCTTGCCGACGGCGATGGTGACGTGGCTGCACTTCTTGTTGCGGCCGGCGGCGCGACCGCGCGAGGCCGGACGGAAGCGGCGGATGGTGAAGCCGATGTCGACGCGGGCGTCGGTCACCGTCAGGTCCATCGGGTCGAGGCCTCCGACGGCGGCGGCGTTGGCCACCGCGCTCTCGAGGACCTTGCGCACCACCACCGAGCCGCGGCGGGGCTGGAAGCGCAGGAGGTTGAGGGCGTCTTCGACGCGCTTGCCGCGGATCAGGGCCGCCGAGAGGCGGACCTTGGTGGGGCTGATGCGCGCGTTGCGCTGCAGGGCGGTGAATTCGAGAGCCATGATCAAGCCTCCTTCGCCTTCTTCTCGCCACCGTGGCCGCGGAACGTGCGGGTCACGGCGAATTCGCCGAGCTTGTGGCCGACCATGTTGTCGGTGATGAACACCTGGACGAACGACTTCCCGTTGTGGACCGAGAAGGTGTGGCCGATGAAGTCGGGGACCACCGTGCAGGCACGGGCCCAGGTCTTGATCGGCTGACGGGCGCCGGACTGCTTCTGCTTCTCGATCTTGCCGAGGAGCTTGATGTCCAGATACGGGCCCTTGCGGGAACTACGGCTCATGGGTCAGTCCTATTTGGCGGGCGTAAAGGTCTTGCCGTCACGCCGACGGATGATGAACACGTTGTTACGGTTCTTCTTCGAGCGGGTCTTGGTGCCCTCGACCACGCCCCACGGCGTGCAGTGCTGGCGGCCGCCGTTGGTGTGGCCTTCACCACCACCCAGCGGATGCGAGATCGGGTTCATGGCGTTGCCGCGAACGGTCGGGCGGACACCCTTCCAGCGGTTGCGGCCGGCCTTGCCGATGTTGCGCACATTGGCGTCGGCATTGCCGACCTCGCCGATGGTGGCGCGGGCGGTGGCGATGACGCGACGCAGCTCGCCCGAGGGCAGCGCGATGATCGCGTAGTCGCCATCGATCGCCATCAGGCGGGCGAAGTTGCCGGCCGAGCGCGCAAGCTGGCCGCCCTTGCCGGGCTGGAGCTCGACGTTGTGGACGTTGAGGCCTTGGGGGATGTGCTTGAGCTGCATGGCGTTGCCGATGTCCGGCTCGCCCGCGGCGCTGAAGCTCTGGATCTTGGCGCCGACCGCCAGATCCTTGGCGGCCAGGATGTAGCCCTTGGCGCCGTTGTTGTACTGCACCAGCGCGATGCGGCAGTTGCGGTTGGGATCGTACTCGATCGCCGCGATGACGCCGGGGATGTCAATGTACTCGCGCTTGAAGTCGATCATGCGGTACTGGCGCGGATGACGGCCGCCCTTGTGGCGGACCGTGATGCGGCCGTTGTTGTTGCGGCCCGCGTGGTACTTGAGCTTGACGCAGAGACTCTTCTCGGGCTTGCCCTTGGTGATCTCGGCGAAGTCCGGGATGGTCGCGTGACGCGCACCGGCGCTGGCGCTGTGCAGTTTGCGGAAACCCATGTCAGATCCCCTCGATCTTCTGGCCGTCGGCGAGGCGCACGATGGCCTTCTTCCAGCTGGCGGTCACGCCGGGCTGCTTGTTGTTGCGCATGCGGCGCGGCTTGCCGTCGTAGTTCTGGGTGTTGACCGCCAGCACGTCCACCTTCCAGAGGGACTTGATGGCTTCCTTGATCTGCGTCTTGTTCGCGGACGGGTGCACCTCGAAGGTGTACTGGCCGAACTTGTTCTGCAGGTGGACGGTCTTCTCGGAGATGCGCGGCTTGCGGATGATGTCGTAGGGGTTCATGCGCTGGCCTTGTTCTGCTTGGCCGCCTTGAGCTCGCTCACCAGGGCGTCGAGCGAGGCCTTGGTGAAGATCAGGCGCGAGTGGCGGAGCACCGAGCCGGCGTTCAGGTTGCGGCGCTCCGAGACCACCAGGCGGTCGAGGTTGCGCGCGCTCAGGTGCAGGTTGGTCTGGTTGCCTTCGCTGACCATGATCGCGCTCTTGCCGGTCAGGCCGATCTTGGCGATGAAGCCGGCGACCTTCTTGGTGCTGGGGGCGGCCATGCTGTCGAGGCCTTCGACCGCGAGTACGCCGCCCTTTTCGAGGCGGTAGCGCACGCTGGACATCAGCGCGATGCGGCGCTGCTGCGCGGGCAGCTGGACGCTGTAGTCGCGCGGGGTCACATTCTTGGCGTGACCGCCGCCGACCCACTGGGGGCTGCGCGTCGAACCCTGGCGGGCGCGACCGGTGCCCTTCTGCTTCCACGGCTTCTTGCCGCCGCCGGCGACTTCGCCGCGCTTCTTGGTCTTATGCGTGCCCTGGCGCAGGCTCGCGAGGTGCGCGATGAGCGCCTCCTTCAGCAGGCCGCGGCGGACCGCCTTGTCGAGCAGGAGGGGATCGAGCTCGAGCGTGCCGGTGGCGGCGCCCTCGGCGTTGTAGATGGTGATTTCAGTCATGGCGTTTCCCTGGTTCCCTGGCTCAACGCTGCTTGATGGCGACCAGGCCGCCATTCGGACCGGGGATCGCACCCTTGACAACCACCAGGTTGCTCTCGGTATCGATGCTGATGATCTGGAGGTTCTTGACGGTGATCTGCTCGTCGCCGTAATGGCCGGCCATGCGCTTGTTCTTGAACACGCGGCCCGGATCCATGCGGCAGCCGATCGAGCCGGGGGTGCGATGGCCCATGGCGCCGTGCGTCATCTTGTGGCCGCCGAAGTTGTGGCGCTTGACCACACCGGTGAAGCCGCAGCCCTTGGTCTGGCCGGTGATGTCGCAGTCGCGCTTGAGGTCGAGCGCGGCGACGGTGACCTTGGCGCCGGCCTTGGCCTCGCCGGTCACCGGGATTTCGCGCAGGAAGCGGCGCGGGGCCACATCGGCCTTCTTGAACTCGCCGGCGAGCGCCTTGGTCAGCACGCGCTTCTTGGGGCCGACCGCGACCTTGAGCGCGGCGTAGCCGTGCTTGTCGGTATCCTTGACCTCGATGACCTCGTTGGGGAGGACCTCGATGACGGTGACGGCGACGGCGACATCACCCGCGAAGACGCGGGTCATACCGACCTTGGTTCCGTAAATGGCGACGCCCATGGGTTACCTCACCGTCTGCTTGATGGTGATGTCGACGCCGGCGGGGACGTCGACCTTCGAGAACACATCGTTGGTCTTGGCCGTGGGCTCGATGATCTCGATGACCCGGGCGTGGGTGCGGAGCTCGAACTGCTCACGCGACTTCTTGTCGATGTGCGGACTACGCTGGACGGTGAAGCGCTCGATGTGGGTCGGCATCGGGATGGGCCCGGCGACCTTCGCACCTGTGCGCTTGGCGGTCTCGACGATGTCCTGCGCAGCCTTGTCCAGGATGCGGTGGTCATACGCCTCAAGACGGATCTTGATCTTTTCTTTCACAATCTACTCCCACTCCGACGGCATCGGAGCCAGCACGAGGTACTGCGGTTGGCCCTGGAACTTTGGTGTTTCCGCGACCGTACGCATCGCTGCGTGCGGGAGGCGGATACACCGCGTGCGCTGGATGGGCTTGACTCCAGCGCACAGCCCCCAGAGGTCCAGAACCGGCAAAACCGGGCCCGTACGTGGGTGGGGAGGCGCAGGATATGGCGATCGTCCAGAGCGCAAGATCTTTTTGGCGCGCGTGGACGCAAACCTGATACAGTAAAAGACCTAAGGTAACAGGATGGCCTTGGCGGAGGAGCCGCCACCTGCGGTGCCTGAGGTCCGCTGCGGCAGCACGCACGAAGCGTCGCTCAAGCGCTCCACACCCCCTGCTCGAGCAGGGCGCGGGTGGCGGCTCCGGCCCAATCGCGATTGGCGGCCGGGTTGGCGGGGCTGGGGTGCGGGACCTGGGCGATGCGCACGGACAGGCCGGCAAGGGCGGCCTCTGCGCGTTTCACCGCGAAACCGCCGATACCGACCACCCACACGGGGCCGAG
The DNA here is from genome assembly GCA_038213805.1 of Planctomycetota bacterium. Lineage (GTDB taxonomy): Bacteria > Planctomycetota > UBA11346 > UBA11346 > UBA11346 > BOG-1363. The sequence goes on along the minus strand of JBBQSO010000004.1, from coordinate 24,075 downwards.
CGCCTCGACCAGCTTGCGCAGGTGGCGATCGCAGAGCGCCTCGACCGCGCCGCGTTCGTCCGCCGGCAGCTGGTCAGGGGTGAAGTTCTTGCCGCTCTCCTCCATGAACACCAAAGGACAATAGTTGGCGACGAAGTGGTCGACGGCGAAGGCCTCGGCAGACGGGAAGCGCGTCTTGAACAGGCCCCACAGGCGTTTGCCGCTGACCTCACTGCGCGGACATGCGAAGCCCTCGATCGGGCGCTGGGGATGCTCACGTTCGGGCTTGCCGACCACTCCGGAAATGCCGAGCCAGTCACGCACCATGGCGATCTCGCCGAAGGGCACCCCGGTCTGGGCCATGCCGAAGGGCCCGGGATTCATGCCCAGCAGCACCACCTTCTTCTTTCCCTCGCCAAATTTGCGCAGGTAGGCCGCATGGACGTCCCAGGCGTAGATGAGCGGATCGTAGACATAATCCACCGGTGCTGCGAAGCGCAGTTTGGCGAGGTCCTTGGAAAGCGCGCGGGCGGCTGAGACGAGGGCGGCTGCGGTCATATCGCCTGCAGGGTAGGAACGGCGGCCGAACTCCAATAGCCCAACACCCGCTTGGCACTCAACAGCGGCGACCCCACCCCCCTGTGACCCTCCCGGTACTCCCAGGCCTCGATTTTCGGGTTCGAAGTCCGGTGTCTCGCGCCGCCTCCAAACGATCCGCCGATGCTTTCCCCCGGCGCGCCGCTATGCACCCGCATGCCCAGCGACCATGCCCAGGCCGATGATGACCTGCCCAGCCTGGCTGCGGAAGCGGCGCCACCGCGCGACCTCGACGCCGCCCTGCGCGAGCTGTTCGCGCGCACGAAGAGCCAGCAGGCGCTGAATACCGCCGCGGTGATCGCCAACACCCTGGTGCAGGGCGCCAGCGCAAGGCTCGCAGAGCATGTCGCGGCCGATGCCTGGCGGCTGGTCGACGAGGTGGCCGCGCTTAGCCCGGCGCGGCCGCTGCACGAGTGCGCGCGCGGCTGCAGCTTCTGCTGCCACCAGCAGGTCAGCGTCACCCCGGCCGAGGCCCTGGCGCTCGCGGACGTGCTGAGAGAGACCTTCCCCGCGCCGTGGCTGGAGCAATTGCTCGCCATGCTCGCGCAGCGCAGCGCGCACATCGCCGGCTTCGCCACCATGGCGGAGTATTTCGCCGCCGGCCTGCCCTGTGGCTTCCTCGGCTCCGCGGGCGAGTGCGCGATCTACGCGTGGCGGCCGGTGATGTGCCGCGGCTACCACTCGCTGTCGCGTGCTTCCTGCCAGGAGAAGTACGTCGATCCCGCCGGACCGCCGCCGGCCATCGACCGCGTCGGCCACCGTGCCGCGCAAGCGACCCTTCAGGGCGTCGCGGCCGGAGTCGCGGCAGCAGGCCTCGACGGCCGCTTCTATGAGTTGCACGGCGCGCTGCTGCGCGCCCTCGGCACGCCCGATGCCTCGGCGCGCTGGGCGCGCGGCGAGGACGTGTTCGTTGGCTGCCGGCCGAGTGGGAAATAGCTGCACGGGGGGCGCGGGCCGCGTATGCCCGCCGCCTACTGTGGTGCGGCTGACGATTCCCCGATGACGCCCTGACCGGGGCTGACCCGGGGTCGGCGAAGCCGCAGCGTGGCCGGTCCCCGAAGAACCACATGCCCATGGGGATGCGCCTGCTCATCATCAGGGGCATCGACCGGCTGCGCGACCGCCTAGTCATCCACGACCAGCCGTTATACCGGTGCGACGGCGCGAGATTCGACAGCGAGCACAGCGTTTTCGGCCTGTTGCGGTCTTCGCTCCTGGTGCGGCGGCTTGGCAGTCGCCTCGATCTGGCCGCGCCCAACGGGCGCTTCTCCGCGCGGGTGACGCTGCCGACGGACGCGACGGACTGATACGCAACTGACCGGCTTTCCCAGGCCTACCACTTCAACCAGACCGGCAGGCACATCAGCGCCACCCCGATGAGCATCGACAGCCAGACGCCATCCACGACATAGGTGAAGGCGCACAGCAGAACGCCAGCCAGCAGCGCGGCGTAGCGTTGCTGCTTGCGCCCGTAGGTGATGTAGCCGACGCCGATCGCGCCGAAGATCACACCCATGATGAGTGAGGTGGAGTCCATAGCTGCAGTCTCATTCTACCGCACGACTGGACTTCAGGCCACCCGCGAGGGCTGATCTCTATCACCCTCGACCACTGGCCTCGGCTGCCGTCGTGTGTTGTCCGATCAATCGTGCTTGGCATGCACGTCTGGTCAGAATCTATGAGCGCAGATGCTTCAGGATGCGGTCGCGAAGGTCATCGCCAGATCGGCATCGGCCTCGCAGGCATCATCGGCGACCAGGAACAGGCGGTGCGGCGACCCGTTCCGTAGCCGTTCACAGGCCTCAGCACATTCGTCCATGGTTACCATTTCCAAGCCCAGGGCCGCGCGGTGGCGCAGCACCGCATGGCGTTTCATCGAGGCGTGGCCGACAAAGAGATAGGTCATGACTGGCCTCCCTGGCTACAGGTCATCTCACCATGGATCTGACGGAGTCAAACGTGGCAACTTACCGGGAGTTCACGCCAGTTGGTGTTCTGGCGGGGACGGACGATTGACCCGATCCTGCGCACTCTTTGGCGGAATCGCGCCGGATTCACGTGCACTGACACCAGTCAGAGGTCGCGCCCACATCCGCCGTTTCACCAGTCGCGAGGACCTCCCATCGTGACCATGCACCTGCGTCGACGCAGCTGACGGCGAGTCATCATCGCGCTCTGGCTTCGCACCATGCGGGATTCCCATTTTTGGCGAGCGACGAGAATGCCTCAACTCGTTGCCAGGAGAGTGACATGTCCACGTACGACGCGCCCGACCGCGCTCACGGCACAGTGCAGGGTGGATCACGCCACCTCGCGAGCGGCAGTGACGCGGCGGTCGGTCAAGTCCTTGGCCGTCGCGAGGCGCTTGCGCTGTGGGGTGTGGGCTGGGCGATTTTGGCGAGTGGCTGCGGTGGCGCAGCGCTCGCGATGCCGCTCTCGCCCTCTGGAGCCACCGAGGACGTGCCGACGAAGTCCCTGGCCGCCTCTTCCGCCTGCCTGGTGCGACCGGCGCAGACCGAGGGCCCGTTCTTCGTCGATGAACGCCTGGAACGCTCTGACATCCGCTCCGATCCTGTGGATGGTGTGCTGAGTCCTGGCCTGCCGCTCACGCTCACGCTGCTGCTGGCACGGGTCAGCGGTGCGCGGTGCGCGCCGCTTGCCGGTGCCATGGTCGACATCTGGCACTGCGACGCCCTGGGTCGTTACTCCGACGTTGACGATCCCCACGCCGCGACCGTCGGGCAGCGCTTCCTGCGCGGCTTCCAGACCAGCGACGCGCGTGGCTCGGTACGTTTCATCACGATCTATCCAGGCTGGTACCGTGGACGCACCGTACACATCCATATCAAGGTGCGCACCGGCCTCGGCTCGCCCACGAGTCGCGAGTTCACCTCGCAGCTCTATCTCGAAGATGCACTCACCGACCGCGTTCATGCCCAGCCGCCCTACGCAGCACTGGGACGCCGCCGTACACGCAACGGCGACGATGGCATCTTCCGCGACGGGGGCGACCAGCTCGTGTTGGCACCGACAACCACACCGACGGGGCTGGATGCCACATTCGGCATTGGCATGGTCGGCGTCTAAGTCGAGAGGGCAGCCGCGGTCGGCATGCATCATGCTTTCCTCAGGCCACCCGACATCATTTCGGATGGGGCATTTTTTCAGCCCGATTACCGCAAGGAGAGGTGCGTCAGTTGACGCGGCCGCGCCACCAGAAGGGCGAGCGCGTGAAGGCGAGCGACAGGACGAACTCGATGATCGCCGGCAGGAAGACGATGCCCCAGCTCCAGTCAATGTGACCGGTGAGCTTGAGGACCATGAAGATGATGGAGAGAAGCAGGCCGATAGTCATGAGAGTTTTCCTCTGCGGGTACGCTGGTGCCTTAGTACATCGCGTGCCATGGCCTAAGTCCTTGCTGGAGGTGATTGATAGCCATCATCACCTGCAAAATGCACGGGGCCGTGAGCTGTCGTCCCGCATTCCGGTCGAAGATCGGACCCATGCCGCCTATCTAACAAAGCGGCTCACAGGACCCGAGACTTCCCTGTTGCAGTCGTCTTCAGCCCGCTGCTCCGCCCCAATGGCATGAGAAAAAGGCATGAGAAAAAAAAACGGCCGGCACAGGCGTTCACATCGCCCACACCGACCTGACGCACCCCCGATAGAGGGCAGGGGCGCGCTGTGCGAAGCATCGGGACAAGCGCAGCGACCGCAATGCCCCGGTCCGTGCGCGCCCCCGGTTTCCGAGGAGCCACGTGAGGGTCCACGCTGATGGCCGATGGGAACGAAAAAGCCCCGGATTACTCCGGGGCCTCTTGCATATCCGCAAAACTTACGACTCAGCAGTCGTAGTATAGGTAGAACTCGTACGGATTCGGACGCAGCTTGAGCGGCTCGACCTCGTTCTCGCGCTTCACCGCAACGTAGGCTTCGATCATGTCCTCGGTGAAAACGTCGCCGGCGGTCAGCCAGGCCTTGTCGGCTTCCATGGTGTCGAGGGCCTCTTCGAGGCTCTTGCAGGTGCCGGGGATCTGCGCCAGTTCCTCGGGCGGCAGGTCGTAGATGTTCTTGTCCATCGGCTTGCCCGGATCGATCTGGTTCTTGATGCCGTCGATGGCGGCCATGAGGATCGCCGCGGTGACCAGGTAGGGGCTGCCCGAGGCGTCGGGGCAGCGGAACTCGAAGCGGCGGGCATTGTCGCCCTGGACGTGCGGGATGCGGATCGAGGCCGAGCGGTTGTTCGCCGAGTAGGCGAGGTTCACCGGGGCTTCGTAGCCCGGCACCAGGCGGCGGTAGCTGTTCGCCGACGGGTTGGTGAAGGCCTGGATCGACTTGCCGTGCTTGAGGATGCCGCCGATCGCCCAGATGGCGTTCTGCGACAGCTTCGAGTACACGTTGCCGGCGAAGGTGTTCTTCTTGTCCTTCCAGATCGACATGTGGTTGTGCATGCCGCTGCCGTTGTCGAAGAACATTGGCTTGGGCATGAAGGTCGCCGTCTTGCCGTGCTGGAAGGCGGTGTTCTTGACCGCGTACTTGTAGAGGTGGACCAGGTCGCCTGCGGTGACCGCGGTGCCGTACTTGATGCCGATCTCGCACTGGCCGGGGCTGGCCACCTCGTGGTGATGGAGATCCACTTCCATGCCCATGGTCTGCATGTTGGTGGTGATCTCGCTGCGCAGGTCGAACAGCGTGTCAGCGGGCGACGCGGGGAAGTAGCCCTGCTTGTGGCGGATCTTGTGGCCCTGGTTGATGCCGTCGTCGACGCCCATGTTCCACGGCGCCTCGTTGGAGTCGAGGTAGTAGAAGGCGGCGTTGGGCTTGGAGTCGTAGCGGATCGAGTCGAAGATGAAGAACTCGGGCTCGGGGCCGAAGTAGGCCATGTCGCCGATGCCGCTGCTGTTCAGGTAGGCGAGCGCCTTGTGGGCGATCGAGCGCGGGTCGCGCGTGTAGCGCTGGCCGGAGCGCGGATCGTAGACGTCGCCGAAGAAGGTGATGGTGGGCTGCTCACGGAAGGGGTCGATGAAGGCCGTGGCCGGGTCCGGCTTGATGAGCATGTCCGACTTCTCGATGCCCTGCCAGCCGCGGATCGACGAGCCGTCGAAAGGCAGGCCGTCGGTGAACAGCGAGGCCTCGAGGCGGCGCGCAGTGATGGTGAAGTGCTGCAGGGTGCCGAACATGTCGCCGAAGACGATGTCGACGTACTTGGCGCCGTGGTCCTTGGCGAGTTGCAGGGCTTTTTCAACGCTCATGGAGTGCTCCTAGGCAGGATTGGGTCGGGGCAGCGGGAACGCTGCGCGGGGTTGGGTCAGGGCGGGAGAGGCTAGCTGCGGCCCAGGCTTGGGCAAGACGCCGCATGGCCGATTGTGGTGTGTGAGAGACTGCGGAAAAATCGAGCTGTGACTGGCGAATCCCCGCTCTGGCCAGAAGCGCGCGTGCCGCGTCGAAAGCGCACGATGCGGCCGCGTGCGCGCAGCAGCACGGCGGCCGTGCGACGTGGTCCGGAGACGAAAACGGCCCCAGGGCCAAAGACCCTGGGGCCGCAGATTCAGATGGCCTCGGGGCCGCGCTCGCCGGTACGGATGCGGATGCAGTCCTGCAGGGGCAGGATGAAGATCTTGCCGTCGCCGACCTTGCCTTCTTCACCGGTGCGTCCGGCCTTGATGATGGCATTGACGGTCGGCTCGACGAACTCGTCGTTCACGGCGATCTGCAGCTTGACCTTGCGCAGCAGGTTGACCGTGTATTCGTGGCCGCGGTAGATCTCGGTGTGGCCCTTCTGGCGGCCGAAGCCCTGCACATCGCTGATGGTCAGGCGCACGACCTCGACCTCGTTCAGCGCTTCCTTGACGGCCTCCAGCTTGGACGGCTGGATGATGGCCTCGATCATTTTCATGGGGATTCCTTGGAGTGTGAGAGTGGGGTTGGGAAAAAGAGCCTAACAGCACCCCCGGACGGGGACAACCCGTCCGGGGGGCCGGGCCAGGTCAGCCGACGCCGACGTAGCCTTCCTCGCCATGCTGGCTGAGGTCGAGACCGACTTCTTCGTCTTCGGCCGAGACGCGCAGGCCGATGGTATACTTGACCAGGGCGGCGATGATGCTCGTGCCGATCGCCGAGATCACGATGGTGATGAGCACCGCCTTGATCTGGTTGAGCACCACCGGGTGGCTGCCCGCCACGATCGCGTCGTACAGGCCGGCATTGAGCGCCTTGACGCCAGGGTTGGCGTCGACGCAGAAGAACAGGCCGGTGGCGATGGCGCCCCAGATGCCGCCGATGGCGTGCACGCCGAAGGCGTCGAGGGTGTCATCGTACCCAAGCGCCCGCTTCATGTAGGTCGCGGTGACCAGGCACAGGCCGCCGGCGACCAGGCCGATGATCAGGGCCGAGGCCGGGGTGACGAAACCGCAGGCCGGGGTGATGGCGACCAGGCCGGCGACTGCACCCGAGATGCCACCGAGGACGGTGGGCTTGCCGCGCAGGATCCATTCAAGGAGCGGCCAGCTGAGCGAGGCCGCCGCGGTGGCGATCATGGTGTTGCATGAGGCGAACACGGCGAGGGCGCCGGCCGAAAGCGCCGAGCCGCCGTTGAACCCGAACCAGCCGACCCACAGCATCGCCGCGCCGACAAAGCTCAGTACGAGCGAGTGCGGAGGCATCGCCGAGTTCGGATAGCCCTTGCGCTTGCCGATGAACAGCGCGACCACCAGCGCCGCGATTCCCGAGGAGATGTGCACCACGGTACCGCCAGCGAAGTCGAAGGCGCCGTGCATGTTGTTGTTGAAGCCCCAGTTGAAGAAGCCGTTCTTGCCCCACACCGCGTGCGCGATGGGAATGTAGACGAAGATCGCCCACAGCGAAGTGAAGGCCGCAAAGCCGGCGAATTTCATGCGTTCGGCAAACGCGCCGCAGATCAGCGCGGGCGTGATGATGGCGAAGGTCAGCTGGAAGAAGAAGAACGTGCCGAAGCTGATGCTGGCGGCGTAATCGCCGTTCGGGCCGGGGATTGAGCCAGGTACGCGCACACCCTTTTCATCCTTGGACTCGGGGGTCCAGATCACGTTCTTGAGCATGACGTAGTCCATGCCGCCGAAGAAGCCGGCCATGAACGTAGGTTCATCGACGTTGACGACGGCACCCTTGTCGTCTTTGACCTCGACGCCCTTGTCATCGACCTTTGGCACCGAGGTGGTGGCGCCGGGTCCAAACGTGGCACTGAAACCAAAGACCACCCAGATCACGGTCACGATGCCGCAGTGGAAGAAGCTCTGGTACATGGTGCCGAGCACGTTCTTCCGGCGCACCAGGCCGCCGTAGAACAGGGCCAGGCCGGGGATGGTCATCATCAGCACGATGACCGACGAGGTCAGCATCCAGGCGTTGTCGCCGGAGTTGAAGGCGACCTGGTTGACGGCGTCGGCACCGGTCTTGGCCATGGCCTCGACGGCGGTGAGGCGTTCCTCGACCGTCTTGGGCTTCTCCGCAGCCGGGGCGGCGGCGTCTGCGGGTGCCGCCTCGTGCGCTACGGGGGCTGAGGGCGGCAACGAGGCTGCAGGCGCCGCAGCGGGCGTGCCGGCGCTGGCTGGTTCTTCTGCCCAAAGCTGGGAGCCACCAGTCAGGAACAGGAGCCCTGCGAGCAGGGAGAGGAGGGGTCGCATCATGGAGGTGATCCTTGGGGAATGAGGGTGGGCTCGTACCGCCCGCGTGGTGGCCCTCTTGGCAAACCGCGAACCGAAGGTGGGGCGCGACGCTCGACGACATGTCTTATCCCTATAGCATGAGATCGGTTACAACGAACGAACCAGGTAGATATCTGCATCATCCGCACCATATGAACTGCTGTATCAGTGAGCAGCTATCCGCAAAGTCGCTCAAAAATAATCCAGGCACCCATTAACCGCGCATGCCGCACCAGGAGATTGCGAGGCTCGCTTGTGGGTCGCACGGGATGGCTTCGGATTGCCCAGAAAACCGGTCCGCAAGTTGGGGCTGCATGTCGGCCTCGCACCGCCGTTGCAGATGTACGACCCATGCTTGCCAGGGACCCCAGCTCTGGCACGGCTGCACGCGGATAGCGATGCGCCCCCGGAATCCGATGTCCTGGAGGTCCCTCTAACCCCCTGTCCCGACCAGTCGTGGTCGCGCGCGCCCTACTGACACACGGAGGGCCCCGGCGCGGCGGCTGGAATTGTGGGGCCGAGGGCCCTTTCTACGTTGGCTCGGCGCTGTCAGCACAAGGGAGCTCGTTCTATGGACTATAGCCAACGCACGCCAGCCTGGCTGGTCGGCCTGTTCGTGGTGTTCTCGCTCGCCGCCGCGGCGACCTTCGGCCTGTTCCTGTACCGCCATGCGCAGAAGGCCGGGCTGCACGAGCAGCACGAGCAGCTCAAGGCCGACATCAAGGTCCTGCGCGTGTACGCCGCCGAGCTGGAGGCCGCCAAGCAGCCCCTGGAGCAGCAGATCGGCGCGCGCGTCCAGCTCGCCCACGATCTCGAGGCCGACGACAAGCAGACCATCGACGACGTCGCGCGTCTGGTGGCCAGCAACCAGGTGTCGCTCAAGGGCATCACCGAGGACATCGACAAGGAGATCTCCACAGCAGCCGACAAGCTGAAGGAGATGAAGGAGCGCCGCGGCGAACTCGCCCAGGAGGAGACCCGCGCCCACGCCAACGAGCGCGACTTCGACGACCGCCGTGCCCAGCTGCGCAAGAAGATCGAGGACCTCAAGCAGGAGGTCGAAGGCATCAAGAAGAAGGGCCGCAAGGAGAACAAGGACCTCGACGACCGCATCGTCCAGCTTGAGGACCGCGTGCGCGAGCTGATCCGCCAGCGCGAGATCGACTCCAAGGAGATCCACAGCAAGGGTGAGATCGTCCAGGCCAGCGCCAGCGAGGGCTTCGTGGTCATCAACCGCGGCCAGAAGCACAACCTGCGCAAGGGCACGCGCTTCACCGTCTTCAACCGGCGCGGCGGCAAGCTCATCGTCAAGGGCGCCATCGAGATCACCCGCGTCGAGGAGATGATTTCGGTCGGGCGCGTGCTCCAAGAGACCGACGCCAACGACCCGTTCATCCCCAATGACAGCCTGTTCAACCCGGTCTACGACCCCGAGAAGGTCAAGGGTTTCGCCATCCGTGGCGACTTCTCCCAGTTCAGCAAGGACGAGCTGCGCCGCTTCATCACCGAATCGGGCGGCCGCTACGATGCTGAGCTGTCGGTGAACACGGATTACCTGGTCGCGGGCGAGCGTTCCGATGCTGCCCTGCAGCAGGCGATCAAGCTCGGCATCAGCATCCTCAGCGAGGAGCAGCTCATCCAGAGCCAGCTCTTCCATCTCGGCGACTTCTCGCGCAGCAAGCAGTAAGGAACACCCATGGCCGGACGCATCCATCCCGCGCTCATCAGCATACTGGTGGTGCTGGTGCTCGTGACCCTGCTCTTCACCTTCCTCGTCATCCACGAGAGCGGGCAGATCACGGCCATCACCGAGGGCAACCCCGATGAGCCGAACGGCCAGAAGATCACCCTGAACGCGCTGATGACCGAGAGCACGGATCTGCGCAACAAGATCGCCGCCGCGCAATCCGCGCTGGCCTCGCGCCGCCGCGGCATCCAGCGCGCCGACCTGCACCTCAATGAATACCGCTTCTACTACGGGTCGGACGGCAAGGTGCTGTCCGGCGTGGCCACCGCGCAGACCAAGGACATCGACGGCAAGCCGCTGATGGACAGCGTGTGGAAGCTCGGCCTGGCCACGGTCAGCGCGAGCAAGGACCGCATCGATGGCCTCAAGGCCGAGCACGACAGCGACGCGCGCCAAGCCTACCCCAAGCTCGACGAGGCGATCCAGCAGCGCCAGCAGCAGCTCCAGAAGGAGCTGCAGAAGATCCAGGAGCAGGAGGCCGCCTTCCAGGAGGACCAGAGCCGCCTGAACACCCAGATCGACGGTCTGGGCAAGGAGAAGGACTCCGCCGAGCGCAAGAACCGCGAGGACTTCAGCCGCCGCGCCACCAAGATCGGCCAGCTTGAGGACCGCATCCGCCAGCTGCTCGAGCTCGAACTGCACTGGCTGAAGGATCTCGACTCGGTCGGCAACATCCTCGAGGTCAATCCCGGCTCGCCCTACGTGGTGATCAACCTCGGCAGCTCCGACCGGGTCTTCCCGGGCCTGCTCCTCGAGGTCTTCAACCTTGAGCGCGGCCGTTATAAGGAGAAGGGCATGATCGAGGTCATCGAGGTCAAGGCCCAGATCGCCACCGCCCGCGTGCTGTCGGTGGTCGACAACCGCGCCTTCCCGCTGTCGAAGAACGACAATCTCGGCAATCCGGTGTTCAGCACCACCCGGCCCAAGGTCTTCGTGGTCACCGGCGAGTTCGACGATCCCAAGAAGAACAAGTCCCCCCACACCAAGGAGGACCTCGAGAACTTCATCCGCCAGACGGGCGGCGTCGTGCGCGAGAAGCTCAGCCCGGGAGTCGACATCCTGGTCGCCGGCGACCGCTCCGACAAGGAGCAGGACAACGCCCGCGAGTTCCAGGTGCAGGCCATGACGTCGGACCAGCTGATGAAGTACGTGCGCCAGGACTACCATCCCAAGTGAGCCGAACCCGCGCGAGCGGGATGTCGCGATTCATCCAGACCCGCGGCGCGCGCCGCGGGTCTGGTCGTTGTTCATCGGCACCGACAGCCGAAAACCGATGCCAGACGAGACACGGAGGAAAAAAGCAGCAAAGGGACGGACGTGTTCCCAGCTCCGCCCGGTGCCGTGCGCGCAAACCGCAGCGAAGCGAGCAGGGGATCCCGAAGCAGGACTTCTTGACGGCGTCCTCCTCCCACCTCCGCGTCTCCGCGCCTCATGCTTTATCGGTAGTCAGGCTGTCAGCGCGGCGACTTGGCGTCCTAGCGGTTCACTCCGTGCTGCGCAGAAAAACGGCGCGGACCGGCGCTGCCGGTGGGCAGGGGTGCAAGGTCGGGGCCGGCGAGGTCGCCGCGCGCGACCTGGAAATGGCCGAGACTGGCGATCATCGCGGCGTTGTCGGCACAGTGACGTGGCTCGGGCAACAGCAGGGTGAGGCCGTCAGTGATGGCAAACGCGGCGAGCGCTGCGCGCAAGCCGCGGTTGCAGGCGACGCCGCCGCCCACGGCGATGGCGCGCACGCCGTGGCGGCGCGACGCGAGCCGCAGCTTGCCGGTCAGGCAGTCGACCACGGCCGCCTGGAAGCTGGCGCAGGCGTCGCGCACACCCTGGGCGGAGAGCGTCAGGGGATCACGCCCCAGCGGGCCGCGCACCTGATAGAGCAGGGCGGTCTTGAGTCCGGCGAAGCTCAGGCGCAGGGTGTCGTCCTTGAGGAAGCTGCGCGGCAGGGTGAAGGCGCGGGGGTCGCCGGTGGCGGCGAGGTGGTCGACCTGGGGACCGCCCGGGTAGCCCAGGTCGAGGGTGGCTGCGGCCTTGTCGAAGGCCTCGCCGGCGGCGTCGTCGATGGTCCCGCCGATCAGTTCGAGGGCGCCTGGGCCGGTGCAGCGGTACAGGTGGCTGTGCCCGCCGGAGGCGACCAGACCGACGAGCGGGTAGGGCACCTCCGGCCGGCCGAGGTGGACGGCGGCGAGATGCGACTGGATGTGGTCGATGGCCGCCAGCGGCAGACTGCGGCGGATGGCGATGGCCTTGGCCGCGGTGACGCCGGTGAGCAGGCTGCCGATCAGCCCCGGCCACGCACCGACCGCGACCGCGCCGACCGCGGCCAGCGGCAGTCCGGCGGCGTCGAGCACGCGCTGGACCAGGCCGGGCAGGGCCGCGACGTGGCCGCGCGCCGCGAGCTCTGGCACCACGCCACCCCAGGCCGCGAAATCGTCGGCCTGGCTGGCGATCGCCTCGGCGAGCACGGCGTGCCCGTCCTGGACCAGCGCCACCGCGGTCTCGTCGCAGCTGCTTTCAATGCCCAGGACCACGGTCATGGCGATCAGCGTGGATGCGCGCCCCCAGGGCGCAACCGCGACAGCTGCGCCGCGCGCCGCCGCCTGCCGCTTGCATGCCCCACGACGGCCCACACTCAGCCCCGCGCGACGCCATCCCCGACCGGACCGGCGCTTTGTCCCGCTTCCTCGAAAGGATTCCCATGCCCAAGCTCTCCATCGATCAGCTCCAGCTCGCCGGCAAGCGCGTGCTCATGCGCGTCGACTTCAACGTCCCCCAGGACAAGAAGACCGGCGCCATCACCAACACCCAGCGCATCGTCGCGGCCCTGCCCACGGTGAAGTACGCCCTGGACCAGGGCGCGTCGGTGGTGCTGATGTCGCATCTCGGCCGGCCCGACGGCAAGAAGGTCGAGAAGTACTCGCTGCGTCCGATCGCGGCCAAAGTCGCGGAGCTGCTCGGCCGGCCGGTGAAGTTCTTCGATGACTGCGTCGGCGCGGACGTCGAGCAGGGGTGCGCCGCGCTCAAGCCCGGCGAGGTGGCGCTGCTCGAGAACCTGCGCTTCCACATCGAGGAGGAGGGTTCGATCAAGGACGAGGAGACCGGCGCCAAGACCAAGGCCGATCCGGCCAAGGTCGCGGCCTTCCGCGCCTCGCTGACCAAGCTCGGCGACGTCTACGTCAACGATGCTTTCGGCACCGCGCACCGCGCGCACTCGTCGATGGTCGGCGTGACCCTGCCGCAGCGCGCGGCGGGATTCCTGCTCAAGAAGGAGCTCGACGCCTTCGCCCAGGTCCTGGACAACCCCAAGCGTCCGGTGCTGGCCATCCTCGGCGGCGCCAAGGTCGCGGACAAGATCCAGCTGATCAGCAATCTGCTCGACCGGGTCAACGAGATGATCATCGGCGGCGGCATGGCCTACACCTTCAAGAAGATCTGCTTCGGCATGGAGATCGGCAACAGCCTGTTCGACAAGGAGGGCGCCAAGATCGTCGCCGACCTGCTGCGCAAGGCGGAGGCCAAGGGCGTCAAGATCCACCTGCCCGTCGACTTCGTGACCGGCGACAAGTTCGGACCCGACGCCAATGTCGGCGCCGCCACCGACAAGACCGGCATCCCGGCCGGCTGGGAGGGCTTCGATTGCGGTCCGGAGACCGTCACGCAGAACGCCGCGGTCATCGCGCGCGCCAGAACCATCATCTGGAACGGCCCACTCGGCGTCTTCGAGATCGACAAGTTCGCGGTCGGCACCAAGGCCGCGATGGAGGCGGTGGTCAAGGCCACCCAGGCGGGGGCCATCACCGTGATCGGCGGCGGCGATACCGCCACCGCCGCAGCCAAGTGGAAGACCGACGACAAGGTCACCCACTGTTCGACCGGCGGCGGCGCCTCGCTTGAACTGCTCGAAGGCAAGGCACTGCCCGGCATCGCGGCGCTGTCGGACGCGTGAGACGTGAGACGCTAGACCCTAGACCCTAGTCGCGGAATACGCGATACGCAGCGCGAGGATGATCCCTCGCGCTGCGTATTTTAACGCGACCTGTGAGGGATACCGAAACACCCTATACCGAGGTCCAGGGTCTAGGGTCTAGGGTCTAGGGTCCAGGGTCTAGGGCCTAGGCCCTTGGGTCCACACCTCAGCCCCTACCATTCCTGCATGCGCCCCCGCATCGATCTCGCGGTCCCGGCACCCGACCTCGCCCCGCGCCTGATCGGCTGGGAGCTGGAAGCGCATGGCGTGCGTGGGCGGATCGTCGAGACCGAGGCCTACCAGGGGTGCGAGGACCGCGCCTGCCACGCCAGCAAGGGCCGAACGCCGCGCACTGAGACGCTGTTCGCGGAGCCCGGCACGCTCTACGTCTATTTGTGCTACGGCATGCACTGGATGCTGAACGTGGTCTGCGACCGCGGCGGCGAGCCTGCGGCGGTGTTGATCCGGTCGCTGGCGATCGTCGGCGGGGCGGCGCTGGCGGGCGAACGCCGCGGCGACGCGCGTGGGGCACAGCTCGCGAACGGGCCGGCCAAGCTCTGCCAGGCGCTGGCCCTCAACCGCGCCCATAACGGGCTGCGCCTGGGTGCGGCCGGCTGTCCGCTCCGCCTGCTGCCGCCGCGCGAGCCGGCCAGGCAGCTGCGCAATGGGCCGCGCGTCGGCGTCGACTATGCGGGCGCGGAGTGGGCGGGCATGCCGTGGCGCTGGTGGGAGGCCGGCTTCCCGGTCGCGGGCGAGCGCGGCGCGCTGGCCCGCGTCACGGATCGATCGCGTACAGCGCCATGCCACTGAGCGTCGGCACGCCCTTGCCGGCCTTGGCGATGATGGACAGCACGCCATTGCCGACGCTGACGCGCAGCGGGCCGTACTTGCTCCAACTGCCGGTCGGCAGTGCGCCCAGGCCCTTCGCGGCCACGCCCTGGACCTCAAGGTCGAAGAGATGGGCGCCGGTGGTGGCGTTCTCGCTGACCCAGAACCAGGCGTCATAGACGCCATTCGGGACCTTGAGGCCGAAGGCCAGGGTCTCGCTGCGGCCCTGACAGCTGCTGTTGAGCATGGCCTTGAGCGGGCCCTCGCTGGGCGGCTTGGTCGCGAAGTTCTGGGCGTTGCGCTTGGCGCCCTTGAGGCCGGCGGCGGCGCCCAACAGGCCCACACGGGGAGTGATCAGGCGCGCGTCGCCCCAGATCGCGTGATCGCCACCGAGGCCGTCGCCGCCGTCACCGACCACCAGTTTCATCACCTTGGCCCTGCCGAGCGGCACCTCGAGGTGCTTGGCCTCGTCGCCGAGGTGCACCACGCCGGATTCCGCGACCTTGGCGTCGTCAAGGTACACCTCGAAAGCCACCGAGCCCTGACCGACGTAGGACTCGACGCCCACGTCGGCGATGAACCCGGTGCTGCGGCCATCGAGCGGCACGAGGATGGTGGCCGGGGCATGGGTGAACAGGCCGCGCTTGAAGGTGCCCTTGCCGATGGTCAGGGGCCGCCCGTCGAGGTCGACGTCGCGGCGCAGGCCACCGAAGCCGACCTGCGCATCGGCCAGCGGCAGGTCGCTGAGGAAGGTGTCGGTGGTGGTGAGCAGGGGCACCTCGAGCTCCTCCGCCTGGCGCTGCGACAGCCAGTGGTTGCCGTCGATGACCCCGGCATCTCCTCCGAAATCGATGCCGAGCGCGAAACGCGGCGGTTTCTCCGCCGCAGGCGTTGGCGCGGTGGGCGCAGGGACCGGCGCGGATGCGGGCGGCGCGGCCGCCACCAGCGGTGCACGTTCAGCCGTCCAGGGCGCGATGCGGCTGCCCGGGATGGGACGCTCACGGTAGCCGTCCGGCAGCTGCCAACCGATCGCCAGGTGCGTGCCGCCCGGGCCCTGCTTGTGGCGGACCTCGACGAAGTAGCGGTGGCCGGCCTCAAGCACGAGCGGCTTCGAACGCTGCTCGGGACGATCGTCGAAGCCTTCCTCGCGGACCACGCCACACCAGCACAGGAACTGCAGGTGCGCGGGATCCTCGTCCGTGCTCAGAGAGAGTTCGGCGTTGTCGTCGCTGGCGATCCAGAAAGTGTAGCTGCCATTCACCGGGGGAATGATGAAGCCGCGTAGGCGGTCGACGAAGTCGAAGCCATCATTGGTCGGAATCTTCATGCTGGTCAGCATCGAACTCTGGTCAGGCGGGCCTTGTAGCTTGGGATTGGCCTGGGCATCGCGCAGCCACTCGCCGGGCAGCCCGTTCCAGCGCTCGCGCAGGATGGAGCCGGTGCCGACGGGCAGATCGAGGATGGTGCCGGTGACCGCGGCGGATGCCGCGCGCCCACCGTCGGCAGCGGTGGCGACCACGGTGAAGGCGAAGGTGCCGGGCGGCAGCTTAGGAAGGGAGAGCCGGTATGGCGGGGCGTTGACCGTGGCCAGCAGCTTGTCGCCGTCCATGAAAGCGACTGCGGTGATGGCCGTCGCCGAGGGAATGACATCGGCGACCAGGTCGAGAGAACGCGTCGAATCCTGCGCGAAGCGGTCGCTGGGCGAGATCAGCAGCGCGATCGGCGGCAGTGGCGCACTCGGCTTGCCGACCGTCGCCAGGGTCAAGCCCGAGAGGTGGGCGCGGCCGAGGCCGGCGACCACCAGGTCGAGCTGGGCGCCCGTGAGCGTGACGCGGTAGGGACCCAGCTTGCGCCAGGTCGCCGAGGGCGCCGCAGCGACGTTCCCGATCTGATCACCGATGGTGATGGCGAGCGCGTTGCCCGCGTCCGGACCGGCGACCCACAGCATCAGCTCGTAAGTCCCGGCCGGCAGCGCCTGGCGCAGGCGCAGCGGCGCCTCTTTGGCGCTCAGACCGCTCTCGAGCATCGCCTTGCCATCGAAGTCGAAGCCCGCGCCGCTCAGCGGCGGGATGCTGGTGGCGACGGCTTCGGCGGTGAGCGCCAGGCCGCCGGCCACCGCCTGGTCCTGGGCCAGCCAGCGGTGGCGGTCGAGGATCACCGCGTCGCCACCGAAGTTGATGCCGCGCACGAAGACGACCGGGCCATCGGTGCGCGCGCCGGTGGCGGACGGCCCGTGCCCTTCCCCCGGGACCGGCGCCGACGCGATCGATGCGGGCGGCGCGGTTGGGAGTGGTGCAGGATCGGCCTGGGTGACCAGCGGATGCGCGCGCGCAGTCTCGCCGCGTCCCCAGATGAGCAGCACCGCCACGCCGCCAGCGAGCACCAGGCCAGCCAGGATAAACACCACCAGCAAGCCCGACTTGCGCTGCTGGCCAGCGCCGGCGTCCGGCTCGAGGCGCTGGAGAGAATGGCGGCGCGTGCCTAGTTCGGTGACGGAGATGCGCCGCGTGGTCGGTTCATTCGCGGTGATGCGCCTGGTCCCGGGGTCGCTGGTGCGGCGCATGGCGAGGTCGGACGAGGTCGGTCGGCGCTGGGTGCGATCGGAACCCTGGCTGACCGCCGCCGCTGGGCGCGGACGCAGCTCAGGGGGCTGGGCGATCATCAACCCGTCGCCGGAAGCGACCGTGGCCCAGGCGGCCTGGGCCATGACCTTGCCGTCGCCCTCGACCGCCGGGGCGAGCATGACGCGCAGCATCAGGTCGAGGCGGACCTGGCGCACGAAGGTCGCGGAGCGCTCAGCATCGGCAGCAAGGTGCACGGCGAAGCGCTCACGCGGCTCGCCTTCCAGGGCGCCACTGAGGAAATCCTCGATCACGCCGCTGAACGGGCCGTGCGCGACCGGCCCGGACATCGCGTCCGGATGCCAATCGAGGGTGCTGCGCGCCATGACCAGCGAATCCGCGACGTCCTCGTTGCTGACGCCCTGCGCGACCGCGAGGTCCGCGAGCGGCAGGCGCTCGCCATAGTGGCGGGTGAGCAGGCGGCGCGCCATGGGCGGCATCATCGTCAGGCGCCGCTGCACGTGCTGGGCGGCGGTGGTCGAGGGCTGCCCGGCGGCGCGCAGCTCGACCGCGGCGGCGTGCGTCAGCACCTGGCGCAGGGGATCGTCCGCGAGTGCGGTCATGCGCTGGGCGAGTTCGCGCTCGGCAAAGGCGAGGATCCATGGTATCGGCGCCGCCGGGCAGTCGGCCGACGCGCGGCGTACCGCGCACCACACCGCCAGGGCCACATCGTCGATCATCAGGGTGTCGAGCGCATAGGTCGCGATCCACACGCGCAGTTCAGCGTTCAGGCGCTGCACCAGATCGATGAAGGCGGTCGCCTGGCCGGCCTGCACGCGTAGCACCACGCTGGCAACATCATCGGCCATGGAACGACCCCGAACCTTGCTGGACAACGTTCGCGTACCAGTTGCGCATCTCGATCACCTTACCCCCTGGGAGCCGCCCACTCAATCGCCATCCGGCGCGGGACGGGAAGGGCGAACCAGATGATACCCTGTTCAACCTCAAGACGTTGGAGCACAGTGGGTCCAGCGGTTGCCTGCCCTCGCGCAGGGTCCACCATGCGGATCGGCCTGGCGCCCAGGCCCGACCCGGGACGCGGCAGGCGGTTCCAGGTGCCCGACTCCCCCGAAGGCCAGACCGCCCATGTCCACTATCCTCGTCACCGGCGGTGCCGGCTACATCGGCACCCACACCTGCATCGAGCTGCTCGCCAGCGGCCACCGCGTGGTGGTGGTCGACAACCTGGTCAACAGCTCGGTCGAAGCGCTGCGACGGGTCGAGCGTATCGCCGGCAAGTCGGTGGCCTTCCACCGCCTCGACCTGCTCGACAAGCCGGCCCTGGCCGCGGCCTTCGCCGCGCAGCCGGTGGATGCGGTCATCCATTTCGCCGCGCTCAAGGCGGTCGGCGAATCGGTGACCCAGCCGCTGCGCTACTACCACAACAACCTCACCGGCACGCTGCACCTGCTCGAGTGCATGCAGGCGGCGGGCTGCCGGCGCTTGGTGTTTTCGTCCTCGGCCACCGTCTACGGCGATCCCGAGCGCGTGCCGATCACCGAGGAGGCGCGGCTGGGCGCGACCAACCCCTACGGCCGCACCAAGGTGATGATCGAGGACATCTGTCGTGACCTGGCCAGGGCCGATCCGAGCTGGCGCATCGCGCTGCTGCGCTACTTCAATCCCAGCGGAGCGCACCCGAGCGGCCTGATCGGTGAGGATCCCAAGGGCATCCCGAACAATCTCATGCCCTACCTGCTGCAGGTCGCCGTGGGCAAGCGCGCCAAGCTGACCATCCATGGCAACGACTACCCGACGAAGGATGGCACCGGCGTGCGCGACTTCATCCACGTCGTCGACCTGGCGCAGGGGCATGTCGCCGCCCTGGCGGCGCTGGACGGCCTCGCGGGCGCGGTCGCGGTGAATCTCGGCACCGGCCGGGGCTACTCGGTGTTGGAGATGATCGCGGCGCTCGCAGCGGCTTCGGGCAGGCCGATCCCGTATGAGGTCGGACCGCGGCGGCCCGGCGACATCGCCACCTGCTACGCGGATCCGGCGCTGGCGCAGCGGCTGCTCAGCTGGTCGGCGCGGCGCGGGCTGGAGGAGATGTGCGCGGACGGCTGGCGGTGGCAGAGCGGGAATCCGGCGGGGTACGGGGGCTGAAGAGGCCCACAGGACCGTTCTTCCCTAGCCCGCGATCTGGAGGTATCCTGGAGATATGTCGGGCGGCACCAACTCCAGCTCCAGCAAGATCGCAGTCGTGGTGGTGATGATCCCGATCCTCCTCGGCATGTGGTACGCCGCGCCGTGGGTCCTGCCGATGTGGCGTTGGCAGAGCGTTGACTGGCCGGTGGTCGCCAAGCAGAACGACTTGAGCGAAGGTGACCTGCGCCGCGAATTCGACTTCGTGGTGCGCTTCAAGCCGCGCGGCAAGGGCGATCCCGCGCCCTTCCAGATCGTCTCCATGAGCCCGACCTGGAAATCGGTCGATCCCAAGAACATGAACGAGCACGAGCCACCGCTGCTGGTGCGCTGCACGGTGGTCAACGACCACGACGGCGCACCGATCAATGGCGTCTGGATCAGCGTCAACAGCCAGGAGAACTACTTCAAACTCCACGGCTGGCGCTTCCCGCCCGGCTCACTGGGCAAGGCGCCCAAACGGCCGGTGGTCCTCTATGAGGGCATGTCGATGTCGAAGGTCGACCTCAATACCGCCATTCCGCTCGACGCGCAGCTGAACAACGCCGAGAACGACGACCACATGCGCCGCCGTGATGACGGCTGGATGCCGCCGTAGCCAATCGCCATGTCGTCCCGTTTCCTTTCCGCGCTGCCATCCGTCGATGGCAGCGCGGTGTCGTTTTCGGGGAGCTGGGGACGGAGTGCGGAGTGCGGAGTGCGGAGTGCGAGACTCGAGACTGGCGTACCAGGTGCATGTCGCGAAGGCGGCCTTGGATTTCGGCGAGAGTCGCCACCCGCTCCCACACCCAGAAAACACCCCTCTCGCAGTTTCTCAATCGTGCCAAGCGCCTTTCACCTCTCACGCCTTCTCGCGCATGGCGATTGACAACCCCTGTCACCCCACCGTTGACACCCCCTGTCACCGCCATGGACTGGCACCCGTGGGAGTCGATAAGAATCGTTGAAAGCGTGTCATTCTGCCTCTTTTCCGGGTCTCTTGTCCCTGCTTATCGCGCTTCAAAGGGTGATCTGGGACTGGCACGACGAGCGCCTAGTGGTTCCTCAGTGCCGGGAAGATCCTGGCCCACCATCGCATCCCACCCGTCCCACCAGGAGACATCCCATGCGCAAAGGCTTCACCCTCATCGAGCTCATGATCGTCATCGCGATCATCGCCATCATCGCCGCCATCGCGATCCCCAACCTTCTCGAGAGCCGCATCAGCTCGAACGAGGCCGCTGCGGCCTCGTCGCTGAAGTCGGGTGTCTTCCCGGCCGAAGTGCAGTTCCAGGCTGGCGGCTATGTCGACAACGGCGGTGCCGGCACCGCGGCTGCGAACGGCATCGGCGACTTCTCCTTCACCTACACCGGCATGTCCGGCGCTTCAGGCACTGCGGGCGTGACCCCGACGATCGCGCTGTCCCTGCTGCCCCCGACCTGGAACTTCACCAACCCCAACATCAACAGCTACCTGTTCGGCATCGGCAGCACCTACGAGACCAACTTCTGCGCCGACTGCTATCCGAGCGACGGCGGTGCCAGCATCGGTCGGCGCTGCTTCGCCATCAATTCCGCCGGCACCATCTACGCGACTGCGCCCGCTTCGACCAACCCCAGCACCCTGCTGGGCTCGGCCTTTACCACCATCTCGACCGCCACGAGCTGCACCAGCGCCACCGGACCCTTCGGCGCCGGCTTCTCGGTCACGGCCTCGACCTGGACCGTCTACAAGCGCTGATCGACGACGAACGGGAAACGCCTGTTCACAGACCCCCGGCTTCGGCCGGGGGTCTTCTCGTTTTCAGACAGGCCCAGGGCAGCGTGACTGGTAAGTGGTGTCCGCAACTTTCACTTATCAATGCGTGAACCCTCTCTCGGTCGCAGATACTATGCGCCAAGCTTTTACTCGCACTGCGTCGTTGTTCCTCCCCGCGATCATCGCCAAGAATGGTTCATCGCGGCCATCGCCCTCATCACGATCTCCCCGACAGTTGCGAACAGGATCGTGTCTAGGTGCCACCTGGATGGGCAGCAACGCCTCGCTTCCCGCGCAGACGGCGCACGTATTCGAGGGTAGACTGGCGGTGTTCCGGGCAACCATCCGGCACCACAGCACCCGCACATGCCTGAACCCACCCGCCTGCACCCGGCCCCACTGATTGGCCAGCTTCCTGCAGGGATCCTATTGTGGGCCGCGGTAGCCTTCACCATATCGTTCTGCTGCTTCCGCTTCTCGCAGGTGGACGCCAGCGTCCTGCTCCTGGTGCTGGCGCCCCTGCTGTGGTTGCCGGCGATGCCAGCGCTGCGCCTGCGGGACGGCGGACTGGAATGTTTTGTGATGCTCGCGCTGGTCTGGCAGGTCTGGATGATCGCAGTGCAGGCCCTGGTTCCGGCAGCGTTGCCTTGCGGATGGTGGCGGGTCGCGGAACACGCCGCTGCGCTGGCCACGTGCCTCTTTCTGGCGGTGCGCCGTGACGAACCGCGCGATCAGCTCCGCCTGTTCGGTACCGGTGCGGCGGCTGCGGCGCTGCTCGCCGTCGGCGTCAGCGGATACGACGGGCTCATCAGTTCCCTGCAGACCGCCTGCTTCGGGTTCGGTCACGTCAACGTCCTCATGAACACGGCGGGCCCTGCGCTGCTCGCGTGGCTCGTGCTGTGCGCGCATGATTGGCGCGGCGGGCGCCGGCCTTCTGCACGCGATCTCACCATCCTTGCCGTCGGACTCGGCTGCCTGCTGGTCCTTGCGATCGGCACTGGGCGGCGCGGGATTCTGGTGGCCTATGGCGCGGCCGCGGCGTGGTTCCTGTGGCGGCACCTGCTTGCCCGAAGCGCTGCCGTTGGCTGGTCGGTCGCCCTGCTCGCGGTCGCGCTCGCCGGTGCGTTTGCGTGGCACGTGGCGACCGCGGATCTCGTTTCTGGTCGGCTTGAGCGGATCAACATCTACCACTCAGCCTGGGAAGGGGCGCAAGCATCCTTTCCATGGGGCTATGGGTATTACGGGGCATTGCATCTGCAGTGGCTGGATACCGAGCATGCCCGCCACCTGACAGCCACCGGCGGCTGGGGTATGCATGCGCACAACGAGTTCCTCGACACTCTGCTCGATGGGGGGCCGGTGGCGCTGGTGCTGCTGTGCGCGCTGCTGGCCCTGTTGGCGCAACGCGTCTGGTGCCTGCGTGATCCCGGTCTGCGCGCCGCGTGGCAGGCGGCGGGCGTCGCCATCGGCGTCCATCTCATGACCGACAACTGCTATGGCACGACGGTGGGGTTGATCTGGGCCGCGGTTGCTGCCGGCTTGATCTTCGCGGCTCCGACGACGCGTCTGTGGGTCCGACACGGCCTGCTGCCGAAAGTGCGCCTGCTCATGTGGCCGCTGGTGGCCGTCGCGTCATGGGGCGCGACGCGCACGCTGTATCCGGCGGTCCTGCACAAGGACGCTTTCATAACTGTGCGGGTGCAGTGCCTCGCCCAGGCGCTTGAACCGCAAACGGTCGACCTCCACGCGCGCACGCTGCTCAGCGGGGAATGGGAGAACTTGCACAGCGACGGCCAACGCCAGGTGATCGCAGCGGAAGTGGGCAAGCTCGGCTGGACCGGGATGCTCGCCGTCACCCAGGCGCGCTGGGCACTCGAAGCGGGCAGCGCGGACGACCAGCTTGAAGCCTTCCTGCGCGTGCTGCGCTTCACGCCCTTCGATCGTGGCAGTTATGAGCATGTCGCGGTGATCGTCGCGGCACGGCCTGCACTCAGCGCGCGACTGCCGCCGGCGCTATCGCGCCGGCTCGCCTACCTGTCTGGGCGCCGGGGCCTGCCGGTGCCTGCCATGGCCGCGGTCCCGGCGACCATGGACGCCGCCGCGGACATGTATGCGGCAATCAGCTGGTCGATCGCAACCGGACGTCCCTGGCAGGAGCTGGATGCGCCACTGCTCCACCTGGTGCATGCCTATGGAGACACTTCCGGGGTGGCACTCCTTGCGCTCCGCTGCGCCGCGGCTGCACCGCCAGGCACGTTCCCGTGGCTGGATGCGGAAGGCGGCACCCTCGGCTTCGGCCTGCGCTTCGCACAGGCCGAAGCCTGTGCCGAATTCGAGCAGGCGACCAGCGCCGTGGACATCGCGGCGGCGCATGCCCTGCAGCCACTCGCCTGGAACATATGGCGCGATGTGATCCGCGATTGTGAAAACGGTACGGATACGCATCCCGCTGGCAGCGATGAGGAGGTGCGCTCGCGCGTCGCCGCGGTGCGATTGTGGGGGCGGCTGCGGGTGGCCGGACTCGCGCCCCCAGTGGATCCTGGCCCGCGCTCGTGGCACTGATGCGACCTGCCCGCGCGTTCAATCGTCTACGGTGATCGCGCCCAGCCCCGGTGGCGGCTCGGGATAACGCGGCGCAAGTGCCTCGAGACGTTCGCGAACGATGCGCGCGACCAGGGCATTACGGTACCACTTGCGATTGGCGGGGACCACGTGCCAGGGCGCCCAGGTGGTGCTGCAGGCGCGCAGCATGGCCTCGTAGGCCTCCATGTAGTCG
>JBBQSO010000003.1:0-127647 GCA_038213805.1 Planctomycetota bacterium | reverse complement strand
GATCGAGCCGGCGCCTGGTTCCCGCCGGCACCCACGACGGCGAGGGCGCGGTGTTCTCGCCGGGGATGAACGCGAACCGGCTCAGGCGCACCGTTCGGCTCCGGCGAAGACCAGCGCGGCGTTGACGCCGCCGAAGGCGAGGGTGGTGGACAGCACCGCGTCGAGGCGCGTGGGCCGCGTGGCGCGTACCACCTCGATGCCATCCAGCACCGTGCCCAGGTCGGCGCCCGCGCTCATCCAGCAGGCCTGCTCCGTCAGCGCCAGGCAGCAGGCCACCGCCTCGATCGCCGCGGCCGCGCCCATGGTGTGCCCGTAGCAGCGCTTGGCCGAGGCGGTCGGCACCGCGCCGAAGAGCGCCGCGAGCGCAGTCTGCTCGCAGGCGTCGTTGTCGCGCGTGCCGGTGCCGTGCGCGTTGACGTAGCCGATCGCCGCAGCGTCCAGCCCGGCATCGGCGAGGCTGTCTGCGATCGCCCCGCGCAGCTGCACGCCGCCCGGATCGGGTCGCGTGGCGTGGTAGCCGTCGGCGCGCAGGCCCCAGCCGACCAGGCTGGCGTGGACGCGCGCACCACGGGCGCGCGCGTGCGCCGCGTCCTCGATCAGCAACGCGCCGGCGCCTTCGCCCAGGCTCATGCCGGCGCGCTCGGTGAGGAATGGCCGGCAGCCCGCCGGGTCGACCAGCTGCAGGCTGGTGAAGCCGGCCGTGGTGACGCGTGTCAGCGCGTCCGCGCCGATCGCCAGGGCCGCCGGGCACACGCCGCTGCGGACCAGCATGACGGCCTCAATGATCGCGCACGCGGCCGAAGCGCAGGCCACCGCGTGCGTGCTCTGCGCGCCGCCCAAGTGCAGCGCGCGTGCCAGCGCCTGGGTGCTGCGCTGCGGTTGCTGGCGGCGGTAACTGGGATTCGCGCTGGCCCCGCCGTCGGCCAGCCAGGCGCGCTCGCTCTCGGCCATCCCGCCCGTGCAGGTACCAAGCACCAGCGCCACCTCGCCACGCCGGGCCGGCTCCAGGCCGGCGTCGGCGAGCGCGTCGGCGCCCGCCGCCAGGGCCAGGGCGGTGGTACGGCCAGTGACCGCCGGCAGTGCGGCGATGACGCGGCCGACCGGTATGCCGCGCGCGATCGGCAGGGGGCCGTCCGACCAAGCCGCGAGGCCGCAGATGCCCCCTGCCAGGGCGTGGCGCTGCGCCGCAAGGCCGCGGCCCGGCGCGCCTATGCAGCCCAGGCCGGTGATGGCGAGCGGTGCGCCGGGGCGGCGGGTGGTGGGGTCCGGCATGGCTGGCTGATCCTTGGGCGCAGGACGGGGTGCTCAAGTCCAGGCCTGGCCTTGCCCCGCCAGCGCGCCCACCCACCCTGCCCGCCATGCCGCCCGCGCCACTCATTGTCGCGCCTGCCGTCGCGACGGTCCGCGCCAGCAGCGCCAGCCGTTGGAGCGGCCGCAGCCTGGGTGGCCTGCTGCTCTTCCGTATGGGTTCGCGCCTGCTGCCGCTGATGGGCGTGCGCGGCGCCTGGGCGTTCTCGTACCTGGCGGGCCTGGCCTTCCTGCTCATCGGCGGGCGCACCTGCTTCCACCAGCTCGACTACTGGCGGCGCCTGCGTCCGCGCGCCGGCACCGGCGCGCTGGTGCTGTCGGTGTGGCGCCAGCTCGCCAGCTTCGGGCGCATCCTTGGCGACCGCCTGATGGTCGCGTGGCGGCCGGGCCGCTTCACCTTGGTGCAATGCGGAGGCGAAGGCCTGCGTGCGCTGCGCGCCCAGGGCCGCGGCTGCATCCTGCTGTCCGCGCACTTCGGCAATTGGGAACTGTGCAGCTACTACCTGCGCAGGCTGTCGCCCGAGACCGGCAGCCTGCATCTGGTGATGGCGCGCCAGGAGGACGCCGAGGTCCAGGCTTATCTCGATCGCCTGCTGCGCGGTGCGCACGTGCGCATCATCGACTCTCGCGATGGCATCGGCGCGGCGCTCGCCATCCGCGCCGCCCTCGCGGCGGGTGGACTGGTGTGCATGCACGGCGACCGTGTCGCCGAACACCAGCCATCGGTGCCGGTGCGCTTCCTGGGCGGCACCGTGCGCATGCCCATCGGCCCCTTCCTTGCCGCGGCGCTGACCGGTGCGCCGATCATCACCAGCTTCATGGTCAAGACCGCCCTCGACCGCTACGAGATGCGCGTCGACGCGCCCTGGACGATCACCCTGCCCGCCCGCGGTCGCGCCCGCGACGCCGCCCTGGGCGTGATCGTGCAACGCTGGGCACGCCGCCTGGAGCTGGAGGTCCGCCAGCACCCACAGCAGTGGCATAATTTCTTCGCGTATTGGGTCTGAAAGGCGCTGTCACAACCTTCCACGACTGCACGTCGGCGGCGCGCAGCGCACGCCAGTGACTGCCTCGTTTAGAGCGTCTCGTCGGTGATCGGCGGCGCCATCGCCAACAGCGCACGCACGCGGTTGCCCCGCACCTCGACGCTGATGCGGGTCAGCAGCGGACCGGGAACGGTCTCGCGCTTCCACTGCTTCAGCCGCTCGATGCAGGCTTCCGGGGTCTTGATGCTGCCCTTGGTGCCCCAGCTCAGCAGTTCCGCGCGCAAGGATTCGTAGAACGGGGCGACGGTGTGGACGGGCTTCATGAGGGACTCCGGAACGGTTTCGGGGAAGCCTAGCGTCAAAACGCCCGAGTGCCACACGGTTTTGCGGCATTTGATGCGGCATTTGCCGTGGGAGGGTGAGGTGTCGTGGCGGTGGGGCGGACTGATCGCCGTGGGCTGTCGGCGGTTGGATCCTGGCCAGGAAGCATCATGTGGCTCCCGGAGATGACCGCTCCCGTATGGCGAAGCGTTGTCTCGCCATCACCCCGCCACCCCTTGCGCCTCCTGACGCGCGCCAGCACAGTCCCCGTGCGGAGGCGGCATGCGCATCGGCATCATCGGTGGCGGACCGGGCGGGTCGGTGGCGGCGGCGACCCTGGCGCGCGCCGGGTACCAGGTCGAGATGTGGGAGGCCGAGGTCTTCCCACGCTTCCACATCGGCGAAAGCCTGCTGCCCTGCAACCTGCCCATCTACGAGGATCTCGGTCTGGGCCGCGACATCCTCGCGGCCCACGGCTACACACCGAAGCTCGCCGCGCATTTCGAGCAGGCCGGCACTGGGCGTACCTGCCGCTTCCCGTTCGCTGACGGGCTGCCCGGCGACCCGCCCGGGATCCACCAGGTCGAACGTGCACGCTTCGACCACATGCTATTGCAGCACGCGGTGGCCTCGGGTGCGCAGCTGCATTGTCCGGTGCGCGTGCAGCGCGTCGACCTGCCCGAAGGGGGCCAGCCGGTCATCCACCACGACCACGGCGCGACCGCCGTCGATTTCGTCATCGACGCCTCAGGGCGCGAGACCCTGCTCGGGCGGCAGCTCGGTCTGGTCGATCGCGAGGGCGACCTGATGCGCGCCGCGGTCTACGGCCATGTCGGCGCCATCCCGCTCGCACCGGGCGCAGAGCGCGGTGACATCTCGATCGCCAAGGGCGAGGCCGGCTGGGCGTGGGCGATTCCGCTTGCACCCGACGCGAAATGGTCGGTGGGCATGGTCCTCAAGCGTGACGCGGTGATCAAGGGCGGCTCGCCCGCGGAGGTCTTCCGCAACAACCTCGTGCACTTCCCCGAATATGGCGCGCGCCTCGCCGGTCAGGTGCCGGAACCGGTGCGGGCCACGCCCAACATCAGCTACCGTGTCCGTCAGCGCGTCGGCCGGCGCTGGGCGCTGATCGGTGACGCCGGCGGCTTCGCCGATCCGATCTTCTCGTCGGGCGTGCTGCTCGCCACGCGCGCGGGGTGGCACCTGGGCAAGCGGCTTGCTGAGCACGGCGCGGACGTCGATCTCGCGAGCTGGCGGGCCCAGACCGACCACGATCTCGCCACCTTCATCGGCTTCATCCGCTTGTGGTACGACGGCCACTTCATCGACAATCTGTTCTTCTCTGAAACGCGTGAGGTCGGAGTCTACCGGGGGATCATCTCGCTGCTGGCGGGCAACACCACGAATCCGGACAACGTCTTCCTGAGCATGTTGCAGCGGCGGATGCGCAAGGGTGGCGAAGCTGGAGCGTAGGTGTGCCGCTGGCTACGTGGGTGCCGTCCATGAAGTCATGGGTTTTAATTGACCCATCTCAGTGATGGATCACGATCGATCGGCATGGACCACGACGACGGTGAACCCGAGCCCCAGCCGCTGCTCTCACGAGCTGCGCATCGCGGGCGGGGTGTCTCCGACAATCCCGGCAACCGTTTCGAGGCCACGCATCACCAACCCGATCCGGAATGGGATCATGCCCAGGACCCGGCGCCAGAGACCGTGCTGCTTGACGATGACACCCAGGGCATCCTGGCGCACAACGACAGCCCCGACATCGGCTTCGACACCAGCATCAATCCCTACCGCGGCTGCGAGCACGGCTGCGTCTACTGCTATGCGCGACCCACCCACGAATACCTCGGGATGTCGGCGGGGCTCGACTTCGAGACACGCATCCTGGTCAAGCGGCGCGCCCCGGCGCTGCTGCGCGCCGCGCTGGCGGCCCCCGGCTGGCGCCCGCGCACCATCGCGGCGAGCGGCGTCACCGACTGCTACCAGCCGATCGAACGTGACCTGCGCCTGACGCGCGCCTGCCTCGAAGTGCTCGCCGAGTTCCGCAACCCGGTCGGCATCATCACCAAGAACCATCTCGTCACGCGCGACCGCGACGTGCTCGCGCGGCTCGCCGCCGACGGCGCCGCCCTGGTCACCATCACCGTGACCACTCTGCGGCCGGACCTCGCGCGCACCCTTGAGCCGCGCGCCTCGTCGCCCGCCGCGCGCTTGGCCGCGATCCGCACCCTGACCGAGGCCGGCATCCCGGTCGGCGTCAACGTCGCGCCGGTCATCCCCGGCCTTACCGACCACGAGATCCCCGCCATACTCGCGGCCGCGGCGGCGGCCGGGGCCGGTCATGCCGGCTACACCCTGCTGCGCCTTCCGCATGGCGTGAAAGCGCTGTTCGAGACCTGGCTCGGCGACCACCAGCCGCTCGCCAAGGACAAGATCCTGAACCGCCTGCGCGCCATGCGCGGCGGCGGTCTCTACGACGCCGACTTCGCCACGCGCATGAGCGGCGCCGGGGTGTTCGCCCAGCAGATCGCCGACCTCTTCTCCGTGGCCCGCCGCCGCGCCGGCCTGGCCGAGCACTGGCCAGCACTGAACACCGCGGCATTCCGCAGTCCGTGGGGGGTGCAGCAGACGATTTTCGGCTGAACCGTGGGACGGCGCGCGCAGGTGCATCCCGGGCTTGTCGCAGCGGGGCCGCGGGCAGGATGAGCGGACATGAGTTGGAAACGCCCGCTATCAGTACGCCGTTCCGCTCGCGCCCCGCTATCGACACGCGTGCGTCGCTTGCTGCTGACGCTGGTTTCCGCCGTGGTCATTCCCCCATCCGTCCAGGCGGCGACGGTCGATGACGGCGCGCCGTTCCAGGCGGCCTGCAGCGACGCTGCAGCGCTGCGCACCCACTGGCAGGCCAGCGCCTTCGCCACCTGGTGGGCCCACCCGACCCTCGCCGGCCTGCGTGCGCGCCTCACCAAGCCAGGTTTCGCTTGGCCGTGGGGCGGTCTGTCGCCTGTCCTTGGCGATTTCACCCACGCGCGCGTGGCCGGCTCACCGACCGCCGATGGCTCGTGGATGTGGAATGGCGAGGTCGCGCAACCCGGGGTGGACCCGCGGTGGCGGTCCTTGGCCGGCGGTGCCTGGCCGGGTACGCTCGGCATCGCGCCGGACCTGACCTGGTCGCTGGCCTGGCGAGGTCCGGTCTTCACGTTCTTGCGCGGCGGCGCCGTGCCGGACTGCCTGCCCCCGGCGGTCGCCTTGCCCGCTCCCGACGTATGGGCGCACCTGGAACCCGCCCGCATCGCCGCTCTCGGTGACGAACCACAAAGTGCCGCGTTCTTCACCGCCTGTGGTCTGACCCGCCTCGACTACGAACTGACCTTCACCACCGCTGGCTGCCAAGACCGGCTGATGGCGCCTGGCTGGCGCGCGCCATGCGCCACGCTCGCCGCCGCCGACCTTGCCGACCTGCCCGCGCAGGCCTGGGCGGCCATGGCCTTCGCTTGTGATGGCCGGCGCCTGAGCGCCCTGCTGCACGACCTGCGCCGCGTGCCCGAGGTCGAAGACGCGCTCGCGCTCTACGCCCTGCGCGGCGCGCAGCATTTCGGCCCCATCGACGAGCTGGTCGGCGGGCTCGACGGCGCGGTGGTTGTTGCGTCTGTGCCCGGTACGCCCTTCCCGGACCTGATCGTGAGCACGCCGGCCACGCCCGGGTGGGACCGTCTGCTGACCGGCGTCTGCGCCCTGGGCGGGATCGATCCTGATGCGCCGCACCGTGCGCCGGCGCTCATGGTCCTGCCGGTGGCGTGGCCGTCCACGCTGTGGCTGCATCGTGACGCAGCGCACTGGCGCATCGCCACCGCGCTGCAACTCGTCGACGCGCCGGCGCCGGCGGCCACGGCGCCCCTGCCAGGGCTGAGCGCCGGGCTGGGCGCTGCGGGGGTCATAGCGCTCGATGTCGCCGCCCTCGCCCCGGCCATGCTCCGCTATTGCGCGCTGCTGCAGGCCAGCGCGACGCAAGGGCATCCGCAGACTCCCGCGGTGCGCGAGCGGATCGGGGCCGTGCGTGACGTGATCGCGGCCTTGATCGATCGGCCCCTACCGGTCCAGGCGGTGCTGCACTGCGTCGGGAGCGGTACCAGCCTGGACGGCGAGGGGGCCGCGATCGCGGCGGTGCTGCCCTTCGCCGCAGCCGTCATCGGGACCGTCGAAACCGACCACGCCGTCGACGCCTGGTACGAGGACCGGGCGCGGCAGGGTCTCCTCGCCGTCGCCGCGCTCGCGGGGGCGCCGGGCGGTGCCTGGTCAGACGCCTGCCCCGCCCTCGCCACCGCACCGGTGGGCGGACATCGCCTCGCCGGCGAGCCGTGGCTGCGCTATGTGCCACCCGCGGCAGATGCGGCCCCCGACCAGCCGCTGGCGATCACCTCGCCGCGCTACCTCCATAAGCGGATGTTGTGGCTGTGCCGTGATGGACATGTCGCGAGCGGGTCGGTCGACCTCGCTCGGCCCCTGTGGGAGACCGCCGGGCGGCTGGCGGCGCGCGGCGGGCGCGCGGGCCCCACCGATTGGGCCACCATCCTGCGCGACTACCGCCGCGCCAGCGGCCACCGGCAACTTTTCGCCAGCGCGGACTTCAACTACAGCGGCTGTCTGCCCGGCGGCGACTGGCGCCCGTTCGTCGACAAGGACACCACCCCCGCGCGCCGGATCTGGATGCGTAAGGACGATCAGGTCGGCTGCAGCGTGGTCACCGACCAGCTGTCGCGTGACGACGACCAGGTCCCCGCAAACCTGCTCGAGAGCATGCTTGAACACCTGCGCGGAAACGACCCGGCGCTGGTGGTGCTCTGGCAGGGTGACGTTCGTGTCGACGGGCTGCCTGCGCGCCGTGCACGGGTGCGCACGCACGGCGGCGGCGTCGACCTGATCTACGACCTGACCGCGCTCGCCTCGCACGGCTTCACCTACCAGCTCTACGTCTGGAGCGCGCCCCGCACCATCCCGCAAGAGCAGCTCGTCCCAATCGCCGACGACCTGCTCGCGGACTTCTCGGTCGAAGATCACGCGCGGTCCGCCCCGATCCTGCTGGCGGCGAGCGAGCAGCTGACCAGCGTGGCGCTGCCGCGCATGCCGTGGCGCTTCGCAGTCGCCGGACTGGGTTGGAGCCGGGTCGCGGCCAAGCCCGACGACAATGCCGCGATCGAGTCCAAGTTCGTCCACCACGCCACCGGCACCTTCGCCTTCGTGGCCAGCGCCGCGCTGGTTGGTCAGCCCAGCGACCAGGCCCTGGCCGCTGGTCTGCTGGACCTGGTGCACGTCGACTACGCCGCCGGTGCGGTGCGTGACGAGCGCAGGATCGCGCTGCCCGCCGGGCGCGGTCTGGCGATGCGCTACACCTTTACCGACAAGGATGGCAAGGCGGACTGCCGCGCCTGGACCATGATCGTCGGCGGCCGCGCCCTGGTGGTGGTGTGCGCCACTCCAGCAGGGACGGACGCGGACGCCATCGGCGACGCGCTCCTCGCCAGTCTCGGCCCCGACGAGGCGGCCCGCCCGCAGCCGCCAGCCAGCGATCCGGCGTGCGACCGCGCCTTCGCCGCCGCAGTTGGACGGTATTACAAAACGAAAAAGCGCTTTGTCGATGCCCTGCCGTGGCTGCGCGCGACGCTGCCCGCCTCCGGCGCCGAGGCGGTGGAGCTCGAAATCGAAGTGCTGACCTGCTACGTCCGGTTGGAGCGTTGGCGGGAGGGGCTCGACTGGTTCACCGCGCAGGTCGGCAGCAGCGACGATCTGGCGCTCGCCTCCTACCAACCGTTCCTGCTCGAGCAGCTGGGCGAACACGCCCAGGCCGCGGCGCTGTATCGGCCGCTGTTCGCCGCCGGCTGGAAGGACGCGGACGACTTCGCGCAGTACGTCACCGCGCTGCGCGCCGCCGGCGGAGCGACCGCAGGCGAAGCGGCCTTCGCCGAGTTCCCGGCGCTGGCCACCAGCCTCGCCGGGGCCCAGCTGCACGCGCGCCTGTTGAGGGAGGACGGGCAGGACGATGCGGCGGTCGCAGAGCTGCGCGCCGCCACCGGCCGCGCCGCACGCGATGCCGCGGCCGCAGCCGCGCTCGCCGACCTCGAACTCGACCTCGAACGCCCCGCCGCCGCGCGCGAGGACCTCGCCCAGGCCGTTGTGCGCCTGCCGCGCAGCGCCCGCCTGCGCCACCTGCTCGGCGTCGCCGACTACCGTCTCGACCGCTTCCACGAGGCGGCTGACGAGTTCCGCAAGGAGCTCGAGCTCGATCCCACCGCCAAGTCCGCGCGCGAATTCCTCGAAGCCATCGACCGCCAGCTCGGCAAGGGCGACACCAGCCGCCTGGCCACGCCGATTGCGGCGGTCCCGGGCATCGCCGAAGAAGCCGTGCCGGCGCTCGCTGGCCACCCGCCGGGGGGCGCCTACCTGCTGCGCGCCGCGGCCCTGTCCTGGACGCCGGAGCAGGGCTTCCACCACAGCGAACGCCGCGTGGTGGCCATCACCGATCGCGCGGCCTGTGAGTCATGGAGCACCATCAACCTGTACTTCGACCCGGCGCTGGAGGACTTCTTCGTCAACCGGCTGACGGTGCGCGACGAGCAGGGCCGCATCCTCGCCGAAGGGCGGCGCGACGACTGGTACGTCGCCGACGAGCAGGACGGGCCGATCGCGGGCACCGCCAAGGTTGCACACCTGCCGGTGCCCGGCCTGCGCCCCGGGTGCGTCATCGATCTGCTCACCACGCGCGCCCGTCCCACGGGCGACGGCACCCCACCCTTCACCCTCGTGCGCCTCGCCGGCCCGCACCCGACGCAGCGCGCAGTCGTCACCGTGACCGCCAGTGCCGGCGCGTTGGAGCTGGTCACCGGCGGCGGCCTACAGCAGGTCGCCGGAGCGCCCGGCTCCACCAGGGTCGAGGCCCAAGACCTGCCCGCCACCCTCTGGGAACCGCTGGTGCCGGAGGACCCCAGCGACCTGCCGGTGGTGTGGGTCGGTCCGCACAGCGGCACCTGGGCGACCCTGGCCGGCGTCTACCTCGCCGAGCTCGCGCCTTTCCTGGGCGACGATGCGGCGCTCACGGCCATCGCGCGTGCGCAGGTGGCCGGGGTGGAAGGCGTCGCTGGGCGGATACGCGTGCTCGCAGACTACGTCCAGCGCACGGTGGCCTACAGTGCGCTCGAGTTCGGACGGCGCGGGCGCATCCCGCAACCTGCATCGCGTACCCTGGAACGGCGCCTTGGAGACTGCAAGGACCAGGCGGTGCTGCTGCAGCGCCTGCTGGCCGCGGCCGGGGTCACGGCGCACCTCGCGCTCGTGCCAGGCGGGCACCTCATCGATGGGCTGCCCGACCTCGACCAGTTCAACCACATGGTGGTGGTGGCCGAGCAGGACGGGCGGATGCGGCTCCTCGATCCGACCGCGAAGCAGCTTGACCTCGAGCTGGTGCCGCCTCACGAGGCCGACCGGCCGTTGCTCCTGCTCGATGCGCGGGCGCCGCGCGTCATCACCGCGCCGCCCGCCGGCGAGGACCGCATCGCGGTCATGCGTACCATTGCCATCGCCGCAGACGGCGCGCTCAGTGGCAGCGAAGACGTGGACCTCAGCGGTTACACCGCAGCGCACTGGCGCAGCGAGTGCGCTGGCCAGGACGACAGCGCGCGCTGCCGCCGCCTTCAGGACGCGCTCGGTGCGGGCCTGATCCTCGACCGGCTGACCGTTGCAGGCCTGGATGACGTGCACCAGCCGCTGCACCTGCACCTCGAGTACCGTCTGCGCGATGGCCTGCAGCACGTCGCGGGCAGGCTCGCCGGGCGCATCCCGGACGTATGGTGTGGCTATCGCTGGGCGTGGGCTGCACAGCAGTCGGGCGAGCGCCAGCGACCCTTCGCACGCAGTTGCGCCATGGTCGTCACGGTCACGACCACCTGTCGCAGCGCGACAGGTGTGCCGCAGCTGCGTGCCCAGGTGCCCGCCGACGATGACGGCGTGATGGCGTTCTCCGAGAAGCTAGCTCCGGGCGCGCAGCCGGTCCTGCGCCAGTCCTTCACCCTGTCGCGGGGCACTGCGCCGCCGGCGGCGTACCGGACCTGGTGTCAGCGCCTCGACGTGCTGCTGCACCGGGCAGCGCTGGAGGTCGAGATCACGTCGCCGTGAGCCGCGTCGGCGCGCCGCGGGCGCTCAAAATTCGTTGGAAAGTTTCTTGTAGCCCTTGACCAATTCGAGGTTGGTCATCGCCACGCTCTCCGAGAACGACGTCATGTCCGCGTTCACCAGCGGGATCTTGGCGAGGTCCTCATCGTTGTGGACGTTGGTCGTCGACGGGATGTGGAAGCCTTCGGGGACGTGGCAGTTCTCAACCACGCTGTTGTGGCGGATCACAGAATTGCTGCCGATGGTGCAGTTGAACACCACGCTGTTGAAGCCAAGGAAGACGCGGTCGCCAAGCACGCACGGTCCGTGCACGATCGAGCGGTGGGCGATCGACGAGAATTCGCCGACGCGCACCAGGCCGCCGGCCTTGCTGTGGATGACCACGCCGTCCTGGATGTTGGAGTTGGCGCCGATGATGATCGGCTCCATGCCGCCCGCGGCATCGACTTCGTCGGCGCGGATCACGGCGTAGGGGCCGATGAACACGTTTTCGCCGATGAAGACCTTGCCGCACACGATCGCGGTCTGGTCGACGTAGGCGGAGGGGTGGATCACCGGCAGGTCGCCGTTGGGATTCTTGCGGATCATGGGTGCCTCGGGGTGGCGGGAGCTTGGGCGACTTTGGCGGCCACGCCAGTGCTGCGCGCTGCGTCGCTCGGCGGGCCCGGGACGCCGGGTGGCGCTCGCAGCGGGGGCCTTTAGGGTGTCGCCATGTCAGCCCGCTGCCCCCTGCTTTTCGAGGCCGTGGCCGCGTCCGGGGGCGTTGGTGCCCGCGCTGCGCTCCTCCTGGGCGCGTCCGCACTAGGCCTCGGCCTTCCAGGGGCGGAGTCCGCCGGCGCTGACCCAGCCGCGGCCGTCCACACCCTCCCCGCTGTATGGTCCTTGGTGCCCTTCGCGGCCTTGCTGCTGGCGATCGCCGGCGGCCCCGTGCTGGCCCCGCGGTGGTGGCACCACTGGTATCCCCACGTGGCGATCGGCCTGGGCGCGATCACCCTCGCCTATTATCTCATCGGCCTCGGAGACGCGGCGCCGATGGCGCACGCCGGGTTCGAGTACGCTTCCTTCATCACCCTGATCGGCGCGCTTTACCTGTGCTCGGGGGGCATCGTCGTCGGCCTGCACATCGGCGGTACGCCACTCACCAACGTGCTGCTGCTCGCGGGCGGCGCGGTGCTCAGCAACCTGGTCGGCACGACCGGCGCCTCGCTGCTGCTGATCCGTCCGTTCATGCGCGTCAATCGCGGCCGGTTACGCCCCTACCACATCGTGTTCTTCATCTTCCTGGTCTCCAACGTCGGCGGCGCGCTGACCCCGATCGGCGACCCACCGCTGCTGCTCGGTTACCTGCGTGGCATCGATTTCCTGCACTTCCTCGAGCTCAACCTCCTGCCCTGGCTGACCTGCCTGGGATTGTTGCTCGCGACGTTCTGGGTGTTCGACTGGCGCAATGTGGATTTGGCTGGGGTGCACGTCAAGGACGGCCGCCCATCTGTCGGGCCGCGCCGGGGTCGCATCCTGTGGCTGTCGGGATGGCTCAACCTGGCGCTGATGGCGCTGACCGTCGGCGTGCTGTTCCTCGATCCCGGGCGCCTGCCGTGGGTGCCGGGCATCCCCTTCCACGGCCAGCGCGTCAGCTTCGTGCGCGAACTGCTGCTCATCGCCATCGGCGTGGCCGCGTGGCGCTGGTCACGGCACGAGCACCTTCAGGCGAACGGCTTCACCTTCGCGCCGCTGCGTGAGGTCGCGCTGCTCTTCATCGGCATCTTCGCGACCATGGTGCCAGCGCTCGAGCTCATCCGCCACGAGGCCCAGACCGGCACCATCGCTGGTCTGCCGCTGACGCCCTCCCTGTACTACTTCGGCACCGGGCTCTGCTCCGCGGTGCTCGATAACGCGCCGACTTTCATCGCCTTCCTCGCCGGCCTTGAAGGCCAGTTCGGCGTGAGCGCAGCCGAGCTCGGCCACGCCAGCGATCCGGTGATCGCGCATTCGCTCGGCGCGGCTGCGGCGGCCTCGGTCTTTTGGGGCGCCATGACCTACATCGGCAACGGACCTAATTTCATGGTCAAGGCCATCGCCGAGACCGTGCGCGATGAGCGCGGCGAGCCGGCGGTCACGGTGCCGGGATTCTTCCAGTTCCTGCGCTATTCCCTGCCCATCCTGCTGCCGGTGCTGGTGGTGGTGTGGGTGATCTTCTATCGCTGATCACGGGGGTCCGGGACGGCGGACTGAAACGCAGAGGGCGCAGAGGGCGCAGAGGGGGAAGGCAGCGGATGGGTTCCGACCTGTCCCCATGTCCAGGCCCGGCCAGTCTCTTTCTATCTGCACGTCGCCATTCGCCTCTGCGGCCCCTGGTCGTCCGCTCGGTGCACTCTGCGTCAAAAGTTCACGCTGCCCAGCGTGCCACTGGCGAAGATCCAGCGCACCGCGAGCCGTTCCCGGCATCCGGCTTGAGCGTGGTGCGGCGGTGCAGAAGGTGGCAGGCAGGGAGGGATCGGCCATGAACCGCGTCGTCATCATCAGCGGGGCGTCGTCGGGGATCGGAGCGGCCACCGCGCTGGCGCTCGCGGAACACGTGCGCCTGGTGCTGGTCGCGCGCCGCCGCGAGCGTCTCGACGAACTGGCCGCGCGCATTCGCGCGGCCGGCGGGCAGGCGCTGGCCATCGCCATCGACCTCACCGCGGCGAACGCGCCGACCGAGGTGGTCGCGCAAGCCGTCGCGCATTACGGCAGCCTGGACGCGGTGGTCAACAATGCCGGCGTGTTCGAGGCCGCGGCGATCGGCAGCATTTCGCCCGACCACCTCGAGCGCTTGTGGCGGCTCAACGTCGCCGCGCCCATGCTGCTGACCCAGGCCGCGTTGGTGCACCTGCGCGGGCGCAATGGCGGCTGGATCATCAACATCTCGTCGACCGCCGCCGAGGCCGCCTACACCGGCTGCGGCGTCTACGCTGGCACCAAGGCCGCGCTCGAGGTGTGGAGCCGCACCCTGCGCGAGGAGCTGCGCGGCACCAACGTGCGCGTCGGCGTGGTCGCGCCCGGGGCCACCGACACCGAGGTCTGGCCGGCCGACTCGACCTTCGACCGCGCGCGCATGTGCCGCGCCGCCGACGTCGCCGCCGCGGTGCGCTTCATGCTTGAAGCGCCGGCCTCGGCGAGCATCGACCGCGTGGTGGTGGCGCCGCCCGGCGGCCCCTTCTGAGCGGCATGACGCCCTTCCCCGCGCCCGCCGCGCTCACCCGTCACCGCTCTCCCGCCCTGCTCATTGCGGCGGTGCTGGAATGCGCGGCTGCCGGCGGCCGCGTGCGGCTGCTGCGCGGGTTCGCCGACGATCCGCTGGCCCTGCTCGAGGGCGCAGCGCAGGCCGCCGCGGTCCTCGCCGGCGCCGCCGGCCATGCGACGGGCGCTGCGCCGCGCCCAGGGGCGCTGGTCGCGGTCCGCGCCTGCACTGTGGGCCGAACCGCGACCCGCGACGAACAGCTTGAGATCGACCTTACCTGGGGGATGGCGCTCGGGACGTTGCGTGAGGCTCATGTCACCATCCGCGATGCCGCCGCAGCTGAGGTGATGCGCGGCACGCTCGCGGTCGCCGAGGGGGTCGAGATCGCGGGACCAGCAGGCGCGTCGGCCGGCGACGGGTATGCGGCAGCACCTCCCGCCACATCTGCGGAGCCTGACCACCATGGATCGCCGACCGTGGATTTCGCTCCACAACGGCAGGCGGTGTCCGCCCTGGAATCGTGGCAGGCTCAGTCGCCGGAGGTGATCTCTGCGCTCCTACGCTTCCCGGTCGACTTGCCGCTGTTCGCCGGCCACTTCCCCGGACATCCACTGGTGCCCGGCGTCCACCTCCTCGCGGGGACGCTCGCCGCCGTGCGACGCGGCAGCGGTGGGAACTGGACCCTGGGCGAGGTTATGCGCGCAAAGTTTACGTCCGCGGTGCGACCCGGTGACGAGGCGCGTATCACCGCGCGGTGGCGTCAGCAGCCTGGTGGCCTCATCGTCGATGCGAGTATCACCGTCGCCGAAGTCGTGTGCATGACCTGTCGATTGAGTCTCAAGGACCCTCTGGCACCGCCGCCATGCGCAGCCGCGCGTCGCCCAGGCTGAGCCAATCGAGGGTGACGCCGTCGCCCGCGTCGGTCGACACCAGGGTCAGGAAGCGGCTGTCGTCCGGGATCCATAGATCGAGGTTGAGGGGCCGGTCACTGGGGTACATGTGGTCCTGGTGGAGCAGGATGCGGCCATCGAGGATCACCCAGAAATCGGCGTCGCCGGTGTTGCTCTTCTTGCGCCCGATGTTCGCCACCATGCCGGTCAGGCGCGTCGCCTTCAGGCCGTGGTGGAAGCGGCTGAGCGCCGCGAGGTCCACGGTGAAGCCGGCGTTGGCATGCATGCCGAGCGCGGTGTGGCCGAACTCGCCAAAGTCACAGCTGCCGAACACCGGCGGGATGCGCGGATTCTCGGGCGAGCCGCCGAATTCGGCGTGCTCGAGCGTACCGCCGTTACGGATCAGGTCGTAGCCGCTGCCGCTGGTCACCGGGAACTGCAGCCAGTGGCCGCCAGAGCTGATCACCGTCGGTCCATGGTAACCGTCGGGGATGAAGACCCCGTCGACGAACGGGCTGGCGGTGCGGTGGTAGCGGTTGTCGCCGACGGTGGTGCCCAGCGCCGGTGCGCTGACGATGCGCCCGTCGCGTGGATCGATGCCGTCCGCGCTGCCGTTGCCGCGCCCGTCGCCTCCGGCGATGATGTCGCTGAGGTCGAGGTCGAGACGGTCGGTGTCCATCTCGCGCACGAAGCGCGCGAGCACGGCGGGGACGCGCACCACCGAGGCGGTGGTGGCGTCAAGGCGCGCCGCGCGGCCTGCGACCAGGGTCAGCCGCGCGGCCTCGAGGCCGCCGGCCGCCGGACTCAGGCCGGTTACCACGCGGCCCGCGAAGACCTGCACCTCGGCATGGTTGGCGTCGGTGACGGCGATGCCGAACTCGGTGCCGAGATCGACGACTTCGGCAGTGGCGGTCTCAAGTTTGAAGCCGTGCGCGCCCTCGGGCACGTGGGCAACCAAGCGGCCGCTGTGCAGGCGGGCACGCATCGGGGTCAGCGCCTCAAGGGTCGCCGGCCCTTCCAGGATGATGCGTGCGCCGCTGCGGAAACTGATCTCGGCGAGCCCGGAGCGCAGTTCGAAGATGCCGTCGCCCAGGTGGGCCGGCGCCCACACCGCGCTGCGGCTGCCGACCAGCACGGCCGGTGCGGGCTGTGGGCGCGCGTGCAACAACGCTACCACGCCGATCACCAGCAGGGCTGCAGCCGCGGCTGCGGGCAGCACGCGCAGGCCCGGCAGGGCCGCCCGCGGGCGCGCCTGGCCCCGGCGCCGCCCGCGCCCCGGCTGGGTGCCGAGCGCACGCAGCACGCGTCCCGACATCGTCAGGGGGCGCTCGTGGCCGGCGGCCGGGGCCGCCGGCAGGGCGCGCATCACCGTGTCGATTTCGATGCAGCCATGCGCGGCGGCGCGCAGCACGCGGTCAGTCGCGGTGCTGATGGCGAGGGTGCGACGCAGACCACCATCGATCTCGAGAGTGGCGGTGAGATCGTCCTGAGACGCGGCACTGCGCACGCCGGCGACGCGGTCAGCCAGACGCCGTTCGGCGCTCGTGGTCGGAGCCCCAGACTCGACCAGCATGGCGCGGTCGGTCCGCGCCGCGAGCGCGGGCAAGGCGCGCATCACCGCGTCGATGTCGATCCGGCCCCGCGCAACGGTGCGCAGCGCGCGGTCGAGAGCGATGCTGGTTGCAAGCACCGCGCCGAGCGCGGCATCCGCGGCCAGCTCGTCGGCGAGTCCGGCTGCGGTGCCACCGGCGGCGTGGTCGGCGAGGCGGCGTTCGCGGTCCACATCATCAGGCATGCGCGCCCCGCTGCGCCTTCAGGCACGAGGCGATGGCGAGGCGCGCGCGGTGCAGCACCAGGCGCACCCACGCGGCATCGTGGCCGTGGGCGGCGGCGATGTCGTGGTTGTCCTGAAGCTGGAAGTAGTGCGCCTTCACCACCGCGGCGGTGCGCTCCTGCAGGCCACCGATGCACTGGTGCAGACGCTCGACCATGCCCTCGTCCCAATCGGCGCTGGCCTCGACCAGGTCATCTTCGAGGAACTGCTCAATGCGCACCTCGTCACCATAACGCCGGCGGAAGGAGCGCTCGGTGATCCAGCGGCGGCGTTCGTTCAGCGCCTCATAGCGGGCGATGGTGGCGATCCACGCCATGAAGCCGGTGCCGGTGTGGTACTGGTCGAGTTTGCGGTAGGCGGTGACGAAGGTCTGCTGGACGACGTCCTCGACGGTCGCGGGATCGGGCAGCACCGGCGCGACCAGCACGCGCAGGCGGCTTTCACAGGCTTCGACGATGGCGCGGTAGGCCTCGCGGTCGCCGCGTCGTACCTGGAGCACCGCCTCGTCGATGATCGGCTGCAGATCGACAAAGGCCATGCGCTCCCTTCCGTACATACAGCGCGAGAAGCGCCGGCGTTTCAGGCTTCCCGACCCTGCGGATGATCTTTGGAGTATACTGCCAGTCCATCGCTTATGCCGTGCAACGCATTCGTATCGCGCGACGTATACACCACACCTCCGGAGCCCTCGATGAAACGCCTCCTCGGCCTGACGGCCCTCGCCCTCGCCACCGTTCAAGTCCACGCCGCCGATAGCGTGGTGCTGTCGACCCTTGATCTCAGCCTCGCCAAGCAGGGCTGGCGCACGCCGGCGGTCGACAAGACGGTGGAGGGCAACGGCCTCGCCATTGGCGGGACGAAGTTCGCAAACGGCTTCGGGACGCACGCGGACAGCGATCTGCTGATCGACCTCAAAGGCGGCGGCGAATCCTTCACCGCCAAGGTCGGCGTCGACGACGAGACCACCGGCGACGGCTCGGTCGAGTTCTTCGTCATCGGCGACGACAAGATCCTGTGGCGCAGCGGCGTGCTGCACGGGCGCGACGAGGCGGTCAAGGCCAACGTCAAGCTCACGGGCGTGAAGCTTTTGCGCCTGCACGTCAGCGACGGCGGCGACAGCAATGGCAAGGACCACGCGGACTGGGTGGATGCGAAGATCGCCTTCGCCGGCGAGAAGCCGGTGGCGATCCCGCTCGGCGAGCTCAAGGCGCTCGACTTCGCGGTGCACGAGGTCGGCGTACGCAACTTCATGGGACGCATCCCCAAGGGCTACACCGCGACCATGTTCGCGCACCCACCTGAGGTCTCATATCCGGTGTGCATCGCGGCCAGCGGCAAGGGCGAACTGTACATCTCGGTCGACAAGAATGGCTCGCTCGACCGCGAGAAGCACCGCGGCAGCATCGTGCGCGCCACCGACACCGATGGCGACGGCGTAGCGGATAAATTCGACACCTTCGTACCCGACGTCGACTCGCCGCGCGGCATCTCCTTCGACGGCGACACGCTGTACTGCCTGCACCCGCCGACCCTCACCGCCTACCGCGACACCGACGGCGACGGCAAGGCCGACCAGGTGAAGGACATCATCACCGGCATCGGTTACGGCTTCGACATGCACCCGGCCGACCATACCTCCAACGGCATCCGCCAGGCGATCGATGGCTGGATCTACTGCGCGATCGGCGACTTCGGCATCCCCGACGGCGTCGGCACCGACGGCAAGCACATGACCATGCGCGGCGGCGGCGTGGTGCGCCTGCGCCCGGACGGCAGCGAGCTTGAGGTCTACGCGCACCACACGCGCAACATCATGGATGTGTCGGTCGATCCCTACCTGAACGGCTTCATCTACGACAACACCAACGACGGCGATGGCTGGAACAGCCGCTTCAGCTACTTCCTGGGCGGCGCCGACATGGGCTACCCGTCGCTGTACGCGCGCTTCGGCAACGAGCTGCTGCCGCCCCTCCAC
This sequence comes from Planctomycetota bacterium, assembly GCA_038213805.1. GTDB lineage: Bacteria > Planctomycetota > UBA11346 > UBA11346 > UBA11346 > BOG-1363. The sequence continues at coordinate 108,941 of JBBQSO010000003.1, read as the reverse complement.
GATTTCGGTGGCGGTTCGGCGGTCGGCAGCATCTTCCTGCACGAGCCCGGTCTGCCGAACGGCGACGGCGAGGCGGAGTTCACCTGCGACTGGGGCACCGGCAACGTCTACCGCATGCCGCTGAAGGCCGATGGCGCGGGCTGGGCGCTCGACAGCCGCGAGGACTGGGCGAAGGTCCAGAACGTCACCGACATGGACGCCGACGGCAATTCGCACCTGTTCGTGTCGTCGTGGAAGGGCGCCGTCTTCACCTACAACGGCCCGAGCGTGGGCGCGATCATCGAACTGCGCCCGAGCGAGGGCGGCGAGCCGGCCGCGAAGTTCCCCGACCTGAAGAAGGCCAGCGACGCCGCCCTGGTGCCGCTGATCGCTGCGCGCAGCGCGGTGTGCCGCCAGCAGGCCCAGGACGAGATGCTGCGCCGCGGGCCCAAGGCGCCGTGGAAGGCTGGCCTGCTCGATATCGCCAAGGGCCAGGCCCAGCCGCTCCATGCGCGCATCGCCGCACTGTTCACGTTCAAGTCGCTGTTTGGCGCCGACGCCAATGCCGACCTCGTCGCGCTGACCAAGGACGCGACCATCCAGGAGTGGGCGCTGCGCGCCCTCGCCGACCGCAAGACCCAGCTCGCCAACGTCCCGCTCGAGCCCTTCACCCAGGGCCTCAAGAGCGACAATCCGCGCGTCCGCGTGCAGGCCCTGATCGGTCTGCTGCGCCTCGGCAAGCCCGAGGCCGGCAAGGCGATCGTGCCGCTGCTCGCGGTGAAGCCGGAATGGAAGGATGCCCAGCTCATCATCCCGCACCTGGCGGTGCGCGCCCTGGTCGGACTGAACGCGGTCGACGCCACGCTGGAGGCGGTCAGCAGTGGCGCGCCCGGCGACCTGGTCGATGGCGCGTTGTGGGCGCTGCGCTGGATGCACGACGAGCGCGTGGTGAAGGGCCTGATCGGCAAACTCGCCAATGCGCCCGCGGACCTCAAGAAGAAGCTCTACACCGACCTCGCCCGGCTCTACTACACCGAGGGCGAGTGGGACCGCAAAGCCTGGTGGACCACGCGTCCCGAACACACCGGCCCCTACTATCAGCGCGCCACGTGGGCCGGTTCGGGCGAGATCGAGGCGGCGCTCAAGGCCGGCATCGCCGAGGGTGGCGAGGTTGCCGAGCACATCACCGCGCAGGTCGAATTCCTCAAGCTCAAGATCGAGGGCATCGTCCTGGCCGGTGGCGCGAAGAAGCCTGATAACCAGGCCGACGCCGACATCCTCGCCAAGGCCAAGGCCGCGGCCGCCAAGCAGGCCGGCGGCGGCGCCATCGGCACGCTGTCCTACGAGGACGTGATGGTGGCGGTGGGCAAGGCCAAGGGTGACCCGAAGAAGGGTCAGCAGCTGTTCGCCATGCAGGGCTGCATCGCCTGCCACACCGTCGCCAAGGACGTGCCGCAGAAGGGGCCGTACCTGGGCGAGATCACCAAGCAGTACAGCCGCGCGCAGCTCACCGAGTCGGTGCTGCGCCCTAGCGCGGTGATCTCACAGGGCTTCACCACGCGCTGGTTCGACATGAAGGACGGCACCCACCAGATCGGCTTCGTCACCCACGAGGGCGCCGAGACCATCGAACTGCGCAACATCGTCGGCCAGGTCATGGAGCTGAACACAGCCGACATCGTCAAGCGCGGCGAGGAGCAGAAGTCGATGATGCCCGAGGGCCTGGCCAACAACCTGCAGCCCGAGGACCTGGCGTCGATCTTCGCGTACTTCGAGACGGTGGCCGCCGCGGCGAAGTGAGACGCTGCGGATCTGCGACGTCAGGCCCGTGGCGCGTCATCGCGTCACGGGCCTGGCATTTGGCCATCACGCCCTCCGGGTTGCGTCTTCTGCCAGGCTGATTTCATCCCTGGCGACCACCAGCGCCCGGCTCGCGCACCCCGCTGCGCGCAACCGCGGCAGCAGGGCCTCGGTCACCACCAGGCAGGCGCTGCGATCACAAGGATGGCCCGGTTCGTGCCCATCATGCAGGGTGAGGATGGCGCGCGGCGCGATGCCGCGCGCCAATCGCGCCAGCACGCGCGCGGGATCGGCGCGCGCGACGCCGTCGAGGCCGCGGCACGACCACGTGATGGTGCTCAGGCCAAGCTCAGCCGCGGCGCGTGCGACGCTTGGACTCTTGATGCCGATGGGCGGGCGGAACAGCCGCGGCGGCGCAGCGCCGGTGGCGTCGGCGATCGCCGCGGCGCAGTGCTCGAGGTCGCGGCGCACGGTGGCGGTGCCGCGCGCGGCGAGGAAGCGGTCGTGGCGATCGGAGTGAATGCCCAGCGCGTGGCCTTCGGCGAGCATGCGGCGCAGCAGGGCGCCATGGGCGCGCACGTGCTCGCCGATGACGAAGAAGGTCGCCTGCTGGTGGGCGGCCGCGAGCAGGTCGAGCAGGCGCGGCGTGATCTCCGGGTGCGGGCCGTCGTCGAAGGTCAGCGCCAGGCCGGGGCAGCCCGGCGGCAGGCGCCAATGCACGCGCAGGAAGTAGCTCGAGCGCGGCACCGCCGCGCCCCAGACGTGCAGCAGGGCGATCGCGCCGAGCGGCGCGTAGGGCGCAAACGGCACCATTCCAGGCGCGGCGGCCAGCGCGGCGGCGGCCACCAGCAGGGACCCATCAATCCACGGCTGCGGGCGCATGCTCAGGCCGGGTCCCGGACCACTGGCAGGGTGACGGCCCCGGCGTTTCCCGCGGCATCATCTGTGGGTTCCGCAGCCGCGACCCGCACGGTCGCCGCCTGCGTCGCAGCTGCCACCACCGCCGCGGTGATGCGCGCGCGTCGGCGGATCAGTTGCGCGGCGACCACATGGCCGCATGCACCCGCAGCCACTGCCACGCACGGCATCACCACCAGGCTGCCGACCAGCCAGTCGCCGAGCACCTCCCTGGCTAGGGCGCCAGCGGCGCGCCAACCCTCGCCGGCATGGTGGGCGAGCAGCGCGCGGTAGGTCGCCAGCGGGCTGGCGCCGCTGCGCAGCCACACGCCCAGGGCGGCGCTGAGCGCGCCCCACATCAGCAGCAACGGTCCGAAGCTGAGATTGCTCCACAGCAGCACCAGGGGCACGTTCAGGCGCAGCGCCCAGGCCAGGCCGGCGGCGGTGACGAACTGCAGGCCGGGCAGCGGCGCCACCCCGACCGCCGCGCCGACCGCGCTCGCCCACGCCGCCTGACGCGGCGTCAGGTGGCCGGCGAGCAGCGTGCGCAGCCCGGCTCGCAGGGCCGGCCGCAGGCGGTGCAGGCGGCGGGCGCCCAGGCGCAGGCGGCGGAGCGTGCGCATTGCCGGAATCAGGCCCAGTCGAGGCGCGCGCGCAGATCCGGTTCGAGGTCGGGCAGGATGGCGCACAGCTTGGCGCGCGCGCGGCTGGTGCAGCTTGCGCGGTACGCGCCGACCAGGTTGGCGAGGCGCCGGCGCAGCGGCGCGCCGTTCGCGCCGAGGTGCGGCACGACCAGGAAGTCGATCAGCGTCTCGGCGAGCTCCGGCCACTCGTCGTCGGCGTAGTACTTGTCGGCGGCGAGTTGCACCAGCTTGGCCGCGGCCTTGCCGGCGAGCTCGCTGAGGTAGGGGCCGTCGCCGGTGGCGAAGGCGCGCGCCAGGCTGCGCGCGACCACCAGCTGGCTGAGCCGCGGCAGCAGCGCCTCGCAGATGCGGATGCGCAGGGGCCCCGGGAAGTCCGCGCGGCCGGCGAGCAGACCCAGCGCGCGGCCGAGCTCTTGGACGTTGCCCGGGCCCCAGATCGTGCGCCACGTCGAGACCGCCGCCCACTGCACGCACATGCGCTCGACCAGCCGCTTGAGACCGGACGCGTCGAGGTGCGGTGAGCGCCCGATGCGCTGCAGGGCGTCGAGCACGCGCGGGATGTTTTCGGTGTGCGCGCCCAGGCGCTGGTCGAGGATGAAGGTCTGCTCCTGCGTCGCGGCGTCGATCTGGGCGTCGAGCGGCATGTCTGGCAGCTCCTCGCCAAGCTCGCGCAGCAGCTGTTCGAGGATCTCGCCGCGCTGCTCTGACGTCAGATGCGGGCCGGCCGCAAGGAAACCGAGCGCCTCGGTCCCCCACTCGCCCAGACCCTGGGTCGCGGCGAACACGACGGCGCTGTGCGCCGGTGCGGCGATGGGGTTGCCGGCCAGGCGCGCCGCGGCGGTGACCAGCGCGCCGCGCTCGCGACCCTGCTCGACGCGCGCCAGGCCACCGAGCAGGCGCTTGACCGCCGCGGCGAGCGCCGCGGCATCGTCCGCCGCGACCAGCGTGGGCAGCAGGCCGGCGGTGAGCAGGCGCACCGGCTCGTGCGGGTGCTCCTCGAGCAGCTGCCACAGCGCCGGCACGCCAGCCGCGCCGATGCCGGACAGCGACACCCCGACCAGATCGAGGGAGCGTTCATCGCGGAAGCGCGCGATGATCTCGACCAGCGGTTCGACCAGGGCGCCGCGCGCGGCGGCGCTGGCCGGCAGGTGCGCGGGCAGCTGCTGTTCGAGCAGTGCGACCAGAATCGGTCCGGGCGCGTCGCGCAGCCAATGGCGCAGCGCCTCGGCCAGGCGTTCGCCGTCGGCGGCGTTGATCAGCCCGTCGCGGCACAACTCTGCGAGCAGCCAGATCACGCTGGTGTCGCGCGCCGCGGGGATGGCGGCGGAGCGTGCCACCAGGCGTGCGGCGAGGGTGCCATGTTCAGCGCCGGGCGCGGCGTCGATGCGGCGCAGCGCGCCGGCCAGGGCCATGCGCTCGACCGGCGCGTCACCCGCCGAGATCAGCAGGTCGACGCCGCGCTCGATCAGCGCGGCGTCGGCACCGCGGCCGGGCGCGGCCAGCAGCACGATGAGGTTGGCGTCGGCCTCCGCGCCCTCGCCGAGGTGGCGGCGCAACGTGCCTTCGACGCGCTCCGCGTCGTGTTCCTGCAGGGCGCGCACCAGGCTGATCAGGCTGATGCGCGTCGGCAGCAGCAGCTCAAGCAGCCGGTCGAGCCCGCGGAAGCGCACCAGGTGCTCGGCCAGGCGCTGGCACAGGCCGACCAGGGCGGGGGTGGCGTGGCCGCGCGCGACGTGCGCGACCAGCGCCGCGATCGCCAGGTCGCGCTGCTGGTCGGGCAGGGTCGAGAGTACTTCGCCCAGGCGCGTCAGCGCAGCCTCGTCCTTGCGCTGCAGCGCGCGGATCAGGTCGACCACCGCGATGTGCGCGCCGGCGGCGACCAGCAGGCTGATGGCGCGCTCGCGCACCAGCTCGGCACCATCGGCGAGCAGCATGGGCATGATCTCGCCCACCAGGTGCAGCGGCGGCGTGGCATAGCGCAGCTGCTCAAGCGCCGCCGCGCGCTGGTCGTCGGCGCGCGCCTGCAGCAGCCCTTCGATGGGACCGCGCAGCGCCGGAGCGAGGGTGGCGGCGAGTTCGCTGAGCGCGGGCATGGCCTCGGCGTGGATGACCTCGGCCTCGATCACTTCACCGTTGCCGCGCGCGACGGCCGGCCCGGCCATGGCGGCGAGCAGGGGGTTGCCGACCTCGTCGGCGATGGCGAGCACGCGCCAGCCGGGCTCGGCACCGCCGGCCTCGTCGAGCAGCGCCAGGCCGCTGTCACCGGCGTGCTCGGCGAGCAGCGCGGGGAAGCTGGCTGCGGTGGCGTCCTGCAGGCGGCGGTCGGCGATCAGGGCCTTGCCGCCCGGGGTCGCCTGCAGTGCGGCAAGCGCCGGCTCGGTGACTGCGAGGTGGGCCTGCAGCAGCGCGCCCAGGCGCAGGAAGAGGCGCATGTCGGCGCCGCACAGGCGCTGCAGGATGGGCGCGTCGGAGGCGCGGAGACCGGTGAGCATGACGGTCAGGGTGCGCCTGCGGCGGGGGGTAAGCAAGCCGCAAGCCGTCGGCCCTGGCCCATGCGGCTAAGCCCGGGGGGGCCGCGTCCGTGCCACAGCCCGGCCCAGCCGCCTGCGGTGAGGGTTGAAGCCCGCGCCACACCCATAGCGTGCTCGGGACCCGCCGGAGTGCCGCCCATGACATTACCCCATCCGAGCGCACGCCGTGCAGGTGCGGCCGCCACCCTGGCCGGCGCATGCGCCTTGGCCGCGCTGCTCTTGGTAAGCGGGTGCGGCGACAAGGGCCGCCGCGAGCAGAACAATCCGTTCATCGGTCCGTCGGGGGCGGAGACCAGCCAGCCGTTCGCGACGCTGTCGGCGGAGCAGGGCGATGGGCGGGTAGCGAACCGCTGAAGCCGGCAGCCGGAGTGCACGCCGCGATACCCGGTGGTCGCTGCGCAAGCCACGCTGTACCCCGTACCGTCCATGCCTGGACGCTGATTCCATGGAACAAGGCCTCCCCGTTGCGACCGTAGCCGGTTGCACACACAGGAGGTCTTATGGCCAGCTCCCCCATCAACCGCTCCCTCCTTCTCGCCGCTGCCCTGGTGCTGGGTGGCGCTGCGCGGCTTGCCGCCGCCCAGCAGGTCGAGCTGCACCTCGCCTCGGGCCAGGTGGTCAAGGGCGAGATGATCGGCCAGGACGACAAAGAGGTGCGGGTCAAATCCGCCATCGCGACCAAGACCGGCACGATGAGCGTGACCATGGGCTACAAGCGCGAGGCCATCCTGTCGATCGTCACGCTTGCCGATCCCGAGGTCGACTTCACCAAGCGCGCAGCCGCGGCCAAGAGCGCGGACGACCATGCCGCTCTCGCCGCCTGGTGCCGCGACCAGGCGATGCCCGACCGCGCCGCGGCGCAGGCGCAGGAGGCCCTCGCTCAGACCGCCGACCAGCCGGTGGCCCTGGCCCTGCTCAAGGACCTCGGCTGGATCCAGGTCGAAGGTAAATGGGTCAAGGAGAGTGAGTGGCTCGCGGCCCAGGGAAAAGTGCGCTATCAGGGCCAGATCCTGACCACCGCCGAGGCCGAGGCGCTCAAGGAGAAGGCCAAGGAGGGTGCGGCCCACGACAACGCCCAGAAGGACCTCGACGGCAAGGCCGCGTACATCGTGACCCTCGACAAGCAGCTCGCCGATCTGCAGAAGCGCCCGGCGCTGATCGACGCTGAGCTGGCCAAGGCCAACACGGCCCTCGCCGCCGCCCAGGGCCAGGCGCAGCGCGTGACCCAGGCCAAGGCGACCTACGACGGCGCGCAGCGCAACCTAACCCAGGCCCAACAGCAGAATCAGGGGAGCACCCAACGCCCAGGCGGCCCCGGCACGCCCGCCAACGCCAACACCGTGAACCTCCAGCCGCTCTTCCAGGCGGTCGAGGACGCGCGCAAGGCCTACAACCAAGCGCGCGCGGATGCCGGCGGGGCCGAGAGCGAGGTGACGCGCCAGCAGGGCGCGGTGACCACCTTGAATGAGGAGAAGAAGAACCTTGAGCGTAAGAAGACCGACCTCGCCGCCCGGCGCGTGCGTGCGGTCAAGGAGCTCGAAGCGGCCCAGGCGGCCCTCGGCAAGCAGGGTGGGGCTCCGGCTGCAGGCGCGAAGCCGGCCGCCGCCGCTCCGGCCAAACCCTGAGCGTCGTCAGCCCAGGTGATCGCGCACGCGTTGGAGCGCGGCCAGGGCCTGTGAGGTCATCTCGACGGCGTTGCCAACGGCCACGCGGATCTCGTCGATATCCTGGTTCTTGACCATCACCTGGATGTTGTGCGCGGCGGTCTCGAGCTTGATGCGCAGGTCGCCGAGGTCCTCGCGGTCGGAATTGGACAGGCGCTTGATGCGGTCGGACATCGGAACTCCAGGTTGATAAAGGCAGGACAAGAGGGGGGAAGCGGAAGGCAAGCGGGCAGCAGGGGAGGCATGCAGAAACCGCGACCAATGCGGACGATGTCAGTGAGCCTCGCCGCGCGCACCTCGCCTCACCCCGGCCCTGCTTCCCTGCCGCCCTCGTGACTCACCTTCTTCCCTCTTGTCTCCCCTGCTCACCCCCCACACTCGCGCCCTCCGCCGCGGCCAGAACGTCCGTGGCCCAGGAGATCGCCATGGGTTTCAAGGTCGCCATCGTCGGCGCCACCGGTGCTGTCGGCGTCGAGTTCATGAAAGTGCTCGAGCGCCGCAACTTCCCCGTCGATGAACTGGTCCTGCTCGCCTCCAAGCGCAGTGCTGGCACCACCCTCGACTTCAAGGGCAAGCCGTACACCGTCACCGAACTCACCCACGACAGCTTCGCGGGCTGCCACCTCGCCCTGTTCAGCGCCGGCGCCAAGATCTCGCGCGAATACCGCGAGTCGTGCGTCAAGGCCGGCTGCCTGATGGTCGACAACTCCTCTGCCTTCCGCATGGAAGAGGGCGTGCCCCTGGTCGTGCCCGAGGTCAACCCGCAGGACGCCAAGCGTCACAAGGGCGTGATCGCCAACCCCAATTGCACGACCATCATCGCCTTGCTCGCGCTCAATCCGCTGCATCAGGCGATGCCGATCCGCCGCGTCGTCGCCGCCACCTACCAGGCCGCCTCGGGCGCCGGGCACGCCGCGATGGAGGAGCTGAAGGACAGCACCCGCGCCTACCTTGACGGCAAGCCCTTCACGCCGCAGGTCCTGCCGCATCCCTACGCCTTCAACCTATTCCCGCACAATTCGGCGATGATGGACAACGGCTACTGCGAGGAGGAGATGAAACTGGCCAAGGAGTCGGTGAAGATCCTCCACGATCCCAGCGTGCGCATCACCGGCACCTGCGTGCGCGTGCCCGTCCTACGCACCCACGCCGAGGCGCTCAACATCGAATTCGTGCGCGAACTCAGCGTCGAGAAGGCCTACGAGCTGCTGCGCAAGGCCCCGGGCGTGACCGTGCTCGAAGACCGCGCCAAGAACCGCTGGGCGATGCCCACCGACGTCGCCGGCCAGGACAACGTCTTCGTCGGCCGCATCCGCAAGGACCACAGCCAGCCCAACACCCTCGACGTGTGGGTGGTCGGCGACCAGCTGCTCAAGGGCGCGGCGCTGAACGCGGTGCAGTGCGCGGAAGTGGCGATGCTGTAATCGGATGGTCAGGCAGTCCGGGGTCCGGAAGTCCGGAAGTCGGAAGGCCAGTGGATCAAGGCGGTCTGCCAATCCCTGGGCCGGACGTTCGTCGAGCCCGGAATGCCCTCCGTGCGCCGAGACTTCCGGACTTCCGGACCCCGGACTGCCGGACTCTGCACGTCACTCCCTCCGCATCTCCTGTGGGATCGCGATGGTGCCCGCGTCCTTGCCCTTGACGGCGTCTTTCGAGTCGCCGCCGACGGTCAGGGTCAGGTGCAGGTTCTTGAGCGCCCCGGGGTGGTGCTCGGTCACCGACAGCTCGGTATCGTTTTCGGTTTCGCGCACCACGTAAGCCAGGTAGGTGCCGTCCGGAACCTGGATGGATTTCTTCTTGCCCGATTCGACGCTGAATTCGGTGCCGAAAGTGTCGGCCTTGATCGTGATGCGCAGGCCGATGGTCACGCGCACTTTCTCATCGTTGACCAATTCGAGCAGGCTGGTCCCGACGCGGTGCAGTTTTTTGTCATAGGCGAAACGCTTATCGGATTTCAGCAGGTACTCGTCGCGATTGACCCACTCGTCCTCGAGCAGGATCACGGCTTTCGACTTCTGCTCCTTGGTGTAGGCCGCGATGCGCGTGCGGTCGGCCTCGGGCAGTGCCGCCAAGTCGATCTCCGACAGCTTCAGCGCGGTGATGGTCGAGCCATTCTTCAGCGTCACCGCGGTCTTGGGCGTGCTGGGGTCGCAGATCAGCGTCTCGTAGTCCAGGGTGCGGCCGTTCCTGGTCTTGAGCGTCTCGACCGCGAAAGCAGGCGCGGCGGCGACGGCGAGCAGCAGCAGGGTCAGGCGTAGGTTCATACGCTCAGCCTGTCCGCCCCAGGCTCGCCGGCAACAGTCGGTTCAGGCATCCAAACGCGGCACCGCCGGATGCGGCATGCCCTCCTCCCTGGGACCACGGGCCACTGGCCCGCTCTAAAATCCTTAACGCAGGCCACGGCCCACGGATGCACGGAACGCACGTCCGGCATCCGCGCGCAGTCCGACTTCAGGCCCCCGTGAGGTGCGCCACCAGCCGCGGCGCCAGGTCGAGCATGCTCCAGGCCGGCCGCGCCCAGTCCTTCTCGGAGGTGATCAGCAGCGGGCCATCCTCGGGTCGCGCGGCGGGTCGGCCGTGGGTGCCCTTGACCAGGCTGGTGTCCAGCGAGATGGGATCCATCACATAGCGCAGGCCCAGCATCTTCTTCGCCAGCGCGCGGGCAGCGCGGAATTTGCCGCCATGCGGGTCGAAGACCAGCTCGCGTGGGTCGTAGCCGGGCTTTTTATGGATCTCGACCGCGCGCGCGAAGTCCGGGCGGTTGGCGTCCTCAAGCCAGTAGTCGTACGCGAACCACGCACCGGGCGCGGCCAGCGCCACGACCTCGCCGGAGCGCGGATGGTCGAGGCCGAGTTGGGCGCGTTCGGAACCGACCAGCACGCGTTCGACCCCGGGCAGGCCGCGCACCAGGCTCGCTGCGCGGTCGACCGCCGCGGCGTCGCGGCAGTAGACGTGGGCGAGCTGGTGGTCGCAGACCGCGAAGGCCGCGCTCGGCCCCGGGTCGAGCAGCTCGCCGGCGGCGTTGCCGACCACCGCCAGCAGCCCGGCGGCGCGCAGCACGCGGTTGATCGGCACTGCGTGGTCGGCCTTCTCGATGCCGTACTCGCTGACCACCACCACCACCGCGCCGCGCGCCTCGGCCGCGGCGATGACCTTGCCCACTTCCGCATCCAGCTCGCGCAGGGTGCGCGCGAGGTGGTCGCCGGTCGGGCCGAAGCGCTGCAGGTCGTAGTCGAGGTGCGGCAGGTAGCACAGGCCGAGGTCCGGCCGCACCTGGTCCCAGGCGGTGGCGAAGCTCTCGGCGATCCAGCGCGTCGATTTCACATCGGCGGTCGGTCCCCAAAAGTTGAACAGCGGAAAGGCGCCGTGGCGCGCGGCCAGCGCGTTCTTCAGCTCTGGCGGCCAGGCGTAGAAATCCGGGCTCTTGCGCCCATCGTGGTGGTAGACTGGCCGCGGCGTCACCGTACCGCTGGCGTCGGTGTTCATCGCGTACCACCAGAAGTGCTTGAGCACGCGCAGGTCCGGCCGGCTGCGCCGCGCCAGCTCCCAGATACTCGGCGCCTGCACCAGCCGCTGGCTCTGCCGCCAGAACCAGATCTCGCCCAGCTCGCGGAAGTACCAACCGTTGGCGACGATGCCGTGCTCCTGCGGCAGTTTTCCGGTCAGGAGCGAGGTCTGCGCCGTGGTCGTCACCGCTGGCACCACCCCGGTCATCGGCGTCGCGAAGCCGCGGCTGGCCAAAGCCGTGAGATTGGGCGTGTCGCTGCCGAGGTGGGCCTGGGTGAGGCCGACGCAGAGGATCAGGGCGACGGGCTTGGGCATGGGGGGAGGGTAGCGGAGGTGGCGGGCGGGGGGAGTGGGAAGGGGGAGGGGGAGAGCGGAAGAGCAGGCGCGCAATGTGACAGGGAGGAGAGATCACGGAGGTGGTGGCTTGAGCGGATCGAACCGCTCCAGCAGCGGGAAGTAGTGGTCTGGCCGCTTGCCGAGGTGGTCCACGCCGTCCCTGCCGACGCTGTATGCCCCCACCGTGCGGCCGGCGCGGACCAGCGCGCGCAGCTGCGGATGTGCGGGGTCGAAGGGGTCGCGCGGCCACGCCTGCCCGCGCAGCTCGGCGAGCAGCAGCAGGCCGTGCAGGCGGCACTCGTAGGACATCTGGCAGACCATCGCGTCGTAGTTGCCAATCTGGGCGACCATGAAGCCGGTCAGGGAAAAGCGTTTGGTACGGACCGCCTGCTCGAGGTCGGCGATCAACGCATCAGGACCGGCGCCACCCACGGGTTGCGCGTAGCGGTGGATGAGCCCGGCCTCGCGCCGCAAGAAGCCCGCACGGCCGGCGCGCAGCAGCGCGGGCCGCAGCAGGGCGTCCAACCACCTGACGTCGGTGATCGTGATCTGGTCCTTGAGATTGGGCTCGCGTACGAAGCTGGTCCACGCGTTCAGCATCTCCCGGGTCTCCATGTCCGGCAGCTCCGCGACCGCCAGCGTGGCGAGTTCCTCGACCAGGTCGTCGACGCGCTGCGGAGCGCCCGAGAGGGTCTCGAGCCGCCCTGCGACCGTGGAGAACGCGATCTCGATCAGCGAGATCCGGATCAGGTGCGAGAGCATCGTTCCGCACGGCTGGATAGCGACGAAGCGCAGCAGGCGCCGGACGTCCGCCGCGACCCGCGTGGGATCGGCGAGTAGCGCGTCATCGGCCAGAAGGTTGACCACGTTCCGGCCGACGCCGATCTCATCTATGCTGGTGAAGAAGTCGCTCGTGGTGCGCAGCTCCAGGCGCTGGTCGCCGAGCGCATCGACGCAGGCGCGCAGCTCCTCAAGCCGATCCTGGTCGAGCATGGCATGCTGGATGCGCGCCGCATCCGGCACCGGTGAGAACGGCGTCAGCGCCGCGGTGGTACCGGCGAAGACGGGATACTGGATCGCGAAGGGCTTGAGCAGCTTCGACAGCTCGCCGATCCGCTTCCAGGTCGCGAGCGTCGCCGGGGGCGACAGGTGGAGGTCGAGCTCCTCCCAGGTCGTCGGGACATGCTCCGCCTGCAGCTCGCGGCGTAGGCCGTCGAGGTCGCTGGTGCTGCGCAGCCACAGGAAGAAGACGATCGTCGTGACGAGGATGCCGGCGACGACGACGACGCAGAGCATCAGGACGCCACGGCGGCGCGATTTCGCGGGGCTGACGGGCGTGACCGCGTGTCCCCCGCTCATGGCTTCGTTCCAGGCGGAACCAGCGGCTCCACAAGTGGGTAATAGTGGTTGGGCTTCTTACCGGCGTTGTCGGTGCCATCGACGTCAACGGAATAGGCGCCCACCATGCGCCCATCTCTGACGAGGGCGCGCAGCCGGCCATGCGCCGGGTCGCACCAGTCCTCCGGCCACGGTTGGCCGCGCAATTCCGCGACCAGCAGGCGCCCGTACATGGCGCTCATGAAGGTCGAGGTGATGATCATCGTCGGCGGTAATAGCTCCATCCCGCGGAGGAGCGCGACCGGGGAAAGCCTATGGTCCTTCGAGCGCCGCTCCTCCCGGATCAGGTCTTCGTTGGCGGCGAGGATCGCCGGCGGTGCCGCATGCGAGTCGACGATTGCCAGCGCGTTACTGAAGTGGCGCAGGTAAGCGGCGCGCCCGGCGCGCACGAACACCGGCGTGAGCGCGCGATCGACCCAGCGGAGCTCGGTGATGGGGTACCCCATCCACCCGTTCTGGCGATCTGCCCAGGTGGTCCAGGCGCCAACCGTTGCCGCCGCGATGGCGGGGCGCAACTGGGCCAGGAGCTGGTCCGTGAGGTGCGCGATGTCGTCCGCGATTGCCGGCTCGGTCTGTTTCAGGTCGTCCAGCCGCCCAGCGATGGTCTTGAAGGTCTGCTGCGCGTAAGTCGTCGCTAGGATCTGGCCAATGCCGTCATCGAGCGGTTGGACCGCGCAGAAGCGCAGCATGCGCCGGCAGCACGCCGCAACCCGCGCGGAGTCGGCGAGCAGCGCGTCCTCTTGGAGCAGCTCCAGGACGCCGCGCCCCACCCCGATCTCGGGACGCAGGGTCCGGCGATTCTCTGCGGTCCTGAGCACCACGCCGCGGTCCCCCAGCAGGTCGATGCAGTCACGCAGGGAGGCGAGGGCCTCCTGGTCGAGGTCAGCATGGTGGATACGAGCTGCGTCGGGCACTGGGACGAACGGAGCGAGGGCGTAAGCGGTGTAGTAAATGCTGGTGCGCGCCCGTTCGTAGCTTTTGAGACGCTTGAGCAGCGGCGCCAGCCGGTTCCAGGGTTCCATTACCTCAGGTCCGGACGCCACCAAGTGCAGTTCCGGCCAAGTCGTGGCCACGCCCGCTGCGGCGAGTTCAGCGCGCAGGCTTTGCACGTCGGCGTCGCTGAGGAACCACGCGACGAACAGCCCAGTGCCCATCAGTGACACCGCGCCGCTGAAGATCGCCAGGAACCGCCAACCGCGCCTGCGGCCAGCGGCAGGAGCCGCGCTCTCGGCGTTTGGCGGCGCTGGGGTCATCGCGGGTACGCCCCCTCAGCGATACTTGAACTCGCCATGCGCCGTCCGCACCACCACCTCGTTGCCGGCTTCATCATTGCCCTCGACCCGCCCCACCACCTGTGCGTCGATGTGCGAATCGCGCGCGGCCGCCAGGCAGGCGTCGACGCACGAGGGCGGGACGACCGCTTCGAGGCGGTGGCCCATGTTGTAGACCGAGTACATCTCGGCCCACGACTGGCCGGTGGCGTCCTTCAGTGCCGCGAACAGCGGCGGAACCGGGAAGAGGTTGTCCTTCACGTAGCGGTTGCCCTGCTTGCGCTTGCGACCACCAAATTTCACGATCTTGCTCTGGCCGCCACCGGAGCAGTGGATCAGGCCGTGGATGTCGCTGCGCGGCAAGCGCTCGAGCAGGTTCTTGATCAGCGGCAGGTAGGTGCGCGTGGGCGAGAGCAGCGCCGACCCGACGGTGAAGCGCGCGTCGCCGGGCAGGGTGTCGCCCAGGCGGTAGCGCCCGCAGTAGATCAGGTCGCCGTCGACCTCGGGGGCGTAGGTCTCCGGGAAGCGCTCGCGGTAGCCGCCGCCGAGCAGCTCGTGGCGGGCGCTGGTCAGGCCGTTGGAGCCCATGCCGGTGGTCGGCTCGTGCTCCCAGGCGGCCTTGCCGGTCGAGCTGAAGCCGACGATGACGTCGCCGGGGGCCATGCGCCCGGCGTCGATGACGCGGTCGCGCAGCAGGCGCGTGGTGACGGTGCTGTCGACGATGATGGTGCGCACCAGGTCGCCGACGTCGGCGGTCTCGCCGCCGGTCATGCGGCAGGGGATGCCGAGCGCGGTGAGCCGCTCGCAGAGCTTCTGGTAGCCATCGACGATCGCCGCGACCACCGTGCCGGGGATGCGTTTGGCGTTGCGGCCGATGGTGTTGGAGATCAGGAACGGGCCGAGTGCACCGACGCAGGCGCAGTCGTCCAGGTTCATCACCAAGCTGTCTTCGGCGATGCCGGCCCAGATCTGCTCGGGTGTGCGGTCGCTCAGGCC
The DNA here is from genome assembly GCA_038213805.1 of Planctomycetota bacterium. Classification (GTDB taxonomy): domain Bacteria; phylum Planctomycetota; class UBA11346; order UBA11346; family UBA11346; genus BOG-1363. Next base: position 93,918 of record JBBQSO010000003.1, on the reverse strand, counting down.
GGATTTCCAGGCCAGGTAGGCGAGCGAAGACTTGGTGCCGGCGCCGTCGGCGTGCATCACCAGGCAGTGCTCGGGGTCGCCGGTCAGCTCGTCGGGGACGATCTTGCAGAAGGCGCCGGGGAATAGTCCGCCGTCCTGGCGGGCTATCGCGGCGTGCACCTCGGCCTTGCCGGCGGAGACTCCGCGCGCCTGGTAGCGGGCATCGTGGCGCTGGTCGGTCATGGGCGGCATGGTGGTCGGGAAGCGCGCGGCGCAAGCCTTGGCGCGGGGACCACGGCGTGTCCGAGCTTTACGGTCCGACGTCCGATGTCGTTGGCGTTCTTGGGTTTCGCCTGCCTGAGTCGGCATCATCACACCGGGTGCGCAAGACTGCGGATGCCGGACCCCGGACGTTCCGGCCTTCACCCGCGGTTGCGCCCTCCGGGCCGCGGACCATAGTGCCCACATGAGTGCAGTCTTCAACGCGCTGCTCTACATCACGGCCTTCCTGGTCGGCGCCGGGCTGCTCGCGGCCTGCACCGAGCCGATGATCAACGTGCAGATCCTCGATTTCCTGCGCACCCCCAACGGCAACATGGTGATGGCCGGGCTGGCGCTAGTCTTCCTGCTCTGCCCGCTGGCCGTGCTGTTGCGCTGGTGGCATGTCTTCCGCCGCGCGCGCGACATCAGCTATACCACGGAGAACGGCAAGATCTCGGTCAGCCTGATCGCCATCGAGGAGGCCCTGACGCGCGCCATCGAGGGCGAGTCCGAGGTCAAGAAGGCCACCGTGCGCGTCTTCGAAGATCGCGTGAAGCGCTCGATCGTGATCGAGGCCATCGTCACGCTCTGGGAGGTCGCCAACGTCACCGAGCGCAACCGCTTCTGCCAGCGCCTGCTGCGCCGCCGCTTCGCCGAGCTGATGCCCGAACAGACGGTGGTGCAGGTCAATCTCACCATCCACCGCCTTAATCAGCGCCGCCTCGACAACCGGCCTGCGCACAAGACCACCGCGCCGATCACCGCGGCCGCCGGCGCCCAGGCCGCCACCGCCGAGGTCGCGGACGAGCTGGTAGCACCTGCCGACCCCACGCCTGCGCGCGGGCCGGTACACTCACCTTCCGGCTACGTCACGACCAGCGATGAGGACCTCTACGTCGGGCCCACCTATCCCGTGGTGCGCGACGATGATGACGACTCGGGTTCGTCGCCGATCCCGCGCAGCACGCAGGCGGCGCCGGCGAAGATCGCGGCGCGCAAGCGCTGAGAGCGGCGCGGGCATGAGCGCGTGGGGCTGGCGGACGACGTTGAATCATGTCGTGAGCCTTGCCCACCTCCTTAACTCTTCGCAGACATCGTCCCTAGCACTGCAAGCGTGCTTCCATGAGAGCCCAGGGCAGCGACTTCCGCTTCATCTAAAATCTCGTGATCTCGCATGAGATCGTGGAGCAGTTCCGCTGTCTGCCCAGAGCGCCAACGGCGCGACCAGACAAGCAGCCCAGGGAAACGCCCAGGAATGCCGCGATCACGCTGGAATCCCGTCCGGTTCGCGATTCCTGCCGGCTCGCATCCCAAACGTCATCGCGGGTTGCTGATCGGCAGGAACCGCGAACCGTACGGGATGGGAGTTTGCTTCCATCTCGTCCCAGGGCTCACGCCCTGGGCTAGTCGATGTCGCCTGCTCCGCAGGCTCAGAAAGCGGTTAAATATGCAAATTTCCGATCATTTCGCGACGTCGAGAGCAGTGGTGGGTAATGGGTAGGGCATTGCCCTGGGCTGGCCAACTGGCCGCGCCGTAGGCGCTCTAGGCAGGCGACCGATTCGCCCATCTCTCCTCTTCGCCAGCCTACAAATGTGAGGAAAGCGTGATTCGCGATCGCGATGCTGACGATCAGCCATCAGCCATCAGCCATCAGCCATCAGCCATCAGCCATCAGCCCACTTATTTCCCTAGAACAACCGCTGCTGCTCCGGCGGCTTCGGATCCATGGGGGGATCCTTCTTCTCGAGGTCCTCATCCTGCACGTCGGCGCGCGCCCACAGCGGCTGGGTCTTCTTGGTCGCCGGGTTCTCGGGCGGGGCGCTGGCAGCGGCCGGCTCACCGGCCGGTTTGACGGTGATGGTGGTGGTGGGCGGCTTGGCCTCGACCTTGTCGGTGACTTTGTCCGTGGGCTTCTCGGCGCCGGGGGCGGGCTGGTCTTCGGCGAGGAACTTGTCGATGCGCTCCAGGATCGAGGTCAGCTCGGCGGTCTGGCTGCGCGGCGGCTCGGCCGGCCTGCTGGTGTCGCCGGTGGGGGCGATTGCGCCGGGTGCGCCGGTGACGGTGTCGCTGGCGATGCTGTGGTGGAATCCAAGTTCCTCCATGCGCGTGGCCTTGCGGCGGTTCAGCTCGGTTTCGGTCGGCTGCGGACCGGCGGGGGCCTCGGCCTTGGCCACGCCGCCGAAGAGGTCGGCGAGGGCAGCATCGTCGCTGGTGCCGGAACCGATGATGGACGGTTCGGGCGGCACCGGCTTGTCGATGCGCGCGGTCGCCGGTGGGGTCGCGCCGCGCGGCACCGACGGCGGGATGATGTCGGTGGGCGCCTGGCTGTCGCTGGCGCGTGCGGGCGGGACGGGTATCTTGGCCGTCTTGGCGGCGGCGCGCTGCGCGTGGCCGGCGATGCCGGCCTCAAGCGAACTGGGCAGGACCTCCTGTTTGCCGCCGGGCGGGATCGGCGTGGGCGTCTTCGCGCCGCCAGGCCGCGGACCAGCGCCCGGGTTGCGTCGCACCGGCACCACCGGCTTGCCGCCAACGATCGAGGCGGTCTTGGTGCCGGGCGCGGCGCTGCCGAACAGGGCGCCGGCCAGCACGCGGCCATAGATCACCAGCAGCGGCACGGCCACCACCAGGATCACCCACCGCACCGGGTGGAGAAGCTCGTTGAGCTGGTCGAAGAGGGGCATTGCGGCGGTCCTTGGTCCCGAGGCGGGCGTCCGTCTATCATGGCCGATCTGGGGCGGCGGTGCAAGGGGTGGCGCCTCGCAAGTCCCCAAGCCGCATGGGCTCGCAGCTTCCCGGATGGGTTCAGCAGGTCTTGCGCGGCTTGCCGCGGTAATCCTTGATGCGCTTGGCGTGGTCCTCGAACCCGGCGCGGCCGAATTGGGCGAAGGAGGCGTGCTTGCCGTGCTCGACGCCCGGCTGGTCGAAGGGATCGATGCCGTAGAGCTCGGCGCTCATCACCGTCGAAAGCTGCAGCAGGTAGATCAGCCCGCCGACCGGGCCGGCCTCGACCTTGTCGAGCATGATGGTCATGTTCGGCCGACCGCTGGCGGTGATGTGCTGTTCCGCGCCCAGGTAGCCGTTGTCGAGAATGGCGGCGAAGTCGGCATTGCCGAGGTAGCCGACGGTCTCGACCTTGGGGTAGGCGGCGGGTGCGATAAGCTGGGCGCCGTGGTCCTTGACGGTGATGAAGGTCACCACCTTGTCGAAGGGGCCCTCGGCGAAGAGCTGCATCTGCCCGTGTTGGTCGAAGGTGCCGAGCGCCGACACCGGGCTGGGCCCGACGTGCACGGCCTTGCCTTTGCGGTTGAGCATCTTGCCGAGGCTGACCGCGCACAGGTGCGAGTACCATTCGCCGATGCCGTGCACCCGGTTGCTGAAGCTGAACGTCACGTGGATGGTCTTGCGGCGCTTGCGCGTCAACAGGTAGTGCACCAGCGAGTGCATGTAAGCCGGGTTGCGGAAGGCCTCGCCGTGGCGGCAGCGCTTGTCCATGTCGGCGGCGCCGGCAAGCAGTGCGGCGACGTCGATGCCGACCATGCCGGCAGTGAACAGGCCACTGTTGCCGAGCACGCCGAAGCGGCCGGTCAGGTTCGACGGCACATTCAGGGTGTCGATCTTCTCTTGCCGGGCGATCTCGATGAGGGGGCTCTTCTCGCGATCGGTGGTGATCACCACCTGGCTGGAGAGGGCGCTCTTACCGACCTTCTTCTTGAGCAGCTCCTGCAACCACAGGAACATGGCATTGGTCTCGACCGTGGTGCCGGTCTTGCTGACCACCTGGAAGAGGGTCTTCTTGAGGTCGAGGACCTCGACCAGCTCGGTCAGAGCCAGGGGATCGGGATTGGCGGCGAAGTGCACGCGCGGGGCACCCCGGCGCGCCTTGCCCTCGAGGAGATTAAAGGCGGAGTGGCCGAGCGCGGTGAGCAGGGCCTTGGCGCCGTACGCGCTGCCACCGATCGCCACCACCACCAGGTTGTCCCACTTGCCCTGGTGCTTCTTGAGCAGGGCTTTGAGCTCGCTGATGTCCTGGTAGGGCAGGTCGAAGAAACTGCTCTCCCCGGTGCTGCGCAGCTCCTCGATGTTCTCGTGGTGCTTGGGGAACTTGGCCACCAACGTATCGACCTCGGGCTTGGTCAGGCCATGGGTTGCGCCGATGGCATCCGAGAGGCAGTTGGTGTAGTCAAGCGTGAGACTGCTCATGCGCGCTCCAGAACAGGTTCCGACGTGCCGGCGATCCGGATCGTCCGCCGCGCCGCGGAACCGTATGCTTCCATGCCCGAAGGTGAAACGCCGTACGACAAGTGCCGGACAGCGGGATGCGACTTCGGCGCGAAGTCGAATTCAGGGGGTAGTTTGCGGATGGTCAGTCTAGGTGCCGGGCAAGCGATTTTCAAGACGGGAAATCGCTTGAGGGGCTGACGCGCGGGGTAAAGTGGGAGGATTTGGGCAAACGTTCGTCTCTTTGAGGCTTTCCCGCAGCGTTTTCGCCGGTGGGCCCGGTGGGACATGCTCATCGTCCGGCCCAGAGGCCGCGCATCACCCCCAGGAAGCTGGCCGGTTCCTCTCCGCGAGTGCTGGCGGCGGCAGCAGCCGCCAGGAGCAGGTGCAGCACGGTGAAGGGGTTATGGCCGCCATGGCGGCGCGCCAGCCAGCGCAGAAAGGCGCCTTTGCCGAGGCCGCGGCGGTCGCGGTCGGCGCGGCCGGTCGCGGCGCGGTGATGGATGGCGCGCAGTCCGCGTGCGAAGCGCAGGCCGCCGTGCGCACGCAGACGCAGGCAGAAGTCGAGATCCTCGCCCAGGGCGTAGCCGTCCCTCCGGGCGTCGAACCCGGTCGCCACGGCTGCGGCGCGGCGCACGGCGAAGCAGCAACCGAAGAGCGCCGTGGTCGGCTGGTCGCGGCGCTGGCCGATCAGGCGGCGGGGATCGTGGAAGACCCCCAACTGGGCGAGGCGGTGCAGGCGGCGCACGGCCAGGGGCCGGGCCTCCACTACTGGGCCCCAGGCCACGGTGTCCGGTTCGACCGCTGCCAGAGCGAGCAGGACGGTGGCGAAGTCGCCGGCGACCGCGGCGTCATCGTCGAGGAAGCACACCACCTCGGCTGCGCATGCCGCGAGCAGGGCGTTGCGCGCGGCCGGCAACCCGGCGAGGTCCGGGCGGTGCAGGACGGTCGCGCCGCGCGGGGCGGAAAAGGGTCGTGCGGATTGGTCGCAGATCAGAACCGCGGCTTCGACCCGCTGCGCGGCGCGCAGCACGCTTGGCAGCCACCGCGCCAGCTCGCCGTGGCGGTCGCGGCTGGGGATGAGGAAGGCGAGGGTGGTCATGGCGGCTCGGAACGCGACGGAGAGTCCAGCACGAGGCTGATCTCTTCCGTCAGGGCGCGTGCCAGTTCGGCGGTCGAGAACCTCTCCTGCGCGCGCTGGCGATTGGCTGCCCCCTGTCTCTCGCGAAGCCGGGGATCGCGGAGCGCGGCGATGATCAGCGCGGCGAGGCCAGCGGCATCGCCAGGTCGCGCGAGCGGCTGCGTGCCTTCCCCGAGGGCGCTGCGCACCCCAGGGATGTCGCTGGCCACGACAGCGAGCCCGGCCGCCATCGACTCCAGCACGGCATTGGGTAGGCCTTCGGAGCGCGAGCTGAAGACCGCCAGATCGCTGGCGGCGAGCAATCCTGCCACATCATCTACCGGGCCGGCGAAGTGTACGCAGGCGGCGAGTCCAGCGGCATCGATCTGCGCGTGCAGGCTCACACCGGCGCCATCGTCCCGCCCGGCCAGGACGAGGTGAGGAACCACTTCCGCGTAGTCGGCGACCACCAGGGCCCACGCCGCGAGCAGCGTGTGATGGTCCTTGTGCGGGCTCAGGTTGGCCACCATGCACACCAACGGGACATCCGCTGCGATGCCCAGTCCGCTGCGCCAGGCGGCGCGCGCTTGGCGCGGCGGCTGGAGTGCTACGGCGTTGGGCACCACGCGGATGCGCGCGACGGGGACGCCGAGTCTGTCGGCGAGGAAGGCCGCCCCACCCGGGCTGTTGGCGATGAAGCCGTTCGCGCGGCGTACGGCGGCCCGCTCCAGCCAGCGTGGAAAGCGCGCGAGTCCCTGATCGCGCTGGTTCCAGATCACCGCGCGTGCACCGCTCGCGGTGCGTCCCAGGGCGCAGGCGATGTTGGCGGGCATGGTGAAGGGCAGCAGCAGGTCTGCCTTGGAGGCGCGCAGTTGCCGGCCGATGGCCCGGATGCGCAACCAGGTGCGCCATCCCCAGCGCGATTCGCAGCGCGGCAGCGGCAGGCACGGGAAGCCGGCGGCCGCGCAGGCGAGGGCGACCGGACTGCCGGCCAGGGGCGCGCTGGTCATGGCGAACACGACGATCTCGGCACGGCCGGCGGCACGTAGCGCTGCGGCGCCGAGCAGCGCCTGACTCTCGGCTCCGCCCCACGCCGCGCTCGCGAGCACCACTGCCACGCGCGGCGGCTGGTCCAGTTGCCCCAGCCGCGGGGAGGGCGGATTCACGACGCGATCAGCTCGCGCAGGGTGGTGGCCACGGTGCGCACCTCGGCCTCATCGAGATGGAGGTGCAGCGGCAGGCTCATTTGCCGGGCATAAGCCGCTTCGCAGGCGGGCAGGGGGGCGCGCACGAAACGGCGGAACGGCGGGTAATGGTGGTTCGGCTTGTAGTGCACACCGACGCCGATGCCGCGCTCCTTGAGGAGCCCGCTCAGGCGGTCACGGTCGGCGACTAGCACTACGCAGAGGTGGTGCGCGGACTCGGCCCCTGGGGTGGTGGCAAGGAATGCGAGGCGCTCACGCGGCAGATCGCCGAGGACCTCGCGGTAGATCGCGACGAAGCCCGCGCGGCGCCGGTTCCACGCATCGAGTTCCGGCAGGTGCGCGCAGCCGATCGCAGCGGCGATGTCGTTCATGTGGTACTTGTAGCCGAGCTCGTCGACGTCGTATTCCCACTGGTAGGCACCGGCGTTGCGGTCGAAGGTGCTGCGGTCGATGCCCATCCAGCGCAGGCGCTGCAGGCGCGCGCAGAGCGCGTCGTCATCGGTGGTCACCATGCCACCATCGCCGAGCGGCAGATTCTTGACCGCGTGGAACGAGAAGCAGGTGGTGCCGAAGGCGCCGATGCGCCGACCGCGGAAGGTCGCTCCGCAGGCGTGGGCCGCGTCCTCGATTACCGCCAGGCCGTGCCGGGTGGCGAAGGCATAGAGCCGCTCCTCATCGAGGGGGTTGCCGCCGTAGTGCACGACCATTATAGCCTTGGTGCGCGGGCTGACCAGCGCGGCGGCCTGGGCGAGGTCGAGGTTGAGGGTGTCAGGTTCGATGTCGACGAACACCGGCACCGCGCCCTGGTACAGGATCGCCGCATTGGTCGAGAGGAAGGTCATCGGCGTGGTCAGCACCTCATCGCCGGGACCGATGCCCGACACCACCGCTGCGAGGTGCAGTGCCGAGGTTGCCGAGTTCACCGCCACCGCGTGCCGGCAGCCGATGTAGGCGGCGAACTCGCGTTCGAATCGGGCGGTGCGTGGACCAAGGCCGATCCAGCCCGAGCGCAGTACCTCGGCACTCGCGGCGATAGCGGCCTCGCTAACGAAGGGCTTGAAGAGCTGGGTCATCGGGGGTCCCAAGTACAGTGGGTGATCACGAGGTTGGAATATGAGCATGTGCGCGGCGGTCCGGGCCGCCAGCGGTGGCGGCCATTGGAGCCGGGGTCGCGTGGAGGCCGTGGCATCCGCTCACTCGCGGTGCTCAATCGGGTGATAGACGAAGCGACGGTCTGGGCACAGCGCGCGCATCTGCGCGCAGGTCTCTGGCCACTCCCACACGTGGATCTGCCTGCGCGCCAGGCGCAGCAGGTTGGCCAGCGCGCGTCGGGCGTGCTGCGGATTCTCGACTAGATACAGCATGACACCGCGCATAAAGATTACATCCCAGCGCCCTTCCTGGGCGGCCACTTCGGCGCTGTCGGCGGTTGCCAGATCGAAGCGGAACTTTGCGAGGCCCGGCGGGCACAGCGCGAGCATTTCCGCTGAGACATCACAGCCGGTGATGCGGAAGCGGGCCCCCAGGGGTTCGAGCAGGCGTCCCCAACCGCAGCCCACCTCCAGCACCTCGGCCGGGGCATCGGCGGCCAGGACGGCTGCGATCTCCTCGACCGTGGGGTTGTCGAGCAGGGGCAGGCTGCCACCGCTGCGCTGGCGGGCGTACACCGCATCGCGGTACCCCTGCCCAGCGGGATCGACCCACGCGAGCAGGTACTCGCGCGGTGCGTCGACCGGTGGCTCGGTCCCGCGGTTGCGCCAGGCCCGGACCAGGGTGCGCAGGCGCGCCGGCATCCGCGCCGCCAGCCGCTGGCGCCACCCACACCGGCGACTCCTGGCGGCAGCGAGCGCGAGCGCCCGGTTGGCGACCGCGAGGAAGGTGCGCGCAACAGTCTGCGGCGCGTACCGCCGCCACACCTCGTCCTGCGCATTCGCGAGATACGCCCGCCTGGCCGCGGCGCTGCGCAGGCCCGTGATCGCCGCGACCAGTTCGTCAGGATCGGCGAAGACGGCGGACTCGATCCGGCACTCCATGGCCGTGCGCAGATAATCCCTGGTCGCGGTCACCACCGCGGGCACGCCCCAGCATATGCTCGTGATCATCCGGTTGTTGCTCTTCGCCTGGTCATCCTCGCTGCCGTCATGCATCAGGCAGCTCAGGTGGCACGTAGCCAACTGGCTGGTGAAGCTGTCGACCGACCAGGGCAGGAAGTCGATGCCGGGGAAGCGTTCCGCGATCTGCGCGCAGCTGGCCAGGGAGGTGATAACCACCAGGCGGACGTCGCGCATGGCGAGTAGCGTGGCGGCATGGCGTGCGAAGAGGGCGATGTTTGAGAAACTGCCGAACCACAGGACACGGAGCTCCGCCTCCTCGCACTGGAGCAGACGGCGCGGCTCAGTTGGGGCGTAGTCGATCAGGTCAGGGACTATGACGATTTCGGTCCCGCCCACGCTTCCGGTCAAGCGCTCGCGATGCCCGGTGGTGTCGGTGGTGATGAGATCGGCCCAACGGACCATGCGCCTGAACAGGCGTGGCGCAGCCCAGAAGGCGAGCGCCGGCCCGCTATCGTCGACATCGTAGATCACTGCCGCACCTTGCTTGCGCATGCCCTGGACGAGGCGCAGGACAGCGCGGTCGAGCCGTTTCTGGACTACCACGACCTCTGCTTCCGGCCATGGCCCGATCCGCACCTCGTGGCCGAGCTCCGCCACCGCGCGTGCGAGCGCGAAGGCGCGGATTCTGGCGCCGGCCGTCTCGGCCCCAGCCGCGGGTAAGAAGCAGATGCGCATCGTCAGCCGTCCCCGGGGCTATCCGCAGTCGTGTGCGTCGGCGCCGCCTCACGCATCGCGCGGCCCGTCCAGTGGGCTGGTGCGCCAGGGCAGCAGCGGTGCGATCTGCACGCCCCGGGCTCCATCGCTGGCGAAGGCGAAGGGCAGGACGCCCGAATCGTGGAGATCGAACGCGAGGCGGGCTCCCGGCACGAAGCACTTGCGCACGTTGTGCACATCGGCGCTGGCTTCGATGATGTAGCGTCGCGGTGCCAGGAGGTTGGGTGGGAAGGTACAGGTGGCCCGGTAGCGGCCTGGCAAGGCGGTCGGCAGCCCGGTCTGCTCACCATGGGCGTGGCTGCGGAAGATCGCGGCGTCGTCGAGGTCGCGCAGTATCACGTAGACGCGCAGTCCCGGGGTGCGCTGTAGCACCTCGTAGTCGATCACCACTTCGAGCGGCATCCCGGTCTCAGCCTGGAGGGTGGGCTGCCCGTTCTGACGCAGCGCCACCGCCAGCAGGCGCAGCGCGGGGTCCGGGGGAAGCGCCGCGATTTGCGCCGCCGTTCCGTGGCCGCCGCCGGGATCGAGGCTGGCGAGGTAGGCGGCCATCATCTCATCGGTGTGGCCATGGCCGCGCACGCGCCCACCGTCGAGCCACAGCGCCTGGCTGCAGAAGCGCCGCACCGCGCTCAATTGGTGGCTGACGAACACCACCGTGCGGCCGTGCCCGGCGAGCTCGCCGATCTTGCTCAGGCAGCGCGCCTGGAACGCGGCGTCGCCGACTGCGAGGACCTCGTCGATGAGCAGGATCTCGGCGTCGAGGTGGGCGGCCACGGCGAAGGCCAGGCGCATGTACATGCCGCTTGAGTAGTGCTTCACTGGGGTGTCGATGAAGCGCTCAAGCTCGGCGAAGGCCACGATCTCAGCGAAGCGCCCGGCGATCTCCCGGCGGCGCATGCCAATGACAGCGCCGCCCAGATAGATGTTCTCGCGGCCGGTGAGCTCGGGGTGGAAACCGGAGCCGACCTCGAGCAGGCTGCCGACGCGGCCGTAGATGCGCGCCTCACCGGTGGTCGGCTGGGTGATGCGGGCGAGCACCTTGAGAAGCGTGCTCTTGCCCGACCCGTTGCGGCCAATCACGCCCACCACCTCGCCTTGGGCGATGGCGAAGCTCACGTCACGCAGGGCCCAGATCTCGTCGCCGCGGGCGCATCCGAGTTTACCCTTCGCCAGCGCCGCGAGGCTGTCGCGCAGGCTGCCGTAGCGCGCCGGGGTGCCCAGACGGTAGCTCTTGCCGAGGCCGACTACGGAAATCGCAGGTGCGCTCATAGGTGATCCGCGAGGTCGCGCTCCCAGCGGCGGAAGAGCAGTAATCCGGAGCCCGCAAGCCCCACGGCTAGACAGGCCGAGGTGGCCAGCAGGACGCCCGGCGGCGCGGGCGCTCCAAGCAGGCACCAGCGGAAACCTTCCACCAGCCCGGTCAACGGATTGAACATGTACAGCCAGCGCCAAGCCGCGTCGACCGCAGCCAGCGGATAAGCGATCGGCGAGGCGAAGAACCAGAGCTGCGCCAGGAATGGGATGGTGTGGCGCACGTCCCGCCAGCGCCCGTCGAGTGCGGAGACCCACCAGCCCACGCCGAGCGCCAGGAGCAGGGTCTGGATTAGCAAAAGGGGAAGCAACAGGGTGGCGGTGCCCGGCGGATGGCCCCACACCGCCAGCACGCCGAGCGCGAGAACCAAGGCGATGAGCAGATCGGCCAGCGCCGCCAGCACCGCGGCGGCAGGCAGCGCGGCGCGCGGGAAATAGACCTTGCCGAGCAGCCGCTGGTTGGCGCTCAGGGCGCCGCCACCGTCGACCAGTCCGCGCGCGACTAGGATCCACGGTAGCAGCCCGCCCAGGACCAGCAGCGGGTAGGGCGCCGCCGGATCGCGGAAGACCGCGATCCGGCCGAGCGCGATAGTGAAGACCAGGACCATCGCCAACGGCTGCAGCACCACCCACAGCACGCCCAGCGCGGTCTGCTTGTAGCGCACCGCCAGATCGCGCCAGGCCAGCATGCCGAGCAGTTCACGGTACGCCCACAGCTCGCCCAGGCCGAGATCGGCCCAGCCCTGCTGCGGGCGGATCACCGTCAGCGGCGGGGTGGAGGTGCTGGGCTCGGCCATGGGGCGACCTTAGACTCCTGCCGCCGGTGCGCCAGCCCACCCGCGCAGCGCGGCGGGCCGCGCGCGCGCCGCGGCGTAGGCGGCAAGGGTGGCGTCGCGCCAGGCGGTCGGCGTGTAGCGAGCGCGCAGCAGGCGCTGGCCGCGCGCGAGCAGGACCGCGCCGCGCGCCGGATGGTCGAGCAATGTGCCGAGCGCGTCCGCGAGCGCGTCCGCGTCGCCGGGGGGGACCTGCAGACCGGCGTCCCCGACCACCTCGGCGAGGCCGCCCGCGGCGCTGGCCACCACCGCTTGGCCGCCCGCCCAGGCCTCGAGCGCGACCAGGCCGAAGCTCTCGAACAGCGACGGCACCACCTGGATCCGGCAGCGTCGACGCAGCAGCGCGAGCTCGGCGCCAATCAGCCGGCCGTGCACGGTGACGGTGGCCGTGGGCCAGCGCGCCAGCGCGCGCGCGCCGAAGCCGGCGGCGTCGGGGCCGACCAGGTGCAGGCGCAGGCCGGTGCGGTCCGGGCGCGCCGCCGCGATGCGCTGCCAGGCCGCGAGCAGCACGTCGACGCCCTTGCGCGCCTCGAGCCGCCCGACGAACAGCACCTCGTCGCCGTCCATCACCGGCGGCAGCACCGCGCCGCACCAGGCGTGTGGGATCACCGCGTGCGGCTCCCGGCCATAGCACTCCACGGAGGTCGCGGCCATGGCGGCGCTGTTGGCGATGAGCAGGTGCGCGCGTCGCACGGTGCGCAGTTCCCACAGGTGGTGGAGGGGGCGCAGCGCGGCGCGCAGGACGTCTGCGGGCGGGATCTCCAGGACCGGCGTCGAGAGCCGCACCACGCGCCGCCACGGGCCGTGGTCGCAAGCGCCCAGGCCGCCCCAGTTGGCGTACTCGACGAGGTCTGGGACGAAGGCCGCGAGCCGGGCGCGCAGCCACGGTGCCGCCAGTGCGGGCCGCAGCGCCGCGGGTCCCGGATCATGCCAGCGCCGCGGTGCCTGGCCGGGTGCGACCGTCCACCAACCGCCCGCCCCGGCGACCGGCAGCAGCACCTCGTGGCCGGCGTCCGCCAGCACGCCGGCAAGCGCGCTGACGTAGGCGCCCACGCCGAAGGACGGGCCGCACTCCGGATGCTCTGGCGTGACCAGGGCGATGCGTAGCGGGGCGCTCATCGGCTCGGCCGCGGTGCGCGCCTCATGGACTGCGCCACGCCTGGAGCGCGCGAACGGCGATGCGCCCGGCCCAGCGGCCCTTGGGACTGCCGCAGGCGGCCTGGGTGTCCCAGCGCTGCCACAGGCGGCGGTGGCGGTCGAGGAAGCGCGCGTTGTTGCGCCAGTAGCTCCAGCGGTTCGCGAGTTTGGCCGCTACGCGGCGATCGCCGCGGCAACCGCCGCCCAAGCGGTGGCGCACGTGCACCGCCCAGGTCGCGGGCGTCAGCCAGCAGGGGTGGCCTGCGTGCCACAGGCGGGCGTAGAAATCCGATTCTTCGCGGAAGGCGCTGTCTCTGAAAGTGCGATCGTAGCCGCCGATCTCCAGCGCGGCGGCACGCCGCACCAACGCGCAGGCGTGCAGGCTGGGCAACGGGCGCGCCGTCCTGAGCGGGGCGGCGAAATTGCCGAGCAGCCAGTGCGCGTCGAGCAGCGCGGCCGGCTGGTCCGCGGGCATCGGTGCTGGCAACGTCCAGTCTTCACCGGCGAACAACCGCCCCGCCACCGCGCCCGGCGGGGGCACGCTACGGCCCAGGCGTTCCGCCTCGGCGAGCAAGCGGTCGCCATGGTCAGGCGGCATCAGCACGTCGTCCTCGCCGAACAGCACCCAGGTCGAGCCCGCCAGCTCCAGACCGGTGTTGCGCGCCGCGGTCAAGCCCAGCCGCCGCGGGTGCGCGACCACCGCCACACCCTGCCCACGCAGCCACGCTGATGTGCCATCCTGCGAGCCATCATCGATCACCAGCAAAGGGTGGGGCATCGCCAAGTAGGCGGGCAGGGTGCGTTCCAGGACCGCGCGGCGGTTGTAGGTGGGCAGCACGATGCGCAGGGGGAGCATGGGCGGATGAAAGGTAGCCGCCCGCTGGGCATCAGGAAGCCATCGGGTGGGGAGCGGCAGGCGGGGTGGGTGCGAGGTAGCAGGGAGTGGGCTTGGGTTTCGAGCTACGGGCTACCGGCTAAAAAAAAGCGCGACGCTCGCCTCGCTACGGGGGCGTCTGACAGGTTGCCGGTCGTGGAACGTGACGTCGCACCTCGTGCTCAGTGCCTTCGTCCATTTCAAACGTGGATCACGGCGACCCCGCGCAGGACCGCGGCCAGGGCCTGCTGGTGCCACGGACTGACCGGTAGGCCGGGGAGGGCCTTCCAGGGCACCGCCAGCGGGCGGTGGCCTGGGGCGGGGCGCAGGTGGGTCATGGGCACGGTGAGGGCCACGTGGAAGAAGCGTGCGATCCAGCGTGGGCCGCGGTGAAGGTCGCAAGCCACGTCACCGATACAGGTTGGTGACCAGCCGAGTTCCTCGCCCAGCTCCCGGGCCACGCAGGCGCGGGCGTCCTCACGGGCCTCGCGGTGGCCACCGAAGCAGGTCAGGTGATTGGCCGCCCGCGTGGCGTCGCCGGGCCGCAGGTGGAGGAGGATGCGGCCGGGTCCGGCGGTCAGGACGGCGCACGCATATTCGGGCTGGTCGGTGGGGATGCTGGTCATGGTCGGAACGGCCGTATCCCCCACGGCTGGTAAGGAATGCAAGGAACGTCTTCCCGTGGCGGATGGCCACCTAGGATCGCCCCTGCACCTGTGGATCCGTCCATGCCCTGTCCAGCATCTCCTGCCTGCCCGATTTCCATGTCCACGCTGGCGCTGTGCGCCGCCCAAGGCTGAGGCGATGCGCTGCCCGGTGCTGATCGGATTGCTCCTCCTTGCCGGCGTCGCGGGGGCATCCGACGCGTCCGACAAGGAGGTCCTGCGCTACAACGACGCGGCCACCAAACTGCGCCGCGCCTATGACGACAGCGTGGCCAAGGAGAAGGTCCGCACCGTGGGCAGTCTCGCCGCCCTCGCGAAGCGCGCCGCCACTCCGGCAGCGGCGGCGATGGCCTGGCAGGGGGTGCTGGTCCTCGACAACACCAACGCTGAGGCGCGGCGCTACTTCCAGGCCCAGGGCACGCTCGATGCCGTGCTCGCCGCGCTTGACAGCACGGATGGCGATCCGGCCGGGTCCGGTGTGGTCTCGGCGAAGTCGGCGGACGGTGCGGTGCCGGTGGATGTGAAGGCCACCCCGGCCGGTACACCGACTGCTGCCGCCCCGCCGCTGGTGGGCGAGCAGTTCACCATCGCCCCCGAACCCAACGCCAAGGGCGTGCTTGGACCGCTGGCCGCTGGCACCACCTTGGTCTTCCAGTACGTCGACGGTGGCTGGTCGCCGGTCAAGGGCAAGGCGCGCAGCCCGGACCTGAGCGAGACTCCGACGCCGCTGCACGTCCGTGTCACCGGCTCACAGGACGGCAGCGAGAGCATCCTTGCCGTACTGCCGGCGGGGACCGCGCAAATGCCCTATGCGCTGCGCCTCAAAAGCGCGTGCGAGCGCATCTACCTGGGCATCAACCTCGACGTCGTGCCGGGTGACGCGCATGGCGAGATCCGCTACCGCATCCAGGTGCAGAACCCATGAGCTGCACGCGGACGCTGCTTCTCGCCCTCTTCCTGCTGCCCATCGCGCTCGCCCAGCACGCGGCGGCCGCTGATCCGATCGAGGACGAGCTCGCACGCTATGCTGACGCTGCGGCCAAGCTCCAGCAGTCCTACGACGAGGGCCTGGGCAAGGAGCGCGCGCGCGCCCTCATCGCCCTGGTCGCGCAGGCCAAACGCGAGCCGAGTGTGAGCGCCGGCGCGGTGTGGAAGCTGGTCCTGGCGCTCGAGCCGGCCAACGACGAGGCGCGCCGCTGGTTGGGCGCCAACGGCCAGCTCGACGAGGCGCTCCTTGAGGTCGCCACCCAGAAGGGCCCGCTGCTCGGTGATGGTCGCACCACCGCCAGCACGGCGGCGGCGGTCAAGCCGACCGAGCCGCGCATCGACATGACCGGCGCCAAACTGATCAGGGTCCCCGCCGCGCGCGGCGTAGGCGCAGGGATCGGCAATCTGCGCGCCGGCACCATCATCATTGTCCAGTACGTCGCCGGCAAGTGGACCAGCCGACGCAGGAGCACCACCGAACTCGAAAGTCCGGACGACCCCGCCACCGTGCCCGGCAATCAGGTGATCATCGCCGATTCCCAGACCGATCCCGCGACCCTCGCGAACGTGCCGACGGGAACCGTGGACAAGCCGTTCGTGATGACGTTGAGCAAGGACACCCTCGGCGTCGGGCTGTACATCGCACGGCAGGCTGGCGGGTTGCAGGCGTACGAGGGCGAGGTCCAGTACCGGGTCCGGGTCATTCCGCCGGGGGCGGGCAACCGCTGACGTGACTGCGCAGCGCGAGAACCGACTCGTCGCGAGCAGACCAACGCAGGTCTGAGGATTTGAGGTGCGCACGCCTGGCGGCGCAACCCGCACGGCTGCAGTGGTGGCTCGTGCATTCCTCATTCAGCACGCATCTCAACCTGGCAACTCGACGATGTCACCTGTCTGACGCTTCACCCGCCAGCGAGAAGCCCCGACCCGCCCGTCAGCAGTCGTGCCAGCCCCGGTGGCATGGCCTCGCCCGCGGCGGTGCGCCGGCGCGCCTCGGCGTGGGCGTCCTGGAGCAGGTCGAGGTCGCGCACCAGGTCGGCGCAGCGCAGTGCCAAGGCGCCGTGCTGGGCAGTGCCGAGCAGCGCGCCGGGGCCGCGGGCGGCGAGGTCGGCGGTGGCGATGGCGAGGCCGTCGTCGCTCGCCAGCAGGATCTGTAGGCGCTCGGGCGCCTCGGTAGCGCGGTGGCAGAGCAGGCAGCGTCCCGGCATGGTTCCGCGTCCGACCCGGCCACGCAGCTGGTGGAGCTGGGCCAGGCCGAAGCGTTCCGCGTCGAGTACTGCGATCAGCGTCGCGCCCGCCACGTCGATGCCGACCTCGATGACACTGGTCGCGACCAACACGTGCAGCTGGCCGGCGGCGAACTCCGCCATCAGCGCGAGTTTTTCGCGTTCGGGCAGGGCTCCGTGCAGCAGACCGATGGCCAGCTCGGGACAGGTCTTTGCCAAGGCGCGCGTGACCGAGGTGGCGTCGGCGACTGGGGCCACATCGTCATCGCCCGCCTCGGACGCGTCTTCGCGCAGCGGGCAGATCACGTAGGCCTGGCCGCCGGCTGCGATCGCGGCGCGCAGCGGCGCGGCAAGCTGCGTCGCACCGGCCGCGCGGAAGAGCGCGGTGGCGACCGCGCTGCGTCCGGGCGGCCGGCCGGCGATGCGCGCGACCTCGAGGTCGCCAAAGGCGGTCAACGCCAGGGTGCGCGGGATGGGCGTGGCGGTCAGCAGCAGCAGGTCGGGCGCCCAGCCCTGGTGCTGCGCCGCGCGGTTGACCAGCGCGGCGCGCTGGGCGACGCCGAATTTGTGCTGTTCGTCGATCACCACCAGGCCGAGCTCCGCGGCCTCTACCGCCTCGCCAAGCAGCGCGTGGGTGCCGATGAGCAGGTCGAGGCGGCGCGCCGCGAGATCGGAGAGCAGCTGCGCGCGCTCGGCCGCCGGCGTGCCGCCGGTAAGCAGACCGGTGCGCACGCGCGTCCCGACCAGGCAGCGCGCGGCGAAGGCGTGGTGCTGGCTCGCGAGCACCGCGGTCGGCGCGCACCACAGCGCCTGCGCGCCATCGGCGATCACCGCCAGGCTGGCGAGCAGCGCGAGCGCGGTCTTGCCGCTGCCGACGTCGCCCTGCAGCAGCCGGTACATCGGCTGGGCGGCGCGCAGGTCGGTGCGCAGCGCGGCCAGAGCCTCCGCCTGCCCGGCGGTCAGGGCGAAGGGCAGGCGCGCCAGGGCGCGGGCATGGATGGCGTCGTCCCAGCGCCAGGCGCGTCCGGGCATGCCGACCTGCGCACTGCGCCGCGCCTGCATGCGCCAGGCAAGGGCGAGCAGTTCGCGCGCGGCCAGCGCGCGGCGGGCTTCCTCATAGGCGGCGGCCGACTCCGGACGGTGCAGCGTGAGTAGCGCGCGGCGGTGGCCGACGTCGTCGCTGCCGGCCGGATCGGCGAGATGGTCCAGCGTGCCCTCCAGCGCCGCGTCGACCAGCGCGACCAGGGTGCGTTCGGAAACGCCCGCGACGGCGCGGTAGGCGACCCGGCAGGCGGCCTCAGCGGGCGGCTGTTCGTCCGCGCCCTGCTTCAGGTGGACGAAGGACGGGTGCAGCAGCACCGCGGCCTTCTCCGCGTCGCTGCGACCTTCCCATAGGTACCATTCGCCGGGCAGCAGGTGGCGGCGCAGGTACCCGGCGTTGAAGAAGCGCGCCTTGAGCGCGTAGCCGTCGGCGCGCTCAAGCAGCGCCTCGAGGCCCATGCCGCGCCCGCGGCCACCGCCGAAGACCGGCCGGGCGCTGAGCACGCGCGCGCGCAGCCGCACCGCGGTGGCGGCGGGGATGGCCCCGCTCTCGACCAGCGGCGGTGGCGGACCGAGGCACCGCGGCAGCGCATGCAGAAGATCCCAGACGTCGTGCAGGCCGGCCTCGGCCAGCGCCGCGGCGCGGGCCGGGCCCACGCCAGGCAGGAAGCGCAACGAGGTCCCGGCGTCCATGCCCTCAGCGTAGCACGCGCTAGAGCCCGCACATGTCGGTGCGCGCGCGGGCCCGCACGGGGCCGCGGGGATTGCCCCTGGACCACGTCGCGCATCGGCTATGATCTCTATCCGCACCTGGAGCCCGCACATGGCCATCCTCCGCTACCGTCAGACCAAGCACGTCATCTCGGACCAGCCGGGCATTGAACAGACCCTCGGCAAGGTCGGCGTGGTCTACGAGCGCTGGGGCACCACGCGCCTGCCCGCCAACCTCGCCAGCCGCAGCCTGAGCGACGTCGAGAAGCAGCAGGTGCTGACCGCCTTCGATCCGGACATCGCCCGCCTCAAGCGCGAGCGCGGCTACAAGACTGCTGACGTCGTGACGCTCTATCCCGAGACTCCGAACCTCGACGTCATGCTCGCCAAGTTCGACAAGAAGCACCTGCACACCGACGACGAGGTGCGCTTCATCGTCCAGGGCCGCGGCGTGTTCACGCTCTTCCCGGACGGCGGTGGCGATCCCATCGACGCCGAGCTGCATCCCGGCGACTTCATCACCGTGCCGGCCAACTACCACCACCTGTTCACGCTCTGCGACGACCGCCAGATCACCGCGATCCGCATCTTCCTCGATCCCGCCGGCTGGGTCGCGAACTACGTGAATTGAGCGGCGGGCGCAGGCTTTTCCAATTGCGCCCCCGCGGTCGGCGGGAAACTGCCGACCCGTGAGCGATCGCCAGTCCCCACTTGTCCTCCGCTATGGCGCGCTCGGCGACATGGTCATGACCGTGCCGGCGCTGCGCGCGCTCGCGTCGCGCCACGGTGCCCAGTGCGCGGTGGCGGCGATCGGAGGTTGGGTGCCGCAGCTCTACCGTGGCCTGCCCTTCGTCGGCGAGATCGCCACGGTGCGCAGCCGCAAGGCGCCGTACTGGTTCAGCCCGGACCAGTGGCGGCTCGTCGACTTCCTGCGCCGCTTCCGCGGCCACCCGGTCTACTTGATGGTCGGCGACGAGCGCAGCGCCGCGCTCGCGGTGCGCGCCGGCCTCGCCGCCACCGCCAGCATCTTCGCGCTCGGCACGCTGCCCAACGAGCACCAGGTCGACAACCAGCGGCGGGTGTGCGGCTTCGCCGCGGATGGCTACGACCGCGTACCGGAGCTGCTCTCCTCGGCGGAGGAGCGCGCCGCGGCCCGCGCCTTCCTCACCGCCGAGGCCGGCGCCGCGCCGGTCGTGCTGGTCCACGCCGGCAACAAGAAGACCATGGGCGGCGGTTGGCGGAAGCGCAGCCGCAACCTCAAGGAGTGGCCCACGAACCGTTGGGTCGAGACCGTCCGCGCGGTGCTGGTGCACAAACCGGAGGCGCGCGTGCTGCTGACCGGCTCCATGGGCGAGCAGGAGCTGGTCGCCGGCATCGTCACGGCCTGCGGCGACCCGCGCGTGACCTCGATCGCCGGCCGCACCGGCCTGCGCCAGCTGCTCGCGCTGCTGCGCCTCGCGCACAGCATGATCAGCGTCGACACCGGCCCGGCGCACGCCGCGGCGGCGGTGGGCTGCCCGCTGGTGGTGCTGTTCGGTCAGACCGATCCGCGCACCAACGGACCGCTCTCGCGCAGTTCACCGGTGGCAGTGGTCACCGGCCCGCCGGGCGCGCCGGCACCCGACGGCGAGGCGGGATGGGCGGCGCACCACCACATGGACGGCATCTCCGTCGCGCAGGTGGTGGAGGCGTGGTGGGGGTTGAGCTCCGCGCAACCCGGGCCGGAAGTCCGGAAGTCCGGAAGTCCGGAAGTCTCCCGCTGAAGGTGTTTGCCGCGACGTCCTGCAGTGGGGCAGGTGTTGCAGGTTGACGAACCACGTCATGCGCGGTTCCTACATCGCGGACCGCAGACCGCAGACCGCGACCCGCAGGTCCAGCGTCGTCAGCGCGGGACTTCCGGACTTCCGGACTTCCGGACTTCCGGACCCTCGCCGGCCCCGCCGGCGAGCCTGGCGATGGTCGCCGTCGTGCTGCGCCCAGGCACCAGCCCGATCAGCGCCACGCGTCCGCCCCAGGACTGCACCTCTGCGCCGCCCACCACCTGGTCGACGCGGTAGTCGGCGCCTTTGACCAGGACGTCGGGGCGCAGCGCCAGGATCAGCTCCAGCGGGGTGGCCTCGCCGAACTCCACCACCGCGTCGACGGCGGCGAGCGCGGCCAGCACCTGACTGCGGTCGCCACCGCTGTTCACTGGGCGGCCCGGGCCTTTGAGGCCGCGCACCGAGGCGTCGCTGTTGAGCCCGACCACCAGACGGTCGCCGGCGGCGCGCGCCTGTTCGAGCAGGCTGACGTGCCCGGCGTGGAGCACGTCGAAGCAGCCGTTGGTGAAGACCACCTTGTCGCCGGCCGCGCGCCACTGCCGACAGCGCTCGGCCGCATCCGTCCGCGCCAGCACCTTGCCGAGGTGGGCGAGGCCGGGCCCGGTTGCGAGCAGCGCGAGCAGCTCGTCGCGGTGGATGGGCACGGTGCCGACCTTCGCCACCACCACGCCGGCCGCGAGGTTGGCGAGGCGCACCGCGTCGAGCGCCGTGGGCGTGGTGCCGGTCCCGCGCGCAGCGATGCAGGCGGCGAGCACGGCGATGACGGTGTCGCCGGCGCCCGAGACATCGAAGACCTCGCGCGCCGCCGCCGGCACGTGGTGGACGGCGTCGGGCTCGACCAGGCTGATGCCGTGTTCGCCGCGCGTGAAGGTAAGGAAGGGGATGCCGAGGCGCGCGCGCAGCGCCTGGCCGGCGCGGACCAGGCCTTCGTGGTCGCCGGCCGGCACGCCGGTGGCGACGGCCAGTTCGCCGGTGTTGGGCGTGATGGTGGTGGCGCCGGCGTATTTGGCGAAGTCGGCGCCCTTGGGATCGACCAGCACCGGGATGCCGCGCGCCCGTGCGGCGGCGATGACCGCGCTGCAGGTCGCAGCACCGCACACGCCCTTGGCGTAGTCCGAGATCACCACCGCCGCCGGTGCGCGCGCGAAGGCGCCGTCGATGGCGGCGAGCAGGGCCTGCTGGTCGCCAGCCGCGGGCGCGCCGGCGCGCTCGTCGTCGATGCGCAGCATCTGCTGGTGGCCGCCGATGATGCGCGTCTTGACCGTGGTGGTCTGGCCGGCCGCGGCGACCAGCGCGGCGCTGCCAATGCCGCGCGCGCCGAGCAGCTCAAGGAGGCGGGCGCGTCCCTCGTCGGCGCCGGTGAAGCCGGCGACCTCGACCGCCACGCCCAGGTCGGCGAGGTTGGCGGCGACGTTGGCCGCGCCGCCGGGTGTCCAGCTGCGGCCGGTCACCCGCACCACCGGCACCGGCGCCTCGGGTGAGATGCGCGCGACCTCGCCGCGCACGTGGCAGTCGACCATCAGGTCGCCGACCACCAGCACGCGCGCGCCGGCGAAGCCGCCCGCGACCAGGGTTCGCAGCGCGGCCAGGTCACTGAACATGCGGAGTTCCCTCGTGCCAGGCGTCGATCAGCTCGCATACCGTGTGGCCGATCAGCCCGTGGCATTCCTGGATGCGCGCGGTGATGGTCGATGGCGCGCGCAGGCGCAGCGTGGCGTACGCCTCGACGGCGCCACCGCCCGCGCCGGTCATGGTCACCACGCTGGCGCCCGCGGCGTGCGCGGCGGCAGCGCCGGCGACGATGTTGGCGCTGCGCCCTGAGGTCGAGATCGCCACCGCCACGTCGCCCGGGCGCGCCAGGGTTTCGAGCTGGCGCGCGAAGATGCGTTCGTAGCCGTAGTCATTGGCCACCGCCGTCAGCAGCGAGGTGTCGGTACTGAGCGCCACCGAGCGCAGTCCGCGGCGGTCGCGCACGAAGCGCCCGATGAGCTCGGCGCTGAGGTGCTGCGCGTCCGCCGCGCTGCCGCCGTTGCCGAACCACCACACCGTGCCGCCGCTCGTGGTGCAGCCATGGATGAGCCTGGCGAAGGCGAGGATCTCAGGCGCCAGCGCAGCGAGGCGCGCGATGGTATCGCGGTGGTCGTCCAGGATCGCGGCGATCCCGGCGAGCGCCGCCGCTTCGCCGGCTGCGATGGAGGAGGTCGGTGCGGTCATTCGGGCGTCTCCATGGCGGCGCTGGCGAGCGCACGGGCGAAGGCGGGCAGGTCAGGAAACAGCGGCACGTCGGTCAGGGCGCGCGCGCTCACCGCGCCCTTGCCGGTCGCGACCAGGGCGGGGCGGCAGCCCGCGGCGCGCGCCGCGGCGACGTCGCGCTCGGCGTCGCCGACGAACCAGGTTTGCGCCGGGGTGAAGCCCCATTCGCGTTGGGCGCGTTCAAGCAGGCCAGGCCGCGGCTTGCGACACGCGCAACCGTCCTCGGCGCGGTGCGCGCAGGCGTACCAGCCGGCGATGCTCCCGCCGCCGGCGGCGATGCGCCGCGCCAGCTCGGTGTGGATCGCTTCCAAGCCGGCTGGGGAGAGTTCGCCGCGTCCGACCAGGGCCTGATTGGTGATCACCAGGCAGGTGAATCCGGCGCGCGCGAGCAGCGCCACGCCCTCCGCCGCACCGGCCTCCAGCGCGAGCTCGTCCAGGCCGTGCACTCCGGTCGGGCGGTCGACGTTGAGCACGCCGTCGCGGTCGAGCAGCACCACCGGTCCGGCCGCGTGCCTCACGGGGCGCTTCCAGCCGCGGCCGCGGTGCGGTAATGGCCGTCATTGTCCTTGAGCAGCGCCACGTAGGAGCGCACGCCGTCGGCGAGGCTGGTGAAGTCTCCGACGAAGCCTGCGGCGCGCAGGCGCGTAAGGTCGGCGCAGGTGTAGGCTTGGTACTTGCCCTTGAGCGCTTCGGGAAAGGGCTTGGTGCCGATCTCGGCGCTCGGGTACAGCGGCGCCATCAGTTCGGCGATGGCGCGGAAGCTCTCGGCGCGACCGGTGCCGCAGTTGAAGATGCCGCTCGCCGGGCGCTCGAGGAAGTGCAGGTTGACGCCGACCACGTCGTCGACGTGGATGAAGTCGCGGCGGAACCCGTCGCTACCCTCGAACAGCTCGAGGCGACCGCCGGCGCTGAGCTGGCGGTGGAACTGGTAGACCACCGTGGCCATGCGGCCCTTATGGTTCTCCTGCGGTCCGTAGACGTTGAAGTAGCGCAGGCCGGTGATTGGCGTGCGCGTCGGCCCGAGGCGGCGCACGTACTGATCGAAGACGAATTTGGAGTAGGCGTACGCGTTGATCGGGTACTCGCAGCGCCGCTCCTCGACGAAGCCGCGGGCGCCGTCGCCGTAGACCGATGCCGACGACGCGTAGATGAACGGCACTCCCGCCTCCTGGCAGCGGTGCAACAGCGCCTTGCTGTAGGCGAAGTTGTTGTCCATCAGGTAGCGGCCGTCCGACTCCATGGTGTCGGAGCAGGCGCCGAGATGGAACACGCCATCGACCCCGGGTGCGATCAGATCGGCGATGCGCGGCAGGAAATCGCGCTTGTCGAGGTAGTCGGCGAACTCGAGCGCATTCAGCGTGCGGTGCTTGTCGCCGCGCGTGAGGTTGTCGACCACCAGGATATCGGTGGTACCGCGGCGATTCAGCCCGCGTACCAGATTGCTGCCGATGAAACCGGCTCCGCCTGTGACGATGATCATCCGCTGCCTCCGCCTCCGCGCGCCAGGCTGTCCGCGGCCGGCCGCACGTGGTTCGGCATGCTAGGGGGGCCGCGCCCGGGCACCAGGGCGCGGCCGGGGCGGGTCGGACGGGCGTGCGGCCGTCCGCTCAGCCCGCGCCACGGGTGTCCGGCCAGGCCGGCGCCACCACGAAGCCGCGCGCGGTCTCGGCCCACCAGCCGGCTCGGTCGGGCTGCACCTCGGCGATCAGTAGCGCATCGATATGCCGGGAAAAATGCCCGGACAGCAAGACGTCGAGCTCGCCCGGCGCCATGGCTGGCAGTCCGCCGCGGCGCGGCTGGCGTGCCGGCGACAGCCAGGCTAGGCGCGGCAGGACGATGAAGCGCGCGGCACGGCTGGCGCGGGGCAGCGGCCCCTCGCCGTAACGCCGCCACCAACCGCGGCCGTGATCCGGATGGGCGCCGAGTGGCGGATCGATCGCCCGGCGCTGACCGGCCGCGTCCAGTGGTGAGAACAGCCAGCCCTTGAGGAAGGCCTCGGAGACGGTCGCCTGGGTGGCGCCGTGGTTGGCCATGGGATGCCGTCCGAGCGGCAGCTGGTGCTTGATGACCTTGGTCAATTTCGCGGCGAGCGTATCGCGTGGATCGGGACCGATCCAGGTCGCCCACTCCCCGCCTGGCGCGGTGCCCAGGTAGAACTTCACCGCCAGTTCCCAGTGCAGCCGTGCGTTGCGGCGTTCCGCGGTGAACAGCAGGTCGAGGTCGCCGAGCGTGCGGCCGCTTTCGGTGATGGTGAGGTGCGCCTGATGGAAGCGGATGCCGGGCTGGCGGCGCAGCCAGAACTCCATCAGCGCCTCGGCGTGGTGGCCGAGGCGCTGGTGGCGGTGGCGCGCCAGCCAGCCGTCGAGCTCTTCCGGCCGCCGGTCGATCTCGTCCAGCCACGGCTGCGCCTCCGTCGCGAGCTTTGCCAGCCAAGCGGCGGGCGGCACGTCCATGCCTGGCGTGCCGGCGCCCATCAGCGGCGGGCTGCCGATCAGCCAGGCGAGGTCGCGAACGTGCTGGTGGGTGTACGGCGGCGGCATGGGAGTGCCCAGGGGCGCTCTTTCATCCTGCGGTCTGAGCGGCTGCCACAGGCTCAGGCGTGGGCTCCAGGTCGGCGGGGCGTGGACCTCTGCCAGCGGTCAGCAGCAGCACCGCGGGCAGCGACAGCAGGGTCAGCACGGTCGAGCTGAGCAGGCCGCCCATCACCGCAACGGCGAGCGGGGCGCGCAGTTCGGCGGCCTCGCCCCAACCGACGGCGAGGGGCGCGAGGCCGAGCACCGAGGTCGCAGTGGTCATCAGGATCGGGCGCAGGCGCTCGCGGCCGGCGACGGCGATGGCGGCGAGGGGCGCCAGACCCTGGGCGCGGCGCAGATTGGCGGTCGAGACCAGCACGATGGCGTTCGACACCGCGACACCGACCAGCACCACCAGGCCGATGCCGCTCATCACGTCGAAACCGTGGCCGCACAACCACAGCGCCGGAAAGGCCCCGGCCGCGGCCATCGGCACGGCGAGGATCACCAGCAGCGGCTGGCTGAGGCTTTCGAACTGCACCGCCATGACCACGATGACCAGGAACACCGACAGCGCGAGCATACCGACCATGGCCAAGGCGCCGTCGTTGGCATTGTTCTCGACGCTGCGCCCGACCAGGTCGTAGCCGCTCGGCAGCGGTGCTGCGCGCTGCAGGCCGGCGAGCACCGCGCGCACCTCCGAACCGGGGGGCAGCGCGGCCGCGACCAGGGTGGCGACGCGGCTGCCGTTGTGGCGTACGATCAGGCCATCGCCGGGCGCGCGCGTGATGGTGGCGATGCGCGACAGCGGCACCGGCTTGGCGGCGGTGCCGAGGTTGAGCTCGTCGAGCAGGCTGGTCTGGTGCTCGCGCAGCGGACCGCGGATGCGGATCGGCAGGGTGCGCGTGGTCGCCTGACGGGCGTTGAAGCGCGGGATGAAGTCGGTGATCTGGTGGATGTCGGCGGCGGCGGCGATGGTCTTCTGCACCTGATCGAGGGTCAGTCCGGCGTCGAGCATGCGTGCGGTGTCGGGCACCACCAGCACCTCATCGCTTGACGAGGTCGCCGAGGTCGAGACGCCGCGGCAGCCCAGGACGCGCAGGCGCGCCGCGTAGTCAAGCGCCTGGGTGCGCAGGGTCTCGGGGTCGTCGCCGCGGATGGCGATGTCGAGCGCGTTCGCCGAGCCCATGCCCAGGTCGACCAGCGGCGGCGTGGTCGCCGCGGCGGCGACTGCGCCGTGTTCCAAAGCCAAACGCTCGAGGCCGATGAGGAAGGCGCGTTCGCCTTCAAGGTCGGCCGCGCGGTGCGCGCGCGTCAGCACCAGCGCCAGCTCGTGGTCCTGGCGGCGCGTCAGCCCGGGCGCATAGCGCGGGTCCTCGCCGGCCACGGCCACCGCCTCGAGATCGCCCCAGTGCGCGCGCAGGTCGCGCATGTAGCCGCGCGCCCAGGTCGCGCTGTCGATCACGCTGCGCCCGCGCGGCAGCTCGACGTCGAGGGTGAAGCGCGTCGACAGGCTCGGCGGCATCAGGCGCACCGGCAGGCGCGGGATGAAGGCCGCGCCAAGCAGCAGCGCCACCGCAAAACCGGCCAGGCCGAGCGCCGGACGCGCCAGCACCACGTCGAGCGCGCGGCCGTAGATGCGCTCGACCAGGGCGAGCGCCGCGAGGCAGCTGCGGTCGAGCACGCGCGCGACTAGGCGCAGCGGCACGCCGACCAGCCAGCCCAGGGCGAGCAGCACGAGCAGCAGCACCCGCGCCAGGTTGACCAGCAGCCAGCGCAGCGCGGTGGCTGGCAGCCAGATGTTGCGCGCGACCGGCGGCCAGCTCCACGGCAGCGCCTCGCGGCGCCGGCGCAGCGTCGGCAGGGCGAGCAGCGTCGGCACCAGCGCCAGGCCGACCGCCAGGCTCACCACGTGGCTGGCCGAGACCGTGAACGCCTGATCATAGAACAGCCGGCCGAGCACGCCGGGCAGGAAGGCGAGCGGCACGAACACCGCGACGCTGGTCAGGCACGACGCCACCACCGCGCCGGCGACTTCGCCGACGCCAATGGCGATGGCGCGTTTGCGCGGCTCGCCGTCCTGATGCGCGCCACCGACGCGCTCGGCCGCCTCCAGCACCACGATGGCGGTGTCGACCAGCATGCCCACGCCCAGCGCCAGCCCACCCAGGCTCATCAGGTTGAGCCCGACCCCGAACAACGACATGAGCAGGAACGTGCCCACCACCGACAGCGGGATGGCGAGGAACACGATCAGCGATGGGCGCAGCGCGCGCAGGAACACCAGCAGCACCAGCCAGGCGAGGATCGCGCCCTCGACGGTGGCGTGCTTGACCTCGCCGATGGCGGTGCGCACGGCCTCGGCCCGATCGGTCAGCAGGGTCAGCCGGCCGCCCTCGTAGCTCCAGCGTGACAGTCCGCTGCCGTCGCCGATCTCGGGCTTGGCGATCAGCGCCAGACGCTGGCGTACCACCTCCGAGGCCGCGACCAGCCCGGCGTCGGCCTGGGCCATGATCTCGACCAGCAGCGCGTCGCCGTCGCCGACCGTCGCCTTGCCGGCGGCGCGCGCAGAGGTCGCGGTTCCGGGCGACTCCGCCGCGGGCGGCAGCGCCACCGCCAGCTCTTCGGGTTCCGCGAGTCGCTGTTCGACGGTCGCGACGTCGCCGAGCGTGATGCCGGGCGCGACCAGCGCCTTGGGCAGGTCGTCGGGGCGTACGATCGAGCCGCGCACGCGCACCCGGCGCTGGCCCTCGGGATCGTAGACGATGCCGACCGCGCGGCTGGTGACCGCGCCGCGCACCGCGGTCTCGAGCTGGTCGGCGCTGATGCCGGCCGCGACCAGGCGCGCGGGATCCGGGATCACGCTGACCTCGCTCTCGCGGCCGCCGCGCAGGCGCACCGCGGCGACCTCGGAGAGGCCCTCGATCTGCGGCACCAGCTCGTCGCGCGCGACCGTCGCCAGGGTGGCGGCGCTTGGTCCGCCGGGCAGCGGCTCCAGCACCAGGCGCAGCAGCGGCTCGGCGCTGGGATCGTAGCGCAGCACGCGCGGCGGCTCGGCACCGGTCGGCAGGGGCAGGCCGGAAAGGCGCTCGCGCAGGCGGCTGGAGATGCCGTCGAGGTCGGCGTCGGCGCGCAGGGTCAGGCGCACCTCAACCGCCCCGGGCGCGGCGCGGCCTTCCAAGCGGGTGAGGGCGGGCACCGTGCTGAGCGCCTCCTCAAGCGGGCGCAGCAGCTGCTCCTCGAGCTCGATCGCCGAGCTGTCGGGCTTGTCGCAGCGCACCGTCAGAACCGGCAGCTCGACCGGCGGCAGCAGGGCGACGGGCAGCTGGCGCAGCGCCATCACCCCGAGCAGGGCCAGCGACAGCGCGACGAAACAGGCGCCGATCGGGCGGCGGATGATCTGGGTTAGCACTGCGGCGCTCCGCGCCGCGTCCGGAAGTCCGGAAGTCCGGGGGTCCGGAAGTCGACGGCCAGGAGCACCACAGGGTTCAGGGCGCGCTCACCCACCGCTCTTGGCCTCGGGCTTGGGGTCCTTCTTCTCGTCTTTTTTGCCGGCCTCGGCAGCGGGCTTTGCGTCGTTGGCCGCGGCATCGAGCGCCTTCTCGGCGGGCGGATCGTCCGTGCGGATCGCCACCGGCACGCCGTCGCTCAGGCCGTTCATGCCCTCGATGACGACCTGCTCGCCGGGGTTGACGCCGCGCGTCACGATCAGCCGGGTGGGGTCGCCGACGCCCAGCTCAAGGTAGGCGCGACGCGAGACCAGCTTGTCCTCGTGGGTCTCGGCGATCCACACGTACGGGCGGTTTTCGCGGTACAGGACCGCGTCGCGCGGCAGCACCAGGTCGGCTTTGGTTTCGCCCAGCACCAGGCGGGCGGTGACGAAGCCGCCCGGGCGCCACGACGCAGGTGGGGTGGTGACATCGACCAGCACACGGCCGGTGCCCTTGGCCGGATCGATGGCTCCGGGCAGGGTGCGGATCCGCCCGCGCGCGTTCGACGCGTCGGCGAGCGCGCTGAGGTCGACGTCCTGACCATCGCTCAGGCGGCGCAGGCTGGGCTCGGGCAGGTCGAGGGCGAGGCGGAAGCGGCTGGTGTCGAGCAGCTCTCCGACCATCAGACCCTCGGCGACCTGCTGGCCGACGACGCCGGTGAGGTTGATCACCACGCCCGCGAAGGGCGCGATCAACCGGCGATTCTCCTCGCGCTGGTGGTAGAGCCGCAGCTCCAATTCGCTGTCGTTGACCAGATCGCGCACCGCGTCGAGGTCGGCGGCCGAGACCGTCTCCGGCGCGGCCTTGGCCAGGGCCTCGCGCCGCGCCAGGTCGCGCTTGGCGCGCTCGAGCTTGACCGCGGCGCGCGCGGCGCCCTCAAGGTCCTCGGTGGGGGCCTTCAGCTGCATCAGCATATCGCCCTGCTTCACCACCTGGTTGATCAGCACTGGCAGCTCGCTGATCACGCCCGCGGCGCGCGCGGCGAGGATTTCATGCCGCCACACCTCAAGGCGGCCCTGCGCGGCGAGGGTCTCAGTGACGATGCCGCCGCTCGCGGTGAGGATCTTGATCGGCAAGGCGGTGCCGGCCGTCGCGGCGGCGGGCTTGCCGGGGGCACCGGGCGTGGTCGTGCCGGCGGGCGCATCGCCGCCACCGCAGCCGCTCAGGCCGAGGAGCAGGGCGCAGGCCGGGGCGGCGAGCAGAGCGGTCAGGCGCGGGCATGTCATGGCAGCAGTTCCAAGAGGCGGTCTTCCTGGGCGCGCAGACGGAGGTCGGCGCGCAGCACGTCGAGGCGCGCCTGGATCACCGCCAGCTCGGCGCCGAGCGCGCCCTGGCGCACCGTGACCAGGTCGAGGGCGGGAATGGTGCCGGCATCGGCCTGGGCCCTGACCAAGCGCACCTCCTCGCGGTAGGCGTCGAGGATGCGCTGCTGCTCGCCGACGCGCGCGCGCGCGTCCTCGAGGTTCTGGCGCAGCGTCACGCGCTGGGTCTCCCAGGCGCGTTGATCCGTCACGCCACGGTACTTGGCCTGCTCGAGCGCCAGACGGACCCGCTCCAGCTCGAGACGCTCGCTGTCGGCGCCGAAGCGGTGCTCGTAGACCAGGCCGGCGGTCCAGTGGTAGGTCTGGGGATCGCTGAGCTTGCTGACGCTGGTGCGCGCGTTCGGGTCGGTGCCGTTCTTGCCGAAGGTCAGATTGAGGTCGAGGCGGTCCAGCGCGGCATCGCGCGCGGCCGCGAGGTTGCGCGCAGCGGTGCTGATCTGGCGCAGGCTGACGTGGCCGGCGCGGGTGGTGGCGTAACTGACCGCGGGGCTGGTGTCGGGCAACGCTGCGGCGCCCAGCTGCGTGCGCGGCGGCAGGGTCAGCCCGGGCCAGTTCACCGCGACGCGCTCGTGCGTGCCGGCGAGCTGGCGGCCCGCTCCGGCCAGGCCGGCGTCCTGGGTGGCCAAGTCGCGGCGCAGGGTGATGTTGTCGACCTCGCGCCCGGCACCCAGCTTGCTGCGCTGCTGCGCCTGCTCGAGATTGCGCTGCGCGACCGCCAGCACCTCGCGCCGCTCGGCCACCTCCAGCTCGAGGCCGGCGAGGTTGATCCAGTCCTCGGCGAGTGCGGCGAAGCGGCCTTCAAGCTGCTCGCCACGGTTCTCGCGGGCGTTCGACTCCAGGTCCTGCGCGTTGCGCCAGACGGCGAGGTTGGCCTCGCGGCTGCCGCCCTGGAGCAGCGCCTGGCTCACCACCAGCTGCACGTTGTTGTTGTAGAACTGGTCGACCAGCGAATTGCGGTCGTCGGTCTGGATCTGGCTGCCGTTGCCCTGCAGACGCACGCCCGTACCGGTCGTGAAGTTCTGCGCCAGGGCGGCATTGGCGCTGGAGGTGCGGTTCTGGACGATGCCGGTGCCGCTGACGAAGCTGGTCGACTGGAAGCGGTTCTCGTCGTTGGTGGCGCCGATGGTCAGGTCGGGGCTGTACTGCGCGGTCGCCTGGGTGGCGGCGAGCCCGGCACGCCAGCTCTCAAGGTCTGCCGACAGCACCTGCGGCTGCTGGCGCGCTGCCTCGACGGTGGCGCGCAGCAAGGGCACCAGCCAGTGCTCGGACGGGGTCGTCACCGCCGGGGCCGGGGCCGGTGCGGGAGCCGCCGCGGCATCATCGCCCCACGCCACGGTGGTGGCGCCGGCCGCGGCGACAGCGAGCAGGAAGGTGAGCCGGCGCAACACGCCTGTCATACCCCTTTCCGGGAGCATCGTTGCTTTCATGGACACGTTCCCTCCATGCCGCTCACCAGGTCCGCAGCAGGCGCAGCGCGCCCGCGCGCAGCAGCGCGAACCATTGGTATACCACGGGCATGACCACCAGGGTGAAGACCGTCGCGGCGCTCAGCCCGATGGTCAAGGACAGACCCAGGCCGGAGATCGGCGTGCCGTCGATGCGACCGTTGCTGAAGGCCATCGGGATGGCGCCGGCGATGGTGGTCAGGCTGGTCAGCAGCACCGGCGCCATGCGCCGTCTGGCCGCGGCGGCCACCGCCAAAGGCGCGCGCCGGCGCAGGTGCGCCTCGGCCAGGCGGCCCATCGGCACCGCCGCGTCGATGCGGTCGATCAGCACCACCCCGTGGTTGACGACGATGCCGACCAGCATGAACAGTCCCAGGAAGACCATCAGATCGAGGGACAGGTGGACGTAGCCGAGCAGCGCCCACACCGTGACCATGGCGAGCAGCACCGTCACCATCACCGCGAGCGGCGCGAGCACCGACTCGTAGAGAATGCCCATGATCAGGTAGATGACCAGGAAGGCGAGCACGATTGACAGCAGCATCTGGTCGTTGCCCTGCTGCGAACGCGTTTCGCGCCAGCCCAGCTGCACCTGCACGCCGGCCGGCAGGTCGGCAGCCTTGGCCAGTTCCGGCAGGCGGGCGATCAGCCCGGATTTCGCCGTGGGCTCGACGTTGATGGTGAACTCCCGCTGGCTGAGTCCGTCGCGGCGCTTGATCTGCACCTGGGTTGGGGTCTCGTCGCGGGTGACCAGGTTGTCGAGCAGTTCGGGGCCGGCGTCCTTCATGACCTCGACGCCGAGCAGCCGCGCCAGCGTGCGCGGCTGGTCTTCGAGCGGGCCGACGCGCAGCGTCCTGCCGTCGGGCAGGCTCAGCACCTGCCGGGTGCCGGCGTAGCGCGTGACCTGCGTGGCGAGCTGGTCGGCGCGCCAGCCGCGCTCCTCCGCGACCGGCGTCAGCGCCAGCTCGAGATCATGCGGCGGTTCGGGGAGCGGGCTACCCGGCCACTGCACGCCCGGCGTGGTCAGCAGCAGGCCGCGTAGCCGGGTCCAGGCCTCGTCGATGGTCGCCTCGTCGGGGGCGAGCATGCGCAGCGTCACCTGGTTGGCGGAAGCCCAGCCCCCGCCGAAGCCGCCGCCAACTTGGGAGCCATGGGCGTTCTTCTTCGCGGCGTCGCGCTTGCGCTTACCATCGGCGCGCTTCTCGTCCGCCTTCTTGCGGTCGTCCGCGCTCTGCTTCGGGTCGGTCTCGACTGCCTCGACCGCTTCGCCGCGCGCGCGGTTGAGGTGGTCGTCAAGGGTCACCGCCAGCTGTGGCGTGAGCAGGCCGATGATCTCTTCGCGCAGCTTGGCCAGCGTCCGCCCCTGCGGGTCGAGCGGGGTCAAATAGATGCGCAGCGAGCCGTGATCGAGGGTGAAGTCGGAGACGATCGAGGTGATGCCGAGGCGCGCGCGCTGCGGGCCCAACTCGTCCTGCCAGCGCTGGAAGGCGGCGGCGATGTCCTTGGCGTGTGGATTGCCGCGCGCGTTCGCGGACAGTTCGATGCGGCGATCGTCCTCGCCGTTGTCGCTGCCCAGCGGCGGCTTGAACCACAGCAGCGTGGCGCAGCCCGCGGTCACCACCGCGACCAGCAGCAGACCGAGAGCCGGGCGCAGCAGCAGCCAGCCCAGCACGCGGCCATAGCGACGCTCGGCGCGGATCAGCCAGGCGGCGTGGCCACGGTGGCGCCCGCCCGCGCTCATGCCGCGCGGGTAGAGGCGCGGGAAGGCCATCGGCACCAGCACCAGGGCGATGATCAGGCTGCCGAACAGGCTCCAACCGATCGGCTTGCCCACGCCGACCAGCAGCGGACGCATGCCGCCGGTGTCGCCGGTGACGATCATCGGCACGAACAAGGCCAGGGTGGTCACCGTCGAGACCACGATCGCCATCGCCACCGAGGCCACCGCGCGGCGCTGGATGCGCGCCCGCTCCGCGGGGTCGGCGCCATCGCGCGCGCGCAGCAGCGCCTCGCCGACCACGATGGCGTTGTCGATGACCATGCCCGAGGCGAGCAGGAAGCCGATCAGCGAGAGCAGGTTCAAACTGCGATCAGTCGCCGCCATGGCGAGCACCGCCATCGCCATCGACAGCGGCAGCGCCGCGCACACCAGCAGCGCCAGGCGGTAGCGGCGCAGGAACAGCACCAGGAAGGTCACCGACACCGCCACGCCGATGCAGGCCGCGCCGGCCAGCTCGTTGAAGGCCGAGGCGATCTCGAGGTGGGTGGCGCGCTGGACGGTCATCGCCACGCCGGCGCGGTTGGCCTCGTCCTGCAGCGCGCGCGCGACCGCGGCCGAGGTGGTGAAGCTGCTCGCGTCCGGGCTCTGAAAGACGTGCATGATCGCGCCGAAGCGCCCGTTCACCACCACCCAGTGGCCATAATCCGCTGGCAGAGACTCGACCTCGGCGACATCGCTGAGGCGCGCGCCACCGCCGAGCGGCAGGTCCGGCAGGCCCGCCTGGTCGAGGTCGGCGCTGCGCACGCGCAGCACCTGCTCGCGGCGGCGGTCCTGGTCGCGCACCGGCAGGGTGTGCGAGCGCGGCGGTGCGGCGCCCAGGTGTGCGATCACGGTGCGCAGGTCGACGCGCGCCGCAGTCGACAGGTGCGGGTCGAAGCCGACCATCAGCATACCTTCACCTTCGAGGCTGTGGCCGACCTTGGCCACGCCCGGCACGCGCATCGCCGCCGGCATCAGCTTGCGCTCGACCAGGTCGCGGAAGGCGCCTTCGTCCAGCGCGCCGGAATCGAAGGCCAGTTCGATCAGCGGCACGCTCTCGTCGAGCGACCAGGTGCCCACCGACGGCCGGCGCATGGTCGGCGGAAAGCGCTGGCGATTGGCGTCGAGCGCCTCGCTGACCCGCCCGGCGAGGTCGTTGGCGGTCACGCCGTGGGCGGCGCCGATGGCGATGCTGACGCGTCCGCCCTTGGTGTCGGTGCGCACCCAGTCCGCGCCGTTGAGACTGCGCAGGATCTCTTCGGCCGGACGGGTGACCGCTTCGAGGGCCTCGATGCTGGACTCGGTGTCCATGCTCATGGTGACGAAGGCCATCGGCGCCTGGAAGCCGGGCGGCACAAGGTTGATGCGCAACCCGGGCAGGGCGGCGCCACCAAGCACCAGCAACGCGGCGAGCACCGCCAGGATCCCGACCGGGCGGTCGAAGAGGTGGCGGCGCGGCGCGGCTGGAAGCAGTCCGTGAGGCATGGGTAAGGCAGGGTGATGGGCGGGCTGGTCCGGCTCAAGCGCCGTTCCGTGCCGATGATACGGAAGGTAGCTGACGCGCGTTGGCGGCTGGGCTTACACCGTGTCGGCCGCGTTCCATGGGTGGAGACGGCGCTGCGGCGGCTCCAGGGATTTTCAGTGCCACGACGTCAAGAATGGAGCGCGCCAGGTGAGCAACCCTGGGTATATGTGTCCTCGCAGACCTTTCCTTGCATCAGCGCTCTTCCCGTGCCGTGATTCCCGCGGACTCTGGCGTCTTGGCGGTAAAAATCCCGGATCTTCAGGGATCGACTTGGGTCAGCGCTTGATCGGCCGGGTCTTGCCCAGACCGGGCGCGGCCTTCAGGAAGGCCGCCATGGCCCGGGTGTTGAACGCCGCCAAGGCCCGCGCCTGGTCGGGTAGCGCCTTTCGCGCCGCGGTGGCGTCTGCGGCCAGCGCAGTCAGTTGCGCCGGTGTGGCTGCACCCAGCGCGCGCAGGCCGCGCACGTGGAAGTCGGCGAGCAGCTGGCCCCACAGCTCGGCGAGGCGGCGCAGGTCGCCACCATCGAGCGCGTTGAGGTCGAGGGTGCTGCGCGTATGGCAGCGCGTGCGCACCAGGTAGGTCGCCGGGGCGGTGCACAGCACGCCCTGATAGGGATCGCCACCCATCGCCAGGGTCAGCGGCCCGCGCCGCCCCGACCGCGGGGCGAACGGCGAGACCGTGAGCAAGGTGGTCAGCGCGCTCGGCGGGCGCTCCTTGATCTCGATCACGCGCAGGTGCCGCTCGCCGCGCGGTTGCTCACGGATCAGCGCCAGCCAGCGTCGCCGGCCGAGCGAGGAGATGCCGCCGCTGTTCAGCCTCCGCGCGACTTCCAGGACGCGCACTTTGGGCAGGTTCGCCATTCCTTCCCACAGCTGTTCAAGCGCCCCCGGCAACCACGCCGCGGTCTCCTGGTCGGCGACCAGCCCGGGACCCAGGCGCAGGCGCGGTCGCGCTCCACCGTCGTCGAGGTGGCGCGCGACCCGGCGCGCGCGGTATTCCGGATCGCTATCGTGATCGATGAGGCTGTGCAGCGCCTCCGGCAGTCCGGTGCGGTCGATGCGCAGGGCCAGCGCGTCGTCCTCGGCGAGGCGCTCAAGGGTGCGCACGTAGTGGGCCAGGAAGGTCGCACACAGGATGCCGAGATCCGCGGGGCGCAGGCCTGGCCGCGCCACCGCCAAGCTCGCGAGCAGGCGCAGCGCATCCCAGCGCCAGGGCGTGGGCAGCTCGTCGTCCACATCGCTGATGCCGTAGGTCACGGGAATCACGCCGTGGCGGTTGACCGGGCCATTGGCGAGGGTCGCGAAGTTGGCCTGGTGGGCATCCCCGACCGCCCACACCCATGGTCCGACGATGCCGCATTCGGCGAGCACCCAATGTCCATGCAGGCGCAAGCTGCCGCGCAGGAACGCGCTGGTGTCGACGCTCATCCGCCGCACGCGCTCGTCCGCGCTGGCGGGATCGACCGCGCGCAGCGCTGCCAGCTCGGGGAGCAGGTGGGCGTCGACCAGTGCGGCGGGCGTGGGCATGGGCGCAGCGTGGCGGAGCGGCACCGCCACGCCAGTTCGGGCGCGGGGGTGTGAAGATCGTGGGAAGACGAGTTGGGAGGTGCGGGGTGCGGAGTGCGCGCAAGACGTCCGAAGGTGAGGTGGCGCGTGGTCGTGCATTACCGTGAGAGCACAGACGCTCATCGCAGATGACAGAACACGTAACCACGTGCCACAATGCTCAAGTCGCTGGGCGCGAGACGCACGAGGCCGCTGCTCGCCAACCGCGGCTGCGCCGCCCGGACCCGAGTGCTGCCATGTTAAAGGGGGGCGGGCGCACGCGAGGAACCATGGATGCACCGGGGAGTCCACGGCGACAGAACCTTCGGCAAGGCGTTCCGGAAGGGGATTGGACCGGCTCCGGAGAGTCCTGTCCGCGATGCCGTTACCAGCGTGATGGCAGGCGCTTCCATGGGCTTGTCGCCTACCCCGCTGGGCGCTCCGCAGCGCGCGGTCAGCCCAAGGGCCCTTTCCCCCTAGCCACTTGACCGCAGGGGTCCGCCTCACATATACCTCCCCGCTGTCACTCTGCCGAAGGAAGCGTATGGGCCGTTCCCTGGTCATCGTCGAGTCGCCTGCCAAGGCCAAGACCATCAACAAGTACTTGGGGAAGAACTTCATCGTCAAATCCAGCTACGGCCACATCCGCGACCTGCCCTCGGGCAGCGAAAGCGAGGAGGACGAGGGCAAGACCGAAGAGGAGAAGAAGGCTGAGAAATTGAAGAAGCTGCAGGCAGCGGCCAAGGCGGCGCGCGCCTCGAAACTCTCGCCCGAGGACAAAGTCATCGCCAAGGCCGCCAAGGCCCAGACCGCCCTGGTGCGGCGCATGGGCGTCGATCCCGAGCACGGCTGGGAGGCGCGCTACGAGATCCTGCCCGGCAAGCAGAAGGTGCTGAAGGAACTCCAGGAATACGCCGCCGAGGCCGACACCATCTATCTGGCGACCGACCGTGACCGCGAGGGCGAGGCCATCGCCTGGCACCTGCGCGAGGTGCTGACCGACGCCACCAGCGGGACGCCCAAGGTCTTCAAGCGCGTGACCTTCTCGGAGATCACCCAGACGGCGATCCAGGAGGCCTTCTCGAAATCGGGTGAACTCGATCTCGACGGCGTGCACGCCCAGCAGGCGCGGCGCTTCCTCGACCGCGTGGTCGGCTTCATGGTCAGCCCACTGCTGTGGGCCAAGGTCGCACGCGGCCTCTCCGCTGGCCGCGTGCAGTCGGTGGCGGTGCGCCTGGTGGTCGAACGCGAACGCGCGATCCGCGCCTTCATCCCCGTCGAGTATTGGGAGCTGCACGCCGACCTCACCAGCCCCGCGCCGCTGCGCGCCAAGGTGGTGAAGGCCAGGGGCGCGCCCTTTGAGCCGACCACGAAGGCGCACATCGACGCCGCGCTGGCCGCGCTGAAGGGCGCCACCTACACCGTCGCCGAGCGCGACGACAAGCCCGCACGCGCCTTCCCGACCGCACCCTATATCACCTCGACCCTGCAGCAGGCGGCCTCGGTCCGACTCAGCTTCTCGGTCAAGAAGACCATGACCCTGGCGCAGCGCCTGTACGAGGCCGGCCACATCACCTACATGCGTACCGATTCGGTCAACCTCAGCGCCGAGGCGGTCGCCGCCTGCCGCGCGCTGATCGGCACCCAGTTCGGCCCGCGCTACGTGCCCGCGAACGCGGTCCGCTACAAATCGAAGGCCGGCGCCCAGGAAGCCCACGAGGCGATCCGCCCGACCGACGTCGCTACGCGTGAGATCGCCGGGCTCGAAAACGACGAGGCGCGCCTCTACGACCTTATTTGGCGCCAGTTCGTCGCCTGTCAGATGCCGCCGGCCGAGTTCGACACCACCAGCATCACCATCGCCGCGGCCGCCCACGAGCTGAACGCGAGCGGCCGCGTGCTGCGCTTCGACGGCTTCCAGAAGGTCCAGCCGCCGGCCAAGCAGCTTGACGCCGAACTGCCCTCGGTGCAGGTCGGCCAGGTGCTGCAGTTGGTCATGCTCGATCCCAGCCAGCACTTCACCAAGCCGCCGCCCCGCTACAGCGAAGCCAGCCTGGTGAAGGAACTCGAGAGCCGCAGCATCGGCCGCCCGTCGACCTACGCGGCGATCACCTCGACCATCCAGGAACGCGGCTACGTTAAGCTCGCCAACCGCCGCTTCTACGCCGAGAAGCTCGGCGACATCGTCACCGGCCGCCTCACCGAGAGTTTCCCCGACCTGATGGACTACGGCTTCACCGCCGGCATGGAGGAAGACCTCGACGAGATCGCCGAGCACAAGTCCGAGTGGAAGACTGTGCTCGACGACTTCTACAAGGGCTTCAAGGCCAAGCTCGAGGGCGCCAGCGCCGCGATGCGCACCAACGAACCGGTGCCGACGCCGATCGCCTGCGCGAAGTGCGGCCGGCCGATGGCCATCCGCACCGGCCGCACCGGCGTGTTCCTGAGCTGCACCGGGTACAACCTGCCGCTGAAGGAGGGCCGCTGCACCGGCACCCTCAACCTCGTCCCCGGCGAGGAGGCCATCGCGGTCGCCGCCAAGGACGGCGAGGACGAGGCCGCCGAGGGCGACGCGCGCGAGGTGCTTGAGAAGAAGCGCTGCCCGATCTGCGCCACCGCCATGGACGCGTGGCTGGTCGACGAGCACCGCAAGCTGCACATCTGCGGCAACAACCCCGACTGCGCGGGCGTGTTCGTGGAGGCAGGCCAGTTCAAGCTCAAGGGCTACGAAGGCCCGGTCATCCCCTGCGACAAGTGCGGGGCGACCATGCAGCTGCGCGTCGGGCGCTTCGGCAAGTACTTCGCCTGCACGCGCTACCCGGAATGCGCCAACACGCGCAAGCTGCTGCGCAGCGGCCAGGCCGCGCCGCCCAAGGCGCCCCCGGTGCACATGCCCGAACTGGCCTGCACCAAGGGTGGCCACTTCGTGCTGCGCGACGGTGCGCTCGGCGTGTTCCTGGCGTCGAACCTCTACCCCAAGGTGCGCGAGACGCGCGCGCCCGCGGTCGCCGACCTCGCGCGCCACCGCAGCGAACTCGATCCCAAGTTCCTCTACCTCGCCGACGCCCCCGCTACTGATCCTCAGGGCCGTCCGGTGATGATCCGCTTCAGCCGCAAGACCCGCGAGCACTACCTTGCCAGCGAGCATGACGGCGAGCCGAGCGGCTGGACCTCGTTCCATGTCGACGGCAAGTGGGTCGAGAAGGCCGTCGAGAAGGACGAGGACAAGCCCAAGCGCAGCCCCGCCAAGAAGCGCTGACAAGCCGCTTCCCCGTCGCAGGTTGGCTGCCAAGGTCTTCCCCCGGCCGCCCCGGTGGCGGATACTGGCACCAGGATCATCCCCATGGCAGAACATCCCGCAGCAACATCCGCCTCCGATGCCCCGCAAACCATCGAAGGGCACTTCGTCCTGCATGACGCTTATGCGGTGATGTGGCCGTACTGGCTCGCCCAGGCCCCGCAGGAGCGCAGCGCGATCATCACCGAGGCGGTCGGCTGGCTGCAGGACGAGACCGGGGTGGGGCAGCTGCACTCGGCGCTCTACAGCCTGCTCGGGCAGAAGGGCGACCTGATGCTGATCCACTACCGCAAGAACGTCGACGCCCTCAATCGCACCGAGCGCTCGTTCAAGCGCCTGCGCCTGTTCCAGTTCCTCAAGCCGGTCTATTCCTACTTCTCGGTGATCGAGGCCAGCCTGAACGAGGCGACCGCGATCGCCCAGCATAAGGTCGCCGACCGCGGCCTCGTCGCCGGATCTGCGGAATACGGCGAGGCCTTCGAGGTCGAAATGGCGGCGCAGCGCAAGGCGCTCGAGTCGCGGGTCTTCCGCTTCATCCCCGAAAACCGCTACCTGTGCTTCTACCCGATGAGCAAGCGCCGCGGCGACACGCACAACTGGTATGCGCTGCGCCCCGAGGAGCGCCGCAGCCTGATGCGTGGCCACGGCCGCATCGGCCACAAGTATCACCGCGAGGTGGTGCAGGTGATCGGCGGCTCGATCGGGTTCGACGACTGGGAGTGGGGCGTCAGCCTGCACGCCGATCAGCCGCTGGTATTCAAGAAGCTCATCAGCGAAATGCGCTTCGATCCGGCGAGTTCGCTCTATGCCGAGTTCGGACCCTTCTGGTTCGGCATCCGCCAGCAGCCTGACGATCTGGCGGTGCTCTTCGCGGGTGGGTTGGCGTAGCGGCGAGTCTAGAAGTCTCGTTGACAGAAGATCTTATCGGTTGATCTCAGTGCCATAAAGTCTTGATGAAGTGCGGTTCCGGCACGTCATGGTCCCGACGAACGTCGTTGACGAAACGGACCGGCCATCTACACCTTCCACCCGCTCCCGGGTGTATCGCTACACAGCATTGCGGGGTGGCCAAAAGCTAGGCACCTTCATTTCACCTGACCGGTCCGTTCCCACCCCCGTCCCAGCGAGACCGTCATGGATGACATGCTCAGCGAGGTCGAACAGGCCATCACCCTGCCGATGATCACCGGTGCGCTGCCCAACGAGCGGCTGCGCCGGACCATCGAGCTGATCGACCGCGGCGACTACGCCGGCCCGCTGGCACGCATCCGCGCCGAAGTCGCCCGCCATCCCGGCGTCCCGGTGTCGCTCGCCTTCGTCGCGGCGATGCACACCATCCGCGCCGCCCAGCCGGTCGATGCCGCCGAACTGCAGATCCTGGTCATCGGCTTCTATCGCGTGACGTGGAAGTTGCTGTCGCGCCTCGATCCGGAGATCGACCTTGAGCAGATCCGCCTGCTCGACGCCGCTGCTGCAGACCGTCTGTGCGGGGGTTTCACCTTCGGCCGCAACGCGCCCAGCTTCCCGGTGCCGCCTGAGATGGCGGCGCGCTTCAGCGGCCGCCTGCGCTCACTGATGCGCCCGGAAGGCGCCGACGAGGGCTGGGAGGACCTCTCCGGCGAGGTCGCGCGGTGCAAGCAGATCGCCGCTCCTGACCCGCGCCGCGGGCCGAGCTCGAACGGCATCCGCAATGGCTTCTTCAACTCGGTGTTTCGCGAGTACCTCGGGCCCGACAACGTCGACGACCGCTTGCGCCACGAGCACCGGCTGGTCCTCGACTTCCTCGAGGACGCCGAGCGCAATCCGCAGCTGCTGCCCTTCCTGCAGGGCCAGTCGCCCAGCCAGGTGCGCTTCCGCATCGCCCAGCTCACCATGGCGCTGATCGCCATGCACCAGCTCGATGCCCAGGCCGCCGCGCCCAGCGCCCGGCGCATGCGCCTGCGCGAGGCGGCTATCGCCTGCCTCTACGCGCCCTTCCCCGGCCTGGTCGGCTGGGTACACGCGCGCCTCGACCGCCTGTGGGTGCCGCTGGTCAGCCGCGCCGCGCCCTCCAACTACACCGGTCTCGACCCGGTCACCGGCCCCTTTCAGCGCAAGGCGCCGAGCGGGTCTGAGCGTCTCGCCAAGGTCCGCTGATCAGGAAGTCGACGGAGGCCCCCGCCAGGACTTCAGGCATTGCGTGAATCGCTCTGGTAGGCATCTGCGACGTCGCGCGTTGGGTGAATTGGTCTCAGCACTTCGCACTCCGCCGCTCGACTGCCACCGCTCCCCGTTCACCAATAGGTCGGTGCCGTCACCAGACGCTGGATCCAGCGGATCGTCCCGACCGGGTTCTTCGCCCAGGTCTGGGTGCGCCGTGAGAACACCCAGCTCTGGCTGGAATTGGCCGGCCACGATTCGTAGTGCTCGATGTTGCGGATGATCTCGTGTTCGAGGTTGTGGTAGGTGGTCTCCATCACCGCGGCCGACCATTCGATGCGGTACCACAGGCGCACCTCGCTGGCCGCCGCCGTCTCGAAAGCCTGCTGATCGCCGCCGAAGATCGCGGTCTGGTCGAGATCCTCGACCTCTTGCCAGTCGCGGAAGCCCATGCTCGCGCCGCCACCGCAGGTCAGCACGAAGGTCGCCGGCCCGTCCCGCAGCACGCGGAACCACGACCTGCCGGTGGTACGCGCCAGCGGCGCGCGGTCGCCCTCCTCGAACTGCGCGTAGTTGGTGCCACTCACCGTGGCCGCCGAGGCGGCGCCCCGCCAGCCATTGGCCACCACCGGCTGCGGATCGGGATTGGTCAGCAGCGGATAGCAGAACACGTTGGGGTCGGCTGAGGTCGTGGACATCGGATTGTAGGCGGCGGTGAGCTGCACGGCGTAGGGCGGGCGCACCATGCCATACATCGGGCAGCGCGCGATGCTGCCGACCTCCGGCCAGCCCGGACGGGTACCTCCCGTGCGGCGCCGGTCGCGTTCGGTTGCGGGCGAGAACCAGATGTTGGCGGGATCGACGTCCGGGGTGCCCTGGTGCCGGCGGTTCTTCGGACCGGTGCTGCCATCGCGCACGTCGATCCACCCGAACGCCTCCTCGTGGTACGACGTGGTGGCGCTGTCGGGGCTGATGCGCGGCGGCCGGCGAGAAATCGGATCCTTGCGTGGATTGGCGCTGTACGGGCTCCAGCCCATGCGCGAGGCCTCCTGCACGTAGTTGCAGGCAGCGGCAAGCATCAACTTGGCCTGGGCATAGCGTATCAGCTGCTCCGACTCCTCGACGTCACCGCGCATGCGCACCAGGAAGGTCAGTGCGAGCGAGGCGAGCAGCGCCGAGACGCCGGCGACGACGATCAGAACGGTGCCGTTGCGGGTTGGCTGCATGGTCGTCTTCATGGGGTGTCGAGGTTGGGGTCGATGGTCGCGCCGCCGTTGTCCCAGCGCGCCCAGCCGCCACCGGCACGCAGGCGCTGCTGGCGGGCGCCGCGCAGGGTGGTGCCCAGGCCGCTCCAGGTCAATTCGATGACCTCGCCGGTGAGCGGTGCCACGCGCCGGACCTTGGCCATCGCCAGATGGCGGCCGTTTTTGATGAAGCGGCCCACTGACACCTGCACGTCGGGCCACTGGCTCGGGCGCAGCACCAGTTGGCGCTGCGGGAAATTCAGGTGGCCGAGGAACCACTTCAGCTCGCGCACGCCGTCCCAGGTAGCGAGTGGATTCGTGTTCGGCTTCATCGCGGTGTAGTCGGTGTCGAAGTGCTTGTAATACCACCAGGCCAGATCGGCATCCGCGACCGTGCCACCCGTGCCGCCGTTATAGTCCGATGGCGCGAGCGGGTTGATGTATCCGAACGAGGTCTGGTAGGTCTGGCGGTAGATCCCGCGCGAGGAGACCTGCCCACCATCGCCGTTGCAGAAATCGTTCCCTGCCTCGACGCACAGCCGGTCGATGCCGCCGGCGGTCAGCTGCTGGTCGCTGCTGTCGGTGTACCAGGTGTAGATCGCATTCGGTGGCAGGTATTCGCAGAACGCGGCATAGCCCATCGCCTTGCTCAGGGCCTTCGCCTGCCGGTAATACCAGTGGTGGACGGTGTCGGTGGGGTAGCCGGTATAGGTGACGCTGATCGCCGCGGCAGCGGCGGCGGGATCTGCCGGGGCTGCGACGTTG
Organism: Planctomycetota bacterium; assembly: GCA_038213805.1. Lineage (GTDB taxonomy): Bacteria > Planctomycetota > UBA11346 > UBA11346 > UBA11346 > BOG-1363. The sequence continues at coordinate 50,403 of JBBQSO010000003.1, read as the reverse complement.
GTGTCGGCCTTGATCGTAAACGGCATGAGAGCACCCGGCGTGCCGGTATAGGCGAACAGCGCGTAGCGCCCGAACATGACCGGTGGCAGCACCCCAGGACAGGCGTAGTCCTCCGGCTTGATCCACTTCTCCGCCAGGTTGGCCCGCGTCCAGGTGCGCGGGTCGTGCGGCGACCAGGAAACGGTCGGGTCCCAGCCCTGGTCCTCCTCCCAGCCCGTGGTGCTCGCCGGCGGGTGCGCCTCGGCGACGCCGTCGGCGGAGCTGGTCTCCGGCGGACGCGGCATGATCTGGCAGAATCCGCCGCTGCTCGGGAAGCGCGGCACCGTGCCCTGATGCGGCCACTCCCCGGCATCGCGCAGGGCGTTCATCGAGGTGAAGGGCATGCCGTGGCCGCTGGTGATGCGCGTCAGGGGGCGCTCCGCGTCCGGCCGGGTCGGATCGTCGAGGTTGGTCCAGAAGTCGAGCTGCTCCTGCGCCGCGTAGTAGCCGGAGCGCAGCAGGCTGTTCTCGAGCGACAGGCGGTTGGCCACGGAGATGGTCTGCGACGCCGTGCGCACGCCGGCGACCGCGACATAAATGATCACCAGGCCCAGGGCGATCGCGATCATCATCTCGATCAGGGTGAAGGCGGAGCGCGCGGGGGAGTGTCTCATGGTATCGCCTTCTAGCGCAGGATCGCCTGCACGCGGGGGTCGTAGAAGTTCAGGCGGGTGATGGTGGTGGCGCGCATGCGCACCGACTTCGGCACCGGGCCGCGGTCGAGCTTGCGATTGAAGTTGCGGTCGGCCCCGTACAGGCCGTTGAAGACCTTACGCGCCTCCAGACTCGGCCCCTTGTCCGGGTACTCGTTGGTCCAGTCGCCGGTGCCGTTGTCGTTCAGCACCATGTACGGGGTGACGTCGGTTCCCGTCGGCAGGGTGCGCGGATCGACAACCGTCCCGCTGGGATTGCCGGTCCAGAACATGATGGTCTTCTCGGGATTTCGGTAGGTCCACATCTGCTCGTCGCGGAACTCAAGATCGACCATGCGCGCGTCGAAGGAGTGCACGATCGAGGTCACCGGCTTGTCGTTGTTCTCGTGCCAACCGCTACGCGGGCCGGCGATGGGGTACTTGCTCGCGTCGACCGGCGCGCTGGGCAGGGTCTCGAAGTCCTCGTACGACTGCCAGTCGACCACCCACATCACGATCTGGCGGCAGCGCTCGGCTGCTTCGAACGGTTCGGTCAGATTGAAATGGCTGATGTCACCGAACTGCGAGGTGGGCTCGTACCCGTTGTCGCGCATGGTCGGGTTGATGGGGCTGGCGGGGTAGGTCTGGCTCACGCCGACGTTGCGGACGGGTTCCGGGCTCAGCACGCGCCAATTATGCGGGTGGTCGTCGACCGGACGGCCGATGAAGCGGTTCCAGTCCGCACCGTACAGCGGGTTCGCCGGCAGGCCCTCGGGCAGCGGCGGCGTGAAGATGTCGGACTGCAGCAGTGGGTAGTCCATCATGGTCACGCGGTTCAGCGGCCTAGGCACCGCCCAATCGTACGGATAGCTGGAAGCGAACTGGTTGACCAGCCAGGTGGCGCGCTCGTGGTAGTAGGTGATGAGCTGGTGGGTGATGCGCATGTCGCTGGGGCTGGGCAGGCCAGCGAGATTGACCACCGGGATGCGCACGCCGCGCTGCAGGTCGTCGTCCTCACTGGGCGCACTGAACGAGTACCACGAGGTCAGGCAGGTCGCGGCGTGGGCGAGGAAACGGAAGGCCTGCACCTCCTTCCAACGCTCACGCTCATCCGCGCTGGTGAACGGGCGGTGCGGGTCGTCGACCGTGGCCAGCGCGCTGGGCCCGAAGCCCTTGCGCTGCGCGTACCACAGGGTCGCCGCGACGTAGCGCAGCACCCCCGGCCGCGATGGGTAGTCACCGAGCAGCGCAGCCGCGCTCACGGGCTGCCCGGGCTGCGACGGCGGAACCAGCTGGGTGGCGTTGAACACATGGTCCCCGCTGGGCCAGTCCCAGAGACGGCCGCAGGCGTAGGGGAAGTAGCCGCAGTGGACGTTGTTCTCGTCGGGCCAGTCATAGACCTTCTGGATGTCCGGGTCGCCGTTGCCGGGCGCGGTCTCCCACGGCATGCACCAGCACTCGACCTTGTTGCGCCAGTCCGGCCCCGACTGGTACTCGTAGTCCGGCCACGGCCACACGTTGTAGTTCCAGTAGCTGCTCTGGGTGTAGTCGCGTTGCGGCAGCCACAGGTCGGCCATGTGGAAGGTGTGCAGCGGCGGCGACGGCATCGGCGTGTGGTAGGGCCAGTTCTTGAGCTGCAGGCTGTGCATGCAGTTCTGCTGCGCGAAGCCGGAGATGCCGATGATCAGGCGTTGTGCCTCGTTCGGCGGCGCGACGGCTTGGCCCTGCTCCTCGGTGTTGGTGCTGGCGAGCGGCTGCGAGTAGTAGACGTAGCCACCCTGGTCGAGGATGTCCTTGATCTCATCGCCGTCCGAGTCCAGGCGGCGCGCGAGTTCGACGGGCAGCGGCATCAGACCGAAGCGGTGGCTGGAGAGGCGCGATTCCAGGTCCCAGGTCTCGGCGCGGTGCGCGAGCGCGACGTCGTACAGCGTCATGCCCTCGGTATCGAGGGCGGGATTGCCGTTCGGCGCGGCGACGAAGGCCTCGACCATCTCCTCGGCTTTGGCCGCGGCGAGGATCTGGAAGCGCGACAGCTGCTGGGCCTTGAGCCCGGCCGGCAGCAGCATGAGCACGCTGACCACGCCGAAGGCGACCAGACCCAGCGAGAGTGCGACCTCGAAGAGGGTGAAGGCGGCGATGTGGCGTGGGTGGGTCATGGCTCTGCAGGGTGGGCTTGGCGCAGTGAACGGACGGGAACGCCGGGAAGCAGGTCGAGTTACAGGAATTCCCTGAATGGAAACGGTTCCACGCTCCGGAACCTGCTATAGACGCTACTCGCCGTCATCCCTGGACAGGCCATTTGCGCAGCACCCGTGCCAGCGCTGTCGCATGACACCAAAAGCGTGCTGGATGCGCACGCTCTTGGACACAGATAGTCCCTTGGGCGGTCGATCTCACGCACCTGACGCGCGTGAAGCGTGGTCCTGCGGCGATCACTCCGCCCGACCGGCGCTAGAACAGCCAACCCACCTGTACGCTGACCACCCGCCCGATCGCGCTGGTCGACTGGTGCTCATGGGTGTCGAGCAGGGTCGACTCCTTCGAGCGGAACCACTCGTAGTGGCCGCTGTCGAAGAGATCGAAGGCGTTCAGGCGCACGAAGCGGCCGTAGCGGTCGTTCGGCGCGAAGGACCAGCCGACCGCCAGATCGCAGGCGACGTAGGCGGGCAGGGTCTGCAGCTCGATCGGCGAGCCGAGGTCGAAATAGCTGTTGGCGAAGCTGAACACCTCGTGGGCGCCGACGTAGCGTCCGGCTATGCTCGCGAACCAGTGGCCCTGCTCGCAGCGCGCGCCCAGGTTGGCCTTCCACATCGGCGGCGCGTCGGCGGTCCGGCCGAGGTTGCGGTCGAAGCGGAATAGCGTGCCGATCGGCGAGGTGAAGCCGTCGCTCTGGTAGACCACATCGTGCTCGTGGCGCGCGAGCTGCCAGGTGCCGTTGGCGAACACCGTCAGCGGCGTGCCGGCGACGGCCTGCTCGCCGCTCACCTCGAGGCCGAGCACGTGCACCGGGTTGTCGAGGTTGCTGAACGAGAAGAATGGCCCCGGCGCGGTCGGATTGAAGTTTGCGGCCATCACCGCGCTGGGCAGCGGCACGGTGCGGATCTCGTCGTTGCTGCGGCTGTAGAACAGGTCGAAGCCCAGGCGCGTGGTCTGGTCGAAGCGGCCCTGCCAGCCCAGATCGACCTCCTGGATGGACTCGGCGTCGAGGTGCTGGTCCGACTGGAAATAGTACTGGCGCAGGAAGGCCTCGATGGGCGTCGGCAGGCGGTAGCCACGCGAGTAGTTGAGGCGCCAGAACTGGTCGCGGTCCGGCGTCCAGTTCAGGCCCAGGCGCGGCGACCAGTTGGCCCCGGCCTGGCTGTTGTCGTCGAGGCGCAGCCCGGCGGTGGCGGTCCAGTGCGGGTCGATGGTCCACTGGTCCTCGCCGAAGAAGGCGAGGTTGCGCATCTTGGCGACTGCCCACGTGCCCTGGTCGGCGAACACCCCGGCCGCATCCCACAGGTTCGAGCGCGAGCGCCAGGAACGCCATTCCCCGCCCACCGCCAGCCAGTGCGCGCCGAGCGGCAGGTGCAGCCGCGCGCGCGTCTCGTCGGTCTGGTCGCGGAAGCCGACCTGCGCGTATTTGAAGTCCTCGGCCGGGATGTAGACGGCCTTCTGGTTGCTGTCCAGGTTGCTCGACTGCACATGGCGCTGGCTGACCTCGCCCCACGGTCCGGCGAGGCGCACGACCAGGTCGTGTGAACGCACCTGCGCGTCATCGGAGCCGATGTCGAGATCGTGCAGGAACTCCCATTTGTAGAGATCGAGACCGTGATAGTCGACCTCGATGCGGTTCTCCGCCGGCAGCCGCACGCCGATCAGCGCGTTCCAGCGCAGGCTGCCCAGGTCGGTGCGCCCGGTCTCGCTGGTGCGCGCGCTGGCCTGGTAGGGGGTCTCGCCGACCGTGCCGGGGATGTCGCCGCGATGGCTGCCGCCGATGCCGATCTTGTAGAAGAAATCATCGCCGACCGGGCCGAGTGCGGTGGCGTCGACGTCGACCAGCGCGTCGCTGCCGTAGCTGGCGCTGCTGAACACCTGCTGGCGGTCGCCGGGCTGACGGCCGCTGAGCGCGATCACACCGCCGAAGGCGTTGGCGCCGTAGGTCACCGACGACGGCCCCTTGAGCACCTCGACGCGCGCGAGGTCGCTCTGGTTGTACGTGCCGATCCACGGCACCGAGCCGAATTCCGCGAGCGAGAAATCGCTGCCGTCGTAGAGTACCTGGACGCGGTTGTTGTTGATGCTGTTGTAGCCGTGGATGCCGATCTCGTACTGTCCGGCGCGCAGTTCGTAGACATCGACCCCCGGCACGTAGCGCAGGCGGTCAGGCAGGCCGAGGGCGGGGGTGTTGACGAGGTCGTCGCTGGTCAGCACCTCGACCGCCTGCGGCGTGGTCTTGAGGTCCTGGCGGCGGCGCAGCGCGCTGTCCGCGTAGCCGAAGCTGTCGACCGCGTTGATGTCGTCGATGCCGGGCTGCGGCGCGGGTCGTCCACCGCCGCCTTCCGCCGCCGCGACCACTCCCGTCCAGGTGGGCAGGATCAGCAGCGCGCAGACCGTGCAGCGGTGGCGGCGCGCGCCGCTCACCAGTCCTCCTGGTCGCGCAGGTGCTCGGCCAACCAGCGCAGCACGTCGTGCAGGGCTGGCTGACCCTGGCTCCGCCATGGGCCGATGACCCGGTAGAAGGCGAGGTCCTCGAGCGCGTCCTGGTCGCTGTCGTCGCCGACCCCTGCGAGCGCGGCGACCGCCAGGGTGGCGAGTTCAGCAAGCTGGGCGAGGTCGGTGACGATGTCCGCGGTCACCGCCTCCTGGTCGTGGTCGAGCACGTCTTCGATGCGGCGGTAGGCGGGATCGATGCGCTGCGCGCTGAACCACTGTTCGAGGCGCTCACGCCAATCGCGCGCCAGGACGCGGCGCTCCGGCAGCCCTGGTGCCGCAGGGGCCTCGCCGCGGACGCGCCCGGGGATCAGCAGCCAGTGCAGCAGCCGCGCCTCGCAGCGGTGGACGTGCAGCTTGATCAGGGTCAGGCGCTCCTCCCAACGGCGGAAGGCCGCGACCACCGCCGGATCGCCCAGGCAGACCTGGCGCAGGTCGTCCAGCCAGGCCTCCTGGGCGTGGCGCAGGGCGACCAGGGCGCGGGACAGGCGCTCGGCGCGCTGGTCGCCCTCGTCGGGGGCACGCAGGCTCATCCGATCCCACCGGGCAGGGGCTTCCAGTGGTCGTGGGTCATGGCTGATGGCGTCGCATGGTGGGCGTTGAAGCCGCATTAACCGTCTGCTGGCGGCAAGTCCAGTGTGGCGGTGAAGCAATGATGCAGGCAGTGGGAGGGCAGCAGGGCAAGCCACGGAGGGGGTGGGGAAGATGGGGGCCATCAGCGGGGATCCGCCCAGGGATGTGCCTGGCCCACGCTCGGATCGACAGGCATGAAAGCCCCCGTGGGCGCAATGACGCTCGGGGATATGCCGCCTGGCCCTTTTCCCGTCCTCCTCACTCTCCTTCCCCGTCACCCCGCCCGCTTTCCCATGGTATGCTCTGGTCCGGGCTGCGGCCCGAGGGAGGACCGCCCGATGCCTGACGACCTCTTTGCCGGCAAGCGCTTCAAGCCCGGGACGGCGAAAACCGCCGAGGAGGAGGACGACTCCGGGTTGTCCTACCGGTCCCGCGGCCAGTCGGTGATCCGCCTCGGCGAGGCCGACATCTTTGCTGCCATCGACCGCCTGCCCTCGCTGCCCACCGTGGTCACGCGCATCCTCGCCCAGGTCGGCAGCCAGCAGAGCTCGGCGGCTGATCTCGAGAGTCTGATCGGGCAGGACATGGTGATTGCCGGGCGCTTGATGCGCCTGGTCAACAGCCCGTTCTACAGTCTCGCCAACCCGGTCGCCTCGATCGCCCAGGCGGTCTCGATCATCGGCTTCGCCAGTCTCAAGAGCCTGGTCATGGCCGCCTCAGTCTCCAACCTGCTGGTCCTCGATCTCAGCGCCTACGGCTTCGACGACCAGGGCCTGTGGAAGAACAGCATCGCCACCGCCGGCCTCGCGCGGGTGGTCGCCCAGCGCACCGGGGTCTCGCGCGACGAGGCCGAGGAGTACTTCCTGGCCGGACTGATGCGCGACGTCGGCATGCTGGTGCTCGGGCCGCTGCTGGCCAAGCACGGCGTCGCCCTGCGCCGCGAGAGCGGCGAGGAGCCGATCGACATCCTCACGCGCGAGCGCAAGACCCTCGGCTTCGACCATTCCTGGGTCGGCGAACGCATCGCCGACCGCTGGCTGCTGCCGGCGCGGCTGCGCCAGGTGGTGTCCTGCCACCACCGCATCCCGACCAGCGCCGAGGCGCCCGAGCTCAAGCAACTCGCCGCGGTGCGCCTGGCCGAACGCCTGATCTACGCCGCTGGCGTCGGTGTGCTCAAGAACCATCCCTTCGATAAACGCATGGACGGCGTGTTGATCCAGGCCGCTGGTCTCGATGCGGCAGGTTTCCAAAGCTTGATGGCGGAGGTCCCGCGCATCATCGCTGGCGCTCAGGTGGCGCTCTGAACGCTCGGCCATCGCGCCGCCGCCACAAGCCGCCAGCGCCCGGTTGCCGGCATCCGGCGCTTGCCGGGGCGCGGCGCGCGGACGGCCTCGCGAAGGGATCGGAACTTCCTGTCTCAGCACGCAGTTGACTCCCAGACCCTGGAAAATATGCACGCCGAACCCGTGCGACGTGCAAACAGGTTGGCAGGTGGATTCACTGGCCCATGGTCCTCGTGGGGTTAGGCTCGCATGATGACCACGCCGCTGCCGATGAATCTGGCCGGACTGGCCGGCGCCGCCGCCGGGCGCCGGGTGCGCATCGCCGCGGACAAGCCGCTCACCATCCAGACCCGCACCTCGCGTCAGGACGCCGGGCAGGTCAGCATCGCCTGGAGCGGCAGTGCCTACCGGCTCGACAACCGCTCGCGCATGGTGTGCCTGATCAACGGCAAGGAGATGCGCTCCGCCGAACTCGCCGACGGCGATCAGGTGGCGATCGGTAAGGACGTGTTCCGCGTTGAACTCGCTTCCGCCCTGACGCCGATCAAGGCCACGCCGATCGCAGCGCCCATCCTCACCAGTGTGCCGGAGCCCCTCGCCACGCTGGGCATCGCTCCTGATGTGCGGCGTGCGCGCGACGACTCCCACGACATCACCGACACCCAGCTGGTGGTGCACGCCACGCCGATGCCGGCGGTGTGCGCCGTCTGCGACGGCAGGCTGGGCGATCCCGATCGCGATCGTGGTCCCGGCTGGAGCGACGGTGCGCGCCACATTTGCGGCCGCTGCCTGGCCAAGGGCGTCAAGCCCTCGCATTTGCCGCGCGGACCCGGGGACCCGGCCCCGACCCTGGGCGTGGCCTCCACCGACCATGCGCTCCTCGCCAACGAATCGACCGTCGGCGTGCTGATCGACGCCGCCCGCGCCACCGATACCGCCGAGACCCAGGCGCCGGTCGCCACCGATGAGGTGGTCCCACCGGCGGGCGCCGGCACGCCGGCGCCCGCCGCCACGCCGGCCGCGGATCCGCCCGCTCCGCCGCGCGAAGGCGAGGGCGCTCGGCACAGCCGGCGCATCAGCGCCTCGCGTCTGACCGCGGTCGAGCCCGCTCCCGCCCGCAGCGGGCTGCTGCGCAAGGTCGGCAAGGTCTTCGGCCGGCGCGACGAGCGCGAGCTGCGCCTCAAAGCCCTCGAGCGCACGCGCGTCGACCTGCTGGTCGAGGCCGGCCGCCTCGCGCTGCGCTCCGGTGGCGGCCTGGGCCTCCCCGAGACCGCGCTCTCGACCCTGATGCGTGGCGGCCAGGTGACCATCCACGCCGATGACCTCAACCACGCCGAGCGCGAGCGCTGGCGCACCCAGCGCCAGCGCCTGTCCCGACTCGACGCCGAGATCGCCGCCGTGCGCCTGGCCCTCGGCCTGGGCATCGATCCGGATTCCAGCGCCATGCCCGCCCCGCCGCTGCGCCCCGATGAGAAGGCCCACGAGGAGCGCACCTTCGCGACCCTCGACGGCATGGGCACCGATGACCTCGTTGGCCATGCCGAAGCTGCCGACGACGAGAAAGCCGCGGTGGCCAAAGCGCCGCGCTCCGCGGCCTCCAGCGCCCGCATGCGCCCCCACCGCAAGCGCTAGCCCCCATTGAACGTCCGGCGCACGCAGATTGTCGGGCAGAGTACGGGGGACGAAGCTCCAGCAGCCATTCCGGTTTCCTCATCCTCTCCAAGGGGGCAGCGCCGCAGGCGCGTTTCCGGGGGAGGCGGCCTGATGCCGCCCACCCGGACAAAAGTGCCGAAGGTGCGCCGAAGCGACTTGAAAGAAGTGTAGATTGACCAGCGTCCGGTCCTATGACCATGCTGCGACAGCAGCGCCAGCGGTTCCGCATCTGCGGACCCGAGCGAAGAAAGCCCCCTATGCCTGACAACACCCCGGCCCCGCCGCAGAAGCCTCGCGGCCTGCTGCTCATCATGCTCTCGCTGTTCGGCGTGCTGACGCTGTCGCTGTTGATGTGGAGCAAGCTCGGTTCCAAGGACGTGACCTGGACGGCGATGTTGAAAATGGTCTCCGACGGCAAGGTCCAGCGCATCCAGCTCGGTCAGGAATTCGCCGTCGTCACCACCAACAAGCGCCCCGGCCACGAATCCGAGACCTTCGCGGTCAACTACCTCACCGGTCGCCTGCTGGACAGCAACCAGAAGGAGCTCCAGGCCGCGGTCGACGCCTATTCGCGCGGCATCAACGAGGGCCCGGCGCCCGAGATCGACATGGAGGGCGTCAAGCCGCAAGGCATGATGGGCCAGCTCATGCCGCAGCTGCTGCTGCTCGGCCTGCTGGTCGCGGCCTTCTACTTCTTCGTGCTGCGCCGCATGGGCCAGGGCGGCGGCGTGCTGTCCTTCGGCAAGTCGCGCGCGCAGCTCATCACCAAGGGCAAGACCGGCAAGACCTTCAAAGACGTCGCCGGCATCGACGAAGCCAAGGAGGAGGTCGAGGAGCTCGTCGCCTTCCTCAAGAATCCCAAGAAATTCCAGAAGCTCGGCGGCCGTATCCCGCGCGGCGTGCTGCTGGTCGGCCCTCCGGGCACCGGCAAGACCCTGCTCGCCAAGGCCATCGCCGGCGAGGCCGACGCGCCCTTCTACTCGATTTCCGGCTCGGACTTCGTCGAGATGTTCGTCGGCGTCGGCGCCAGCCGCGTGCGCGACCTCTTCAACCAGGCCAAGGACAACTCGCCCTGCATCATCTTCATCGATGAGATCGACGCGGTCGGCCGCAAGCGCGGTAGCGGCATGAACAGCGGCGGCCACGACGAGCGCGAGCAGACCCTCAACGCCATCCTCGTCGAGATGGACGGCTTCGCCTCGACCGACAAGGTCATCGTCATCGCCGCCACCAACCGCGTCGACGTGCTCGACCCGGCGCTGCTGCGCCCCGGCCGCTTCGACCGCCACATCTACGTCAACCTCCCCGACATCGCCGGGCGCGAGCAGATCCTCACCGTGCACGCGGCCAAGGTGAAGTTCGACCCCAAGGCCGATCTCTCGATCATCGCCCGCGGCACTCCCGGCTTCAGCGGCGCCGACCTTGAGAGCCTGATCAACGAGGCGGCGCTCAACGCTGCGCGCTACGACCAGGAATCGGTGACCAACAAGGATCTTGAGTACGCCCGCGACCGCGTCGCCTTCGGCCGCGAGCGCAAGGCCGGCAGCCGCGCCATGCCCGAGGACGAGCGCCGCATCACCGCCTACCACGAGGCCGGCCACACCCTGTTGCAGATCGTGGTCGAAGGTGGCGATGATCTGCACAAGGTCACCATCATCCCGCGCGGCCGCGCCCTGGGTGCGACCATGCACCTGCCCAACCAGGACCGCCACACGCACAGCAAGCGCAAACTGATGGGCGACATCTGCGTGCTGTTCGGCGGGCGCATCGCGGAAGAGTTGTTCTGCGGCGACATCACCACCGGCGCCTCCAACGACATCGAGCGCGCCACCGGCCTGGCCCGCGGCATGGTCTACGAGTGGGGCATGTCCGAGAAGATGGGCCCGATCAAGTACACCGAGGACCACGACGGCTTCATGGGCAGCGAATCGGTGGTCTCGGTCAGCGCCACCACGCGGCGAGAACTCGACGAAGAGGTGCGCTCGATCATCGATGCACAGTTCCAGCGCGCCAAAGTGCTGATCGAGGCCAACCGTGACAAGCTCGAGCGCATCGCCCAGGCCCTGCTTGAGCACGAGACCCTCGATGCCGCGCAGGTGAAGGTGCTGCTCGACGGTGGTCAGCTGCCGCCGCGGCGTTCGACCGTGACCATACCCAAGGTCGATAGTGTGGCGCGCGAGAGCCGGCCAGAGTCGGCCTCGCACCCTGGGCCGGCGCTGGAGCCGAAGCTGGCGTGAATGGAGAGGCTGATGGCTGATAGCTGACTGCTGACTGCTGACAACCGCTGCTACCCTGATATGAGCTGGGCTCGGTCATCACGAGGCAGTCCGCCCAGCATCACGCATACGTGCTGCGCAGTCGCGGTCAGCCGCCAGCCGCCAGCCATCAGCCATCAGCCATCAGCCATCAGCAACTGAATCAAGCAGCCGCTGCTTCATCTGCATCATCCGCTCACTCTTTTCTTGACCATACGAGCCTGTCGCGGATGGTGACCGCGGCTAATTCCGGCCACCAAACCCCGCTAAGGGAACCCGCATGAAGAAGCTCCTGCTTTCCGCTGTCGCCCTCGTGGCTATCAGCCCCGCCCTGCACGCCGCCGCCGCCATGGGTGGCTCGCTCCGCGACAACGTTGGTATTGGTCTCGGCACCATGATCTTCGACGGCCACGACGGCCTGATCTCGCAGATCTCCGCCGCGACCACCAACGGCTCGTCGGGCAATCAGACCTTCGCCATCACCTCGGGCACCCTCAATGCCCGCGCCTACAATGGTTTCTGGGCGAAGAATGAGCGCGTGAACAGCTTCACCGCCGACAACTTCGACGTCCTGGCGCGCGAGATCGCCGCCGGTTCGGGCGAGTCGCTCGACTCCCTCGCCGAGCTCATGAACATCCCCGCCGACAAGCGCCCGGCCTTCGCGGCCATGCTGCAGGCGCACTTCGCCGAGATCTTCACCTCGGCCGACGTCACCCACGCGGACCTGCTGCTGAACCTGGACAAGTTCGCCCCGGCGACCTGAGTCCTCGCGATCATCGCAATGAACGCCGCGGCGCCATGTGGCGCCGCGGCGTTCTTGCTTTAACGGCCCTGGTGAAGGCCTGTGGGCCACGGTCGATGCATTGAGGGGTCGAGCGGCAGCGCGAGCAGGACACCAGCATCGGGCCCGGGGTCGAGGTGTTCATCGCCTCGCGAGCGGCCGAAAGCGAGTGCATTGGCAGGCTGAGAGCGACCAGACCGGCACCAGCCGCGGCGATCAGTGGACGACATGGCCCCTGCTGCGTGCCGTTTTGAATTTGCCATCGCCACCGGGCCGCATTGAGTGCGCTTTCCCCGGGAGCTCCCACGCATGCCGTCCCCGTTTGCCCGCGACCATTTTCCAGCCCACCGCGCGCAGGTGGCCGCCGTGCTCGCCGCACTTGTGGGCGGCAACCTCGGTGCCGTCGAGGTAGTACTGCCCACCGCGCCGGCCCCCGCGGCCGCTGTCGCCAGCGCGTCGCCCGCACAGGACGAGCCGGCGCCCGCACCGCAGGGCCCGCCGTACAGCGACGCCGAGGTGCGGCGCTTCCTGCAGCGCGCGGTGGCCCTGGACCTCCAGGCGGATCCCTATTGGCGCACCCTGCTGCACACCGGCGCCGCCGCAAAGCGCTTCTCACGCGTCGATGACCCGGACTTCTTCCTGGCGCCGCACGGCAAGTACGACCCGGCGACCGAGCTGATCGCCGATCTCGCGGCCTTCTTCGCGCCGCTGCCCGCGGACGCCAAGCTGGCCGCGGCCAACCGCTTCCCCGCCCGCCTGGAATGGCTCACGGAGCGCCTCGGCATCGATCGCGCGCGTCTGCCGTTGAGCGGCAGCGCGGCGTTCGAGGCGGTGCTGCGGGACCTCGCTCCGCGCGGCGCCGCGCTGGTCTTCCCTGCCGCTTACATGAACACTCCGGCGTCGATGTTCGGGCACACCCTGCTGATCATCCGCAGCCGCTACAAGAGCACCCTGCTCAGTCAGTCGGTGAACTACGCGGCCTCGACCGACACCAACAACGGCGTGGCCTTCGCGCTCAAGGGCATCTTCGGCCTCTACCCCGGCTATTACAGCTTCCTGCCCTACTACCAGAAGGTCGCGGAATACACCGATCTCGACCAGCGCGACATTTGGGAATACGAGCTGAGTTTCAGCGCGCCCGAGCTGCGCCACATGCTGCTGCACGTCTGGGAGATGCGCGGAATCTACTCGGATTACTACTTCTTCGACGAGAACTGCTGCTTCAACCTGCTCTATCTGATCGACGCCGCGCGCCCCGGTCTCGATCTGCACGAGCGCACCGGTGGCTGGGTCATTCCGCTCGACACCGTCAAGCTGATGCAGGGCGCGGGACTGATAGCCGCCCCGGTGTACCGGCCGAGCCGCACCACCCGTGTCCACCACCTCGCGTCCCAGCTCAGCGCAGAGCAAGGCGAGCTCGCGCGCGGATTGGCGCACGGCGAACGCACTCCGGAGGCGGTCGCCCAGAGCGGCGCGGACGCGGCCACCCAGGCGCGCATCCTTGATCTCAGCGCCGAGTACCTGCAGTCTCTGCGCGGCCGCAAGAAGGTCGCGCAGGCCGCCTTCCAGCACAACCTGATCCCCATTCTCACCGCACGCAGCCGGCTCGCCGTGCCGCCGGCGCCCGCTGACGCCGCAGTGCCGGTCCCGGCCGCGCCGGACCGCGGCCATCCCTCGGCGCGCGTCACCCTCGGCGCCGGCCGTCTCGACGACCTGACCTTCGGCGAGCTTGGTATCCGCCCCGCCTACCACGACCTCACCGACCCGATCGCCGGCTACCTGCCGGGTGCACAGATCGAATTCGCCAACCTGTCATTGCGCTGGTATGAAAAAGAGGCGCATCCACAGCTCAACCGCTTCGACGCGATCAACCTCTCGTCGTTCGCCACCGTCGACCGCTTCTACCAACCGCTCGCCTGGCGCGTCGATACCGGGCTGCTGCGCGAGGAACAGGGCGCGCCCGATGGCTGGCACACCCAGGCCTTCCTGAACGGCGGCGCCGGGGTGTGCGTCGGCCTCGGCGGGCTCGGCCTCGGCTACGCGCTCGTCGACGCCGATGTGCGCATCGGCGGCCGCGATCCGCACCACGCCATCGGCTTCGGCCCCGAGGCCGGCCTGCTGCTGCGCGTGGGCGAATCGTGGTTCCTCGGTCCGCACGCCTCGCTGACGCGCTACGTGCTCGGTGACCGCGGCACCAATTGGCAGCTGGGTGCCCAGCTGCGCTGCAATTTCACGGGTGACGTCGGCATCGGCGTCGAAGTCTCGCGCGGCAGCGCCTGGGACCTCGAGCGCACGGTGCTGGCCATGCGCGCCTACTGGTTCTTCTGAGGGGGGGGCGTCTGCTGATAGCTGATAGCTGATAGCTGATGGCCGACAGCCGGAGACAGACGGAGTGGACGTCAGCGGGCATTGGCCATCAGCCATCAGCCATCAGCCATCAGCCATCAGCCCATACCGACGTCGTCGCCGGTGTAGCCGGCTTCCCCGCTGTGCCTTCAAGCGCCAGCTTCTTGAGCGCGGAGAGATCCCGCTTGCCCGTGCCAAGCTTGGGGATGGTAGCGACCTGGCGGACGTCGCGGGACTTGGGCCGCCACAGCGCGGGATTGCCGTCGAGCGCCTTGAACAGCGCATCCCAGTCGCCGTTGTAACCGGTGTGCAGCACCACCAGGCGTTCGCCGCGGCCTTCGTCGGGCACCGCCGCCACCGCCAATTCGAGTGCGGAATCCGCACCGACGGCGGCGCTGAGCGCCTCCTGCAGGATACGCTCGACGTTGTCGAGCGGCACCATCTCGCCGCCGATCTTGGCGAAGCGCGCGAGGCGACCGGTGATGAAGATGAAGCCTTCCGCGTCGACCCGGCCGATGTCGCCGGTGTTGTAGCCGCCGAGCACGAAGGCCTTCTCGGTCAGATCGGGTCGGTCGAGGTAGCCGCGCATGCGTCCGGGGCTGCGCACCACCAGCAGGCCCTCGCTGCCCGGCGGCAGCGCGTGGCCGTCGCTGGGGTCGGTGGCGAAGACCTGCACTCCGGGCAGGGCGCGCCCCACCGAGCCGTCGCGGCTGCGTATTTCAGTGACGCCATCGCGCTTGACGGTCGGCAGGTTGAAGGCCACCGCCGGCGCCAGTTCGGTGCAGCCATAGCCTTCGAAGAGCTCGGCTTTGAAGCGCTCGCTGAACTGTGCGCGCAGCTCGGCCGGGCAGCGCTCGGCGCCGACCACCGCGAAGCGCAGGGTGCGCAGCTGCTCCGGTTCAATACGCCGCAGGTAGCCGCGCACGAAGGTCGGCGTGCTCAGCATGATGGTGGCCCGGCTCTTCTGCGCGAGCTCGCCCAGCGCCTTGCCATCGGTGGGATCGGGCTGGTTGGCCAGCGGTAGACCCTGACTGAGGCCGACCCACAGTCCATGCACCAGGCCGAAGCTGTGGAACAGCGGCAGCGGCGAGAGCAGCACGTCGCGCGCGCCATCGACGTCGAGGGCGGTGAACACCGCCTCGCAGTTGGCGATGAGTTGGCGGTGGGTGAGTTCGATGCCCTTGGGATCACCGGTCGATCCCGAACTGAACACGATCGCGGCGACGTCGCCAGCCCGGGCGCGCGCCACCAGCCGGTGGGGCAGCAGCAGGGCGCCGAGACCGGCGGTGATCAGACCCATCTTGCCGATGCCCGGCAGCAGATCCTCGACCAGCACGCGGCGACCCGGCACCTCGGTGCCCGCAAGGCGGCGCAGGTAGAGCGCCGAGCTGATCACCGTGCGCACCTGGGCCAGCTCGCACATGCGCGCGACCTGCGCGTTGCCGGCGGTGTGGTTGAGATTAACCGCGGTGCGCCCGAGCAGGGCGAGCGCCAGATTGACGATCGCCCCGCCGCGGCCGGGCGGCAGCAGCACGCCGACGCGTTGCTCGTCCGCGGCCAGGCCGAGGCGCGGCGCCAGCGCGCGCGCTGCCGCGGCGATGCCAAAGTAACTGAGCGACCCGCCGGCGTCCTGCACGGCGATGCGGCGCGGATGGCGGCGCAGGTGCGTCAGGAAGGTGGAGGCCAGTGTGCGCTGGTCGCGGTCGGCGTGCGCCTGCGCCGCCTCGTAGCCGAGGCGCATGACGTGGTCACGCGCCACCGCGGCGGTGGTGTCGCTGGGCAGCGGCGCACCCAGGCGCAGGTCGACCGGGCGGCGCAGGCGCGGCCAGCTGCGCTGCGGCGCGCGGCTGGTGATGGTGCCCCACAGCCCGGCGAGGTGCGCGGGCACCACGGGCACGCCGGCACGCGCGGCGATGCGCTCCATGCCGGAGTGGAAGGTGTTGGTCTGGCCGCTGCGGGTGAGCTGGCCCTCGGGGAAGATCACCACCACCTCGCCGGCCTTGGCCGCCTCGATGGCGGTGCCGATCGAGGCGAGCAGCGCGCGGCGGCGGTCCTCGGCGGAGACCGGGATGACGCCGGCGGCGCGCAGGAAGAAGCCCACCACCGGCATCTCGACGTAGGCGCGGTAGACCAGGAAGCGCGCGCGCCGCGGTAGGCTGGCGCCGAGCACCAGGCCATCGCTGTAGCTGAGGTGGTTGCACACCACCAGGCAGCCGCCGCTTGCCGGCAGGTGCTCGGCCCCGGTGACGCGGATGCGAAAAATGACGTGGGTGGCCAGCCACACCAGCCACGCCGCGAGCTGGGTGCGGTAGCGCCACGCCGGAACCATGGTGATGGTCAGCGCGAGGGCGCCGATGGCGATGAATACCTCGCTCGAGGAGAAGTGCAGGATTTGGCTGAGGACCAGCGAGCCACCGCCGCCGCCGATCATCGCCAATGAGGCGAGCACGCCCGCGCTCGCCATCACCAGGTTGCGCACTCCGGCCGGCGAGCGTTCCTGGAGCAGCACGGTGAGGGGGGTTTCCCACAGGCCCGAGCCGAAGCCGGTGACGAACAGCAGCGCGCCGAACACCACCACGCCGCCACCGAGCTGGGCGTGCAGGCCCGCAGCGATGAGCGCCACGGCGGCGATCACCGCGCCGGCGACGGGCAGTCCAGCAGGAAAAGACTTGGCCATCAGGCGCGGGGCGAGCAGGGCGCCGGCGATGATGCCGAAGGCGAGTGTCACCGAGAGCGCAGCCGTGCCCGCTTGGCCGAGCCCATAGGTGAGGCCGGAGATGTCGAGGAGGGTGGACTGCGCGACCGCACCCAGGGCCCAGAATCCGGCCAGGCTCAGCGCCGGGGCCCACAGGCCGGGTGCGGATGAGAGCGCGCGCATCTGCCGCGGGATCGCCCAGAACGGCGCGATAGGCGTGTCCGGGGCCTGCGCGCGCAGCGGCGGGATGCGCCAGGCACCATGGATGCCGATGGCGACCATCACGGTGCCGAGCAGCGCGAGCATGCCCGCGCCGCCCATCCAGCCCAGGCCGAGCGCGTGCAGCACGCCCGCGTCGGTGAGCGACGCCAGGGCGGTTCCGCCCAGGATCGCGAAGACCGTGATGGCTGCGAGCCAGCCGTTGGCCCACGGCAGTCGCTCTGCGTTCACCAGTTCAGGCACCACCGCGAGTTTGACCGGGGCGAAGAAGGCGCTGCTGGTGGCCAGGCCGACCAGGGAGGCGAGCAGCAGGGTGGTGCTGCCCAGCGCCAGGGCGGCGGAACCAACGGCGATCAGGGCGACTTCAGCGAGCCGCGTGATGCGGATGATGCGATGCTTGGGCAGGCGATCACCGAGACTGCCGGCCATGGGGGCGACGATCACGAATGGAATGATGAACAGCAGCGTCGCCAGGGTGGTGTAGAGGTTGCCGAGCTGGTCCGCGGCGGCGTGTTCGGCGATGGAGTCGCCCGGATGCGCCTGCTTGGCGAGACCCACCAGCGCAACGCCGATGACTGCGCGAAACAGGTTGTCGATGCCCGCTCCAATGGCGCAGGCCTGAAGATGAGCACCGAAGCCGCGTGGGGCTGGAACGGGAGGCAGAGGAAGGGGGGCCGTGTTCATGCGTACCTCAGTTATGATAACAATTGATAACTAATTATTGACCTGCCGTCAAGCCCCAGCTCCCGCCGATGACGTTGCGTTGATACTGGTCCGGCCTAGCCTAGGCAACGGGTGCGCTGCGCGACGTCACATCCAGAGATTGGCAGCACCGCCAGGAAGCACGGCTATGCACATCGTCGAACGCGATACGGCCTTGGTAGTAACGGTGATAGACCAATGCGGCCAGATCTGGCGTGACCTCGAGCCGCTCCTGGGCGGCGCCCCGCGGGGGGTGGTCCTTGACCTCGCCCAGGTCGGCTTCCTGAACTCGGTGAACATCGCGGCGATCATCGCCGTGCGCAACAAAGTGGTCGGCACCGGCGGCCGCTTCGCCGTCGCCAACCTACCGGAACCCGTCAAGGCGGTGTTCCGCATCCTGCGCCTGGAACGACTCTTCGACCTGGATCTCGGCATCGATCAGGCCGTGGCGCGAGTGAAGCCGGGCGGCTGACACCCCCCGGGGTCCGAGAGTCCAGCAGTCCGGCAGTCCGGTAGTCGACTGCCTGCCCTGATCGTTCGCGCTGCGTTCGCATTCCCGTAGAGCCCACGTACCACAAGACTTCCGGACTTCCGGACTGCCGGACTCCCGGACCCCGAGGCGGCGCAGCCCCCTCGGCACGGCCCTTGCGTTGTCAGGCCTCAGACAGTCCCCTCCCTGGGCGCTGTCGGAAGGCACCACATGCGCTCACCGCTCCTCGTCCTGCTCATCCTCGCCAGCGTCCCGGCTTATGCCGAGAGCCTGTGGAAGGCCGAGACGCTCGCTGACGGCACGCTGTATTCCGACCAGGTGGCGCGCAAGAAGGGTGACCTGATCACCATCCTGGTGAAGGAGACCACCTCGGTCACCGACACCAACAAGACCGAGACCCAGCGGCAGAACGCCATCGCGGCGGCGATCAACCTGCTGCCCGGCAGCAACGAGACCCCGGCGATCTCCGGCCTGCCGACCAGCGGCAAACTGCCGGCGCTGGCGGCGACCTCGAACAAGCACTTCCAGGGCACCGGCAACTACACCGCCCAGGCCGAGGTCCTCGCCACCATCACCGGACGCGTCCTCGACGTGCTCGACAATGGCAACCTGCTCATCGAAGGGCGGCGCACGGTCAAGGTCAACATGGACACCAAGACCATCCTCATCACCGGCATCATCCGCACCGCCGACATCAAGGCGGACAACACCGTGCCGAGCGAGAAGCTCCACGACTTCCAGGTCGCGATCGAGGGTGACGGGCCGCTGACCCGTTCGCAGTCCGAGGGCTGGCTCGGCCAGATCCTCGACCACCTGTGGCCGTTCTGATCCCGCCATGACGACCCCTGCGGACAACACCATGCTGATGCGCGCCCTCACCCTCGGCCTGCCCGCCGCGACCTGCTTGGCCGCACTGCTCGCGCTCGCCGGGCTGGCCTCCGCCGGCGAGGCGCCGCCGGCCGCTCCCATGCTGGCGCCCATGGCCACCGCCGACGCGCCCCTGGCGCTGGTCGGCGAGCCGGCGCCCACCGACGCCGGCGTGCGCCTGAAGGACCTCTGCGAGATCAGCGGTGTGCGCGACAACCATCTGTTCGGCGTCGGCCTGGTGGTCGGCCTGTCCGGCACCGGCGACAAGAACCCCGCGACGGTGCGCATGCTGCGCCAGATGCTCGCCACCAAGCACCTCAGCTTCGACGACGCCGACCTCAGCAGCAAGAACGTGGCGATGGTCACGGTCACCGCCGACCTGCCTGCCTTCGCGCGCGCAGGCTCGCGCCTCTACACCACCGTGTCGGTGGCCGGCGACGCCACCTCGCTGCGCGGCGGCATGCTGCTGCAGACGCCCCTGACCGGCGCGGACGAGCGCATCTACGCAGTCGCCCAGGGCGCGCTGAGCGTCGGCGGCTTTGGCGCCGCCAGCCCCGGACTGCCCGTGCCCGGCATCGAGCACCGCAACATCGAGACCGATGCGAGCCTGTCGCAGGGCGCGCTGGTCGAGCGCGAGGTGCCGGCCACCCTGCTCTACGGCGACCGTCTGCGCCTGCTGCTGCGCGAGTCCGACTTCACCACCGCCAGCCGCGTCGCGCACTGCCTGGGTGACACCTTCGGGCCGGCGCGCGTCACCGCCGTCGACGCCAACATGATCACCCTCGGGTTCGCCAGCGCCCCGAGCGAGAGCGAACTGGTCGACACCATCGCCAAGCTGCAGCAGCTGCGCGTCGCTCCCGATCTCAAGGCGCGCGTGGTGATCAACGAACGCACCGGCACGATCGTCGCCGGCAACCTGGTGCGCATCAGCGCGGTGGCGGTCAGCCACGGCAGCCTGTCGCTGCGCGTCATGCCCGTCGCCGACCGCCGCATCGACCCCAGCGATCCCCGTAAGGTGGTCGACACCGTGGCGTGGGTCGACCCGTTCACCCGCCTCAAGCGCAGCGATCCGCCCGCCGGACTCCGCCCCACCAGCACGCCCGGGACCATGAATATCGTCGCAGGGGCGACCGTTGACGACATCGCCAACGCCCTCAACGCGCTCGGCGCCAAGCCGCACGACCTGGTGGCGATCTTCGAGGCCATCGCCCGCGCGGGCGCGCTGCACGCAGAACTGGTGAAGATGTAATGTCCGATCTCTCGATCACCGGTGAGGGGCGGCTGCAGGACGCGGGCGATGACCAGCGCGCGCGCCTCAAGCGCGTCGCCGCGCAGTTCGAAGGCACCTTCATCCAGCTCATCTTCAAGACCGCCGACGACGCCAAGATGGACGACGAACCGCTGATCGGCGGCGAAGGTGCGGACGAGCAGTTCAAGCAGCTGCACGAGACCGCGCTCGGCGAACGCGCGGCCGGACACCTGGGCATCGCCGACATGGTCTTCCGCGAATTGTCGGCCCGCGCCGGGATCAGCGGCAAGGCGCCGGAACCGACGCTGCCTCCGGCCATCCCGCCCATCGTCAAAGGAAAGCCATGACCACCGTACCCGTGCTCCCCGCCAGCGCTGCCTCCAGCGCGACGATCGGCCAGCTCTTTGAGCAGCTCGGCGAACACCTCGAGGCAGAGCTCGGGCTGCACCGCCGGCTGCTCGCCCTGACCCGCGCCAAGCAGCGCCACATCGTCGGCGGCGATATGCCGGCGTTCTCGGCGCTCCTCCAGCAGGAGCAGGCGCCGATGGCCGAGATGGGCAAGCTGCGCCAGCGCCGCGACCTGATCCTCAAGGCCGCCGTCCAGGTCCTCGCCCTGCGCAGCGAGCGGCCGCTGCTCGCCCAGGTGGTCGAAGCCGCGCCGGAGACCCAGCGCAGCGTGCTGCGCCGCCGCGAGGGCGAGCTGCGCGGCGTGCTTGAGGAACTGCGTGACGCCAACGAGTGCACCATGGCGCTGATCCGCCAAAGCCTGAGCTTCGTGCGCGACCTGCTCGGCACCCTGGTCGGCGACCCCGCCGGCCGCCCCGCCAGCGCCTACGACCGCCGTGGCACGCGGCCGGGGGCGTACGGCGAGGGGCGGTTGATCAATACCCGAGGCTGATGGCTGATGGCTGATGGCTGCTCGGTCCATGGATCATGTCCTTGGTCGGGATTGCCGTGGCGTCGTGTGCCGCGCGTCGGGCTGCCAGCATTGGGACCCGCCCCTGGACGCGCGCCATCAGCCATCAGCTATCAGCCATGAGCCATGAGCCATGAGCCATAAGCCCGAAGCAGTTCGGCACGCCGGATGCGTTAGTCAGCCATGACCGACATGCTCCTGATCGGATTGTCCGCCCTCCAGGCGCACCAGCAGGCCCTCCAGGTAACCAGCCATAACATCGCCAACGCGACCACCCCGGGCTACACCCGGCAGACCGCGAAGCTGATCGCGAGCTCGCCCGATGCCGGCACGCCGGGTCAGGTCGGGCGCGGTGTCGACGTGCAGGCCATCACCCGCGCCGTCGACGGCCTGCTCGTCGAGCGGCTGCGCCAGGCCCAGAGCACCGATGGCCGCCTCAACACCCTCGGCACCACCCTGAAGTCGGCGCAGGCGGTGTTCAACGAACCGGGGGACAACGGCTTCTCGGCGCAGATCACCAACCTGTTCTCGGCCATCCAGGACCTCTCGAACAATCCCGACTCCACGGCGCTGCGCTCGACCACGGTGGCGCAGATGCAGAGCTTCGCCTCGTCGCTCAACAGCGTCGGCGACCAGCTCGCGCAGCTCCACGACGACCTGCGCGCATCACTGGACGGCGATGTCGCGCAGGTCAACCAGCTCACCACCGAGATCGCCGATCTGAATCAGCAGATCCGCACGCAGACCCTGCTCGGCAACAGCCCGAACGACCTGCTCGACCGCCGGGACCAAGCGGTGAACGACCTCTCGACCCACCTTGAGCTGCACGTGCGCGGCCAGAGTGACGGTTCGGTGCTGATCGACAGCAATGGTTCGCTGCTGGTTGGGCAGGACACGGCGCAGCGGATCTCCCTCGGCCGGCGCAACGATGGCGGTATCGTGCTGCTCGCCCCCGATCAGACCCCGATCAACGCCCAAGGTGGGAGCATCGGCGCCACCATCGATCTCCACGACCACCTCCTACCCGCCCTGCAGGACCAGATGGACACCGTGGCCAGCAGCCTGGCGCTGGAGCTCAATGCGCGCAATTCAACCGGCACCAGCAGCGGCGCGCGTATCGCGGGGTATTCCGCCGACACTGCGATCGTCACCGCCAACCGTGGCCTCGACCTCGACAACCCGGCGCAGGGCCAGGTCTCGGGCAGCGTGCTCGGCATCCCGGCCGCCTACCTGCCCTCGTTCACCGACGCCAACGGCAACCCCGTGGCGCGCAACCTGACCATCAACGTGCTCGACAACGCCACCGGCGTGGCGCAGAAGTTCACCGTGCGCTACGATCCGACCACCGGCAGCGGGTCGCGTTCGCTGAGCGACCTGGTCACCGCGATCAACACCGGGCGCAGCCTCGGCGGCTTCACCGTCTACCCACCTGGCGCGGGGGGGGTCGGTGGGGTCAGTGCGCGCATCGTCTCGGCCGACGGCGGCGACCGCCTGACGCTCAGCGCCGCCTCCGGCAAGAGCATCGACTTCAGCGGCGCGCTCGACACCCGGCCGGCGTCCAGCGCCTGGACCGGTGGGGATGCCACTGTCACCGGCAGCGATGCGTCATTGGTCTACGGGCGGGTGGTCTTCAGTGTGTCGGGCAACACCCTGCAGGCATCCACCCGCAGTGCGCTCGATGGCAGCGTGACCGCCTATGGCCCGCAGATCACCATCAACGCGAGCGGCCCCACCGTGGCGACGGTGGGCGGCCTGACCGTGACCCTGCCCGGCGGTGCCGCCCAGTACCACGACGGCGAGTCCTTCGCGGTCGACCTCACCCAGGCGGGCGCCGTCAACGGCGGCACTTTCACCCAGACCGCCGGCTGGACGCAGGGCGACGCCAGCATGACCATCGGCGGCCGCTACACCGGGACCCAGACCTTCGACCCCAGCCACCAATGGTCGATGCGCGTCATCACCCCGGGCACGATCGGCTCCGCGACCAATCCTCCGCTGGTCGAATTCACCTTCTTCTCCGGCTCGGCCTCGGCGCCGGTGCAGGAGTCCGTGCAGAAGCTCCTCGACGACAAGACGCCGGCAGGAACGCCGGTTCAAATCGCCGATGGCGTCTTCGCGACCTTCGGCGCGGGCGCGCTCAGCGCCGCGGGCAACCAGCTTAACTTCACCGTCGACGGCCAGCCCGACCAGGCGCGCCTGCTGCCGGCGCTCGGCATCAACACCTTGTTCTCCGGCGCCACCGCCAGCACCCTGCAGGTCTCCGACACGGTCGCCAAGAATTCCAACCGCATCGCCGTCGGCACCACGCGCGCGGCCGGCGACAACTCCAACCTGCTCGGCATGGCGGCGGTCAGCAGCGCGCCGGTGTTCGGCAGCGGCGGGCAGACGGTGGGCGACTTCTACAACGGTGCGGTCGCCGGGCTTGGCGTGCAGGTGCAGCAGAACACGCGTCTGCAGGATACCCAGAACGTGCTCAAGCAAAGCCTCGAGAACCAACGCCAGCAGAGCAGTGGCGTGAGCATCGACGAGGAGGTCACCTACCTCATCCAGCAGCAGCAGGCCTACACCGCCGCGGCGCGCGTCATCTCGATGGCGCGCGACAACATCCAGACCCTGCTCGGCATCATCCACTAGCCTGCGGCACCCCAGGAGGACATGACATGGTCGAACGCGTCACCGGGCAGGGGCTGAGCTCCAGCATCCTCGCCGACAACCAGCGCACCCTGGCGCGCCTGGCCACCTACCAGCTGGAGCTGTCCTCGACCAAGCGCATCAACGTGGTCAGCGACGACCCGGTCGGCGCTCGCCAGGCGATGCGCTACCGCGCCCAGACCCTCGAGACCGGCAAGTACCTCGACAACATCGACAAGAGCACCGCCTTCATGAACGCCAGCGACAGCGCCATGGGGCAGATGTCGCAGGTCATGGACAGCATCAAGGCACTGGCCGTGCAGGGGGCCAACGGCAGCCAGGATGCGGCCGGGCGCCAATCGCTGGCGCAGAGCGCCTCGTCCCTGCTGGGGCAGCTCGTCGATCTCGGCAACACCGTCCATGACGGCCGCTACATCTTCGCCGGCACCGCCACCGGCACGCCGCCCTTCGCCCTGAGCAGCGACGGCAGCGCGGTCACCTATGCCGGCAACCTCGACAGCTTCGCGGTCCAGGTCGGCCCCAGCACCAGTGTGCCGGTCAATCAGAACGGTTTCTCGCTGTTCATGGGCACCACGAATGTCTTCGCTTCGGTGATCCAGCTGCGCGACGCGCTCACCGGCAATGATCCGGGCAGGATCACCGGCCTGATCACCGACCTCGATGCCGCCCATGGCCAGGTCAACAACGTCCAGGGCGCCCTGGGCGGGCAGGAGCAGCGCCTGCAGCTTGCCCAGAACCAGCTCACCACCACCAAGACCAACCTCGGCGACCTGCTCAGCAAGACCGAGGATGTCGACTTCCCGGCGGTGATCTCGCAGATGCAGCTCGCCCAGACCGCACTCCAGGCGGGGCTGCAGGCGGGAGCGAAGGTGATGAAGCCGACCCTGATGGATTACCTGTAGGAGGCTGCGGCATGGGGCGCCGGGTCGTTCCAGGCATGGGGGGCGGCGGGCCGTCTGCCGTACCCGTCGGTCGGCCAGCGGTTTACTGTGGTGCGGCGTCGGCGGGGCTGCTATACACGGCGCAGCATGCGTCGCATCGCGATCATCAGCGATATCCACAGCAACATGCCAGCCCTCGAGCGCGTGTTGTCGGACATCGATGCGCAGAAAGTGGACGCGATCTACTGCCTGGGCGACGTGGTGGGCTACGGTCCGGAGCCCGTCGAGGCGATGCGCCGGGTCCTTGACGTCTGCGACGAGGGCAAGGTCATCGCCGGTAACCACGACCACGCCGCCATCCATGAGCCGATCGGCTTCAACGCCGAGGCCCGCGCGGCCGCGCTGTGGACCAACTCGAAGATCCGCGCCGGGATGTTCTCGTGGCTGGGCAAGCGGCAGCGCTGGAACTGGCTGCGCGACCTGCCCACCTCGTTCACCGAGAAGGACGTGCTCTACGTCCACGCCAGCCCGCGCAACCACCTCGAAGAGTACATCCTGGAGGAGCACACCCTGGGACGCACCTTCCTGGGCGAGGACCCCCGCCAGCTGCTCGAGGAGAACTTCGCCCTCGTCCAGCACACCTGCTTCATCGGCCACACCCACCGCCCAGGGGTGGTCGCCGGCGACGACTTCACCTGGCACAGCCTCAGGGCCCTCGACCAGCGCTGGACGATCGACCCGCGCAAGACCATCATCAACGTCGGCAGCGTCGGCCAGCCGCGTGACGGGGACCCGCGTGCCTGCTACGTGATCTTCGATGGCGCCTCGGTCGAGTGGCGCCGGGTCGCCTACGACGTCGAGAAGACCCGTAAGCTGATCATGGGCACTCCCCAGCTGGGTCAGCATCTGGCCGATCGCCTGCTCGTCGGTCGTTAGCCGGGGATGCCCCCAGCTGCTGTCAGCCACTGCTGATCCAGGCCTTGCATTGATCGGGGTGGCCGTATGGTCCTCCCTCCCCCAAATTTCCCTCCGTCAGGATCAGTCATGCCCAAGATGAAGACCCACAAGGCGTCCAAGACGCGCATCCGCATCACCCCCACGGGCAAGATCATGCGCACCCAGTGCGGCGTGCGCCACCTGCTGACGCACCGCAGTCCGAAGCGGCTGCGCAACTTGCGCAAGAAGACCACGACGACCACCGCCGGCTACGTTCGCCGCGCGCGCTTCGCCCTGGTCAAGGGCCAGCCCTGAACTGAAGCGGCCGTCCAGGCCGTCCGCGGCCAGCCCACTCCCATCGTCCCGCAATCACCCCAAGTAGGCCCCTGGCCTCTCCGGCTTCCGTACGCGGACCCGGGCTTGAATAGGAAGCAGAATCATGCGCACCACCAACGGAGCTGCCCGCCATCGCAGCGTCAAGCGCGTCAAGAAGATGGCCCGCGGCTTTTACAGCGGCCGCCACAAGATGTACCACGTCATCTGCGAGGCGGTCATGCGCGCCGAGCAGCAGGCGTTCATCGGCCGCAAGCTGAAGAAGCGCGATTTCCGCCGCCTGTGGATCGCGCGCATCAACATCGCCTGCCGTCCGCTCGGCATCAACTACAGCCGCCTGATCGCCGGTCTGCAGAAGGCCGACATCCGCCTGGACCGCCGCATGCTCAGCGAGCTGGCCATCCACCAGCCGGCCGCCTTCGCGGACATCTGCGCCAAGGCCAAGGCTGCGATCGGCGTTGCGGCCTGAGGTGTAGGTACGACTCGATAAACGAAAAAACCCCGGCTTGGCCGGGGTTTTTTCGTTGATGGGCTGTTAGCTGATAGCTCGGTGGACGTGGTCGGCAGGTGAATTCGAGTGCTGGGATTGGTTGAAATACAGCTGAACCCGGTGCGAAGCACCGGGTTCAGCCATCAGCCATCAGCCGGCCATTGGCCATCACGCCCTCACGACGCCAGCAATTCCTTCAACCGCCGCTGGCACTCTCCGCTCTGGAAAGGCTGCGCGAACATCCTCGCGCCGATGGCGCTGTCGATGGCGCCTTGGCGCGCGAGACGCACGGAGCGGATCGCCTGCACGGCCGAGGGGCTGAACTCGCTCAGCGAGGCGGCGAGTTCTGAGACCTCCTCGTTGGTGCTGGCGATGCGGTCGATCAGGCCGTGGGCCAGGGCCTTGTCGGCATCGAGCACATCGCCGTTGAGGAACAGCTCCGAGCTGAAGGATTCCGAGACCCGGCAGGCGAGGCGGCGCAGGCCGCCCATGCATGGCACCAGGGCCCAGGCCAGGCCAGGCAGTCCCAGGCGCAGGCTGGGGCTGCCGACCAGGACGTCGCAGCCCAGAGCCAGCTCCAGGCCGGCGCCGAGGGCATAGCCGGTCAGGTGGGCGATGGTCACGCCGGGCCAGGCCTCGAGCGAGCTGGCGACGTCGTGGCCGAGACGGCTGTAGGCCGCTGCGCGGGGGCCATCAAGGTGGGCGAGCTCGGAGATGTCGGCGCCGACCGAGAAGATGTTGGCGTCGCCCTCGATGATCAGCGGCAGGGGGGAGCGGTGATGCTCATCGAGCAGGGCGCCGAGGCTGCGCAAGGTCTGCGAATCGAGGGCGTTGTACCGCTCCGGGCGGCTGAGGCGCAGGCGCAGGAAGCTGTGGTTGCGTTCGACGCGGATCAGCTGGAGGCTGACGGTGGCCATGCTGGCGACTCCGTTGGATTCCGTGCCTCCGTGCGCGGATCGGGATGGGAACAGGGGTGGATACCCTGTCCGCGCGGCGCCCGGTGCGGGGTGCACGCCAAGCTTCTACAGCCGCTTGAGGCACGCCCCCGTTGCGGAGCCCAGCCGCCTTTCTAACCTCTGCCCACCATTATGAGTTGGATCGACAGTTTCATGGGCATGTTCAGCGTCGATCTTGGCATCGACCTGGGCACCGCCAACACCCTGGTCGCCGTGCAGGGCAAGGGCGTAGTGATCTCGGAACCGAGCGTGGTGGCGGTCAAGAAGGGCACCAAGCAGGTGCTCATGAATGGTAATGCGGTCGGCGAGCAGGCCAAGATCATGCTCGGCAAGAACCCGGGCAACATCGAGGTGGTGCGCCCGATGAAGGACGGCGTCATCGCCGACTTCGAGATCACCGAGGCGATGCTGCGCTACTTCATCCGCCGCACCCACGGCCGGCGCGGCCCCTTCCGCCCCCGGGTGGTCATCGCGGTGCCCTCTGGGATCAACGAGGTCGAGAAGCGCGCTGTGACCAACAGCGCGATGAACGCGGGCGCGCGCCAGGTCTTCCTCATCCCCGAGCCGATGGCCGCCGCGATCGGTGCCGGACTGCCGTTCGCCGACCCGGTCGGCAGCATGATCGTCGACATCGGCGGCGGCACCACCGAGGTCGCGGTGATCTCGCTCGCCGGCATCGTCGCCAGCGAATCGGTGCGCGTCGCCGGCGACGAGCTCTCGCAGGCGATCGTCAAATACCTCAAGACCGAGTACAACGTGGTGATCGGCGAGAACACCGCCGAGAACGTCAAGCATACCATCGGCTGCGCGCTGTCTCCGGCCGAGGAGACGCGCATGTCGATCCGCGGCCGCGACATGCGCACCGGCATGCCGCGCGCGATCGAGGTCACCGCCCACGAGGTGCACGAAGCGATCAAGCCGCAGCTCATGGCGATCGTCAACTCGGTGAAGATGGTGCTCGAGCGCACCCAGCCTGAGCTTGCCGCGGACCTCATGGAGCGCGGCATCTGCATGGCCGGCGGCACCTCGCTGCTGCGCGGCATGCCTGAACTGCTGTCGCGCGAGACCGGCCTGCCGGTACGCCTCGCCCAGGATCCCCTGACCTGCGTGGCGCGCGGCTGCGCGGCGCTGCTCGATGATCTGGATCAGATTAAGCAGATTCTGGAGATCGGTACCGAGCATTGAGGTCCTTACCGGGTCGATCCTTGGATTGGGTGGATCCGCGCTTTTTGGGAAGACCCTAGACCCTAGACCCTAGACCCTAGACCCTAGACCCTAGGTCTGCTCCTCATGTCTCCACGGCAACGCACGCCATCTGAGCGCGGTTTCCGCGTTCCAGCGTCCCGCGGCACCACATCCCACGCTCGCGCCTAGGGTCTAGGGTCTAGGATCTACGGTCTACGTTCTGCGCGCCAAAGGCGCGCCCGCCATGCCTTGACGCCTGCCCGCCGCCTGCGGTAGGTTGGAAGTCCGCCGGAGCGCCGATGCCCCTTGCCCCCGAGATCGTCAGCGCCTTGGTCGAGGGCCGCCTGGGGGACCCCTTCGCGGTGCTCGGTGCGCATCCCGAGGCGGATGGAGTGTGGGTGCGCGCGCTGGTGCGCGGGGCGCGACGGGTGGCGGTGGTGCCGGCCGCGGGTAGGCCCATCGCCCTGGCGCAGCGTGATGGGCTTGGATTGTTCGAGGGCCGCGTTGCGGCGGGTGGCGCGCTGGGCGCCTACGAGCTCGAGATCGAAGACGCCGCTGGCATGGTCAGCCGTAGCCGCGATCCCTATTCCTTCTGGCCGCAGATCTCCGACTACGACCTCGGATTGTTCCAAGCCGGGCACCACCTGCACCTCGGAGACGTGCTCGGCGCCCACTGCGCCACCGTCGACGGCTGCGCCGGCGTGCGCTTCGCGGTGTGGGCGCCCAACGCCCTTCGCGTCGCGGTGATCGGCGACTGGAACGGCTTCGACGCGCGCTTCCACCCGATGCGACGCCGCGACCCGTCGGGAGTGTGGGAGCTGTTCATCCCCGGCGTGCGGCCGGGCATGCTCTACAAGTTCGCGCTGCGCGCGCGTAGCGGCGAGCAGCGCACCAAGTCCGACCCCTTCGCCGCGAGCAGCGAGCGGCCGCCGGCGACGGCGAGCATGGTGGTGGCGCCGGATGGCTACCGCTGGTCGGATGCGGCGTGGCTGGCGCGCCGGCGTGGGCGCGACCACCTCGCCAATCCCATGGCGGTCTACGAGGTCCACCTCGGCAGTTGGATGCGCGGGCCGGAGCCGGGCGACACCTGGCCGGGCTACGCCGAGCTCGCCGACCGCCTGATCGCGCACTGCCGGCGATTCCACTTCACCCACCTAGAACTGCTGCCGGTGGCGCAGCACCCCTATGAGGGTTCGTGGGGCTACCAGGTCACCGGCCAGTACGCGCCCAACAGCCGCCACGGCGGGCCCGAGGACTTCCAGGTCTTCGTCGACCGCTGCCACCAGGCCGGCATCGGCGTGATCGTCGACTTCGTACCTGGCCACTTCCCCAAGGACGACTTCGCGCTGGCGCGCTTCGATGGCGCTGCCTGCTTCGAGTACGAGGACCCGCGCGAGGGCGAGCACAAGACCTGGGGTACTCACGTCTTCAATTTCCGTCGTCCGGAGGTGCGCAACTTCCTCATCGCCGCAGCCCTGCACTGGCTGCGCCGCTTCCACATCGACGCCCTGCGCGTCGACGCGGTTTCGTCGATGCTCTACCGCAACTACGACCGCGAGGAGGGCGAGTGGACGCGCAACGAGGAGGGAGGCATCAGCAACCTCGAAGCGGTGAGCTTCCTGCAGGAGCTGACCAGCACCGTGCACCGCGAGTGCGCCGGCGTGCTGATGATCGCCGAGGAGAGTACCGCGTGGCAGGGCGTGACCGCGCCCACCGACATGCAGGGCCTGGGCTTCGACCTCAAGTGGAACATGGGCTGGATGCACGACACGCTCAGCTACCTGGCGCAGGATCCGCTGATGCGTCCAGGCGTGCATGACCGCATCACCTTCCACCAGTGGTACGCCTACGACGACAAGTGGGTGCTGCCGCTGTCCCATGACGAGGTGGTGCACGGCAAGAAGTCGCTGCTCGACAAGATGAGTGGCGATTATTGGCGGCGCGTAGCGCAGCTGCGCCTGCTCTACGGCTACCAGGTGGCGGTGCCGGGCCGGCCGCTGCTCTTCCAGGGCGCCGAGTTCGGCCAGGGCCGGGAGTGGGGCTGGGAGCGCCGCGTTGATTGGCACGAGGCCGAGGAACCGCTACGAGCCGGGCTCGGCCGCTTTCTGGCCGCGGTCCTGGGCCTCTACGCCACCGAACCGGCGCTGCATGTGCGCGACGACTACCGCGATGGTTTCCAGTGGGTCGACTGCGAGAACCGCCAGGAATCCGTGCTCGGCTTCCTGCGCAAGGCCCCCGGCGCGCCCGACGTGCTCATCGCCTGCAATTTCACGCCGATCCCGCGCTCCGACTACCCCATGGGCGTGAATACGCGCGGCACCTGGACCACGCTCATCGACAGCGATGCGGCGGAGTTCGGCGGCAGCGGCGTGGTCAACGCGCCGCAGATCGGCACCCGCGACGAGCAGCGCGGGATCTTCCCGGCGACACTGCGCGTCACGCTGCCGCCGCTCGGCATGGTGATGCTGCGGGCGCCACGAGGCGGCTGACGGCTGACGGCTGACGGCTGGCGACTGTCAGCTGGAACCGACGCTGCGCGCCGATTCGCAACATGTGTTGGATCTCGTGGGGCGTTGCGGCCATCGCCAACCCTGGGCCAAGATCCGTCAGCTGCCAGTCGTCAGATTTAGGTTATCCGTCATCAGCCGAAGCACGCCTTCAGTGCCTGAATCGCCAGCCACGCCACCAGCGCACTGGCCGGCAGGGTCAGCACCCAGGCGATGATGATGTTCAGGGCGGTGCCCCAGCGCACCGCGGCGAGGCCCTTGGTGGTGCCGGCGCCCATGATGCTGGCGGTGATGCAGTGGGTGGTCGAGAGCGGCGTGCCGGCGGCGCTCATCACCATGATCACCGCGGTGCCGCTGACCTGGGCGGCGAAACCCTGCAGCGGCGAGACTTTGATGATCTTGGTGCCCATGGTCTTGATGATCTTCTTGCCGCCGGCGATGGTGCCCAGGCACATCGCCATGGCGCAGGCGACGATCGCCCACAGCGGTATGTCAGTTGCCTCCTTCAGGCCCTTGCCGTCCTTGCTGGTCTTGTCCTTCTCGAGGTGGACCGTCGGCATGATCAGGTCGTAGGAGGTCTTGACGATGTCCGGTGCTGCAGAGGCCTGGAGTGCGGTGTGCAGGGCGCCTGCGTCGGTGCGCTGGATGGTGAGGGGCTTGCCGGAGGCCGAGGCCTGCGCCTGATACTGGGCGATGGTCGCGGCATGGTCCGTCGGTGCCGCACCGCGGGCCGGTACGATCAGCGGTTTGAGCCCCCAACCGGCGAGTGCGGCGGTCAGGGTCAGGGCGATGACGCCCATGACCTTTTGCGCGTCGTTCTGGCCATGCGCATAGGACAGCGTGCAGGCCGAAACGAACTGCAATACCCGTGAGCCGTTGGTGACCAGGTGCGGGCGCAGGCGCCGGCAGATCCACATGGCCACCACCATGACCACGAAGGCCAGGGCGAAACCGATCAGCGGTGACTGCACGAGCGGTATCAGCACCTTGTCGATCAGCTTGGTCCACACGAAGGCGCCGGTGCCCGCGAAGCCAACTACCGCTCCGGCCAGGCCGCCGACCAATGCGTGCGACGAGCTCGAGGGGATGCCCCACCACCAGGTCAGCAAATTCCAGGTGCTGGCGCCGATAAGCGCGGCGAGCACCACCAGCGGGGTCACCAGACCGGCGTCGTGGACAAGCCCCGAGGCGATAAACGAAGCGACGGCGGTGCCGGAGAGCGCGCCCAGGAAATTGCACAGCCCCGAGACGATGACCGCCGTGCGCACCGACATCACGCCGGTCGACACGCTGGTCGCGACCGCGTTGGCGGCGTCGTGGAAGCCGTTGATGAAGTCGAACAACAGCGCGACTACGACGACCAGAATGATGAGGCTCAGCATGGGCGCTGCTCAGGCATGCTTGACGGCGAGCGAGGTCAGGGCGTCGGCGACCTGTTCGCAGCGGTTGACGGCCTTCTCGAGGTCGTCGAGCACCTCGCGCTCGCGCAGGATGTCTTTTGCGTCGATGCTGGGATCGTGGAAGAGCTTGCTGATGGCGTCGCGGAACACCACGTCGCCGTCCTTCTCGAGCTGGGTGACGCGCGCCGCGCCGGCCGTGACCGCGTCGTAGGACTGGGTGCGCAGATGCGGGATGGTGTCGGCGAGCACGGTGGTGCATTCGACCAGTTTGTCCGAGAGCAGGATCATCGACGAGGTCGGCTTCTCGACGCCGAACAGCACGCAGGCGCGCGCGGCGGCGTTGGCGAAGTCGAGGATGTCGTCGAGGCGCTTGGAGAGTTTCTGCAGGTCCTCACGGTCGATGGGGGTGACGAAGGTGCGACCGAGCGCCTCGAGCATCTCGTGGACGATGCGATCGCCCTGGTGCTCGAGATCCTGGACGCGGTCGCGGATGACCACGGCGTCGCCGCTGTCCTTGAAGCCGGCCAGGACTTTGGCGGCGTCCCTGGCCACCACTGCCTGGCGCTCCAGGAAGTCGTAGAAATGGTCTTCTTTGGGGAGCAGCCAGCGGAGCAGGTTCTGGAATGACATGGGCGGCATCCCATCGGTTGTTAAGATTGGGTCAAGAAGCTTCGAGTGGGGCGGTGCGGGGTCCGGAAGTCTTGAAGTCCCGGAGTCAGGTAGTCCGTAAGTCCTGTTACTTCATACACTTGAACATCTTGATCGAGCGGGCGCAGCGGCTGCGCGTAGTGGGAGGGCCCGCGCGGCGCTCCGGGATCCCACTCTCACTTGGCAGGTGCGCGCAGGTGGGCAGGCTGCGCGCCGCCGCCTGCCCGGCGTTCAGGAACCGAGCCCATGCGCCCAGCCTTACGCGCCGTGATCTGCGATCTCGACGGCCTGCTCTTCGATTCGGAGGTGCTGACGCGCAGCGCTTGGCAGGCCGCGGCGCGCGCGCTCGGCCATGACCTGGACGATGCCTACTTCGCGACCCTCATCGGGCGGCGCATAGCGGTCAGCGAGGCCGACGTGGCCGCGCGCTTCGCGCTTGATGTCGTGGTTTTCCGCAGCGCCTGGCGCGCCGAGCACCACCGGCTGGCGAGCACCGGCGGCGCATTGCCCAAAGCAGGTGCGCTGGCGCTGATCAGCTGGCTGGAGGACCGCGGGATTCCGCGCGCCATCGCGACCTCGAGCATCCGCAGTGACGCGCTGCGCACCCTCGGCCCGGTCGCCGCGCGCTTCCACGCGGTGATCACCGGCGATCAGGTCAGTCGCGGCAAGCCCGATCCGGAGATCTACCTGGCCGCCGCGGCGGCGCTGGGTGTGCCACCGGCCGCTTGTGCAGCGCTCGAGGACTCCGAACCGGGCATCGCCGCCGCGCAGGCCGCTGGCATGACGGCGATCATGGTCCCCGACCTCAAGCAGCCGGACGACGTGACGCGCGCGCGGGCGTGGCGCATTTGCCCATCATTGATCGAGGCGCGTGCGGAGCTGGAACTGCTGCTGGGCGATTCGCGCCGCTGAGCGTCGGCGTTTTCGACGGGCATTCGAAGCCGTCAGCCCTGGGTCTTGTCCGGGAATGTACACCACTTCCTGACCGGGCAGTCAGTGCAGCGCGGCGCGCGCGCCGTGCAGCGGTAGCGCCCGTGCAGGATCAGGTAGTGGTGGGCGTGCTGGAGATGGCGCTGTGGCGTGCGTTCCAGCAGCACCTGCTCGGTCTGTTCGGGTCTGGTCGTGATGGCGATGCCCATGCGGTTGGCGACGCGCTGCACGTGTGTGTCGACGGCGATGGTGGGCTCGCCGAAGACCACGTTCAGCACCACGTTCGCGGTCTTGCGGCCGACCCCGGGCAGGGCCTCCAGTGCGGCGCGCTCGTGTGGGACCTCGCCGCCGTGCAGGTCGAGGAGCTGCCGGCACAGAGCGATGACGTTCGTCGCCTTGGTGTTGTACAGGCCGATGGTGCGGATGTGTGCTTTCAGCCCGGCCAGGCCGAGGTCGAGGACGGCCTGCGGCGTGCCCGCGACCGGGAACAGCTTCCTGGTCGCGGCGTTCACCGACTTGTCGGTGGCCTGCGCCGACATCACGACCGCGACCAGCAGCTGGAAGGGGGTCCGGTATTCGAGCTCGGTGCGCGGCTCGATGGTCGCGGCCAGGGTGTCGAAGATGGCCGCGACCGAGGCGCTGGCGAGAGGACCATAAAGCCGGGGCTGCTGCGGGGTCGGGGTGCGACGCGCGGGCACGGTCAATTCCCGTACAGCGCGCGCCACTGGTCGCCGAATGGCCCGCAGCCGCCGCGTTCGAGCAGGAACACCTGGGCGCAGGTCGCGCACGCGAAGGTCAGGCGAACGCAGCCCATGGTCGCCGGGGTCGCGCTGGCGGCGGCCGCCGCGACTGCGGGCCAGGGTGGGCTGCCACCCATGTCCTCAAGGATGCCGTCGGCGATCGCGCCTTGCAGGCGGGCGACCTGGTCGCGCCAAGCTGCGCCGCCGCCGACCGGAACGGTCTTGTAAAAGGGATCGCAGCGCTCGCACATGCTGGAACGCCCTTCAGCCGGGCTTCAAGCGGATCTCGATGGCGCGCGCGTGCGCCTCCATGCCCTCGCTACGCGCCATGGCGATGCCGGCGTCCGCGCAGTGGCGGAAATCGGTCTCGGCGAAGTTGATGATCGAGGTGCGGCGCAGGAAGGTGTCGGCGCCGATCCCCGACCACATGCGCGCGGTGCCGCCGGTGGGCAGGGTGTGGCTGGGGCCGGCGACGTAGTCGCCGATCGGCTCTGGCGACCAGTCGCCGACGAAGATCGCGCCGGCGTTGCGCAGCTTGGGCAGCAGCGCACGCGGGTTGCGCACCATCACCTCA
This sequence comes from Planctomycetota bacterium, assembly GCA_038213805.1. GTDB lineage: Bacteria > Planctomycetota > UBA11346 > UBA11346 > UBA11346 > BOG-1363. Next base: position 14,779 of record JBBQSO010000003.1, on the reverse strand, counting down.
AGGTGCTCGGGGGCGATGCGGTTGGCGATCTGCGCGGCCTCGTCAACGTCCTTGCAGCGCACCAGGCGGCCAAAGCGTGCGATGCTTTCGCGTGCCACCGCTTGGCGCACCTCGGGCAGGCTGTCGAGCTGGTCGCTGAGCGCACGCTGTACCGCCGAGGCGATCCCCGGGCCGACCGCCAGGCACACGCTCATCGCCAGCACGTCATGCTCGGCCTGCGAGAGCAGGTCGGCGGCAACGAAGGCCGGGTTCGCCGAGTCGTCGGCAATGATCAGCACCTCACTGGGGCCGGCGAGCATGTCGATGTCGACGCGGCCGTAGGCGTGGCGCTTGGCAAGGGTCACGTAGAGGTTGCCGGGCCCGACGATCTTGTCGACCTTGGGCAGGCTGGTGGTGCCGCAGGCCAGGGCGGCGATCGCCGGGATGCCGCCGACCCGGTAGGCCTCGGTCACGCCCACCGCGTGCGCGGCGGCGAGCAGCTCGGGCGCGACCGAGCCGTCGCTGCGCGGCGGCGTCACCAAAACCAGCTGCTCGACCCCGGCGACGCGCGCCGGGACCAGGTTCATGATCACCGTCGAGAACAGCGGCAGGGTGCCCTTGGGACCGCCGGGGATGTAGCCGCCGACGCGCTTGAGGGGCGTCCAGCGCACGCCCAGCGGCTCGTCCAGGTTGGTGCCGAAGCTGCGCGGTAGCAGCCGGCGCTGGTAGGTCTCGACCTGGCGGATGGCGAAGGTGATGGCGCCCCGCAGGGCGCGTCCGCAATGGTTCCAGGCGTCCACCAGGTCGTCGTCGGGGATGCGTAGGCTGTCCACGGGCAGGCTGACGCCGTCGAATTTCCGGGTGTAGTCCACGACCGCCGCGTCGCCATCGCGGGCGACGGCGTCGAAAACCTCGCCGATCACCTCGTTGATCGAGGCCTCGCGGCCGAGCACGCGCGCATAGAACGGCCGGGCCTTGGCCTCGGCTTCTGCGACCAGGCGCTGGAAGCGCTGGTGGGTGGCTCCGACCAGGTCGCTGAAGGCGGCGTCGCTGGACGTGATCTCGGTGAGCATGGGGCGGGACTCTAGGACCCCGGCGCTCGCTGCAATGCGCGAGCCGTCAAGGCTCTGTGCGATCCCGGCGGCTGGCGCGCAGGGTCCGGAAGAAATCCTTGAGCAAGGCGCTCGACGCATCGGCCCCGATTCCGCCAAGGACCTCGAGGCGATGGTTGAAGCCGGGCGGAGCGCGCAGGTCGACGACGCTGCCGCAGGCCCCGGCCTTGGGTTCGAAGGCGCCATAGACGACGCGCCGGACGCGCGCGTTGAGGCAGGCGCCGAGGCACATCGGGCAGGGTTCGAGGGTCACGTAGAGGGTGCAGTCCTCAAGGCGCCAGCTGCCCAACGAACGGCTGGCGGCGCCGATGGCGATCATCTCGGCATGCGCGGTGGCGTCCTGCAGGGTTTCGCAGGCGTTGCGTCCACGGCCGATGATGCGCCCGTCGCAAACCACCACCGCGCCGACCGGCACCTCGCCCTCGCCGGCGGCGGCGCGCGCCTCGTCCAGGGCCTGGGTCATGAAGTGGTGATCGTCGGGGGGGAGCATGGGGGGGGACAGTCCGGAAGTCCGGAAGTCCGGGAGTCCGAATGTCGGACAGCCGCGGTACTCCGGAGGTGGTCGCCTGCGGCGCTGCCGCGCGGGCTAACTAGACTTCCGGACTTCCGGACTTCCGGACTTCCGGACCGCCTCAACCGGCCTGAAACACAGAAACCCGGCCGCATGGCCGGGTTTCTGTGTTTCAGGCCGGTTGAGGCTCAGCGCACGCGCTTGGTCATCGTCAGCAGGTAGCCGCGCGTCGACAGCACCTGATGCTTGACCTCGTCCATGTTTGACTCGAGGGCCTTGAGGCCGGCGTCGTCGGGGCGGAAGTTGAGGGCGTTGCCGTAGCCGACGATACCGATCTGGAGCTTGTCCTGATCGCCGACCAGCAGCACGTTGAAGGTCTCGTTGGCGTCGTTGGCGTGCTTGCGGATGATCGCCGCCGCGTCGGTGAGCCCACGCTGGATGTGCGAGGTGACGTCCGCGGGAAGACGCAGGCGCGTGGCCAGGGCGCCGGCGAGCGAGGCCAAGCCGGCGGCGAAGTCGAGGTCGGCGGGCAGCTTGGCCTCGATCATCTTGACCTTGGACATCTCGTAGAACTCGATGGTACCGTTCTGGTCGATGCTGAAGTAGTCGCCGCTGCGCGGGTCCTTGAAGCGGCCGGGCTGGCTGATGTTCAGGCCCATGCCGGTGATGGGATGCTTGAACTGGATGGGGAACTTGGCGGTGGGCTGGGCCTGGGCCTTGGCGGCCTTCTTGCCGAAGCTGGCGACCGCGGCCTCGATGGTCTCGTGGGTCTCGAACAGGGCGAGCAGGCCGAGCATCTCGAAGAGCGCGATGACCTTGGTCGGGACGCCGACCAGCTTGATGTCGCCACCCTTCTCGCGGAAGTTGTCGACGCACTTCACGATCGTGCCGAGCCCGGTGGAGTTGATGTACTTCACGTTGGTCAGCAACAGCATCACGTTGTGCGTGCCGGCGGAGAGGATGTCGCTCAGGCGCCCTTCGAAGGTCTGATTGGTGCTCGCGTCGATCGAACCGGTGAGGAACACCGCCTTGGACTCTTCTCCGCTGGGCAGGGTCACGGTCTTGATGTCGAAATTGAGAACCGCCATGGACGCTCCGGGAGGGGCTTCCGGCACGATGCCGGGCTGTGCTCGTCGACCGCAAGCCACCTCATGGTGACTAGGCCGGCGCAGGTAGGTCCGACAAGAATGCTCCGGCAGGGGGGGAAGGCGAGCGGGAAAGACGCCGGCTCGCGCGCCGGGCGGCGTTTGAGTGTGATACGGAAAACCCCCCATGCGGTTGCTGGGTGGGGTTTTGGGGATTCTAAGCCGGACGGATGCCGACACACTTCCCGACGTCGTCGCATGGTCCAGCCAGCGCCCGCCGGGCGCCGCTGCACCTGCGCCAGACGGGAGCGCACATGGGTTTTTTCGGCAGCAAGAAGAACAAGGCCCCCAAGGAAGTGGAGCCCCAGCCCATTTCCCAGCGGAAGAGTCGGCGCATCGTCGCCCCCGGTGGCGGCGCGAAGACCGCATCGGGACCCGCTCCGACGGCGACCGCGCAGGTGAACAAATCCGCGGTGGTCCGTCAGGGCACCATGCGCGCCACTAGCAACAAGACGCTGCCGAACTCCTCCCAGACCGCGACCGTCGAGGATTCGCTCAACATCGCCAACCTCAATGATGGGGGTGGTTCCGACCTGTCCGATGACGTCGTGCTCCCGCCCGCGCGCCCCAAGAGCCGCGAGCCGATCATCGCCAGCCGTCCGCCCGAGTTCGCCGGCGGCCTCAACCAAGGCAGCCATGCCGCCGGTCCCAGTCGCACCGGCGACGACGCGCTGCTCGATTTCCTGCAAAACAAGGCCAGCCTGCTCAGCGACGACCAGGTCGCCGAGGTGAAGAATCGCGCTGGTAGCGAGGACCTGCCGATCGACACCGCCGCGGTCCAGCTCGGCTTCCTGACTGAGGAGCAGATGGTCAACGCGCTCACCCAGGAATGCTGGGTGCCGCACCTCAAGGTCGACAAGTACGAGATCCGCAAGAAGGCGCTCGACACCATCAGCCGCGACGACGCGATGCACTACGGCGTGTTCCCGGTCGACAAGCTCGGCAGTCTGCTGACCCTGGCGATGGTCAACCCGCTCGACGTCGACACCATCCGCCTGCTCGAATCGAAGACCTCGCTCGACATCAAGAAGGTGGTGGCGACGCGCACCGAGATCACCCAGGGCATCGAGAAGTACTACTCGGGCCAAGTGGTGGCCAAGGACACCAGCATCTCGTTCACGCAGGATGTCGAGCCGAAGAGCGTCACGCAGATGCTCGCCAAGGTCAACCCGACGGTGAACGCGCCGGCCTCGCCGATACCGACCTCACGCACCCCGTCGCTGCATCCGCAGGCGGACAACATCGTCCCCGAGATCCAGGACATCGACGATCTGCTGACCAGCGACGAGGCGATCGCCCCGGCGATCATCGAGCCGATCTCACTGCGTGCCGATGCGGAAGCCGAGGCTGTGCCGCTCACCGATATCGAGGAGATTCAGGACGTCGAGATCATCGCAGCGGATCTGCCTGGGATGGCGCCGATCGCCGAGTCTCCCTTCGGCGATCACGACGACGCCGAGGAGCTGCCCGCTCCCGAGGTCGTCGAGATCGCTCCGCCCGCCGTCGAGTTCGCGCTCGCAGACGCGGCCGAGCCCGAGGCCGCGATCACCAAGAAGCAGGCCAAGCCGGCGCCCGCGCCGGTCTTCGAGTTGGACGACGCTTCGAGCAAGCCGGTAGAACCAGTGTTCTCCGTACCTGCTCCCGCGCCGGTCATCCGCCCCCCAGCACCCGCGCCGGTGGCGAAGGCCAAGGCCCCCGCGCCCGTCGTCCCGCCCGCTTCCCGCGCGCCGGCCAAGCCCGTCGCGCCCCCGGCGCCGCGCGCCCCTGCCGCTTCGCCGGCTGCCGCGCGTCAGCCCGAGCCGTCGCGTCCCGCGACCAGTCGCTTCTCAGGTACCGGCCGCACCGACAAGAACGGCATGGTCAATCTGATTCCGGTGATGGAGGAAGAGTTCCAGCACGCCATCACCCACGGCAAGTCCCACGTCTTCGAGAAATGGGTCGGCCTGCAGAGCCGCAACCGCATCATCAATGCGGTCGCCGTCGAGCCTGAGGTGGAGGAGCTGCTGGCTGGGATCTTCGCGCATCCCAGGCATCGCTGAGGCTGGCTGATGGCTGATGGCTGATGGCTGATGGCCAACAGCCGACATCAAGCCGATCACAAGGGCGGACGGCGGCACCAGGTGCGCCGTCCGCTTTCTTTTATCCTACATCGGCTAAGCCCACCCACGGATCGTGGGATGCTCAGGTGGAATACCGGTCCCCAGCCGCCAGCTATCAGCTATCAGCCATCAGCTATCAGCCATCAGCCATCAGCCATCAGCCATCAGCCCTCGCCTCAGCCTCCCCAATTGCGCCCCCTGCTTCCCTCCCGACCATGCCGCCCATGAACGATGCCGAAATGCCGACCTGGACCCCGGGCGGAGGACTGCGCTTCCGCGTGCTCAAGACCAGCGGCCGTGCGCGCCGGGGGCGTTTCGTCACCAAGCATGGCGTGGTCGAGACGCCGGCCTTCATGCCGGTCGGCACCCAGGCTGCAGTGAAGTGCGTGACGCCGGAGCAGGTCGCGGCTACCGGCGCCCAGGTGGTCCTGGCCAACACCTACCATCTCAGCCTCGCCGACCGCACCCAGATGGTCGAGCGCCACGGCGGCCTGCATGCGCTCATGCACTGGAAATCGACCATCCTCACCGACTCGGGCGGCTTCCAGGTGTTCAGCCTGCCGGACCGCCAGATCACCGAGGAGGGGGTGCGCTTCCGCTTCGTCGACGACGGGGTGGCGGCGATGCTCTCGCCGGAGATCTCGATGGACGTGCAGCGTCGCCTTGGCGCCGACATCGTGATGGCCTTCGACGAATGCGTCGAGCACACCGCCGCCCGTGAATACGTCGCTGCGAGCGTCGAGCGCACCTTCCGTTGGCTGCAGCGCTGCGTGGCCGTGCCGCTCGCTGAGCACCAGCACCTCTTCGGCATCATCCAGGGAGGTATGGACCTGGAGCTGCGCGCCCACGCCACTTCCCAGCTGGTCTCGCTCGATCTCCCCGGCTACGCCATCGGCGGCGTGTCGGTCGGCGAGGGCCACGAGGCGATGGTGCGCATCGTCCGCCACACCGCGCCGCTGCTGCCGGCCGACAAGGTCCGCTACCTGATGGGCGTCGGCCTGCCCGAAGACCTGGTCGCTTCGGTCGAGCAGGGCATGGACATCCACGATTGCGTGATCCCCACGCGCTATGCGCGCGAGGGCACGGTCTTCACCTGGGACGGCAAGCAGCGCATCCAGGACAAGAAATTCCGCAAAGACCGCTACCCGATCGATACTGCGTGCGCCTGCTACACGTGCGCCTCCGGCTACAGCCGTTCGTACCTTCGCCATCTGACTTTCGCCGGTGAGACCCTGGGCGAGACCCTGATGACGATCCACAATCTGCACTTCTACCAGGATCTGATGCGGGCGATGCGCGATGCCATCGAGGCGGACCGCTTCGCGGCCTGGTCCGCGGAGTTCAGGGAGCGCTATTTCAGCCGGCGCAATCGCGGCGCCAAAGACGACGAGGAGTGAGTGTGCGCAGGCCGTCGTGCGCCTGATCGTCGTCCAGCACGGCCGTCTGCGCGATGCGCACGTGCTCGCCCTGCGCGCGGAGTACCTCAAACGCTTCCAGCGCTTCGGCGCGCTGACCGTGGTCGAAAGGGAACCCAAGGGCGAGGCTGTGCTGTGGCCAGATTCGGCGCGCTGGCGCGTCGTCCTGGACGAACGCGGCGAGCAGCCGACGAGTGCGGGACTCGCTGCGCTGCTGCGCAAGTGGACGATGACGCACGGCGAGGTCGCCTTCCTGGTCGGTGACGCCTACGGCCACCACGCGCCAAGCCGCGCGACGGCGCAGGCGGTGCTGTCGTTGGGCGCGCTGACCCTGCCGCATCCGCTGGCGCACCTGCTGCTCATCGAGCAGCTCTACCGCGCCGCGACCATCCTGGCGGGGACGCCGTATCATCACGGGTAGGGGGGCAGTCCGGAAGTCCGGAAGTCTGGTGGTCATGGGATCGTCACGCAGGGGCGGCGACGCGGTCGTTGACGTCACCTCGCGGTCAAGTTGCCGCCTTCTCTGTGAGAGGCTGTCCGACTGCCGGACCCCCGGACTTCCGGACTCCACCTCGCCCTCACAGGGCGAGGTGGATCGGTGCATGCGAGCGGATCAGGTAGGCGGTCGAGAGCCAGCCGCTGCGCGCCAGCACGAAGCGGTGGCGCAGCAGCGGCGGATCGAGCAGCGGCGCGCCGTTGCCGCTGCGCGTGCCGATTTGGATGCTGACCTCGGCGGTGACCTCGCCGTCGTCGCCATGGGTGAGCGAGTCGATGTGGTAGGAGAAGGTGAAGGGATCATCGCGCTGCATGAGCAGGAGCGCGCCCAGGCCCTGGCGGGCCAGTGCGCGTGCATCGGGCTTGCCGGGGACCTCGTCCCCGACCTGGGCGAGCTGGCCGGACCAGGTGCGTGCCACATCATAGTCGGGATGGAGCTGGTCGATGACCAGGCCCGCCGAGCTTTCCTGGAGGCCCTGCTGGATGCGTGCGAAGGTGCGCGGCACCTGCACTTCGGGCCGGCTCCACCACCAGTACCACGTGCAGATCAGGACGAGCAGTCCGCTGGCGACAAGGATTTGGCGCGTGCGGGGTGACATGCCCGCCAGCATCCGCTGCCCGCCGCGCACCGCAAGGCGCGGCGGCCAAGGTCCGGAAATGATGCGTTCGCGGCGCGCGTGGTCTGCCGCCAGCCACTCACGCGCTGGCGCGCCACTATTCAGCCATCAGCCATCAGCCATCAGCCATCAGCCATCAGCCATCAGCCATCAGCCATCAGCCATCAGCCATCAGCCATGGCCATATACCCGCTCAGAACTCCCAGCCGATGATCGCCACCGTCTTCGCCGCATTGGTGTTGCTGTTCAGTCCAACGAGCTGGCTGATGATGATATGTGCTTGGGGAATGGGGTTGTAGCGGATCGATGGGCCGACGGCGGCCTCGTAATGGTGGATACGGTGGCTGCCGGCCGGATCAGCGAGCTCGGAGACCTGGGCGAGGGCGAGCTCGGCGCCAATGCTCAGCTTCTGGTCGATTGCGGAGTAGCCGATGGCGCTGTTCCATTCCACGGACAAATCGCGGTTGTCGCCAGTCTTGCGTTCGGCGACGAGGTTGGTCGCCCACGCCCAGCGCGTGGTGATGTCGTCGCTCAGCAGCAATTTGACCTCGGCACTGTCTGCGCCGTGGGCGGCCTGCTGCCACTCGACGTAGGCGGTGGGGTTGCCCCAGATCCGGCCCCAGTCGGCGAACGCCCAGCGGACCTCGAATTTGGTGGCGTCGAGGGCGTTGTCACCGTTGCTGCCGTTCTTGACGTAGACTTGGTAGAGGTCGAGCTGGAAGCGGTAGCCCAGGCCCATCTCGGCTTCGTACTGCTGCTTCACCTCGGCCTTGGGTTTGGGCTGGCCGGCGGCTGCGGCGTCGGCCTTCTCCCGCTTGGTCGGCTGCGAGATAAATAGCCAGTACTCGAAATCGAACTGGCCTGCGGGGATGACGTAGGTGCGCACCTCAGTGAAGCGGCGCGAGGTCGACCAGCGGGGTTGGCCATAGCTGCCGACCAGGTCGTCGTCGCGCAGGTCCGAGAGCGGGGCCCCTTGGATGGTCAGCGCGGGCAGCTCCCACGAATGCAGGGCCTTGGTTGAGCCGGCGGCGGTCTTGTTTTCGGCGCCCGCCTGGGGAATAGCACTGTCGTCCGCAGCGCTCAGCTGGGCGGCACTGGCACCAAGAGCCAGCAAGCTGAAGGCGCAGAGACGGGGGAGACGCGGGGCGGAGGACGTCATGGGTCTTACCTGGGGCTTCCTGGGTGTGGGTTCATGCTCCCCATAGCCGTTTCCATGCCAGGGTTCGGGGCGGTCTTGAGGGGGAGCATGCGCAGCGGCTGGACATCCGGTCCGGGAGGTGCACAGGCCCTGGACATGGCTTGAGCCGCTGCGCGGTCCGCCACCATTCCGGTATGCGGTTCCAGTGCCTGCTCGTCATTTGCATCGGATTGGTTGCCGCCGCTGCCGCCCGCGCCGCCGAACCGGTCATCCTGGTGACCGCCTTCCAGCCATTCGCCGGACGCGGGGTCAACGGCAGCGCCACGGTCGCCCAGCGCCTGGCGGGCGAGATCATCGCCGGAGGCCGGGTGACCGTACTGGTCATGCCGGTGCGCTGGGGCGAACCGGCCCGGCAGCTGCCGGCGGCGGTGGCGCGCCTGCAACCGCGACTGCTGCTGGGCCTCGGCGAGGGCTACGCGGGCCTGGTCACCGTCGAACGCATGGGCGCCAACCTCGCCCGGCCGATTCCCGATGAGGGGCAGGCCCTGCCGACCGCTGCGCAGCTCGAGCCGGCCGGTCCCGCCACGCGACCTGCGCGCCTGGACTTCGCGCCGGAGTGGTTCAGCGCCGCCGCACTCCCGGTCCGTGCGAGTGCCGACGCCGGCGGCTATCTCTGCAACGAACTGCTCTATCGCGCCCTGGGCGAGCCGGTCCAACGCTGTGGCTTCATGCACCTGCCGCCCCAGGCGGCCGTCTCAGATGACGCCTATGCAGCGGCGTTGGTGCCACTGGTGCGCATCATCATCGAGCGCAATCTCGCGCCGTGATGCCGGTCGCGTCCGCGTGATGCGCGCGGTGGCCCTTTCGTCAAAAGCTGCGCCGCTCGCCTTGCCCTGCTCTGCCATCCGGGGTAGACCCTTGGCGATGGATCGCGACACCCGCATCGAAGCCGCCTTGGCCAGGCGCAACTATTCGTCGGCGCTGCGTGGGCGCATCGCCCGCCTGCTCGACGGTGCGGAAGACCGCACGCGGCTGAAGTGCTGCAGCTCCGGCTGCTTCGTGTGCGCTCAGGAACTGCTCGATATCGTCGCAGAGGTCGAGGCCGGCGATCCGCCCACGAGCAGCGCCGCGGGCTGAAGACCTTGCGCAGGCCTATTCGCGGCGGCCAGCGAACAGCGCCTCGCGCTGCAGGTCGCGGCCGTGCTCCTGCAGGAAGGGCACCAGGCGCTCGAGGGCGGTGCGCGCGCCGCGGTCGTTGGCCTGCTCGATGAACTGGTGGCCGAGGCCGCTGAGCACGGCAAAGGTGCTGGATTCGTTGGCTTCGACGACGCGGGCGTGCAGGCGCTGGGCGATGCGAGCCGGCACCTCCTCGTCGCTGTCGCCGTGCAGCAGCAGCAGCGGCGGGAAGCCGTCCGCCTTGAGGTGCATGGGGCTGAGCTCGTGGCGATGGGTGCCGGCGAACTGGTCGAGGGCGCGGGCCACCGGTGCGGTGATGCCATCCCAGTGTTCGAGGGTCGGGCTGACGCCGCAGGCGGCCACGCCGCGCACGCGTACCTGCAGCACTTTCTCCTCGCCGAGCTGGGCCGCCGCGGTCAGGGCGAGGAGGCTGCCAGCGCCGCTGCCGAGCAGGATGATGGCATTGCCGCCGAGGCCGGCGACCGCGGCCTCTTCAAGGGCCTTGGATGAGCCCAGCTTGAGGTCGTCGACCGCTTCCTGGCCATAGCGCGCGCCATCCCCAAGCAGCCGGTAGCCGAGCGCCGCCGAGGCGAATCCGGCCTCGGCCAGCGCCAGGCAGAAGGGCCGCAGGTCCTCGTGCCGGCCGTGCGTCCACCAGCCGCCGTGGACCACCACCACCAGCACGCCGCTGGCGGGCTTCTCGGGCACGAACAGATCGTAGTGCTGGCGCGCATGCGCGCCGTAGGCGAGGCGGAGGGAGGCGCGGAGGTCAGGCATGGGGGAGACCGGGAGGGGAGAAGGGGCAGGCAGGCGGTTGAGGCAGGAGGCAGGCCGGGAGGGCTAACGTGTGAGAGAGTCGGGCATCGGCATCGGCTCCTGCCCTCACACGCGGGTGCAGCGTATGCGGCATCTTCCACGTTCCAGGTTTGATGCGTCCCGAGCGTTGTCGGGATCACACGACCAGTCGTCCCTTGCTGTCCTACGCACGTTCGGCCATGCCCGCACTTCTCCGGCTGTCCCTCACATCCGTTCCGGCGCCCCCAGCCCCAGCAGCCGCAATCCCTCGCCGAGCGCGCCGCGCGCCGCGCGCACCAGCGCCAGGCGGCTGGCCGAGACCGCGGCGTCGGCGCACAGCACGCGCGCCGCCTGGTCGTGGTTGCCGGCGGTCAACCAGGTGGCGACTGTGCCGGCAAGGGTCAGCAGGCCACTGGCCAGGGAGCCCGGCTCGTCGTTCTCGACGGTCTTCTCGAGGGCGGCCTGCAGGCGGCCGATGGCGAAAAGCACGGCCTTCTCATCGGCGCTGGTCAGCAGCGCCGGTGATGCAGCCGGGGCCTGCGGATGGGCCTCGGCGAACTTGCGCTCGATCGAGCACAGCCGGGCGTGGGCGAACTGCAGGTAAGGACCGGTCTCGCCGTCGAAGCGCAGCGCCTCCTCGAACTTGAACTTCACGTCGTTCTGGCGGCCGTTCTTGAGGTCGTTGAAGACCACGGCGCCGACGCCGACGGCGCGCGCGATCCGCTCGCGCTCGTCGCCGACCAGTTCCGGGTTCTTCTCGGCGATGACCGTGCGGGCACGCGCGATGGCCTCCTCGAGGACTTCGCGCAGCAGCATCGGCCTGCCATCGCGGGTCTTGACCCGCGCCCAGCCTGGCTGTTCGCCTGGGGCCGGTTCGTCGTTCCACATCAGCACGATGCCGAAGCCGATGTGGCGGAGGTGGTCGGCGTAAGGTCGGCCAAGCAGCCGGGCGACCGCGAACCATTCCTTGAAGTGCAGCGCCTGGCCGAGGTCGACGACGTAGAGCGAGCGGTCGAAGGCGAATTCCGCGAAGCGGTCGTCGCAGGCCGCGAGGTCGCGGGTCGCGTAGAGCGTGCCGCCGTCGGCGCGCTTCAGCAGCATCGGCTTCTTGAATGGCTTGCCGACCAGCGCCGGCAGGTCGACCACGGTCGAGCCGGCCGGGCCCTCGGTGGGGGCCAGGTCGACCTTGGTCAGGCCTTTGGCTTCGAGTTCGGCGAGCACCGGCCCCATCTTGTCCTGGTAGTGGGCCTCGCCCTTCCACGAATCGAAGCCGACCCCGAGCAGGGCATAGACGCGCGTGAACTCGGCGAGGCTGGCGTCTTTGAAGATCTGCCACAGGTGCCGGGCCTCGGCATCGCCATCCTCGATCGCCTTGGACCAGTGCCGGGCGTCCGCTTCGAGCGCGGGATCGGCCTTGGCCGCGGCCGAGCTGCGCACGTAGAGCTCGTGCAGGAACGTGACCTTGTCCGGTGCGGCGGCAAGCCGGTCGAGGTCGAGTCCCTCGCGCTTCCAACCGGAGATCAGCCGGCCGAAGGCCGTACCCCAGTCGCCGAGGAAGTTGATGCGCTTGACCTTCCAGCCCGCCGCCGCGTAGCAGTGCGCCAGGGCGTTGCCGATCATGGTCGAGCGGATGTGGTGGAAGGCGAGGTGCTTGGCGATGTTGGGGCTGCTGAAGTCGATGCACACGGTACGTCCGCGGCCGCTGGTCGCACGCAGCGCGACGGTGGCATCGGCCGCGAGTGCCGGCAGCAGCGCGGTGGCGACCGCTCCGGTGCCAAGCGTCAGGTTGAGGAAGGGACCGGCCGCGACCGCCTGCACCCCCAACCCGGACGCCGCAAGCATGCCGGCGAGTTCACCCGCCAGCACTGGCGGCGCCACGCCGCGCGCCTTGGCGAACTGGAAGCAGGGCAGGGCGAGGTCCGCGTCGACACCTTTGACCGGGGCACCGATGAGCGCCGTCACGGCCTCTTCGGCCACGCCGAGATGACTGGCGATGCAGGCGGCGAGAGGACGGGTCAGCAGGTCGAGCATGGGGTCTCCGGGAAGCGAGGCGCCAGCTTGGTGCCGACCTTCCCATCGCAAGCGCGAGACCGCTGCTCAGCGCTTCCGGCGGCGGACCAGGGCGCCCGCGATCAGGTCGTGCGGGCCGCGCACGCCGCAGGCGACGAATATCAGCGCCACGGGCAGGAAGAGCAGCATCACCGTCCAGCGCGCGCAGGCGCGCAGCCAGGTGAGATGGTAGCCGGTGGCGGACTCGACGATTTCGAGGTTGAGCCGGCGGTGCCACCACGGCGAACCGTGCAGCACCGTGGCGGCGACGCCGCCGATCGCCACCACCAAGAGCGCCGCCAGCAGAGCGAGGGTGGCGCCGGCGAAGAGCAACAGGAGCGGGCCGTGATCGCTCTGGTCGCGCAGTTGGCCGACGAGCGCCACCGCGCGGGTCGGGCCCCCGGAGTGCAGCAGCGAGCCGACCAGGCTGCCGAGGTCGGCCGTGCCGGCGGGATGGGGGGTGATGACCGGCAGGCCGTCCTCGAGCACCGCTCCGGCATGGACCAGGGCCCAGCCGTAGCCCGAGAGCAGTGGCGGTAGCCCGAGCAGCGCGGCGAACAGCGCGAGTTGCAAGCCGTCGAGCAGCCCGGCGAGCGCGCGTTCGCGTGGCGTCGCGCGCAGCGCGGGGTCGTCGACCACGGTCTGCGGCTGCAGGGCCGCGCTCTCGCGGGCGCTGAAATCGGCGGGCAGCAGGCCGGTGGTCTTGTCCTTGCGCCGTTCCGGCGCGGGCGGCGGTTCCGGCGGATGCGCTGCCGGTGCGCCGCCACGACCCTTGCGGTTGGAATCAAGCGCGGAGGTCTGGTGGTCGGCCTCATCGTCGGGATCCAGGCCCAGTCCGCCGTCGCCGCTCGCACCCACCGCACGGGCGATGCGCGGGTCCAGACGCGTGCCCTTGGAGGACGCGCTGGCCGTCGCCGCCGTGCCGCCGGCCTGGTGGTGCGCGCGCAGCGCGGCGTCATCGACCACTACCGGATCCATGGTTTCGGTCGAGCCCGCCACGCGCGCACCGCTCGCCGGGGTGGGCTCGTGGACGCGCTCCTCAATCAGGGTCGGATCGATCGCCACGGTGAACACGCAGGGTCCGCAGACGATGACGTCGCCACTCGCCAGAACGGTCGAGGCGGTTATGCGCTGGCTGTTGACCAGCACGCCGTTGGTACTGCCGCAGTCCTCGACGCGCAGCTCGTGGCTGGTCAGGATGAAACGGGCGTGGTGACGGCTCAGACGCGGATCGGCGAGGTGCAGCCGGCAATCGTTACCGCGGCCCAGCAGCGAGATGCCTTCCGTGATCGGCAGTTCGCCGCTGGGACCGTGGAGGCGGACCTGCATGGCCCTAGTATGGGTTACGCTGCGGCGCTTGTCACGTGCTCAGGGAGGGGGGCTGCCAGCCTCTGACCCGAAAGCCTCGGCCTCATGAGCGCTGCGCATGGCGCGAGGGCGGTGGGGCTGATGGCAAGGTCTGGCGCGGTGGTTGATCCCCGGCGTTGGCGGCGGCATGCTCGACCGCCATGAGTGGAACCACGCCTGAAGCTTCCCTGCCGGCGACGCTGCGCTGGCAGATCTCCGGCGTGGCCATCGCGTACAGTGCAGAGGGGGATGGCGATCTGCGGCTGCCGACGGCGCGCCAGGCGTGGCTCGCCGGCCAGGGCGTCACCCAGCGCTGCGTCCTGCCGCGCCAGGTCCATGGCTGCCGGGTGGTGGACGCGCAGGCGTCGGCGGCCGAGCTGGCGCAGGCCGACGGCGTGGTCAGCGCCGATGCCACGCTCGCGCTCGGGGTCTATGGCGCCGACTGTCCGGCCCTGGTGCTGATCGCGCCGGATGCGCTTGGCGTCGCGCACTGCGGCTGGCGCGGCACCGCCAAGGGCATCGTCGCGGCGCTGGTGACCGCGCTCGCGCGCCTCAGCGCCCACCCGCCGGCCGCGTGGTGCGGATTGATCGGCCCGGGCATCAGCGGCTCCAGGTACGAAGTCGACGCGCCGGTGCTGGGTGCGCGCGACTGGCCGCTCGCGGCGCTGCGCCCGGGCCGTCCTGGCCACGCCTTCCTGGATGTGCCGGAGGCGGTCGCTGCGGATGCATTGGCGTGTGACGTTGGTGCGATCACGCGCAGTGGCGTGTGCACGGCGGGCGATGCCCGGCTGTGGAGTTACCGCCGGCGCGGCGCGGGCCAAGTGCAGGCGCTGGTCGCCTGGCGTCAACCCGAGTGAAGGAACCCGCGTCAGGGCCCTTCCTGGGACCGCGCGCCGCTGGC
>JBBQSO010000002.1:0-138360 GCA_038213805.1 Planctomycetota bacterium | reverse complement strand
TTGCCACCACCACGCCCAGCGCGCGACACGACTCCTGCGCTAAATCGGTCAGCACCGTCGCATAACTTGAGCGCAGATCCGGACGAGTCAGGAGCATCACCGCAACCACCACTGACCGCGGTGACCATCGTCGCACGCGGGAGAATGACGTCGCCACGCCGCGCAGCGCAACGGAGAGGTGATGGAGGAGATCATGCGCAGAAGTATGGGGGCTCATTAGGCCCGAAGAAATTTTTGTAAAGCGCTGTCAATACTTATATTATGGACTGTTCATAAGTGAACGGCATTGGGGTGGTCGCCGCCTGGGCCTGCGCGGCGAGCAGGGCGATCAGACCGGTGGCTGGCACCGCAACGCCGCGTCGGCCCAACAACTCGCGCAGGCGGGCAAGGCCGCGATGGCAATGCTGGTGGACGGTGGCGATGTCGATGCCGAGGTCGTCGGCGACCTGATCGCGGCTGATACCGGCGAGGTAGTGCTGGGTGATGACCGTACGTTGACGCTCGGGCAGTCGTGCGAGGCAGTCGTCGAGGTGCTCGGCAGCGTCATGCGTTGCGGCTATGGGAGCGGACGCACCGGCGAGGGTGGTCAAGCCGGCCGCGTGCTCGGCACGCTTGCGCGTGTCGTGGGCGCGGCGCGCGGTGGCGCAGACATGGCGGGCGACGGTCAGCAGCCATGCCGGCAGGGCAGGGGCGCGCTGTGCCTGGTCGGCCTTTCGCAGCAGCTCCAGGAACACCGCCTGGACGCAGTCACCCTGGTCCGCGTGCACACCCTGCCGCTGGCAGGCTACACGCACCAGTCCATGGTGACGGGAGGCGAGGATTTCGAATGCGGGGCGGTTGCCAGCTGCAATGGCGATGAGGAGATCGTGATCGGAAAGTATAGGGTCCATTCAAGAGACTATCGCGGCTCGACCATGGCGCCTGACTGTGAGTTGGTCGGAGGCTGGCGGGCAGTGCTGGTGTGTATGACATGGGCGGGTCTGCCGCAAAGCCCGGACACCCGGATCTGCGCGCTGAGCGAGGCGTCATGACGCGGACGCCCTCGCGCTGTAGTTATCGATGATGCACGCGGATGACCTGATGCGCTGCAGCCGATGAAGTTGCGACGCATGGCCAGGCTCGGTCCCGTCTTTCGGCGTGGACCTCAGCTAAGATTCGTCCATTCTTGTTCGCCATGCACCTGCTGCCTTGTGCCATCTTCACGGTGCTCTGCTTCGTCGCTGAAGCGCGATCCGCCGAACCCGCGCCGCCAACCGTCACACCCGCGTCCACCATCGTCGTCATCAATCACGCCAGCCTCGCCAGCGCGCAGGTGGCGCATGCCTGGATGGCGCTGCGTGGCATCCCAATGGACCAGGCGGTCGAGCTTGACGGGGTGCCCACGACGCAGCGCATCGCGGTGGCGGATTTCCGCCGTCTGGTGCTGGAACCGTTGGAAGCGGAATTGGTGCGCCGCGGCCACGCCGCCACCACGCTGCTGGTCGCCTACGGTCCGGATTTCCCGACCGCCATCGACTTCGACGACGCCGGGCTGCCCATGGGCGCGCGGAGTCCGGGGTCGTTGACCGGGTTGACCCTGCTCGCGCCGTTGCTGGAGGCGGGCCCGCGTGCCTTCACCGCGGGAAACGCCAATGCGTATGCCGACCAGCCGGGAATGCCGGGGCGGCGCGAGAACCTGCGCGCCCTGGCTGATCCGCGCGCGCAGCGCGCGGATCAGCTGGTGATCGACCATGACTTTCCCGCGGCCGAGGCGCTGCTCACTGAGCTTGCGCGCGACATCCCCGCGGCGGATGTGCTCTACAACCTCGCCTGCGTCCAGGCGCTCGCGGGCCGTGCGCCCGACGCGCTGGCGACGCTGGGTCGCGCGGTCGACGCCGGCTGGTTCGACGACCAGCACGCGCGCCGCGACAGCGACCTCACCAGTCTGCGGGGTGCTCCGGCGTGGTCGGGCCTGCTGCAGCGCATGCAGGACCAGTCAGCGCGCATCGCGCCGGGTCCCGCTCTGCCGTTCCAGCTGTCGCCGGCGCAGGCCGGCTCGCCGCCCGGGCGCCTCGCGATTCTGCTCGCCGCCACTACTGGCCGCGGTCTGACCGTGGACGAGGCCATCGCCAATCTCACGCGCAGCGCCGCCGCCGACGGCACGCGCCCGGTGGGCAGCGTGTACTTCATGGCCTCGACCGACGAGGCGCGCACCGGTCCGCGGCGCTGGGCCTTCGCCGCGGCGGCGGCGCGGCTCCGTCTGTTGGGAGTCGCGGCCGAGGTGCTCGACGGCGCGCTGCCGCCATCCGGTGCGCAGGTCACGGGCGCCACGCTCGGCGTTGCGGATTTCGACTGGGCAGCGAGCGGCGCGACCATCCAGGGGGGCGCTTGGTGCGACCATCTGACCTCATTCGGCGGCGCGCTGCAGTCCGACGCCGGGCAGACGCCGCTCACCGCATTCCTACGCGCGGGCGCGGCAGGTGCGGGCGGCACGGTGGCGGAACCGCTCAACCACCCGTTCAAGTTCCCCAGCGCCTTCGTGCACGTCTACCGTGCGCAGGGACTCAGCCTGGTCGAGGCGGTGCACCGCGCGATGTCGGGGCCTTACCAATATCTGGTGGTAGGCGATCCGCTCTCCAGGCCGTGGGGCGTCGGGAAGTAGCGCTCAGAAGCCAGGATCGTTGGCCGGTGCCGGTGCTGGGCCCTTGCCGTTGGCGGACTTCACAGCGGTGACGATGTCGAGGATGGGCGTCACCGGGATGCGCCATTCCTGGCGCGTGCGACCATCACCCACGCTCGCGGCCGCCGCGATCGGCGCACCCGGCTTGAGCTTCGCGAGCGCATCCTTGACCGGCTGGGGCATGGGCCCGCCCATGGCGCCGACCAGGTGCGCAAAGGCGCTGAGATTGAGGTCCATGTAAACGTTGCGCCCGGGTCCGATGGTGCGCGTGGCAGCCACGGTCATGCCGCCCTGCTTGCCGGCGAGGAGCGCGTCGAGCACCTTGGGATCGCTGGCCATGAAGGACATCGGCTGCGCATAGGCAAGCTCGTAACCCATCGCCATGGCCTTGATCTGCGCGAGCTGGGCGGGCGGCACCTTGGCCTCGTCGATGATCATCTCGACCTTGTCGATGGAGGTGGCGCCGCTCGTGCGCACATCCGTGGTCACCTTCAGCGTCAAGCCGCTCGCCTTGTTCATCGCCGCCAGCGCGCCCGTCTCGCCGTACATGCTGGCCAGCAGCTTCTGCATGACCGCCCGCGCCTTGGCCGCATCGGGAGTGCCGTAGGCGCCCTCGAGTTGCAGCTTGGCGGTGTCGCTCATGCCGAAGTGGAACGCACCGGCACCGCTCCAGGCGCCGAGCGAGGAACTGAACGCCGTGATCATCTCGGGCGTGATCAGCTCCTTGCCGCCCGGCTGCGCCTGCAGCCGCCCGAGCAGATCGGCGAAGTAGGTCCCGGCGGCGGAGATGTCGTAGGCCATGGTGGCATCGATCATGCCCGGCTGCGGCGTCAGGCGGGCCGCGGCGGCCGTCGCACCGGCGGTCAGCGCGGCCGGGGGCGCCACCAGCGCCTTGGCCAGCGCACTGCCGACCTTGGCGGCGATGACCGTGTCAAAGGAGACGGTCTGCGCATCGATCGCCACGTCCATCTGGCTGGCGGTGATCTCGCTGGCGATGGCCAGGAAGGCGGCGGCTTCGAGCGGCAGGATCTTCGCGGCCATCTCCTGGCCGGGCTGCTTGGCCATCTGCATGGCGGCACGCTGCAGGCCCATGGTCATGAACGGGCCGTAGGTGGCGAACAGCTTGTCGGGCGCAGTCAGGATGCGCAGGTCGCCCTTCACCGGCGTGGCGATCAGGCTGGCGTACGAGGCCGCGACGCGCTCGCCGAGGGCCTGCCCGTCGGGATCGCGCGCCAGGATGGCGAGGTTGCCGACGGTCTTGCCCATGACCATGCCGAGCGCGGCGCCGGCGTCGAGGTAGCCTTGCGCCTTGGTGCTGGGCACGATAAAGGCCATGGTCGGCATCGGCACGCCCGGTGCGATGACCACGATCACCGGCTTGTTCTCGAGGGTCGAGAGGCCGGGATCGCCGAGCGTGCCGCCGAGCATCGCCGCGAGCATGCCCGGTTTGACCGTGTCGGGCGAGAAGCGCTGGGCGATCTGCTCCATGTGGGTCAGGGCGGTCTTGAGATCGGGGATGATGATGGTGGCGAGCGCGGAGGCGTCGGGCTGCGCATCCGGCTTGGGCAGGGGCTCCTGGGCCGGAAGGGCGCCGAGGCCGATCAGGCTGAGGAGGAGGGCACTGCGCAGGCGCGGGAGGAGCGGCATAAGATCGCCTTCGGGCTGGGGGTGCGGCGGAAACGAACGGATTCTGCAGCTGGCGGTAGGATGTGCGTCCCCGCAGGGCAGAGGCTTAAGTCGCCAGGATGGTCCGACGCGACGCATGTCCAGGAGGAAGCCGATGGGTACGGCCGGACGGTGTCCCATGGCGGCCCGGCGCCGGCACGCCGGCACACCGTGGTCGATCTGATCCCGCACGCCCGCAGCACGGTCTGCATCTGGCGGTGCGACTCATGCGGAGTGCGGTCGGCGACCACCGTGCATCCGTGAGACGGAGTGCAGGAACCAGCGGGACGCGGTCGTCGCCCGGCGCAGGCCATTCGCTACGCTGCGGCGCGACGGCGACCCCGTCCGACGTGGAGGGGCGATGCCCAGCTGGATGATGCGCGTACGCGTCTGCTGCCTGGTGCCCTGGAGACTTGGCCCGCTCGCCATGATCGTGCGTGCGCTGCGTGGTGCCGTGCCTGCGCTGTTCGGCTGCGCGGTCGCAGTCCTGCCGGGTGCCGAGACGCTGGTCGTCGGCTATGCGCCGAACTGGGTCGAGCCCGGGTTGATCGCTGGCCAGGTCGCGCATGGGCCGCTGACGCGGATCAACATCGCCTTCGAGAATCCGCGCGATGACGTGGGGAATCTGCCGTGCACACCCACCGACACCGCGCTGATCGCGATGGCGCGCGCGCAGCATCTGCAGGTGCTGCTGTCCATCGGCGGCGGTGCCGCATCGGGCGACCCGGTACTGCTTACGCGCTATGCTTCCCTGCTGGCGGTGGCGCAGCGTGCGGCATTCGTCGCCAAGCTGGTGGAGTGGGTGGTGGATCACGGGTGCGATGGTCTGGACGTCGATCTCGAAGGGTCGTCGATCGGCCCCGACTATGGTCCCTTCATCGCCGCGCTGGCGCCTGCGTTGCATGCGCGCGGCAAGCTGCTGACCGCGGCCCTGTCGCAGGGGTATGGCGGCGACCACGTGCCACCTGCGGTTCTGGAGCACTTCGACACCGTGCAGGTGATGGCCTATGATGCGGTCGGCAGCTGGGCGCCGGACAGCCCCGGCCAGCATGCCTCGCTGGCGTTCGCACGTGCCACCGTCGCCTGGTGGCTGCAGCGCGGACTGTCCAAGACCAAGCTGGTCCTGGGCGTGCCCTTCTACGGCTACGGTTTCGGCGCCGCCTTCCGCACCGAGAACTATTCCTACCGGGAGATCGTCGCCGCCCACCCGGGCGCCTCCGTCGTCGACCAGATCGGTTCGACCATCTGGTACAACGGCATACCGACCATCACCGCCAAGACCGCGTTGGTGAAGGCGCAGGGGCTGGGTGGGATCATGATCTGGTCCTTGGATGGCGATGCGCCGGGCCAGGATTCGCTGCTCGCGGCGATCGCGGAGGAGTTGGGGAAGCCGTAGGACTCGTGCCTGGTGCCGCACCGTTCCACGCACGCCGCCCTCCTCCGCTCGACATGCCCGAGGGCGTTGGCAAGCTCATGCCGCGCCATTCCGGGCGCAAGGAGCCCCGCATGCTGAGCCCGCTTCGTCACGCCCCCTGGCTGGCGCTGATCTGCCTGATCGCCGGCGCGGCCTCGGCCAGCGATGCCTATCCGGTGATCGCGGTGGCAGCTGCCGACCGCATCGTCATCCAGTACCGCGGCCTGCCGATCGCGCTGCCGCTCGCCCACATCGAGGTGCCCGAGGCGACGCGCAGCGCCTGCCTGGAGCGCCTGGCCGCCCTGACCAAGGGCAAGGGTGTGGAGATCTTCTATGTGCCCTCGTTCGGCGCCGACGCGAACGGCGCCGCGCGCGTGCAGATGGTGGTCGGTTCGACCAACCTCAACCTCGACCTGGTGGCAAAGGGCCTGGCCCGCTACCAGCCCGGCCCCAAGTACGAGAGCTCCTTTGAGGAGCCGCTGAAGAACGCCCAGGAGAAGGCCCAGAAGGGCAAGCTCGGGCTGTGGGGCAAGGCCGCCGCGCCGGTCGCCAGCGCTGCGCCCGCAGCGGCCACCCCGGCGGCCATCGCCACCACCACCATGGTGCGCGCGTCAGGGCCGTTCTGTTCGGAACTCGACACGCCGTACTACTATGCGACCGGCGCGAAAGAGGTCGCCAACGTCCACGTGCAGCGCCTCATCTACTATCCGGACGAGGCCACCGCCCAGCGCGCCGGCAAGAAGCCGCGTCCGCAGGCGCCGGCGCCGCCCGCCGCCGCCGTGGCCGCACCCAGCGACGAGAAAAGTCTCGACGCGATTTTCGCCCAGGGCAAGGACATCTACTCCCAGGCCATCGCCAAGGGCAACACCCCGGAGCGCGACCAGCTGTACGAGCAGGCCTTCGTGGTGCTGAGCAAGGCCATGCAGGGCTATAGCGCCCTCGCCGATCAGCGCCCCGACGACGAAGCGCTGGGCACCAAGCTGCACGAGTGCGCCCAGCTGCGCTACGGCAGCATCAAGCAGCGGCGGTTCGAATGAGTCCCGCCCATCTCACCCGGACCCCCGCCATGACCACCACGTTCGGCCGCTTCCTGCTGCTCGCCTGCGCCACCGCTGTGATGCTGCTCGCCGGTTGCGGCGGCGATGGGCGCGACGCCGCGGGTCCAGCGCCGGTCGGCGACATCTTCGCGCGCGTCATGCAGACCAAGAAGGTGCGCATCGGCGTCAAGGCCGACACCCCGCCGTTCGGGGTGAAGAAGGGCGAGTATTATTCCGGCTTCGACATCGACATCGCCCAGGCGCTCGCCCATCAGATGGGCATCGACGACGTCGAGTTCGTGCCGGTGACCAGCGCCACGCGCAGTGACCAGCTGGTCGCTGGCGAGGTCGACATGGTCATCGCCTCGATGACCATCACCCGCTACCGCATGCGCCGCGTCGACTTCTCGATCCCCTATTTCCAGGACGGGCAGTCGCTGCTGGTCAAGACCGCCTCGCCGATCCAGACCTACCAGGATCTCGGCGGGCGCAGCGTCGGCGCGGTCAAGGGCAGCACTACGCAATTCTACATGCGCCAGATTTCGCCCGATGCCAAGGTCGTGCTGTTCGCCGACTTCAAGGCGCTGCTCGCCGGGCTCGAGGCCGGGGACGTCGACGCCATCTCCAGCGACCAGGTCATCCTGCTCGGCCTGCGCAAGAACTCCGGCCATCCCGCCGACCTGCGCATTGCCGGCGCGCGCTTCACCACGGAACCCTACGGTGTCGCAGTGCCGCAGAACCAGTCGCGCTGGCGCAACGCCATCGACGTGGCGCTGATGGAACTGTGGGAGAACCGCCGCTGGCACACCATCGCCGAGACCTGGTTCGGGGCGGGGGCGCCGTACGAAATGGAAATTCCGTTCAGCATGACGCCGGTTCCGCGCTGAGGGAGGGGGGCAGGGGAAGTGGAGGGAGTAAGGCACGAAGGAGTAGGCCAAACGATGGTGAGGCGACCCGTCGCGCCGTCACCCTCGCCTCACGCCATCCTGCTTTCATCTCGCGTTTCCCATCGTGCTTCGGCTGCTCCATCCGGCCGTCCCCTCCATAGGGTATAATCCCCGCATGGACCCGACCCCACCACCCGCCCCGACGCCGCCGATGGGCTGGATGAGCTGGCCGTGCCTCGGCGCCGAGCCCAGCGAGGGGCGGGTGCGCGCGGTGGCGGCGCATTTCGCAGCGAGCGGACTGCGTGACGTCGGGTATCGCCAGCTGGTGATCGAGGGCGACTGGCAGGCGCAGCAGCGTGCCGCGGACGGCCGGTTGCAGGCCGACCCGCGCCTCTTCCCGCATGGTCTGGGTCAGCTCGCGGCGCATCTGCACGAGCACGGCTTCGGCCTGGGGATCTCCGCCTCTGCCGGCGAGCGCACGTGTGGCGGGCGGCCCGGTTCGCTCGGCCACGAGATGGCGGATGCGGCAACTTTCGCGGCCTGGGGCGTCGACCTGCTGTCCTATGACTACTGCCACGGTCCCGACGACCTGGGCGAGGCGATGGCCCGTTACACGGCCATGGGCGCGGCTTTGCGCACCTGCGGCCGGCCGATCACCTACGCGATCTGCGACTGGGGGCTGCGTGCGCCCTGGTTGTGGGCGCGCCGCGCTGGCGCGCAGATGTGGCGTACCGCGCACGATCTGCGGCCCGTCTGGGATTCGCCGCGCAACGCGCGCGCCGGGGTGGGCGTGCTGATGGCCCTGGAGCGCACCGCCGGGCTGGAGCGCCACGCCGGCCCGGGCGGCTGGAACGATCCGCATGTGCTGCTGCTGGGTGTCGAGCAGGGCGGCGCGCGCCTGTCCGTGAACGAGTGCCGCGCGCAGTTCGGCATGTGGTGCCTGCTCGCCGCACCGCTGATGCTCGCCTGCGACCCGCGGCACCTGGTCGGCGAGCTGCTCGACCTGGCCGGCAACGCCGAGGCCATCGCCATCGACCAGGATCCGCTCGGCCGGCCGGCCACCTGCTTGGCGCGCAGCGGCGCGCTGTCGATTTGGAGCCGACCGCTGGTCGGGGATCTGGTCGCGGTCGGGGTCCTGAACAGCGGCGATCAGCCGGCCGAGGTGGTGGTCGACCTCGCCCAGCTCGGCTTCGCGCCGCTGCAGCCGGTCCACATGCGCGACGTGTGGACGCGGCGCACCCGCGAGGACGCCCTGGTGCGCGTGCCGGTGGCGGTCGGGCCGCGTGATCTGCGGCTGTTCACGATGCAGCAGTCCGGAGGTCCGGCAGTCCGGTAGTCCGGAGGTCGGGTCGGCAGCGCTGCGGGAGTGTGAGCGGCGCGCATCCGGTGCCGCCAGGCCGGGCCAGGGTTCCGTGCCGCCGGCCCGGACGGCGCGGCACGCGATGGGCTTTCCCTATGACTCGCAACGGTCGCTACTCACGGCCTATTTCCAGCATGTGCTTTGTGCACATGCCGTGGTGCGTCGGCCACTCCTCTGGCCCCCGCCGTATACCGCGGACCGCCGGCCCTGCTGGCGATCCGCAGGTTGCCACGCCCAGTATCGTGCTTCAATGTGCGCGCGATGCCCGTCCCCTACGACTACCAGGATCTGCTGCCATTCGTCGGCGAGACCGCGCCCGGGCCCCAGCGCACCGCCTTCCGCAAGGTCGAGCTGGCGCGCATCCAGGAAGCGGAGGCGCGTCTGGGCTTTCCATTCCCGCGCCAGGTGCGCGCCTTCTACGAAACCATCGGCAGTGGCACGTTGTGCGTCGCGCGCCGCCCACCGCGCGACGCGCGCTGGAGCACGGTGCTCAACCGCATCCTGCACCCGCAGACCGTGGCCGCCCTCTACCTCAACGAGGCGGCCGACAGCCCCGAACCGCCCCTGCGCCGCAACGAACTGCCGGTCTTCGAGGGGCTGCCCGGCCAGTACCTGATCGTCGATCCCTTCAGCGGCACGCCCAACGCGGTGCATTCACGCCACAAGATCAGTGAAGTCGCCACCGGCTTCGCGGACTTCATCCAGCGTCTGCGCGACGAGGATGCGGTCTTCTACCTGCGTTGACGCGCGGTCCGCTGCCCGTGCCGGACGTCGGCCGTTTCGCCCCATCGACTACTGGGCCCGCCCACCCGGGGACGCTGCTTGCGGCCCTGCTTGGCTGGCTCGACCAGCGCAGTGGCGGCGGGCGCATCCTGCTGCGCCTCGAGGATCTCGATCCGGAGCGCTGCACGCCCGGTCTGGCCACTGGCATGCTCGCCGACCTCGCGTGGTTCGGCCTCGACTGGGATTGCACGACCACCCAGAGCGAGCTCGCGGAGCAGCACGCACGCGCGCTCGACCGCCTCGCGGAGCTGGGCCGGCTTTACCCGAGTGGCGTAGGCCGGGCCGGGCTGCAGGCCGGCGGCCGGCGCGCGCCCGACGGTGGCTGGGCTTACGACAATCACGAGCGTGAGCGGCCGCTGCCGCCCGGCGGCTGGCGCGCCTGCGTGGAACCGGTACGTGCGCGCCTCGACGATGGGCCCATCGCTGTGCGCGACGGGTCGGGTGCCGACCTCATTCAGGATCCTGCGCAGGCGTTCGGCGATCCGGTAGTGCGGCGGCGGGACGGGGCGGTCGCCTACCACCTCGCGGTGGTGGTCGATGATGCGGCTGCGGGCGTGACGCGCGTGGTGCGCGGGCGCGACCTCGCCAGCGCGACCGCCACCCAGGTCGCCTTGCAGCGCATCCTGGGCCTGCCCACGCCGACCTACCGGCACCACCTGCTGCTGCTCGAGGAGCGCGGCCGCAAGCACGCGAAATTCCACGGCGCGGTCGGCGTGCCAGCGCTGCGTGCGCACTATGATGCGCTGGCGCTGTGCGGCTTTCTGGCGTGGTGCGCGGGGCTGCAGGCGACGGCCGCGCCTTGCCGTCCGCGCGATCTGGTCGCGGATTTCGCGTGGGCGCGCGTGCGCACTGCCGATCTGGTGGTGCGCTGGGATGGCGCGCGGCTTAGCGCTGGGGAATCCGCGTGAGCGTCGGCACCTACACCTGGCTGACCCCACCCGAACCCGCGGCGCTGGCGGTGCTGCGCTGCCCGGCCCTGCCCGGCCTGATCGCGCGCGTCCTGCCCGAGCCTGGCGGCGCCTGCGTCACCCGCTTGCGCGATCGCGCCGGCGCGGCGATCGACGAGGTGGTGCTCGTGCGTCTCACTGCCGACGTGATCGAGCTCACCACCCATGGTGGGCCGGGCGTGCGTGCGGCGGTCACCGCCTGTTTGGCGGGGCATGGACTGGTCGAGGCGCCCTGGGCGGTGAGCGGCCTGGGGTTGGCCGGCGACGTAGCTGGCGCCCGTCTAGCCTCCTGGCCCGACCTGGCGCGCGCCGCCAGTCCGGCCGCGGTGCGCTGGCTGCTCGCCCATCCCGGCGTCCCGCCACCGTTTCCCACCGGCCTGCTGATGCGCGCGCCGGTGGTGCTGATCACCGGGCCTGCCAATGCCGGGAAGAGCACCTTGCTCAATGCCTGGTGCGGACGGCAGCGCGCGCTGGTCAGCGCCATCCCTGGCACCACCCGCGACCTGGTCGCCGCCCACGCCCTGGTCGGCGGCTGGCGCCTGCGGCTGGTCGATTCGGCCGGGCTGCGACCGACCGCCGATCCGCTCGAGCAGGCCGGCCAGGAGCTGGTCGTGGCCGCGCGGCGCTGGGCCGACCTGGTGCTCTATCTGCAGCCGCCCGACGTCTCACTGCAGCCGCACGTGCCGGGGGCCGACAGCCCGCAGCCCGGCGATCTGGTGATTCAGGGCAAGGCGGACCTGCGCGCGTCCGTCGACGCGCTGTGCTGGTCGGCGCACGGGCATGGGGGCAGGTCGCCCGCGGACCTGCTCGAGCGCCTGGGCGACGCCGTGCTGTTGCAGCTCGGGCTGCCGCGGGAGTGATCGACAGCGCCGCCGTGGCTGGTAGCATCGGCGCGTCCGCCTCACGCCGGATCCGCACATGGACCTCGTTTTCATTCTCGCCGTCGGGGTCGTTTTCCTGACGGCGATCATCATGTTCTTCCGCAGACCCGCGTCGCGTCCGGAGCGACGGCGGCGCCGCGGTATCGACGACGATGGGGTCGCGCCCGCCTTTCAGGTGATGTCCGGCGAGGGCAATGGGGGATGGCCGAGCCAGCGGACGGATGGCGTCTCCGCGGAGCCGGGCCATCAGTCCGGTACGGGTCACGACCAGGGACAGCACCACGGTCACGGTCATCATCACGGCCACGGCCACGATCACGGCCACGGCCATTACGGTGGTGATGCCGCAGGCGGTGCCAGCGACAGCGGCGGCTCGTCATCATGCGACAGCAGCCCAGCGAGCGATGGCGGCAGCTTCTCGAGCGACAGCGGCGGCTCTTCGAGTGACAGCGGCGGCTCGTCGTCGAGCAGCAGCGACTGAGGACCGCCGCTCAGGCCAGGAAGTTCGCCAGCAGCTTCAGCCCGACCGCCCCGCTCTTCTCGGGATGGAACTGGAAGGCGGCGAGATTGCCGCGCCGCACGCCGGCGCAGAACTCCTGGCCGTGCACGCTGGTCGCGATGACCTCGACACCCGGGCCGGGGTCGCAGTAGTAGCTGTGCACGAAATAGAACGGGCTGTCCAGCGCGATGCCGGCGCCGAGCGGATCGCGCAGGGTGACCGGGTTCCAGCCCATGTGCGGCACCTTGATGGTCGGATCCGCCGGGCGGAAGCGGCGCACCGCGCCGGGCAGCAGGCCGAGGCAGGCGACGCCGCCGTCCTCTTCGCTGGAATCGAACAGCAGCTGCATGCCAACGCAGATGCACAGCAGGGGGCGGCCGGCGGCGATGACCTCGCGCAGCGCCTGGTCCAGGCCGGCAGCGCGCAGGTTGGCCATGCAGCTGCCGGCGGCACCGACGCCAGGGAAGATCACGCGATCGGCCTGAGCGACCTCATCGGGTCGCGCGGTGACCTGGGCGTCCTGGCCGAGGTGGGCCAGGGCGCGCTGCACCGAGGTCAGGTTGCCGGCCTGGTAATCGAGGATCGCGACGCGCATGATGGAAGGATAACGGGGATGAGGGAAATGGCGAATGGGGGTGAATTCAGACCCTAAGCGCATGGAATAAACCTCCTGCTGCGAGCGTCGAGTCGCGAAGCGAGACGCTCGGTGCGCTGCTGGGAGCTGCGGGGGAGGGGCCCTCGGGGAGGGCCACGGTGATGGGAATGAGGTACGCGGGGACGGGACAAGGGCGCCGGCCGCGAACATGCACGTTGCCGAGGTGGGGTGGATGGCGATAAGGCGACCATGGAATCCATCGTCCGCTCTGCCGCGCGTATCGTCCGAAACCTGGCGGGCTGGGCCCGTCCTGTGGGTGTGGGCGCTGCGCTCGCCCTGGTCGCAGGCTGTGGCGATGTGCACCTGCGCCTGATCACCCCGGAGCACATCCAGCCCGAGGCCGAGTGGACCGACCAGGAGCGCGCGGATCCCTTCGCGCGGCGCCTGGTGCACAGCGAGGCCGGGTCAAGCACCCACGCCCTGCTGCTGCGCAAGGAGGAGGCCGCGCATGTGCACGATCATCACGATCGTACCCTGATCGTCGCCGCTGGTAGCGGGTGGGCGCGCCTGGGCGCGCGGAATTTCCGCTACGGACCTGGTGACGTGATCACCATTCCGCGCGGTTCGGCGCACTCGTTGGAGAACACCGCGGATGCGGGCAGCCAGTTCTACGAGATCTTCGCGCCGGCCTACGACGGCAGGGATTGGCGGGCGGTGAAGGAAGGCGGGCGCTGAAGTGCTGGGAGCTAGGCGCTAGGTGCTAGACCCTAGACCCTAGACCCGAGAAAGTGGTTTCCGGTCCCCGGGCCCTGGAACATTGAACCAGGTCCATGATCCGCGAGTCGGGGAACGCTTCGCAGACTGCGGATCGCACCGGTCGCTTGTCCAGAGCGCCAACGGCGCGGTCAGAAAGCCAGCCCAGGGCGAAGCCCTGGGTAGAACAATAATAACGATTCTGAGCCCTGAAGGGGCGATTCATATCGTTCGACGTCGACGAAGAACAGCCACTCGCGAGCGCATTCTCGTGGCATGGAGCGCTCGCAGGTGCAGCACCGGGCTCGCAAGGTGCAGCGCCGTTGGCCGCCCATTCAGGGCTCTGAAATCTTTTTATCACAGCGAGCCCAGGGCTTGGCCCTGGGCTGTCCGCTGGTCGCGCCGTTGGCGCTCTGGGCAGACGTCGCACTGCATGGTGATCTTCCGCTGGACCGCGGGCGTCCTGGTGATGCGAGGTCGGCAGATGCGAGACGATCACGAAGCGGACCGCAGGCGCGGGGCGCTGCCCTGCCCTCAGAGCCGCAGTTGCCAATACGCCAGATCGAGCCAGCGGTCGAATTTCCGGCCGGCTTCGCGCAAGGTGCCGCAGGGGCTGAAACCGTGGGCGCGGTGCAGCTCCAGGCTCGCAACCTGATCGGCGGAGATCGCGGCGATGATGCTGTGCGCGCCGGTGGCGCGGGCGCGCCCGATGAGATCAGTCAGCAGCAGCCGGCCAAGGCCGCGGCGCAGGTGCGTGGGATGGACGTAGAGCGAATCCTCGACCGTGCGTGCGAAGGCGGCGCGCGGGTGGAAGGGGGACAGCGAGGCCCAGGCGACGACCGCGCCGTCGGCGACGCAGACCGTCACCGCGTGACCGGGCCCGTGCGCGGCGAACCACGCGGCGCGCTCCGCGGGCGTTTCTTCGGCAAGCTGGTACGTGGCGGTCGAGGTGCGCACATAGTGGTTGTAGATTGCGCTGATCGCCGGCAGATCGGCGGCCGTGGCGGTGCGCAGGGTCGGGGCCGCGGTCATCGCGCGCCGCCGCTCAGGTCAGCTCGACGCTGACCGGGCAGTGGTCGCTGCCGAGAATCTCGGGATGGATCTGGCTGCCCTGCACGCGCCCTCGCAGGCCGGGGCTGACCGTGCCGAGATCGATGCGCCACCCGACGTTGCGGTCACGCGCGCCGCCCCACGCGGTCCACCAGGTGTAGGCGCCGACCAGGTCGGGATTGGCCTCGCGGAAGACGTCGTGGTAGCCCAGGCCCAGGTAGCGCGTCATCCAGGCGCGCTCGTCCGGCAGGTAGCCGGCGTTCTTGGCGTTGTCCTTGGGCCGCGCCAGATCGATGGGCTGGTGCGCGATGTTGTAGTCGCCCATCAGCAGCACCTCGCAGCCCTTGGCGCGCCACTCCGCCAGGTAGGCCTCGAGCCGCGCGCAGAAGGCGAGCTTGTACGGCAGCCGCAAGCCCGCTTCGCGGCTGTTCGGGAAGTAGGCAGAGATCACCACCAGGGTGCCGAAGCGTGCCGCCAGTACGCGGCCTTCGCAATCGAACTGCTCGTCGCCGATACCACCCACCACCTCATCCGGCTTGATGCGGCTGATGATCGCCACGCTGCTGTAGCCGGGCTTGGCCGCCGAGTGCCAGAAGCTGTGCCAGCCCTCCGGCGCGGCCAGCGTGGGGTCAAGCTGCTCGACCTTGGCTTTGGTCTCCTGCAGGCAGATGACGTCGCCGTCGCCGAGCACAGACCAAGGCAGCAGGTTCTTCTTGGCCACCGCGCGGATGCCGTTGACGTTCCAGGTATAGCAGCGCATGTCAGTTGCCGCGCCGGATCACCGACCCCTGGAAGCGGATCGAGAAGCGGTACACCGGCTTCCTGCGGCAGGTGATCTCGCCGGTGGCCAGGTCGATGCGCGCGGGGATGTCCTTGGTCTCGGTGAAGCCGACCGCGTAATAGCCGCGCTCGTTGAACACGTCGAGCAGCATGAGCAGGGCCATCGGCTGGGCGAAGAGCGGGTTCTCGCTGGCGATCTCGGCGCGGCCGCTGATCGAATGGATGCTGATCACCGGCATGAACTCGTGCTCGATCACATAGTTCACCTGCTTGAACAGCGCGGTGTGCTCGCGCTGGTAGGAGTCGAGGCGGCGCACCAGCAGCTGACGCGCGTTGAGCACGATGTCGCTGGCGAGCGGGATGTGGTTGATCGAGTCGAGGGTCTCGTCGTCGAGCTCGAGCGTGCTCTGGTACTGGAACTCGTGGATGATGTTGCGCTCGACCGTCGCGACGTCGGCCTGGGCGTTGACCAGGTGGTAGTGGAAGGTCTTCTTGAGCGACTGCAGCGCCTCCAGCGCCTGCTCCTTGAAGATGCGGTAGCGCTTGCGGCAGGCCTCTTCGTTGGTGTCGGTGGCGCGCTCTTCGAGCAGTTCGCCGACGCCGGTGTCACGGATGCGCTGGTTGTGCGCGATGATCTGGCGGCCGCGCTTGAGCTGGCGCTCCACCGATTCGTGTTCCTCGACGTAGAGCACGGTGATGCGGAACACCGGCTGCGGGAAGTGCTGGCCGAGCGCACTGCCGTAGAACTCCTTGCGCAGCTCAAGCATCTTCTGGTAGAGCAGCTTGAGGCACTCGCACTGCACGCGCGTGCGCGGGAAGCCGTCGACGATCACACCGTTGAGGTAGGTCGGGTCGAGCAGCTTGCGGAACAGCAGGGCGACCACCACCTGGTCGCTGACCAGGTTGCCGGCGGCCTTGATCGCCTGGGCCTCGTCGGTGTTGAGCAGCTCGCTGGTGACCACCGGCTTGGCGGTGATGCCGCGCTCGCGCAGGATGAACGGGGTGTTGGTGCCCTTGCCCGAACCGGGCGCGCCGTTCAGCCAGATGATCTCCTTCGGGAAGCGCAGGTTCTGCCGCCCCACGCTGGACTCGAGGGCCGCCCACGCGTCGCGGAAGATCAACTGGGCGTTCTCGACGGCCGGGTCGGAATGCGCGATCTCGGTGGTCTTGGGGGCGCCGGGCTGGGCCATGGGAGAGCTTCCGTCGGGGGGCGCCGATGATCGGCCGCAGCCGGGAAGCACAACCGCCAGTCCCGAGGCACATCCAGGCATGCGCTCGGCGTATGGGAACACCGTTGTGGGTCACCTGCAGGCTCTGCGGTACATCCTCCCCGGGCCCGAATGAGGATGCTGGGTCGGCGCGCGCCGCCGCCTACTGGCCGGCGATGAGCGGCTTCGGCTTCTCGGGGTGCACGTGGGCGAGCGCCGCCATGGCCTCCTCGACGCTGTCGACGATGGTCACCAGGTCGAGATCGCCGTGGCTGATGTAGCCTTCGCGGTCCTCCATGGTGGCCTTGATCCAGTCGATCAGCCCGCTCCAGAAGGCGCGGCCGTAGAGCACGATCGGCATGGGCGCGATCTTGTGGGTCTGCACCAGCGTCAGGACCTCGAACATCTCGTCGAGGGTGCCGAAACCGCCGGGCATCACCACCACCGCGCAGCAATGCTTGAGGAACATCACCTTGCGCACGAAGAAGTAGTGGAACTTGACCTCGACGGTGATGTAGGGGTTGGAGCTCTGCTCCATGGGCAGGTTGATGGCCAGACCGACGCTGGTGCCGTAGGCGCGCTTTGCGCCGCGGTTGCCGGCCTCCATGATGCCCGGGCCGCCGCCGGTGATGACCGGGAAGCCGCGCCCGACCGCGGCCTCGCCGATGGCGGCGGCGGCCTCGTAATAGGGGTGGCCGGGCTTGGTGCGCGCCGAACCGAAGATGGTAATGCCCGAAGGGATCTCGCTGAGCGTCTGGAACCCGGCCGCGAACTCGCCCATGATGCGGAACATGCGCCAGGAGTTGGGTTCAGACTTCACATTGTCCATGGGGGGTCGGTCCTTGCTCGTCCGGGCGTGGCGTCATGCCGCGCTGGCGATGCACCAGTATACATCGGGATCTGGGATCAGGAGGGGGGGCGCGAGGGCGGCGGGGTCACCCCTGGTGGCGGCTGGCGGCTGGCGGCTGACAGCTGGCGGATCGTCGTCATGGTGAGCATGGAGATCAGAGCGGCTGCCCATTAACGTGTGAGGGACTGACAGGCGCCACGTCCGCCGCCAGCCGCCAGCCATCAGCCATCAGCCATCAGCCCGGGTCGGCGCAGCCGCCCCTGCATCACCGCCCACAGCGTCTCGATATCGGCCTGGGTGACGCCGGGCAGGGTGCCCGCTTCGCCGATGGTGCGCGGGCGACGGCGCTGCAGCGTCAGTCGGCCCTCGGTGCTGAGCGTGCGGATCGCGACGAGGTCGAGATCCGCTGGCAGCGGCAGGTCGCGCAGGCGCTGCTGGCGGGCGATGCGCACCGCCTGGCGCTCGAGATAGGTGGCGTAGCGCAGTTCAACCCAGGCCTCTTCGGCGACCGTGAGGGGCGCGGCCGCCAGGGCCGGGACCAGCGCCTGGGCCGCGGCCAGATCCAGGGCCTCGCCACTGATGCGGCGCATGGTGGTGTCGTCGACGCCTCCCACCAAGGCGCTGATCGCCGCGTCCTTGGCCGCCACCGCCGCGGCGCGCTCTGGTCCGATCAGCCCGCAGCGCGCCGCCAGCGGCGCCAGGCGGCGGTCGGCGTTGTCGGCGCGCAGGTGCAGGCGGTGCTCGGCGCGCGAGGTGAACATGCGGTAGGGCTCATCCGGGCAGCGCGTGACCAGATCGTCGATCAGCACGCCGATGTAGGCGTCGGCGCGCGACAGCACCAGTGGCTCGCGCCCGGCAAGCGTCAGCGCTGCGTTTGCGCCGGCCATCAGGCCCTGGCCGGCGGCCTCCTCGTAGCCGGAAGTGCCGTTGATCTGTCCGGCCAGGTACAGGCCCGCGACGCTGCGGACCTGCAGCGTGTGGTCGATTTGATCAGGTGCGACCACGTCGTACTCGACCGCGTAGCCATAGCGCAGGACGTGCGCCCCGGCGAGCGCCGGCACCTCCTTCAGCACCGCGTCCTGGACGTCGAGCGGCAACGAGGTCGACAGGCCGTTGACGTAGATCTCCTTGGTCGTGCGACCCTCCGGCTCAAGGAACAGGTGGTGGCTGTCGCGCTCCTTGAAGCGCACCACTTTGTCCTCGATCGACGGGCAGTAGCGCGGGCCGATCGAGGCGATCTGCCCGTTATACATCGGCGCACGGTGCAGATTGGCGAGGATGTGCGCGTGCGCGGCCGGGGTGGTGTGGCACTGCCAGCAGCTGATCTGTGCCTGGGTGATGGCCGCGGTGAGGAAACTGAACGGCCGCGGCGGGTCGTCGCCCGGTTGCTCGGTGCACAGTTCCCAGCGGATGGAGTCGGCATGCACGCGGGCGGGCGTGCCGGTCTTGTGGCGGATCAGGCGCAGACCGAGTTGCACGAAGCAATCCGACAATCCCTGCGCCGCCTGATCGCCCATGCGTCCGCCCGCGGTGCGGGTCTCGCCCTGGTGCATGAGTGCTTTGAGGAAGGTACCGGTGGTGATCACCACGCGCTGCGCCGTCAGGGTGCGACCGTCGCGCAGGCGCAGGCCGGTGACGTGGACCGGCGAGCCCTCGATGCCGGCCGCGGTGACCAGCTCCCAGGCCTCGCCCTGCACCGGGAAGAGGTCCGCCTGGCCTTCGACCGCCTGCTTCATCCAGGCGGCATAGGCCGCCTTGTCGCACTGCGCGCGCGGGCTCCACATCGCAGGGCCCTTGCTCAGGCCGAGCGTGCGGAACTGGATGCCAGTGGCGTCGGTGGCCAGGCCCATCAGTCCGCCCAGCGCGTCGACCTCACGCGCCAGCTGGCCCTTCGCCACGCCGCCGACGGAGGGGTTGCACGACATCTTGCCGACGGTGTCGAGGTTGCCCGAGACCAGTGCGGTGCGCGCGCCCAGGCGCGCCGCGGCGGCGGCGGCCTCGATGCCGGCGTGGCCGGCGCCGACTACGATGATGTCGAAGGTGTTCCCGGCGCTCATGGGCGGGGAGTATGGTGCGGCGTGGCGCCGCTCCAGCGGCGTCGGCCGGCTTGCGCATTGCCAGCCAGGGGCGGCCGCTATGACCTGCGGCTGCGCTTGTGAACCTGCCACGCGTGCTGCCGTCCATCCCAACCGCCCGAGGATTCACCATGTCTCCCACCGCCATCCTGCGCTGCCCTGCACTCGCCCTGCTCCTGCTCGCTGTTGCGGTCGTGCCCGCCCAGGCGGCGGATTACGAGATCAAGCTGGCCCGCACCGCCAAGGTCGGCGACCACTATGCCGTGGTCAGCAAAGGCGCCATGGAACAACACATGACCATGACCCTGGCCGGGGCGCCGCAGCCGGCGCGC
This sequence comes from Planctomycetota bacterium, assembly GCA_038213805.1. GTDB lineage: Bacteria > Planctomycetota > UBA11346 > UBA11346 > UBA11346 > BOG-1363. The sequence continues at coordinate 118,585 of JBBQSO010000002.1, read as the reverse complement.
GATCAGGTGATCGCGGCTGAGCTGTCCGCGCAGGCGGAGGTCCTGGCGATCTCGGCGGATGGGCGCGAGATCACCACCGCTTTCACCGTTACCACCTCTGCGGTGACCCGCGCGGGAGTGCCCGGCGAGCTGCTGCCCAAGGGCACGGTGATCAAGGCCGACAGCAGCGCTGGCAAGGCCGTCTACAGCATCAATGGCGCCGCAGCCGCGCCGGAGCTCGCCCAGGCCCTTGAAGTGGTGATCCACATGAGCAATCCGAAGAACCGGAACGACGATCAGATCTTCGGCAGCACCACCCGGCGCGCGGTGGGCGACAGCTGGCCCGTCGACGGCGCCGCCGCCGTGGCGGACCTGGTCAAGGAGGGGAAGTTGCAGGTCGACCCCGCCGATTTCACGGGCAAGACCAGCGTGGTCGAGCTGGTCCCGGGCGGCAGCGCGCCGGCCCTGCGCATCAGCGCCGTCATGGAACTCGGCAAGGTCGCGATGCCGTTGCCGCCCGGGATGAGCGTCACCAAGGGCAGCTTCACCGGGCACTTCACCGGGCTTTTCCCGGTCGACGTCAGCAAGCGCAGCCTCAGCCAGAGCATGTCCATGGACGCCAACTTCGATTGCGCCGGCGACATGCAGGGCAAGCCCATGACCATGACCATCGTGATCAAGCAGGGGATCTCGGCGTCGTTCACCTACTGAGCGCGCACATCACCGGCGCGCAACGCGTGAGCGTCGCGCACGCTCGTGGCGTCACCCTGGGTTGAGCGCTGCATAACCCGCATTGAGGTAGGTCGCGAACGCGACCCACGCCGCGTACGGCGCGAGCAGCGCCCCGGCCATGGGCCGACTGCGCGCGAAGCGCCAGATCGTCGCGGCGATGGCGGCGAGCAGCAGCACGATCACCACCAGCGCGAGACCGGGCCGGTGCAGGCCGAAGAACACCGGGGTCCAGAGCAGGTTGAGCAGCCACTGGGCGGCGAAGGCCACCGCCCAGTCGCGCGCCCGCTGCGCCGGCGGCAGGGCGACGACCAGCGCCAGGGCGACGCCGATGCTTGCGTAGAGCAGCGTCCACACTGGACCGAACACCCAATCGGGCGGCGTCAGCGGCGGTCGAGCGAGCCCAGCGAACCACGCATCGGGCTGCGCCCAGAACCCGCCGAGAGCCGGCACGAAGGCCGTGACCAGGCAGCCAGCGACGATCAGTGGGCGCGGTCCGCTCACGCGCCCTTGATCGCCCCAGCGAACTTCACGAAGCCGGTCGCCTGCGCCTTGAGGCGCTCCGCGAGCTTGGTGTCGGTCAGCCGGCCCTCGGTGAAGAGCTCCTTGCCGGCACCGAGAAAGACGCGGTTGGGGTACATGTGAGCGTTGCGGTAACCTGCCACGCCCTGGAAGTGCTCGACCGCGCGCAGCCCCTGGAACTGCCCCGCGCCGATGCCGACGAAGGCGCAGGGGCGGCGATCGAAGCCCTGGGGATAGGGCAGCATGTCGGTGAACAGCTTCAGCACGCCCGGATAGCTGCCGTTGTATTCGGGAATGACGAAGACCACGCCATCGGCCGCGAGGAAGCGCCCGACCATGGTGGTGATGCCCGGCGTCGGCTGCTTGTAGGCGGTGGGCGCGAGAAACTCCGGCCCGAGCTCGAGGGCGAGCAGGTCGACGCTGCAGCCGAGCGCGGCGTAATCCGCGGCGAGCAGGCCCGCGAGGGTGAGGGAGACCGCGCCGGCGCGGTTGGTGCCGGGGACGATGACGATGTGCATGGCGACCTCCGCGGAATTAGATGGGCTTGGCGGGCATGCGCCATGGGGATGGCAGGGGGAAGTTAATGGGGAATCAGCAAGGAATGAGTCGCAGACGCGAGTCGCGAGACGCGAGTAGGGTGACTGCGGCCCACCAGCGCTGTGGGAATGAAGCCGCTCAAGGAGCGGCGCGTGCCTTCGGGCGGAGCTGGACGAGCACGTTCGCGCCGATGATGAGCGCGCCGCCGATCACCAGGCTGGTGGTGAAGCGCTCATTCGCGTAGGCGATGCCCAGGGCGGTTGCAAGCAGGCCGGGCAGCACGAAAGCGAAGGCGCTGGCGAAGAGCGGTTCGCAGCCGTAGATCAGCGCGGCGGCGGTCGCCTCCAGGTGGCGCTGCCAGGTGAACATCAGCACCATGCCGAGCAGGGTCGAGATCAGGGTCAGGGCGAGCAGGCAGGCGCCCATTGCCGGATCTGCCAGGGCCTGCCACAGCGCCGCGGGTGCAGGGGCTGTGACCAGCGCCACCGGCAGGAACAGCGCGGCGCTCACCGCAAAGGCCAGGTAGCTCACGTGCAGCGGGTGGTTGCCGGCGTAGGCCGGCCGGTCGACGCACAGGATCTGCGCGGTGAACACCGCCGATGCGCCGATAGTCTCCCACTCCCCGCGGCCTAGGTGCAGCGTCCGCCAGTCGAGGCCGGCGAGGATGGCGATGCCGGTCATCATCATCAACGCCGCGACCATCACGCGCAGATCGGGCAGGCGCCGACTGCGCAGCGCCAGCCACGCCGGGACAAAGATGCAGTAGCATTGGGTGAGAAAAGCCGAGGTCGAAGCCTGGGTGTAGCTCAGGCCATCGCACTGCAGCAGCATGCCCAGGGCGGTGAACAGGCCGAGCGCCAGCCCCTGGCCGCGTTCGGGCGCGGTCAGCCGGCGCAGCTGGCCGCGCAGCGCCAACCAAGCGAGCAGCAGCAGGGCCGCGCCCGCGAAGCGCACCGCCAAACTCCACGAGGCCGCGAACCAACTGGAGGCATCCGGGATCCGACCAGCGATGGCGAGATTGTAGGCGCGCATCAGCGGGAAGCTTAGCCCCCACGACGCGCACGACCCGAGCAGCATCAGCGTCGCGAGGCCGCGGCGGGAGGGCACGGAGGTCGGTTGAGAGTTGGGGAGGGTCATCGCGGAGTCGCGGCGGGAGCGTCGGAAGTGGGCATAGCGGCGTGGATAGGACAGCGGGCCGTCATGCGATGTCCAGAGCGGTGTCGGACCGCTTTCGAGCCATGGGAAACTGGGCCGTTCGGAACGCTGCAGGCGCGATTCAATCGTCACCCAGTGTGCGAGATCTGCCGGTGTTCTTGCATTCCCCAGGAAACGCCGAACCGGCGGGCACAGCCCGCCGGTTCGGCGCATCCCCCGGATGATTTCCGTGGACTCGCTCAGGCCAGCCACTCGGTGTGCACGAACTCTCCGGGCTTCTCGTTGCGCTCGTAGGTGTGCGAGCCGAACGCGTCGCGCTGGGCCTGGGTCAGGTAGGCGGGCAGGCGCGCGGTGCAGTAGCCCTCGATGTAGGCCAGCGAGGCCGACAGCGCGGGCACCGGCAGGCCGGCGGTGACGGCGGCGCCGACCACCTTGCGCAGCGCGGGCAGGGTGCGGCCGATGTCCTTCTTGAACTCGCCGGCGATGAGCAGGCTGGGCAGGTTGGGCTGCTTCTTGAAGGCGGTGGTGATGCGGTCAAGGAACACCGCGCGGATGATGCAGCCGCCGCGCCAGATTGCGGGGATGCTGCCGATGTCGGTCTTGTAGCCGCGCTGCTTCGACGCCTCGATGATCAGGCGCATGCCCTGGGCGTAGGCCGCGATCTTGGCCGCGTAGAGCGCCTTGGCGAGGTCGTTGATGGTGATGCCCTTGAGCTTCTTGACCTTGAGCTTGAGGATCTTCGCGGCCGCCTCGCGCTCGACCTTGAGCGACGAGATCAGGCGCGCGTCGACCGCGGCGGTGATGGTCGGGATCGGCACGCCCGCCTCGAGCGCGGCGACCGTGGTCCACTTGCCGGTGCCCTTCTGGCCGGCGGCGTCGCGGATCGCATCGAGCAGGAACTTGCCCTTCTTCTTGGGATCGGCCTTGTCGGCGATGTTGCCGGTCAGTTCGATGAGGAAGCTGGCGAGCTCGCCCTGGTTCCACTTGGTGAAGATCTTGGCGGCGTCCTTGTGGCCCTTGCCCAGGCCGCGGTGGATGAGGTCGTAGACCTCGGCGATCATCTGCATGTCGCCGTACTCGATGCCGTTGTGCACCATCTTGACGAAGTGCCCGGCCGAGCCCTCGCCACAGTAGGTGACGCAAGCCTCAGCGCCCTTCTTGCCGACCTTGGCGCTGATCTCCTTGAGGATCGGCATGAGCTTGGCCACGGCCTCCTTGTCGCCACCGGGCATGATCGACGGCCCGATGCGCGCGCCTTCTTCGCCGCCCGACACGCCCATGCCGACGAAGAAGAAGTTCTTGCCCTTGGCGAAGGCGTTGCGGCGGTCGGTGTCGCCCCAGTAGGCGTTGCCGCCGTCGACCAGGATGTCGCCCTGCTCCAGCAGCGGAGCGATCTGCTCGATCACCGCGTCGGTGCCCTTGCCGGCCTGCACCATGATGATGATGCGGCGCGGGCGCTTGATGGCGGCGACGAAGTCCTTGAGCTCGCGGCAGGGCACGAAGCGCGCCTCCTTGCCGTGCTCCCACTGCATGACCTCCTCGGTCTTCTCGTAGGAACGGTTGTAGATCGCCACGGTGTGGCCGCGCGATTCGATGTTCTTGGCGAGATTGCGGCCCATCACGGCCATGCCGATGACGCCGGCGTCAGCGAGTTCGTCGGGGAAAGCGCTCATGAGGTGATCCTTGGGAGGCTGATGTGGAGTGTCGGCCGGCAGGTCCCGCGGAGACGATCCGGCGGGCTTGCGGTGACGCGTGTGGTTGGAAATTCAGTTGGTCTTGATGACGGTGTAGCCGAGTTGGGCGGCCTTGTCGCGCCCGGGCGACTGGTTGCCCGCATCGAGGTAGAGCTCGATGGTCGCGCCGCTCTTGTCGCTGTTGTGCGAGATGACGTTGGCCACGCCGCTGGTGTCGCGCAGGGTCTGCTCGTCATAGGTGAGCTGCTGGTCGGTGGCGGCCGCCTTGTGGTAGGTGTACGAGACCTGCGGCGCGTTGCGCTGGCGGCAGCCGGTGCCGGTGAGCGCGGCGAGGCCGCAGATCACGATCAGGGTGGCGGCGCCGAGCACGGAGAGCAGACGGGCGGGCATGGGGAACTCCTTGGGTCTGCGCAGCGTAGCCCGCGCCGGGTGGAGTCCACGGCTGACCGGGCGGCGCCCGGCCAGGGTCAGGAGGTCCAGAGGTCCGGAAGTCCGGAAGTCTCGTGGGCATCGAATCCCCACCGCATGCACGCTGGGCTTCGCATGGCTGTCGATCTCCGGACTTCCGGACTTCCGGACTTCCGGACCCCGGCCGCCCAGCGGCCGGTCCGGGTTGCCGCTTGAGCACCATCGCACGACGCCATCATGCCGCGCAGGGACGACTGGTGCTGGGTTCTGCCCCATGGGCGGGGCCGACGCGGAGAACCGCGAGGAAGTCCCTGGCTCTACGAGCTTTCCGCCGCGCGCCTGGGCATACCCCCGAACCTCCACCAGCCGGTGGACCTGTCAGGAGCCTGCCCATGGCCACCACGTCCGCGAACGCCTCGTCCATCCGCCACACCACCCCGCGCGCCCTCGCCGAGACCGATCCCGAACTCGCCGCGATCATCCAGCGCGAGTGGGACCGCCAGCAGTACACCATCGAGCTGATCGCGTCCGAGAACATCGTCTCGACGGCCGTGCTCGAGGCGCAGGGCTCGGTACTGACCAACAAGTACGCCGAGGGCTACCCCGGTAAGCGTTACTACGGCGGCTGCGAGTTCGTCGACCAGGCCGAAGTGCTGGCGATCACGCGTGCGCAGGCGTTGTTCAAGACCGACTACAGCGTCAATGTCCAACCGCACTCCGGCTCACAGGCCAACATGGCGGTGTACATGGCCGCCGGCCTGCAGAAGGGCGACAAGGTCCTGGGCATGAGCCTCGACCACGGCGGCCACCTGACGCACGGCTACAAGCTCAACTTCAGCGGCCTCGACTACACCATCGCCAGCTACGGTGTGACCCGCGACCGCCAGGCGATCGATTACGACGAGGTCGAGCGCATCGCTACCGAGTTCCAGCCCAAGATGATCATCGCCGGCGCCTCGAACTATTCGCGCACCCTCGATTTCCCACGCTTCGCGGCGATCGCCAAGAAGGTCGGCGCGGTGATGTTCGTCGATATGGCGCACATCGCCGGCCTGGTCGCGGCGGGCTGCCACCCCTCGCCCTTCGGCCACGCCGATTTCGTCACCACCACGACCCACAAGACGCTGCGCGGCCCGCGCGGCGGCATGGTCTTCGCGCGCAGCCCCGAGCATGCCAAGAAGGTCAACAGCCGGGTCTTCCCCGGCATCCAGGGCGGCCCGCTGATGCACGTCATCGCCGCCAAGGCGACGGCCTTCGCCGAGGCCGCGCGCCCGGAATTCACCGCCTACATGCGCGCCGTGCAGGCCAGCGCCAAGGCCATGGCCGAGGCCTTCATCGCCAAGGGCTGGCAGGTGGTCTCGGGCGGTACGGACAACCATCTGTTCTCGCTCAACGTGATGAGCCAGGGCGTCACCGGCAAACAGGCCGAGGACAAGCTCCACGAGGTCGGCATCACGGTGAACAAGAACCTCATCCCCTTCGACGACCAACCCGCCCAGCAGGGCTCGGGCATCCGCATCGGCACGCCCGCAGTGTGCAGCCGCGGCTTCGGACCCGCCGAGGCGGTCGAGATCGCGGGCCTGATCGACCGCGCCCTGAAGGGTCGCGATGACGCGGCCGCGCTGGCCGGGATCAAGGCCGAGGCGCGCGCGCTGTGCGAGCGGTTTCCGATCTATCGCTGATCGCTGATGGCTGATGGCTGATGGCTGATGGAAGACAGCCACCGGTTGTCAGAGGTCGGTTGTTGGTTGTCGGTTGTTGGTAGTCAGCCATCAGCCATCAGCCCTCTCTCACTCCATCAGCGTCGGCGCCGCAATGCCGATCACACCCTGCGAGGGGTGCGCCGGATCCGCCTGATCGATCAACAGCAGCGTGTCGAGGCGCAGCGGGTAGTGGAGGACGCCGTCGTTGGCGCCGCCCCAGTGCGCGCCGGGCTCGTCGAGGGCGAAGCGCACGAAGCGCCAGCCCGTCCACTGGATGCGCTCGCCGCCGGGCTGGTGGGTCTGGCCGGTGCTGTCGGTGAGGCGCAGGCGCGCGTGGTTGCCGCTGCCGTCGCCGCGCAGCCACAGGCCGAGCGCGCGCGGGCTGCCGGGCAGCGCGCGCAGCGCGTCGTTGCGCGGCACGATGCGCAGGAACTTCCAGCCCGCCCCGCACTGGTAATCGAGGGTGAGCGCCGATCCGGTCAGAGCGTCTTCAGCGGGCGCCAGGACCTGGGTGGAGCCGACCTTGGGGTCGCCATCGGGCTGCACCTCCCAGCCCGTCGCGAGCGCGCCGGCGTCCGCTCCGCCCCATGGCAGCGCGGTGAAGCGCTGCGCGGCGACGGTGCGCACCAGCCTCTGGCCGTCGTGCGCGACCACGCCCGCACGCCAGCCCCCGGCGGGCGGCTTGGACAGGGGCAGGGACACGATCTGCTCGGTCTGCCCGGCCGTGAAGGCGTATGGTACGGCGCACAGCGCGTTCAGCCCGTCGGCTTCAAGCAGCGAGATGGTGCCAGCGCAGGCGTCCCCGCCGGTGTTCGCGATGCGGACCGGCAGCCGGCTGGCCGCGTCGAGGCTGCGCACCGGCAGCACTTCGAGGTCGAGGGGGTTGGTCGGCACGATGCGCCCGTCCTCCGCGAAGGTGCCGAGGTCCGCCACCGTCCACACCAGGCGCAGCGGCGCGTCCTCGCGCAGCGCGACTGGCCAGCTCAGCTGCTCCTGCGTGGTGCCGCCGGGTGGCAGGGCGAGGCGCGCGGACGGACCGCCCGCGCCGGCATCCACCGCCAGAGTCAGCGAGCGCGGCAGCGGGTTGGTGATGGGCAGTGGCACGGTGAGGGTGGCCGGCGCGTGCACGCGCAGCTCGGGCGGCAGGCGCGGGCAGGCGGCGGCGACGCGCAGCAAATCGTTGGGCTGGACCGGGGCCAAATATTGCGGACCGCCGTCGAGGGTCACCGTCACGCCGTGCGGGCCGGCAACCAGCGAGGTGCGCGGCGCGCCCAGGTGGTCGGTCACCGCGATGGCGCCGGCGCTGGCCGGGATCAGCACCTCGTGGGCCGTGCGCGCGCTGGTCCACGCCACCACCACCACGCGCTCGCCCTGGGCGAAGAGCAGCGCGTAGTCGTCGCTGCGTCCAAGCGCCAGGCGCCGGCAGTAGGTGAAACCGCGCAGGGCGCCGGTGAGGGCGCGCGCCGCCTGATAGGCGGGCTTGGGCGCGTAGGGGCCGGATTCCGCCGGGGCGCCGACGGCCAGCGCGGTGTAAGCGTGGCGCACGGTGCCGAAATGGTGCTCGCCCTCCTTGGGGTCGGTGCCGTCCTCGTGCCAGTCGTACCAGATCGACAGCGGCACCTCGGCGGCGATGTCGGTCAGCCACTGGCGCGCCAGGTAGCGGCCTTGCAGCGCCTCGTCGATACCCTCCCACGCCGAGGAGTATCCCCACTCACCAGACAGGATCGGCACCCGCCGGCCCGCGGGCGCGTAGCGCTGGATCAGCGCGCGCAGCCGCGCGTACTCGACTCCGGCGGTCTCGGGCGCGGTCTGGCGGTAGGGATGCACGCTGACCGCGTCCCACCATTGCAGCATGCCGCCCTGGAAACAGGCCTCGAGGAAGCGCAGGTCGATGGTGGAGGTGGCCGGGCCGACGTACAGCTCACCGGGCGCGGCGGCGCGGATGGCGGGCCCGACGGCGCGCGCCAGAGCGACGTAGTCCTCGACCTTGACGCGCGGCTTCCAGAAGTCGCCGTTGGGCTCGTTCCACATCTCCCAGATCACGCCGCGGCCGCGGAAGTGCGTCACGGCGGCGGCAGTCCAGCGGCAGAACGCGGCACGGCCGGCGTCGGTGCAGGGCGACAGCCCGCCGTCGTAGAGTGGGTTGCCGTAGTCAAGGATGAAGACCGGGCGGAGGTGTTTGCCGTCGAGCGCCGCGAGCAGGCGGTCATAGGCGGCGAAGTCATAGGCCCCGGCGGCGCGCTCGGTGCCTTGCCAGGTGAAGTCCATGCGCACCCAGGTGAAGCCGCCGGCAGCGAGTTGTTCGAGCTCGCCCGGGCGGGGGTCGGTGAAGTGGATGTTCACGCCCAGGCCGTCTGGCAGCACGGCACCGGGCAGGGGGGTGCCCGGTGCGACCTGGGGCTCGGCCGCCATGACCGTGCCGGTGACGAGTGCACCCAGGACGAGGGCCACGGCGAGACGGGTCCGGTGCGACATCGCGATGATCTCCATGGCCTTGTCCCTACCCGCAGCGAGGCATGACGTTCCATGCGTGGATCGAACGGGGGGTCCCGGGACCTCACCTGCTCCGCCTCAGGGATACCCGGCTGACCGGCCGGGCTGCGCATGCCGGTCAGGTTTGTCCATTCCGCTTGGACGATTTGCATCTGCCTTTGACGCATCCGCATGTCACAGTTGGAATTGCGGGGGATTATGTGGAACGATTTGACGCTCGTGTCCCGACACTCATGCAGGTGTCCAGGCGCTCCTCCAGCATCGCCACCGTGCATGCGGCTTCTGATGCATGCCTCAACGCCTTGTCCTGCATTCGGTAATGACTCAGCTCGTGCGTGATTCCCAGGTACCTGCGCGGGGCGCTTCCGGCCCGCCCGCTCCCGTCCCGCCACCCTTCCCTTAGACGAGGTCCACATGACCAGCACCCGCCTCCCGTCCACCCTGCGCCGCCTGGCGCCCGTGGCCACCGTCCTGCTGCTCGCCTGCGGCGGCGTCGCCAATGCGGCCGACACTGCGGACAAGCCCTTCAACCTGCTGGTGTTCTCGAAAACCGCCGGTTTCCGCCATGGCTCGATCGCGGCCGGCACCGCCGCGGTCACGAAGCTCGGCGGGGAGCACGGCTTCGCCGTTGACGCCAGCGAGGACGCCGCGCTGTTCACGGCCGAGACCTTGAAGAAGTACCAGGCGGTGATGTTCCTCAACACCACCGGCCACATCCTGGACGACGACCAGCGCAAGGCCTTCACCGCCTTCATCCAGGCCGGCAACGGCTTCGTCGGCGTCCACTCGGCGACTGACACCGAGTATGAGTGGGCGTGGTACGGCAAGCTGGTGGGCGCCTACTTCGCCGGCCACCCCGCGCCGCAGAAGGCCACCGTGCGCGTGGTCGATCACAACCACCCCGCCACCGCAGGAATCCCGGACGCCATCGAGCGCAAGGACGAGTGGTACAACTTCAAGTCGCTCGGCACCGACCTGCACATTCTCGCCAAGCTCGACGAGAGCACCTACCAGGGCGGGGCGATGGGTGGCGAGCATCCCATCGAGTGGTACCACGACTACGACGGCGGCCGCGCATTCTACATCGAGATGGGCCACACCGACGAGAGCTATGCCGAGCCCCTGTATCTGCAGCAGCTCCTCGGCGGCATCGAGTACGCCGCCGGCCGCAAGCTGCCCACCAAGAAGTGACGCTGCCCGCGCGCGCCATTCCACCACTCCCACACCTTTCCGCCTTCCCGAGGTTCCTCAGCACATGCGCATTTTCACCAAGTCCTGCACCGACCGCGTCCGACTTTCCGTCCCTGCCGTCCCTGCTGTGCTGACGCGCGTCCTGGCGCTCGCGCTGCTGCTCGCGCTCGCTGGACTCGCCGGCGCCGCGGACGCCTACAAGGTGCTGGTCTTCTCCAAGACCGCCGGGTTCCGCCACGGTGGGGCGATCGCCAAGGGCGTCGAGGCGGTGAAGAAGCTCGGCGCCGAGAACGGCTTCGGCGTCGACGCCACCGAGGACGCCGCGCTGTTCACCGAGGCCAACCTCAAGAACTACAAAGTGGTGATGTGGCTGTGCACCACCGGCACGGTGCTCGACGCCGGGCAGAAGGAGGCCTTCACGCGCTACATCCAGGCCGGCGGCGGCTATGTCGGCGTGCACTCGGCGACCGACACCGAGTACGACTGGCCGTGGTACGGCAAGCTCTCCGGCGCCTACTTCGCTGGCCACCCCGCGCAGCAGAAGGCCAAGGTCGTGCTCGTCGACGGTAACCACCCGTCGACCGCCGGCATGCCCGCGAGCTTCGAGCGCTTCGACGAGTGGTACAACTTCCGCCAGCTGCCCAAGGACGTCCACATCCTGCTCAAGATCGACGAGACCAGCTACGACGCGGGCCCGACCAAGATGGGCGCCGAGCACCCGCTCGCCTGGTACCACGAGTACGAGGGCGGCCGCGCCTTCTACACCGAGATGGGCCACACCGATGAGAGCTACGCCGAACCGCTCTACCTCAAGCACCTGCTCGGCGGCGTGCAGTGGGCGGCGGCAGGGCCGGCGCTCGATTTCGGCAAGGCGCGCCCGTCCGATTCGCGCTTCGAGATCACCTCGCTGGGGAGCGGCTCCGACTTCCCGATGGAGCTGTCCGTCGCCGCCGACGGCCGGGTCTTCTGGTGCGGCAAGTTCGGCGTGATCTCGTGCTACAAGCCGGACACCAAAGCGGTGGTCGAGGTCGCCAAGCTGCCGACCTACTCGCTGCGCAGCGGCGAGAAGGGCAACACCGAGGACGGCTGCATCGGCATCGTCCTGGATCCCGACTTCATGACCAACCACTGGGTGTACATCCTGCGCGCCATGCCCGGCGAGGCGGCGGAGGAGCACCTCGCGCGCTTCACCGTCAGCGGCGACACCATCGACCTCGCGACCGAGAAGACCCTGCTGGTGGTCAAGGACGTCCGCACCATCGTCGGCCACTGCGGCGGCTGCCTGAGCTTCGGGCCCGGCGGCAACCTGTACATGTCGTGCGGCGACAACACCACGCCCTTCGAGTCCGACGGCTTCTCGCCGATGGACTACCGCGAGCCCGGCAAGGACGCGCGCGCCAGCGCCTCGAACACCATGGACCTGCGCGGCAAGATCCTGCGCATCCACCCCGAGGCGGACGGCACCTACACCATCCCGAAGGGCAACCTCTTCCCGCCTGGCACCGACAAGACCCGGCCTGAGATCTACGTGATGGGCTGCCGCAACCCGTTCCGCCACGCGGTCGACAGCGTCACCGGTTACCTCTATTGGGGCGAGGTCGGTCCCGACTCGGGCAAGGACGGCGAGCGCGGCCCCAAGGGGCATGATGAATTCAACCGCGCGACCAAGGCCGGGTACTTCGGCTGGCCGCTGTTCGTCGGCGACAACAAGCCGTACGCGGCCTACGACTTCGCTACCAAGAAGCTCGGCGACAAGTTTGACCCGGCCCACCCGATCAATGATTCGCCGGTCAACACCGGCATCCATGAGCTGCCGCCCGCGCAGCCCGCGTGGATGTGGTACCCATACTCGAAGTCGGAGGAGTTCCCGGACCTCGGCGAGGGCGGCCGCTGCGCGATGTCCGGCCCGGTCTACCACTTCGATCCCAAGCTCAAGAACGGCACCCAATTCCCGGCCTGGTACGACGGCAAGCTGTTCCTCTACGAGTGGATGCGCAACTGGGTCAAGACCCTCGACACCACCGCTGCCGATCCCCGGCAGACCATGGTGCCTTTCATGCCCACCTTCACCTGGATGAAGCCGATGGACATGCGCTTCGGTCCTGACGGCTCGCTGTACGTGATCCTGTGGGGCACCCAGTGGTGGGACACCAAGGACTCGCAGGTCATCCGCATCGACTACATCGCGGGAAATCGCGCGCCGGTCGCCAAGGCGGGCAGCGATGTGACCGCCGGCAAGGAGCCGCTGGCGGTGAAATTCACCAGTACCGGCACCTACGACAAGGATGACGGCGACGTGCTGAAGTACGAGTGGCGCTTCACCGGCGACGCGGTCGAGTCGAGCGAGCCCAACCCGACCTTCACCTTCGCCAAGCCCGGCCTCTACCAGGCCAAGCTCACGGTCACCGACCAGGGCGGCAAGTCGGCGATCGCGGTAGTGCCGATCACCGTCGGCAACGCCGTGCCGACCATCGCCATCACCGCGCCGAAGGGCGGCGGCTTCTTCTCGTGGGGCAAGAATCTGAGCTACCAGATCGACGTGACCGACGCCGAGGACGGCAGCACCGCCGATGGCAAGATCAGCACGCGCGTCAAGTTCAGCGCCCAGTACATCATCGGCGCCGAACCCAAGGACCTGGTCGGCTTCGAGCAGTCGATGATGGGTGGCTCGGTCAAGGGGCGGCAGCTCATCCTGGCCAGCGACTGCATGGCCTGCCACCAGCCGGCGGTGCAGTCGGTCGGGCCGGCCTTCACCATGATCGCCGCGAAATACCACGACGAGAAGGGCATCGTCGAGAAGCTCGCCCAGAAGATCATCACCGGCGGCGGCGGGGTGTGGGGACCGATCGCCATGGCCGCGCACCCGCAGCACAGCAAGGAGGTGGTCTCGGAAATGGTCGGTTGGATCCTCTCCCTGGCCGAGACCCCGCCCGAGCTGGCGGGCGCCAGCGGCGCCTTTACCGTGGTGCCGAAGCCCAAGGACGACACCGGCATCTACCTGCTGACCGCGACCTACACCGATCGCAAGGTCAAGACCGCTGACGGCAAGGAGATCCCGAGCAACACCGTGCGCACCACCGTGGTGCTGCGCAACCGCATGGTGCGCGCCTCGTCGTTCAGCGACCAGCACGGCGTGCAGACCGAGGACACCAAGGACTCCGGCGGTGGCAAGAGTATCGGCTTCATCGACAACGGCGACTGGATGAAGTTCGCGGACATCGGCCTGGATGGCACCACCAAGATGACGTTCCGCGTCGCCTCCGCGGGCAGCGGCGGCACCATCGAGGTGCACCTCGACAAGCCCGAGGGCGATCTCATCGGCAGCGCCGAGGTCAAGCCCACCGGCGACTGGCAGAAGTGGGCCGAGGTCCAGGGCGCGGTCAAGGATCCGGGCGGCGTGCACGACCTCTACCTGGTCTTCAAGGGTCAGGGTGGTGGGTTGTTCAATCTGAACTGGCTGCGCTTCGAGGAGTGAGGCGGGGGAGAAGTCCGACTGCCGGAGGTCCGGAAGTCCGGGAGTCCGGGAGTCCGGAGGTCCGGAAGTCTCCTGGGACTTGGCGGCGGATTATGAACTCGGGTTTCAGTGGGCATGGCGGCGCGGCCGGAAATGCGCGCCGCCATGCATCACGAGACTTCCGGACTTCCGGACTCCCGGACTTCTCTCCCTAGACAGCCCCGCGCCATGACCCAGCATCCGGCGCACGAGTGCGCTGGAACCGTAGCCGGGCCGTCCGGCCCGCGGATCCCCGGCGCCGACCGCATCACGAGACTTCCGGACTTCCGGACTGCCGGACTTCCGGACCCATTCCCCTCCCGAGGTCCCATGTTTGTCCATGCCGTCTATTTTTGGCTCAAACCCGGTCTCACCGCGGATCAGCTGAAGACCTTCGATGCGGGCGTGCGCAGCCTGCTCACCATCCCCGGGGTGCGTCTCGCCCACGTCGGCAAACCCGCGCCGACCAACCGCCCGGTGATTGAGCGCAGCTACACCACCTCGCTGGTCGTCAGCTTCGACGACGAGGCTGCCCAGGAGGTCTACCAGGTGCACCCGATCCACGATCGCTTCCGCGATGCCTGCGCCGGCTTTTGGAGCCGTGTGACGATCTACGATTCGCTCGGCTGAGGCGGCCGCGGCCTGATCAATAGGCCTTCTTGACCCCGCCGCCACCACCGCCATTGGCGGCCGCGGCGGCCTGAGCGCGCAACAGGGCATCGGTGCGCTCGCGCGCGAGGCGCGCCTCGCGCTCCTGGTGGCGCTTGTCGTCCTCGACCTTGCGCTCCGCGGCGCGCTTGTCGTCGTCCTTGCGCGTTGCCTCATCGAGCTTGGCCTGCTCGGCGGCGCGCTCCATGGCCGCTGCGGCGCGCGCGGCGCGCTCCTCGGGGGTCAGCACCACCACCGGCTTGGGCTGCACCGCCGCGATCTCGGCGGCGGTGGCCGCACGGCGGCTCGCGATTTGCTCGGCGGTCAGGGTCAGTGCGAAGGCGATCGGTCCCGGCACCTGGACGCGTCCTGATTCGGGATCGTAGGTGCCAGTCAGCACCCGCTGGTCGACCAGGGTGATGGTCTCGAGGGCGGTCACTTCCGTGACGGGGCCGGCGGTCTCGGCGCGAAGGCTGGCGCACCCGGCGAGGCTGGCGAGGGCGAGGCTGGCGAGGGCGGCGTGACGCATGGTTTGGCTCCGGAAAGGTGGCCGGGAGTACCGGGCATGCTAGCCGGAGGATGCCGTTTGTCGCGCACGAAATCGGCATTCGCGGCGGCTCCGGGCGCGACCGTCGCCTGCGCAGCGCTGGTCAGGTCGGGGACCTCGCCGGTGGCCAGGATGCCATCCCAGGCGTCGAGCCACTTCAGCCAGCGTGCCAGGGAATGCAGCGATGAGGTCCATTCACCGGCGCTGGTCATGCCCCACAGGCCGTCGGCGAAGCGCGCCGCGTCGAACCCCGCATGCCCCCAGAAGTGTTCCAGACCGCGCACCTGGTGGGCGGCGAGGGGGGCGTAGTCGGACGGGCGCATGACCTCGTGGGCGCGGCGGTACTCGGTGATCTCCGCGGCGGTCGGCGGGCGACCAACGTCGTCAGCGGCGTCGATGGCGAGCGCCGCGCTGCTGAATTCAAGCTGCAGCTCGTAGGCGACCAGAACGTCGGGCGCGGCGCCGTGCGCGACGGTGATGGCATCGCCGAAGGGCGCGCCGCTCAGGCCCGGTGGATGCTCCGGGCGGGGCAATTGTGGCAGCAGCCCGGCGGCGCGCAGCGGCGTGGCGGCGGCGCGCAGGTGGCGCGCCAGGGCCTCGAGCTC
The DNA here is from genome assembly GCA_038213805.1 of Planctomycetota bacterium. Taxonomy (GTDB): domain Bacteria; phylum Planctomycetota; class UBA11346; order UBA11346; family UBA11346; genus BOG-1363. Next base: position 102,881 of record JBBQSO010000002.1, on the reverse strand, counting down.
AGCGCGTGGCTGCCTCTCGAGCCAGGTGCGCGCGGTGAAGTCGCCCGGCACATGGTCCTGCGCCCACCAGGTGCCGACCGTGGCATAGGCGGCTACGAGCTGCGCGCGCGCCTCGGGTCCGGCGACGGCGATCGCCAGGGTGAAGTCGTCGGCGAGGTCGCGCACCCAGTTCGCCGCGATCAGATCCGCCATCTCGCGCCAGGCTTCCGGCGGGAAGCCCGGCGCGACCCCTGCGCGTTCGCCGGGACGCGGCCCGCAGCCGGCCACGGCCATGAGTGCGACGAGCGCCATGACCTGCACCTGACGGTTCGTGCCCATGGCACCAGCGTCGTTGCGCCGCGCAGGCCGGGAAGCGTCATCCGCAGCGGCCGTCAATCGTCGATCTCGAGGACGCCCGCGGCGATCAGCGTGCGTGCGGCGCCGCGCAGGCGCTCGCGTTCGCCCTGTTGGTGCGCGTCGAGGGCGTCGGGTTCCAGCGCGTCGAGCAGCTCAAGGGCCTTGGCCGGGCGGCGCAGGTCGAGCAGCATGCGCGCCTCGTGCAGGCGCAGGCCGGGCGCGGCGTCAGGGAAGCGCTGCAGCGCCTCGGCGAGCAGCGGCCGCACCTCGGTGAAGGCGCGCTCGGCGATCAGCGCGTCGATCAGGCCGAGCAGATCAGAACGCTCGAGCCCCCAGCGGCCGGTCGCGAGGGTCGCCTCACGCAGCACGCGCAAGGCCAGGGCGCCTTCGCCGCTGACGACGTACTCGCGGATCAGCGCCTGGGCCTGGGCGCGGCGTTCGGCCAGGTCGTGCTTCACGGTCGACTCGTCGACGCTGCGCACGGCTGCCCGCGGCGGCGCCTTGCCGCGCCAGTTCGCCACGCGCGAGAACACGTCCCAGCCCTCGCAGTCCACCCATGTCCTGCGCACCGCCAGCACGCCCGCGCCGGCCCCGACCAGCGCACCGCTGAGGTGCAGCATGGCGGTGCCCATGGTGAAGGAGTCGAGCGCGGCCATCAGCACGTTCCACAGCAGGAAGAGCGTGCAGATCACCCACACCGGTGCGTCGAAGGTCTTGGGCACGATCCAGATGAACAGCAGGCAGCTGATCTCGTTCGCCGGCGCCCACACCAGGCTGATGAGCATCAGCGCGAAGATCGCGCCCGACGCGCCGAGCGCGCCGCCCTCGTCGGCGCCGAGCATCGCGCTCTGCACGATCACCGAGTCGAGCAGGCAGATGCCGAGATAGAGCGGCAGGAAGCGCCGCCAGCCGAGCTTGCCCTCGACGATCAGGCCGAAGACCCACAGGAACACCATATTGCCGAGCAGGTGCATGATGTCGGCGTGCAGGAAGTGGTTGGTCAGCCACTGCACCGGATGATAGCCATCGCCGAAGCGCAGGACCAGATCCGCGATGGTCTCAGGATCGGCGTGGAGCTCCCAGGCGAAGATCAGGATGTTGGCGATGATCAGCCCGATGGTGCCCCACGGACGGTGATAGACCGGAGCATCGGTGGCCCAGGGGATCAGCATTGCTGGATGGTCGGAGCGGATCCAGGAGCGCAATGTGCGTGGCCGGGTGGCAGGGATCCTTCTGGCTGACGGCTGTCAGCTGGCAGCTGACAGCGGCCGCGTTCTGCCCATCGACGTACTGCAGCATCAGCGCTGCGACCAGCCAGGTACGAATAGACGACCGGCGCCCCGCGCCGGTCGTCAGCCATCAGCCATCAGCCATCAGCCATCAGCCATCAGCCATCAGCCATCAGCCATCAGCCATCAGCCATCAGCCATCAGCCGTCCTTGGCCTTCGCCCACACCGCTCCCTGATCGATCCAGCGCTTGATCACCTCGGTCTGATCGGCATTCAGCGGCGGCTTCTTCTTCGGCATGCGCGGGTCGTCGCCCTCGCCGCGGATGCGCTGGATGATCGCGCTCTTGTCGCCGTTGCCGAGTTCGAAGCCGGGGCCGTTCTCGCCGCCCTTGAGCAGGGCCTCGCGGCTGTCCATGCGCAGCTTCCCCTTCTGCTCCTTGTCGTTGTGGCACTCATAGCAGGACTTCTTGAAGATCGGCTCGATGTCGCGGGTGAAATCGACGGGGCCGTTCAGGGCGGCGGGGTCGACCGCTAGGGTTCCCGGTGCGGTCGCCGGATCGCTGTGGCGTTCCGCCACGGTCGGCATCAGCGCCTTCGCCCAGGCCGGCAGGGCCGACGTCACGTAGTCGGAGCCGTGCACCAGGTTGCCGCCGAAGTGGCCGGTCGCGCCCACCACCATCGACGTGGTGAAGAGCAGGACGCGGAACACGCGGCGCGGCATCACCCCGAAATCGGCGGTGCGCAGGCGCAGGGCGATACCGGCGGTCACGCAGGACAGCACCGCGGTGGCGACGCCCAGCCAGCGGTGCAGCAGCAGGTCGAGGCCGCCGTCATGGTGCTCATCACCGTTGGCCCAGCCCATCGCCGCGGCGCCGACCGCGCTGATCGCGCCCACGATCACGAACCATAGGGTGGTCTCCGACACCTCGCGGCGCTTCCACTGCACCACCTCGACCAGGGCGGCGACCAGCAGCAGGGCGACGGGGAAGTGCACCACCAGCACGTGCAGGCGCCCGAACAGCCGCCACAGCGAGAAACCGCCGTCCTCGCCGGCCGAGGCCAGGGGCACCACCGCAAGCAGCAGCAGGGCGCAGGGCAGGGCCCGGCGCAGGATGGAGGCGGAGCGGCTGGTCACGACAGGCATGGACGGGTTCCGGAGGGTGGCTGGTCAGATAAACGCCCGAGGGCGAGTGTTGTTTCCGACCAAGGTTTACAACTCCGCGCCCGGGTGGTCACGGGGAGGGGCCTCTTGGCCTCGGCGGGGCTGTCATAGCCTACACCCATGAGCGCACCCCCGCCCTGGCAGACCCCGGCGATCCAGCGCCTGAGCCGCATCATCGTGGCCAGCCACCGCCGCTGGACCGGTCGCGAGCTGGTGCCGGAGGCGCCGGCGGCGGAGCTCGCCCGCGACTTGTACGAGCTGCCGGCGGTGGTCCTGGCGCATGCGCCGGGCCCCGACCCGCTGTTCATCTATGCCAACCACACCGCCCAACACCTGTGGGAACTCGACTGGCCCAGCTTCCTGGCCCTGCCCTCGCGCCGTTCAGCCGAACCCGAGTTCGGCCCGGAGCGCGCCGCGATGCTCGCCCAGGCGCAGCGCGACGGCTTCTTCGCCGGTTACCGCGGCATCCGCATCACCGCGACCGGCCGGCGCTTCCGCATCGAAGACGCGCTGCTGTGGAACCTGGTGGACGAAGATGGGGCGCCGGCGGGTCAGGCGGCGACGTTCGCGAATTGGACGGTGCTGGGTGAGGGTCCGGAAGTCCGGAAGTCCGGAGGTCCGGAAGTCTCGTAGGCATGGGCGAATCCATGCCCGGTCGTGACGCACCGCTCTGAAATCCTCTACCTGCGTCCACGCGCGACCGGGTCATTTGGGTTGTTCATTGTCCTCCGCGACTTCCTGACTCCCTGACTCCCGGACTCCCGGACCGCGCCGCAGGCGCACAGGCTTTCCCCTTTTCACGTCCGCCGCGCCTGCATGATCCCGCGCCCGCCGCTCCGGAGAGCCCATGCCGCTGAAACGCGACCAGTACCTGCGCTATGCCCGCCACCTGACCCTGCCCGAGTTCGGCGAGATGGGCCAGGAGAAGCTGCTGAAGTCGGCGGTGCTGTTGATTGGCGCCGGCGGCCTGGGTTCGCCCCTTGCCCTCTACCTGGCCGCGGCCGGGGTCGGGCGCATCGGCATCATGGACTTCGACGCGGTCGACGTCTCGAACCTGCAGCGCCAGATCATCCACCGCACCCAGGACGTCGGCACCAGTAAGGCGCAGAGTGCCAAGCGCGGCATCAACGACCTCAATCCCGACGTCGTCGTCGAGGTCTATGAGGAGGGGATCAACTCCGGCAACGCGCTCGAGATCATCGCCAAGTACGACATCGTCATCGACGGCACCGACAACTTTCCGACCCGCTACCTGGTCAACGACGCCTGCGTGTTCCTCGACAAGGTGAACATCTACGGGTCGATCTACCGCTTCGAAGGCCAGGCCACGGTCTTCGACGTGCGCAAGCAGCCGGACGGCACCCGCAACGGGCCGTGCTACCGCTTCCTGTACCCCGAACCGCCGCCGCCCGGCGAGGTGCCGTCGTGCAGCGAGGGCGGCGTGCTGGGCGTGCTGCCCGGCAGCATCGCCATGATCCAGGCCACCGAGGCGATCAAGGTGCTGACCGGCATGGGCCGCACCCTGGCCGGGCGCTTCCTGCGCTACGACGCATTGAACATGACCTTCCGCGAGCTCAAGCTGCGGCCCGATCCGACGTGCCCGGTGTGCGGGCGGAATCCGACCATCACCCAGCTCATCGATTACCAGGAATTCTGCGGCCTGAAACGCGGAGAAAGCGACAGCGGCATGAGTGGACTCGAGATCTCGGTCGGCGATTATTCCGAACTGCGCGAGGCCGGCACCGAGCACCTGCTGCTCGACGTGCGCGAGCCGTCCGAGCTGGGCGTCTGCCAGATCGACGGCAACCTCAACATTCCGCTCGGCCAGCTGCCGGCGCGCCTCGGCGAGCTCGCCGCGTGGAAGGACAAGCTCATCGTCGCCCAGTGCAAGTCGGGGCGGCGCAGCATGAAGGCCCTCGAGACCCTGCAGAAGCACGGCTTCACCAAGGTGCTGAACCTGGAGGGCGGCATCCTGGCGTGGGGCGAGCAGATCGATCCGTCGATCACCGCGTATTGAGCCGCGAGTCGGGGGAACGTCTGCGCACACGGCCGCATGCTGCTGAGGCCACGCTTCGGCGAACTAGCGCCAGGCGAGGATCATGAACGCGACGACCACCATCGAGACCGCCACGTACACGGTCGGCGACAGCACCTCCTTGAGCACCAGGAAGCCGAGCAGGTTGGCGAGCACGATCGAGGCGGCCCCGAACAGCGCCATGCTCTTGCCAAGGTCGATGCTCGCGAAGATGTAGAGCTGGCCGACGGTGGCGACCAGGCGGATCAGCATGTATCCGGCGAACCACATCGTCATGAAGTTGGCGACAGTGAAGCCGCCTGACTTCATGTGGATGCGGGCAATGAGATCACTGAGGGTGAACAGCAGCTGGCTGCCGATGATGATGAGCAGCGGCCAGCTCATGGGCGGGTTCCGCGCGGCAGGTTGAGGGGATCCAGATCGGACGGCGGCAGGCGGCGGCGGGGGGGCATGAGGCGGACATGATGGAGCCGGCCGCGCCGCGACCAGCGCCACCACGCCGCGATCAACACGCCTGGGTCGGGCGGGTCCGCGCCGCGCTGGCGGTCGACGCGCCAGGCGAAGTGCTCCAGGCGCAGGAACGGGCCGGGCCGTGCGGCCGCCACCAGACCGGCCTGCCAGCGCGCCAGCGCGCGCAGCCACGCGGGCAAGGTCGGATCGGTGACGAGCGTGGCGAGCAAGCGCAGGGCATCGCTGCGCGGCTGGCCGGCGGCGGGCGCATGGGTCGCAGCGAAGGCCTCGAAGCGCGCGCGCAGCGGCGGCCCCAGCGCCGCAGCGACCGCGCCGAGCAACGGCAACGCTTCGGCGCGGCGTTTGGCGACCAGCGAGCGCGCGGCGAATGCGATCCCACGCACTCGCGCGGGATCGCCGGCCAGCCACGCCGGCGGGCGCGCGGTGAGCGCGGCAAGCGCGGCCGGATCGACCAGCGCGCGCGCCAGCTGCGCCTGCAGTGCGGCCAGGTCGGGCTCGGCAGCGCTCATGCGCGCGCGGCCTGCAGGGCCGGCCAGCGCGCGCGCAGCAGGTCAAGCTCATCGAGCAGCGGGCCGATGCCGGCGAAGCGCGCATCGCGTTCGAGGATCGCCGCGCGCACCGGGGCGTGCGCCAGCACGTCCGCGGCCAGCGCCCAGACCGCGGGCGCGACCGCGCTGGCGTGGCTGTCGACCAGCATGCCGCGATCGAGGTCGCCACCGGCGAGGTGGAGCTGCACGACGCGCTCCAGCGGCAGGCGCGCGAGCAGCGTGCGCGCATCGCCGCCGTGGTTGACCGCATCGGCGTGCAGGTTGGCGAGGTCGAGCAGCAGGCCACAGCCGGTCGCGTCGACCACCGCGCCAAGGAACTCCGCCTCATCAAGTCCACCTGGCAGGGTGAACTGCGCGGCGCTGTTCTCGAGCAGCAGCGGCGTGCGGATGGTACGGGCCACCTGCGCGACGTTGCGCCCCACCACCGCGACCGCGGCGCGCGTCCGCGGCAGGGGCATGAGATGGCCGATGCGCATTCCGCCGGCGCGTGTGAAGGCAAGGTGCTCGCTCCACCACGGCGGATCCAGGCGCTCGATCAGCGCGGCGAGTTTGTCGAGATACGCGCCGTCGACGCCGTCGGCGCTGCCCAATGACAGATCGAGTGCATGCGGGATGACGGTGAAGTGCGCGCGCAGCAGGTCGAGCTCCGCCAGCGTCTCGCCCGCGGCGTCAAGGAAGTGGTCGGCGACGATCTCGATGACGTCGATGCGCGCGCGCTGCTGCAGGATGCCGGACGCGAGAGGTGTGCGCCAGCCGAGGCCGGCGCCGAGCAGCGCCGTCGACTCAGTCGCCACCGCCACCGCAGCCTCCGCCGCAGCCGCTGCTGCCGCCGTCGCTGCCACCGCCGCTATCCCCGCCAGAGTTGCTGCTGCCGCAGGAGGAACTGCTGCCACAGGACGAACCGCTGCTGCACGACGAGCCGTTGCCTGGCGCCTGGGCGCGTGGGAAGAGCTCGCCCATCACCGCGTAATTTGTTCCGGCCAGTGCCGGGAAGCCGAGCAGCGCGACGCCGAGCAGGGCGGGCGCCATCGGCATCCCGGCGGCGAGCGGCTCCGCGTCCGCGGCATGCGCTGAGCGCGTAGCGGCCGCTGCGGGCGCGCGTGCGGGCGACGCCGTCCGCGCATCCGGCCTGCCCGCCACCAGTCCAGCCAGGTAGGCGCGCCCATGGCTGGTCAGCCGCGCGGGCGGCAGGGTGGCCCGCAGCGCCACCACGATGCTGATCGCCATCAGCGCCGCCAGGAAGCCAAGGTTGTGGTGCCCGGAAGCGAGCGAACGCTCGATGCGCCAGAAGCCGAGGACGAGCAGGGCCGCCACGGCAGCAAGGGTCATGAGAATGCCTTGGAAGCGCAGCGCCGGCCGGATCACCAGGCCCTGCTCCTCGAAGCGCGTGCGCAAAGCCCGGCAGCGTTCATCGATGCGCTTGGGCAGAGTGCCTTGCAGCAGCTTCCAGGCCGGCATGGGCACGGCGCAGGCCGCCCAGGTCATGCGCGCGAAGGGCGAGATCGCGGCCTCGGGCGAGGGTTCGGCGATGCGCGCGATGCGGCGCGTCCCGCCGCTCGCGGAGCCGGCCTTCTCGATCGCCAGGTAGCTGCAGCGCATCAGGTCGAAAACCGCCAGGCGCACGATCTCTGCCCCGCCACCGCGCAGCCAGGCCACCTCGTAGGGTTCCGGGTCGGCCGGCAACTCGCGCAGCGGCGTCAGGCGCGGCGGCGCGGCGCGGTTGCGCCAGCGGCACAGGCCAAGGAGGACCGCGGCGATCGCGGCGTAAAAGAGCAGGAATGTGGGACCGTCCATGGGCTCTGCCTAGTGCTGGTCATGGTGGGAAGGGGGTGGCGGCTTGCAATCCATGGCCTGAGACGGGGAGTTCCGCAATCCGCAAGGATCGCCAGGTGCCACTACCGACCCGCCCGGGTCGTGCGGGATGCCGGATGCCGGGGTATGCTGACGGGATGCTGCTGTCCGACACGGAAACCGGTACGCAGCGCCTGCGCGCCGACCATCGGCGGACGCGGGTCCAACATTGGGACCACGTCGCGGCCAAGCCGCGGTGGACGCTCGGCGGTTATTATCACCGGCAGCTCCAGGCCTTGCATGGGTTCCTGGTGCCGCCGGACATGGCCGTGCTGGAGGTCGGCTGCGGCACCGGCGACCTGCTGGCCGCGCTCAAGCCGCGGCGCGGCGTCGGCCTGGATGTGAGCGCGGTGGCCCTCGATCAGGCTCGTATCCGTCACCCGCAGCTCGAATTCATCCAGGCAGATGCCCACGATCCGCCGCTGACCGGCACCTTCGACTACATCGTGCTTTCCGACCTGGTCGATGACCTGTGGAACGTCGAGACCGTGCTGCGCCGGCTGCAGCCGCACTGCCATCCCGGCACGCGCCTGATCATCACCTGCTTCAACCGCCTGTGGCAGGTGCCGCTGGCCTGCGCGCGCCGCCTCGGCCTGGCGCGGCCGATGCTGGCGCAGAACTGGCTGTCCGCGGGCGATGTCCGCAACCTGCTCTACCTGTCGGGCTTCGAGGTGGTGCGCGACTGGCGCGAAATGCCGCTGCCGCTGGGCATCCCGCTGCTCGCCCCGCTGGTCAACCGCGTGCTTGGCCGCTGGTGGCCGCTGCGCGGCCTGGGCATCGCCCAGGTCTTCGTCGCCCGCCCGCAGGCCACGCCGCGTCCGCCGCAGCGCGTCAGCGTCATCGTGCCGGCGCGCAATGAGGCCGGCACCATCCGCGACATCGTCGCGCGCGTGCCCGAGATGGGCGCCGGCACCGAACTGATCTTCGTCGAGGGCGGCAGCAGCGACGGCACCGCCGAGGAGATCGCGCGCTGCATCGCCGAGCACCCGGAGCGCAGCATGAAGCTGCTGCGCCATAGCGGCCGCGGCAAGGCCGACGCGGTGCGTTGCGGCTTCGCCGCCGCGACCGGCGACCTGCTGATGATCCTCGACGCCGACATGGCGGTGGCGCCCGAGGACCTTGCCTCCTTCCACGAGGCGCTGCGCTCCGGCCGCGGCGAGTACGTCAACGGCGTGCGCCTGGTCTACCCGCTCGCGCCCAGCGCGATGCGCTTCTTCAACTTGCTCGGCAACAAGTTCTTCGCGGCGGTGCTGTCGATGATCCTTGGCCAGCGCCTGGGCGACACGCTGTGCGGCACCAAGGCCCTGGCGCGCGCCGACTACCTGCGCCTGGAGGCCGGCCGCGCCTTCTTCGGCGACTTCGACCCCTTCGGCGACTTCGACCTGATCCTGGGCGCCGCCAAGCTCAACCTGCGCATGGTCGACGTGCCGGTGCGCTACCACGCGCGGGTCTATGGCGAGACCAACATCCAGCGCTGGCGCCACGGCCTGATCCTGCTGCGCATGGCGTGGTTCGCGGCGCGCCGGTTGGCGATGCGATGAGCGCCGGGCCACCTTCCGCGTCCCTGGCGCCTGGGCCCGTGGTCTTGGCGCTGCCGGGGGCGCCAGCGCCGTGGCGCAGCGACGTGCTGCTTTTCGCCGGCACGCTGCTGGTGCTGCTGGCGTGGTTCGTCGGCCCATTCGGCGTCTACGATCTCTACGAGTACGCGCAGGACGCGGAGTCGCTGTGGCTGGACGGGCGCTGGGACATGCGCCTGGAGCACCTCGGCCCGCGCGGCGAGGTCTACAGCCGCTTTTCGATCGGCCTGCCCATCCTCAGTGGTCCTTTCGTGCTGCTCGGAGCCGGTCTGGAATGGCTGAGCGGCGGCGCCTTTCACCATCGCTGGCTGATGGCGCTGATGTCGCCCCTGGCGACCGCGGGCGCGGCGGTGGCGCTGGCCGGCATCGCCCGTGCGCTGCGCCTGCCGCGCAGCGCCGGGACGTGGGGCGGCCTAGTGCTCGTGCTCAGCGGCTCGGGCCTCTATTATAGCCGCCTGTTCTACGTCGAGCCGGTGGTGGGCCTGCTCGCGCTGCTCGGCCTGTGGGCGGTTGCACTGGCCCTGGCCGACGGGCGCACGCCGCTGCGTCTGGCCTTGTTGGCGGGGTTCGCCTTCGGCATGGCAGCGATGTGCCACAACGCGAATGCCCCGGGGATGGGTGTGTTGAGCGCCGGCGCGGCCTGGGTGCTGTGGCGCGGGAGCCGCGCCGGCTGGCGCGCGGCCGGATTGCTGCTTGGCGCGGCCGCGCTGCCCATGGCGGGGGTTCTGGCGATGAATTGGCACCGCTTCGGCGGCCCGCTGGTCTCCGGCTACACCTATTACGACGACGGCTGCAACGCCCTGACCCTCGCCTCGCTGCCGCACAATCTGCGCGGTCTCGCGATCGTCGTGCTGGGCGTGCCGTGGCTGCCCTGCGCCATCGCCGCCCTGGTCGCCTGCGGCCGCACCCCGACCTGCGCGTGGCGGCGCGTCGCCCTGGCGGTGCTTGCGGCCCTGGCCGCGCAGGAGTGCCTGTGGCTGGCATTCAAGTGCACCTGGTGGTCGCCGCTGCGCTACCATGTCGCCTTCATCATGCTCGCCGGTGTCGGCCTGCCGCCGCTGGCGGTGACGATCGCGCGCCGCTGGCCGCAGCGTGGGCTGACCTACGCGACGCTCGCGGTGGTCGTCAGCGGCCTGCTCTGCCTGATCACCACCAAGGACTTCTGCCGGCCGCTTCAGAATGATCCGGAAGATCCGCTCTATCCGGGCCAGGTGACCACCGCCGCCTGGTACGCGGCGCCCGGCGCCTACCGCTTCCAGGACAACTACACCTTCTCCGTCGCCGGCCTGGACGAGACCGCCTACTACCCGCAGGTGCCGCTGGGGCTGCGTGAAGCCGCGATCATGGGTGCGTTGATCGCCGGGGGCGCGCTGCTGCTGCGGCGCGCGTGGCTGCAGGCGCACGCGGCGGACGCGTTGCTGCAGTCGTCGCGGGCGGAGCGCATTTCCTGACGCACAGCGCACAGCGCACGGCGGGTGCGGCTGCGTCCGGTGCCGTGCCGGGCGATTGTGCGAGCCCTGGCGGGGGGCATGCTGCAGGCATGACCGGCGATCGTTTCCCCAAGCGCGACTATGCCCCCCGGCCACGGCGGCGCGATGCGGCCGGCGCGACGGGGCCCGCCGACGCCCGGCCCGCGCGCGCAGATGACCGCGGCCGCGATGCGCGCCGCGACCAGATCCCGCAGGCACCCGCCCGCGCCCCGACCCCGCCCGCCGCCGAGACCGCCTGGGAGGCTCAGGCCGGCTGGTACGACCAGCTGCTTGGCGCCGGTGGCGACGACTTCTACACCGAGCTGATCCTGCCCGCGGTGCTGCGCCAGCTCGCCGCCACACCGGGGCAGCGCGTGCTCGATGTGTGCAGCGGCCAGGGCGTGCTCGGGCGCGTGCTCGCCGGGCGCGGCGTCCTGACCGTCGGCGTAGACGCCAGTCCGACGCTGGTCGCGGCCGCGACCAGTCGCGCCCAGGCGCAGGAGACCTACCTGCTGGGCGACGCGCGCGATCTCGCCGCGACCGTCAAGGGCCCGCGCTTTGATCATGCCGCGCTGGTCATGGCGCTGCAGGACCTCGATCCCATCCAGCCGGTGCTGGGCGGCGTCGCGGCGCTGCTCAAGCCGGGCGGACGCGCGGTCATGGTCATGACCCATCCCGCGTTCCGCATCCCGCGCCGCACCTCGTGGGGCTTCGACGAGGCCAACGGCATCCAGTACCGCCGCCTCGACGGCTACCTGTCACCGACGGCGCTGCCCATCCGCACCCATCCCGGGAAGCCCCAGGACGCCAGTCGCACGACCAGCTTCCACCGCCCGCTGCAGGCCTACCTCAATGCCTGCGGCCAGGCCGGGCTCGGGGTCATCGCCTGCGAAGAGCTATGCAGCCACCGCCGCGGCACCAAGGGCCCGCGCTTCGGTGCCGAGGACCGCGCCGCCAAGGAGTTCCCGGTGTTCCTCGTGCTGACCGCCCAGCGCCTCGCCACCGTTTGAGGCCCTGGCCCCGCAGATGGTGCGCGCCCTGCTGGTCCTGCTGCTGGTCGCCGGCGGTGCCTTCGCCCTGGTCTTCGGCATCGACCTCAACCGTCAGCTAGAAGCGCGTCTGCACGGTGCGGTCACCGCGCTGGTGCTGACCATCTCGCCGACGCAGCGCGCGGCAGTGGTGTTCTGGCGTCTGCTCGCGCTGACCCTGATGATCGCCGGTCCGTCGCTGCTGATCTTCGGCGCGATGGTCGGCGTTAGCGGGGTGCCCGGCAGCGCCACGGTTGAGAAGAAGAAGGGTGCAGGCAGGGACAAGCCGAAGGCCAGTGGCAAGGAGAAAGGCAAGGAGAAGGGCAAGTCGAAGGACATCTTAAAACCCAAGGCCCGCAGGCCCTGATCCCGGTCTACATGCCCTGCTTCCTGGCGATGCCGTGCTTCTTCAGGCGCGAGATCAGCGTGGTCGGCTTGAGTCCGATCAGCTCGGCCGCGCCGCCAGAGCCGAAGATCCGACCGCCGCTTTGCGCCAGGGCGGCCTGCAGGTTGCGGCGCTCGGCGGCGACCATGGCGGTCTCGCTGCGCACCCCGTCCGTTGGCGCGTCCTGCGGCGGGGGCGCGGATCGCGCGGCGAGCTCGAGGGCGAGGCGCTCGCCGCGCCCGGTGATCAATGCACGCTCCAGGCAGTTGCTGAGTTCGCGCACGTTGCCCGGCCAGGGCTGAGCCTCGAGCAGATCGAGGTCGGCGCGCGTCAGGCGTGGCGGGGTGCGCTCGAAGCGCTGCGCCAAGCGCACCAGCAGGTGGCGGGCGATGGCGCCGATGTCGCCACGGCGCTCGCGTAGCGGTGGCAGGTGCACGGGCACTACGTTGAGGCGGTAGAAGAGATCCTCGCGGAAGCGCCCCTCGCGCACCGCCTCGCCCAGGTCGCGGTTGGTAGCGGCGATCACACGCACGTCGGTGCTGCGCGTGCGGTCTTCGCCGACGCGCTCGTAGGTGCCTTCCTGCAAAACGCGCAGCAGCTTGCCCTGCATGGCCAGGGGGATCTCGCCGACCTCGTCGAGGAACAGCGTGCCGCCGTCGGCCGCGGCGAAGCGCCCCTGGCGGTCGCCGGTGGCGCCGGTGAAGGCCCCGCGCGCGTGCCCGAAGAATTCGCTTTCGAACAGCGCGTCGGGGATGGCCGCGCAGTTGACCCGCACCAGTGGCCCGGCTGCGCGCCGGCTGCGCCGGTGCAGTTCGCGCGCGACCAGTTCCTTGCCGGTGCCCGACTCGCCGGTGATGAGCACGCTGGCCGGGGTCGGCGCGATCAGCGCGATGCGCTCGGTGACGGCGCGGATCGGCGCGCTTGCACCGATGATCGCGCCGAAGGCGCCGCCCACCGCGAGATCGGCCTTGAGCTGCTCATTCTCCGCCTCGCTGGCGCGGCGCAGGCGGTCGATCTCGGCGAAGGCGCGGGCGTTGGCGATGCTGATCGCGGCGTGGTTGGCGATGACCTCGGTGAGTGCGCTCATGCCCGCGTCGCATGGCACGCGGGTGAACACCCCCAGCACGCCCACGACCTCGCCGCGCGCCGCCAGCGGTTTACCGCAGAAGCCGGCGATGCCCTCCGCGCGCACCCACTCCGGCCGCGCGATCCACTGCGCCTCCGCAGCGATGTCCGCGACCGTCAGCCCGCTGTTGGTCGCGGCGATGCGGCCGATCTTGCGCACTCCCAGCGGAAAGCGCCGGAAGGCGCCGTCGAGCCGCCCCCAATCGCCATGGCCGTCAGAGGGCCGGCCCGCGCTCGCCTCCAGGTGCAGGCAGCGTTCGCGCGCTGGGCACTCACCTGCCAGCGGGCAGCTCGGGCAGATATCGCCCGGGGCGATCAGCCAGATGCGGGCCAGGGCGACCGTCGGAATGGCGGCCAGCTCGCGCACGATCAGCGCCAGCAGGCGGTCGAGCACCAGTTCCTGGCCCATGCTGATCAGCAGGTGCCTCAGCAGGGCGTCATCGGCGGCCAGATTGGCAGCGTAGGGCATGAGATATCGTAGGAGTATCTACGAAGAAATGCAAATTACGATATATCGTATACCGCGCATGCCTGCGACTGTTTATGTAATGTATTGAAGTAACTGAACATATGGGATTTTATCTGATTCGGCACGCGGTGCGCCATGGGATAAGCATAACCACGCGTCCCAGGAGGACCCCATGCGCCTGACCACCATCCCCACCACCACCACCAACCCCGCCGTCACGCCGCTCTACGCGGCCGTGAAGGGCGCCCTCGGCATGGTCCCCAACCTCATGCAGGTCGTGGGCAACAGCCCCGCAGCCCTCGAGGGCTACCTCGGCCTGAACGCCGCGCTCGGCAAGGGTGCGCTGCCGGCGGCGGTGCGCGAGCGCATCGCCCTGGTCGTCGCCCAGGACAACCGCTGCGACTACTGCCTGGCGGCGCACACCCTGCTCGGCAAGGGCGCCGGTCTGGCCCCGGACGAGATCCAGCGCGCCCGCCTGGGTACCGCCAGCGATGTCTACGCCGCAGCGGCGGTGACCCTGGCCAGAGCGATCAACGCCCAGCGCGGCCACGTGAGCGATGCCGAAGTCGCCGCGGCGCGCAGTGCCGGCCTGGACGATGGCGCGATCGTCGAAGTGGTGCTGAACGTCGCCCTGAACGTGTTGACCAATTCGGTCAACAATCTCGCCCAGACCCCCATCGACTTCCCGGCGGCGCCGGCCCTGGCGGCGCGCCAGGCCTGAACGCTGGGCACGTCACCACGTCACGCCACCGCGCTGGTGGCGTGGCGCGGCGTCGTTGCCGGACGCAGTCGCATTCCTCCTTCCCATCCCCGGCTCCTGCGAGGTCGCCATGGCAGATTCCCGTCTCGGCTCCTACCTGGCTAAATGGCGCGGCGCGGGAGCAGCGGGCCCTGCGGCCCTTCCAGCGCGTCAGATCCTGCTCGCCGGCCTCGGCGGCGCGCTCGCTCTCGCTGTGGTCGCTGGTCTGGCGGCCGGTACCGGCCTGCCCTGCATCCTCGGTTCGCTCGGCGCCAGTTGCGTGCTGGTCTTCGGCTTTCCGGATGTGCCTTTCTCGCAACCGCGCGCGGTCATCGGCGGTCACGTGGTCGCGGCCGCTATCGGCGTCGCTGCGGTGCAACTCTTCGGCCCAACGTGGTGGAGCGTGGCCCTGGCCACCGGCGCCGCGATCATGGCGATGATGGCGCTGCGCATCGTCCACCCGCCCGCCGGCTCGAACCCGGTCATCGCCGTCACCGCCGCCGCGCACTGGGACTTCGTCGCCGTGCCGGCCGCGCTCGGGGCGCTGCTGATCGTGCTGGTGGGGCTGGTCTATCTCAATCTGGTGCGGCCGACGCGCTGGCCGGCGCGTTGGTGAGCGGCGGCCCGTCCCATCAATCGCGGCGGCGCTGCCGCAGGCGGTCGACCGCCACCGCCAGCACGATCACCAGGCCGATGATGATCTCCTGCACGTAGGTGGGCCAGCCCATCTGCTGGCTGCCGCTGCGCAGTACGGCGGTGATCAGTGCGCCGATCGCCGCGCCGAACACCGTACCGGTGCCACCCGCCAGCGAGGCGCCGCCGATCACCACCGCGGCGATCACGTCGAGCTCGCGCCCGGCCGCGGTGCTCGGATCGCCGACCGACAGTCGTGCCGTCTCGAGCGCGCCGCCCAGGCCGACGGCGGCGCCGGCAAGTGCGTAGATGAAGAACTTGGTGCGCTGCACCGAGATGCCGCACAGCCGCGCCGCCGCCTCGTTCGAGCCGAGCGCGTAGATGTAGCGGCCGAACACCGTACGCGACATCAGCAGCGCGGTGAGCAGTACCAGGCCGAGCGCGATCCACACGCCCGGCGCAACGCCCAGCACCTGCACGAACAGTGACGAGTTCGGACCGCTGCGCGGGGTGTGCATCAGGACGGCGAGGTGGTCATCCTCGAAGTTGACCGACTGGTTGCCGGCGAAGCCTTTCGCCAGGCCCCGCGCCACGCCCATCATGCCCAGGGTGACGATGAAGGGCACCAGGCGCCCCCAGCTGACGATCGCGCCGTTGATCGCGCCGGCGACCGCGCCGGTGGCGATCGCCGCGCCCACCGCCGCGCATGGGCCCCAGCCAGCGCGCAGCGCCAGCGCCGCGACCACGCTGGACAGCGCGATCACCGAGCCGGCGCTGAGGTCGATGCCGCCCGAGACGATGATCATGGTCATGCCGCAGGCCGCGACGATGACGATCGCCGACTGCTCGAGCATCAGCTTCTGGTTGGCGATGCCGAAGAACGACCAGCGGTTGATGGTGTCGGCATCGGCGTTGAGCGCGACGGCGACGCCGAAGCCGACCCACAGCAGCAGCAGGGCGAGCAGCGGGCCGAGCACGGCGAGCAGGCGCGCCAGCGACGGTCTGGTGTTCCCGCCCAGCATGGCGGGTTGCGGGACTGACATCATTCCTCCTGGCCGATGGCGGCGGCGAGAATCTTATGCGAGGCCTCGGCGGGCGTGGCGCCCCACTCGCCGACCGTGCGTGCGGTGCCGAGGCGGCCGCGGCACATCACCGCGATGGTGTCGCAGACGCCGATCAGTTCCGGCAGATAGCTGCTCGCCACCACGATCGCGGCGCCGCTGGCGGCGAGTTCGCCGATCAGGCGGTAGACGTGCGCCTTGGCGCCGACGTCGATGCCGCGCGTGGGCTCGTCAAGCAGCAGCAGGTCGGTGCCGTGGTGGAGCAGGCGCGCGATCGCGACCTTCTGCTGGTTGCCGCCGCTCAGCTCGCCGATGGCCTGGGCGGGATCGCGCGCCTTGACCCCGAGCTTCTCCATCCAGCCGCTGGCCGCGGCGCGCTGACGGCGGCCGCTGATCAGTCCGGCGCGCACGTAGGGCGACAGCTTGGTCAGCGTCAGGTTGTCGGCGATCGAACGCCCGAGCAGCAGGCCTTCCTCCTTGCGGTTCTCGCTGAGCAGGCCCATGCCCGCGGCCAAGCGCCGCCGCGGGGTGCTGCGCAGCGCCGGCCGGCCGCGCAGGTCGACCGCGCCGCCGGTGACCTGATCGAGTCCGAACAGTGTGCGCAGGGTTTCGCTACGCCCGGCGCCGACCAGGCCGAACAGGCCAAGGACCTCGCCCTTGCGCAACGTCAGGTCGGCGGCGCGCGGCTTGTGGCGGCCCTGCAGGCCGCGCACCTCCAACAGCGGCTCGCCGATGGTGTGCGGCGTGCGCGGGTAGATGTCGGCCATCTCGCGGCCGACCATGGCGGTGATGATCTGGGTCTCGGTGACATCGGCCATCGCGCCGGTGGAGATCGTGCGCCCGTCGCGGATCACCGCGAAGCGGTCGGCGATGGCGCGGCATTCCTCAAGGAAGTGGCTGATGTAGATCAGCGACACGCCGCCGGCCTTGAGGCGGCGCAGCGCGGTGAACAGGCGCTGCACGTCCTCGGCGGTCAGGCTTGAAGTCGGTTCGTCGAGCACCAGCAGGCGCGGGCCGGCGGCGATGGCGCGCGCGATCTCGACCAATTGCTGCTGGGCGATCGGCAGATCGCCGGCACGGCGCACATCGACCAGTTCGCCGCAGCCAAGCTGGTCGAGCGCGGCGAAGGCCAGCGCGCGCTGCTTTTTCAGGTCGGTGAAGCCGCCGCGCGTCGGCAGTGCGCCGAGCAGGACGTTCTCGGCGACGGTCAGCTCGGCGGCTATCGCCAGCTCCTGGTGGACGATGGCGACGCCGTGATTGCGTGCGTCGAGCGGTCCATGCGGCGCGAACGGCTGGCCGTCCAGGACCATGCGGCCGCCGTCCGGGCGGATCGCACCGGTCAGGATCTTCATCAGCGTCGACTTGCCGGCACCGTTCTCGCCAATCAGGGCAAGCGAGGCGCCGGCCCCGACCGCGAGGTCGACGCACTCGAGGGCCCGGGTCGCGCCAAAGGATTTGGCGATCCCGGACATCACCAGGCGGTCACTCATCGTGGCATGCGCTCCGTCCGCCGTCCGCGCGCTTCACTTGCCGGCATCGTCGATGTAGTCAGTCAGCTGCGGCGAGATCAGCGCCTGGATCTCGGGCGTGGTGATGTTCTCGGGGGTGACGAGCTGCACCGGGGTGTCGACCTTGGCCTCGACCGTCTTGCCCTGGAGCTTGGCGACCACCGTCATCACGCCCAGATAGCCCATCTTGAACGGATCCTGCACCACCAGGCCCTGCACTGCACCGGCCTTGAGCGCCTTGATCAGCGGCTCGCTGGCGTCGAAGCCGATGTGCTTGAGCTTGCCGTCGAGGTTGAAGGACTTGATCGCCTGGATCATGCCCGCGCAGGCCGACTCGTTCGAGGTGAACACCGCGTCGATCTTGTCCTTCATCGCGGCGAGCAGATTCTGCGCTGCGGTCTGGGCCTGCTCACGGGTGGCGCCGGCGTACTGGTCGCTCGAGACGATCTTGATGTCCGGGAACTTCTTGGCGATGGTGTCCAGGAAGCCCGCCTCGCGCTGCTCGGTGCTCGCCGAGCCGACCATGTAGCGCAGGACCAGCACGCGGCCCTTGCCAGCGAGCACCACGCCCATGCGCTCCGCCGCCTTGGCGCCACCAGCGTAGTTGTCGGTGGCGATGAAGCTGGTGACCTGGTCGTACTTCAGGCCGGAATCGATGATCACGGTCGGGATGCCCGCCTCCATCGCATCCTTCACCGGCGCGACCAGGGCCTTGCTGTCGAGCGGCGCGAGCACGATGCCACTGACGCCTTGGGCGAGGAAGTTCTGCACGACGTCGATCTGCGCGGTGCGGTCGTCCTCTTTGAGCGGACCCTTCCAGATGATCTTCACCGGCTGGCCGGCGGCGGCCAGCTCGCGCTGCGCCTTGACCGCGCCCGCGTGGATGGTCTTCCAGAACTCGTGGGTGGTGCCTTTGGGGATGACCGCGATGGTCAGCGGCTTGGCGTCAGCGGCGTGGAGGCCGGCGGCGAACCATGAAAGCATCAGCAGGGCGCAAAGGCGGATGGGCATGGCGGCTCCGGAGTGGGCTGTGTTAATATGAACAGACGGCCGTAGTCAACGTTGAAGAGCAGTCCGGAAGTCCGGGGTCCGGCAGTCCGGAAGTCGCGGTGGCCGGGGTCGGGGAAGGGCCCTGAAGCGGATTCGACACATTTGTGACTGCGCATGCATGGCGTGTCTGAGCGGCGATTGAGGTCGGCATGGGCACTTTCGTACCGTGGCGATGCCGCCGGCATGCTAGGTCACCGACGCCGCTTTCCAGGGGGAATGCCCGTTCGGCGCGGAATGGGATTGCGACGCTGGGGCGAACAGCGGAGTCGGATTGGCATATCCCTATCCCTAATTCCGACCCGGAATCGGATATGGGCATTCCATCCTCGAACCGAACTCTGCACCTCGCTGCGGTCGCCTCCGACTTCCGGACTTCCGGACTCTCTCTCTCTCTAGATCAGCTGCCCGTTCGCCAGCTTGAAGAACGCGCGCCTCTGCTCCATCAGCTCGGCGAAGGTACCGGTCTCGCTCACCTGGCCCTCTTCGAGCACGACGATGCGGTTGGCGCCGCGCACCGTTGACAGGCGGTGGGCGATGATCAGGGTGGTGCGGCCCTTCATCAGCTCGTCGAGGGCGAGCTGTACCAAACGCTCGCTCTCGGGGTCGAGGGCGCTGGTCGCCTCGTCGAGGATGAGCAGCTTGGGGTCGCGGTAGAGGGCGCGCGCGATCGCCAGGCGCTGGCGCTGGCCGCCGGACAGGCCCAGGCCGCGGTCGCCGAGCACGGTGTCGTAGCCCTGCGCCATGGCGGTGATGAAGGCTTCGGCGTTGGCGCGTCGCGCGGCCTCGCGCACGCGCGCGGCGTCGGGATTGGCGTCGCCCCAGCTGATGTTGCCGGCGATGGTGTCGTGGAACAGCACCACGTCCTGGCTGACCACGCCGACGTGGCGGCGGATGCTGCGGCGGTCGACCGCGCGCAGGTCGTGCCCGTCGATCAGCACCGCGCCTTGCTGCGGTTCATAGAGCCCGAGCACCAGGCTGGCGATGGTGCTCTTGCCCGAGCCGGACGGACCGACCAGCGCCAGCGAGGTGCCCTGGGGGATGTCGATGGTGACGTCGCGCACGCTGTGCCGGTTGCTGCCCGGGTAGGTGAAGGAGACGCCGCGCAGCGTGACCTCGCCGCGTACTGCCGGCAGTTCCGGCTTGCCGCTGTTGCGCTCCTCGCTCTCGGTGTCGTAGAGCTCGGCCAGGGAGGAGATCGCATCGCTCGCCGAGGCGATCGCCGGGATGCCGTTGACGATGCCGCTCATGCTGCCGGCGATCATCTGGTAGTAGGTGAAGAACACGAACAGGTCGCCGAAGCCGATCTGGTCGCGCACGCACAGCCACGCGCCGACCGCCACCACCAGCATGTTGAGGATCGAGCCCACCGCCCAGCCGGTGGAGCCGAAGAAAGCGTGCGTGAGATCGACGCGGATGCCGGTCTCGGCGACGGTGTGCGCGGCGCCGCTCAGCCGCTGCTCGGCGAACTCCTCGACCGCGTGCGCGCGCGTCAGCCGCACCGCGTGCAGGGCCTCGGTCAGCGAGGCCATGAAGCCCGACTCGGCAACGCGGAACTCCTCGCTGCGCTTGCGCATCGGCGGCCACAGCAGCTTGGCCATGATCAGGTTGGTCGGCACGATCAGACCGAGCACGAGCAGGAACCACGGGTTGATGTGCCACACGATCACCAGCATGATCAGGATCGAGGTGCCCTGCATCAGCACGTTCTCGGCGAGGTAGCTCTCGATCTCCTCAAGGCGGTTGATGTCGAGCACGAACTTGTTCTGCAGCATGCCCGCCTGCGAGCGGTCGTGGAAGATGAAGGTCAGCTTGTTGAGCCGGCGCACCAGCGAGGTGCGCAGGTTCGCGGTCAGGCGGCGGCGCTGGCACGAGCGCAGCCGCGTCTGCCCCACGGTGGCCATCACGTTCAGCACGCACATCAGGAACGACGCGGCGAGCACCCAGCCGAGTTCGCCCATGACGCGCTCCGGCGCGTCCTTGAGCATGTCGTAGATGTGTTTGATGAGCAGCGGGAAGAGGTAGGTCGGCGCGTTGCGCAGGTTCTGCAGCAGCCACACCCCGGGGATCAGGCGAGCCTTGCCCTCGACCAGGTGGAGGTAGGCGGACAACGGGTTGCGACGCGTGCCGTCCGCGCCCCCCTTGGTGATGGATGCCAGGCGCGTCGCCAATTGCGGCTCGGCGTGGGGACCGGGCGGATCTACGATGGCGGAACGGAACATCCCCTGGCTCCTGCGAGGCACCGGCGCGGCCTCGCGTGCGTCTGCGTAGGTCATTCCAGCACGTGGGCTTGCGGCGTCAATGCGGGGCTGGGCATGGGCGCAGAGGTCGGCGGCTGCCGGTTTGTTCCACCGCGCCGGAGTATTCGGGAGGTGCGCCAGGGCTCCACACCAGAGCGGACACGGACTTGCAACCGATGGCGGCTTGTCCAGGGTCGGGCTTGTCGTGGGTCGCCCGGCACGCGTCGACGCCGGTATCAACCAGCGTTCCGCCGTTCTAGACCCCCATAGGTTGCGCCAGTCATCCAGAACACCACCGGCCAAGGAGGCCTTCCATGTCCCTCGCATCCCCGTTCACTTCATTCACCCGGTTCCTGGCCACTTGGCTGATCGCCTGTGCCGGCGTCCTGGCCAGCGGTCCAGCGCTGAACGCGGCCAGTGCCGACCTGCCGGATGCCGCGACGGTGCGCTCGGCCCTGCAACTGGTGATCAAGGAGAAGAATGGCGGCTTCGGCCTGAACATGTGGGCGACCCTGGTCGACCGCGACGCGGTGGTGCGCGTGGTGACCTTTACCGGCGCCGACCGCGGCGACCAGTGGCCGGGCAGCCGGGTGATCGCGGCGCAGAAGGCCAACACTGCCAACGCCTTCAGCCTGCCCGGCTTGGCGCTCGGCACCGGCCAGCTCTACGCCGCCACCCAGCCCGGCGGCAGCCTGTTCGGCCTGCAGGCCTCCAACCCGGTCGACCCCGAGGTCGCTTACAAGGGCAAGGCCAAGTACTTCGGCACCAAGGACGACCCGATGATCGGCGAGCGCATCGGCGGCGTGAACGTCTTCGGCGGCGGCCTCGCGCTCTACGCCGATGGCGGCGTCCTGCTCGGCGGCCTGGGCCTGTCCGGAGACAGCTCGGTCGCCGATCACATCATCGCCTGGAAGCTGCGCCACGCGCTCGGCCTCGACCACATCCCCGGCGGCGTCAGCCCGACCGGCGACGACAACCTGGTCATCGACTTCGCCGACGGCAAGAGCCCGAGCGGCTGGGGCCACCCCGCGACCACGCCCGAGGCGACCGAGATCGTCAAGAACCTGCCGACGACGCATCCGGTGGCGAAGAAGAAATAACGATCGCCGCGGTTGCTCTGAGCGAACAGGCGGCGCGGAGGCGCGGAGATCGGAGGAGGACGGCCGGGGAGCGGCTGGAGGCGCGCGTGACCCCTCGCGCACAACGTCGCGAGCCTTCGCCCTGGCGGAGCAGCCGCAGCGCTGGTCGCATGGCGGCCCCAGCCCCTTCGACCTCATCCGATCTCCGCGTCTCCGCGTCTCTGGTCTTCTCCCGCTTCCTGTCGGTCGCGCCCCTGCGACTCAATGCGCGATCCCCGTCGCATGCTGCCACGCATGCACGATATGGTCCACGATGTCCTCGACGCCCACGCCCTGCTTGACCTGGGCGAAGACGTAGGGTCCGCCGCCGCGCATCTTCACGGTATCGCGCTCCATGACGGCGAGATCGGCTCCGACGGCGGTGGCGAGGTCGGTCTTATTGATGATGAAGAGGTCGGACTGGGTGATGCCGGGCCCGCCTTTGCGCGGCACCTTGTCGCCGCCGGCGACGTCGATGACGTAGATGATGTAGTCGGCCAGCTCGCGGCTGTAGTTTGCGGCGAGGTTGTCGCCGCCCGACTCGATGAGCAGCAGCTGCGGCTGATAAAGGCCATGCAGCTCCTCGAGCGCCATCAGGTTGGCGGTGATGTCCTCGCGGATCGCGGCGTGCGGGCAGCCGCCGGTCTCGACGGCGCGGATGCGGCCGGCTTCGAGGGCCTCGTTGCGGATCAGGAACTCGCCGTCCTCCTTGGTGAAGATGTCGTTGGTCACCGCAGCGATGTTCATGGTCGTGCGCAGGCGCCGGCACAGCTGCAGCATCAGCGCGGTCTTGCCGCTGCCGACCGGGCCGCCGATGCCGACGGTGAAGGCGCGCTCGCTGAAATCGCGCGCCAGCGGCTGTTCACGTTCGTGGAAGCGGCCGGCGTGGTCCAGATGCTCATGGGTGTGGCCGCCAGGGCCGTGGTGGTGGCCGTGGCCGTGGTCGTGGTCGGAGCTGGGGGTGGTCATCATGGCGGGTCCTGGCGGCGGGCGGTCGGGATCAGGTAGCCGGGGGCGCGGCCGGACGCGGCTGGCGCAGCAGCAGGCGCTGCAGTGCGTCGCGGATGGCGTTGGTGTGCCGCTCGGTGAGCTGGGCGACGCCGAAGGCGTAGGCGCTCAGCAGCGCAGTCAGGCCGGCGAAGAGCGCGAAGGTGGTGACGCCGGGCGGCTGCGACAGGCCGCATCCCCAGGCGTGCTGTACCGCGGTGCAGAGCAGCAGCAGCATGGGGAAGTGCAGCAGGTAGAGGCTGTACGAGCAGTTCGCCAGCGCCGCGGACAGCCGCTGCCCAGGCAACGGTGCGCTGCCGCGGTCGGACATCGCGCTGAGCAGGAACACGGTGAAGATCAGGCTCAGCACCACGTCGTTGGCGAAGCCGACCCAGCGGCCCAGGTCGAGGTGCGCGAGGCGTGAACTGGTCAGCGCGGCCAGCACCACCACGCCACCGCCCAGCCACAACGGCGCCGGCAAGCGCCACGGACACAGCCGCACCAGTACGCCCAGCAGCCACACGGCACCGAAGGCGAGAATCTCGGGATGGGTCAGCCACGCCACCGCAGCGGCCACTACCAGACAGGCGCCGCTGGCGAGCATGTGGCCGCGCAGGAACAGCGGCAGGGTCAGCAGCGGGAAGAGCACATAGTACCAGAACTCGTTGGCCAGGCTCCACAGCGGGCCATTGCTGCCGAGCGGCGGCGCGACGATGGTCTGCAGATTGGCCGCACTGGCCAAGGCGGTCAGCGGCTGGAGACGTTCGACCACGGAGTACTGCAGCGCCGCGAGCGGCTGCGGCCAATGCCCGCTGTAGATGCCCTCGGCCGCGAACCACGTGCTGCCGGCGCTGTCGATCAGCCAGCCAAGGGCCAGCGCCGGCAGCAGCACCACGTACAGCCGCGACACGCGGTTGATGGCGTAGCGCGCCAGCGAGAAGCGCTCGCGGCGCAGGTCGTTCAGCACCGAGCCGCCGACCAGGAAGCCGCTGAGCACGAAGAACACCATCACCGCCTGGTGGCCAAGGCCGGTGAGCAGGTAGAAGGCCGCGGTGAGCGGGCCGCGGCCCGCGGGCGGCAGCACCGACCAGTCCTGGAACAGCAGGCTGCGCACGTGGCTGACCAGCACCAGCCAGGCCGCACTCCAGCGCGCCAGGTCGAGCAGCGACGACAGGCGTGGGCTGACGCGGTCGTACAGGAGCATCGGCTGGGCTCTCCGGCGGCAGGGATGGGCGAAGCGGACGCGGCGGACGCGGGATGGCGCGGATCATCCGGGCAGAGCATTCATTGCAATGGCAGGCGGAAGCGCGGCGCACGTCAGCTCGAGAACAACCGGGAATAGAGGCGGTCGTGATGGCCGTGGCAGAGATCGTGGAGCGGCGCGCTGGTGGCGACGTCATCGATCCCGCGCCCAGCGCTGGCCACCAGCACCGCGGCGGCGTTGCCGGCCATGCGGTGTTGCAGCCGCTGGCCGGCGAGCGGGCCGATGATGGCCAGGCGGACCGCGCTCGAGACCAGTCCGCGCAGATGCTGGAAGAGCAGCAGGCGCAGGGTGGCGTCGCGGCTCAGGCCGAGCGCGGCCCCGACCGCGCCCCCCAGCGGAGCGAGGTGCCCGGGCAGGCGGGCGGCGCGCACCGTGGTCCGCAGCTCCGCCACGGCCGGGACCGGGAAGGCCGCGACCGCCGCGGCGAGCAGGCCATGGCCGAGCGCGCGGCTGGCGCGGTTGGCGATGTGGTTGGTGATGGTGGCGTCGCAGCGCCGGTCGATGTCTGCGTAGGGCAGCACGCCGTCGTGCGCCGCCGCCGCGAAGGGGAGTACCGCCTCGCCATGCTGCGCGAGCGCGTCCGCCAGCCACGCCGCGAGCGCGTCCTGCCCGCGCACCTCGCCGAGCTGCCACGCCGCCTCCAGGCCCGCCGAATGCGCGAAGCCGCCGGTCGGGAAGGCGGAGTCGGCGAGCTGCAGGTAAAGGAATCCGGCTTCGATGTCGGAGGTGGTGGGTCGGACATCCGGCACGCGCAGTCCGCTGTCCTGGGACGCGACGTCGCCCGTGCTTGCGGTGGACTCTCCGGGAGACCTTGGACGTCGGACGTCGGACATCGGAGGTTCAGAACAGGAAGTAGCGCTGCGTGAGCGGCAGCTCGGTGGCCGGCGCGCAGGTCAGGTGCTCGCCGTCGGCGGTGACCTTGTAGGTCTCGGCGTCGACGGTGATCTTCGGGGTGGCGTCGTTCAGGCGCATGTCCTTCTTGCCGATGCTGCGCGTGCCCTTCACCGCCTCGATGCGTTTGCCCAAACCATAGCCGGCGGCGCAGCCTGAACTGGCCGCGAGTTGGCTGACGAAGGCCAGCGAGGTACCGCCGATGGCGCGCCCCAGGGCGGCGAACATCGGGCGCATCATCACCGGCTGCGGGGTCGGGATCGAGGCGCCGGGATCGCCCATCTGCGCCCAGGCGATCGCCCCGCCCTTGATGACCAGTTCGGGCTTGGCGCCGAACAGCGCCGGGCGCCACAGCACCAGATCGGCGAGCTTGCCGGCCTCGACCGAGCCGATGACGTGGCCGACGCCGTGCGCGATCGCCGGATTGATGGTGTACTTGGCGATGTAGCGGCGGATGCGCAGGTTGTCGTTGTTCCCGCGTTCGCCGGGCAGCGCGCCGCGCTGCTGCTTCATCTTGTGCGCGGTCTGCCAGGTGCGCGTGATGACCTCGCCGACGCGACCCATGGCCTGCGAATCGGAGGAGATCATCGAGATCGCGCCGAGGTCGTGGAGGATGTCCTCGGCGGCGATGGTCTCGGCGCGGATGCGCGACTCGGCGAAGGCCACGTCCTCGGGGATGCCGCTGTCGAGATGGTGGCAGACCATCAGCATGTCGAGGTGCTCGTCGATGGTGTTGACCGTGAACGGCCGCGTCGGGTTGGTCGACGAGGGCAGCACGTTGGGCTCGCCGCAGACGCTGATGATGTCGGGCGCGTGGCCACCGCCGGCGCCCTCGCTGTGGTAGGTGTGGATGGTGCGACCCTTGAAGGCGGCGATGGTGTGCTCGACCGCGCCCGACTCGTTGAGCGTGTCGGTGTGGATGGTGACCTGCACGTCGTGCTGGTCGGCGACGCCCAGGCAGCAGTCGATGGCCGCCGGGGTGGTGCCCCAGTCCTCGTGCAGTTTGAGCCCGACCGCGCCGGCGGCGATCTGCTCGACCAGGCCCTCGGGCGTGCTGGTGTTGCCCTTGCCGGTGAAGCCGAAGTTCAGCGGCAGCGCGTCGGTGGCCTGCAGCATCATGCGCAGATACTCGGGGTTGGGTGTGCAGGTGGTCGCGCAGGTGCCGGTCGCCGGCCCGGTGCCGCCGCCGATGAAGGTGGTCACGCCACTGGCGATGGCGTCGTGGGCCTGCTGCGGGCAGATGTAGTGGATATGCGTGTCGAGCCCGCCCGCGGTCAGGATCAGGCCCTCGCCCGCGATCGCCTCGGTGGTCACGCCCACCACCATGCCCGGCGTCACCCCGGCCATGACATCGGGATTGCCGGCCTTGCCGATGCCGGCGATCACGCCGTGCCTGATGCCGACGTCGGCCTTGTAGATGCCGGTGTGGTCGACGATCAGCGCGTTGGTGATCACGCAGTCGAGCGCCTCTGCGGCGCCGACCCCCGCGGCCTGGCCCATGCCCTCGCGCAGCACCTTGCCGCCGCCGAATTTGCACTCGTCGCCGTAGACCGTGAAGTCCTGCTCGACCTGCAGCACCAGCGCCGTGTCGCCCAGGCGCACGCGGTCGCCGGTGGTCGGGCCGAAGATGTCCGCGTAGGCCTGGCGGGAGATGGTCTTGCTCATGGGGGTCGGGTCCGGGTGGAATTTCGAGTCACGAGTAGCGAGTCACGAGTCACGAGTAGCGAGAAGCGAGAAGCGGGAGAGCGCGGTATCAGCCGGGTTCCGCCAGGTGCGCGAAGCCCCGCTCCTGCACCCGCGCCATCACCTCCGCCAGACGCGCCGGCGTAGCGGGGCCGTCGACCAGGGCGTTGCCGCCGCGGATGACGCGTGCGCCGGCGATGTCGACCAGCTGCACGGTCTTGCTCTCGCCGGGTTCAAAGCGCACGGCGGTGCCGGCGGCGATGTCGAGGCGCTTGCCGTAGGCCTTGGCGCGGTCGAAGCGCAGGTAAGGATTGGTCTCGATGAAGTGGTAGTGGCTGCCGACCTGGATCGGCCGGTCGGCGAGGTTGGTGACGCTCAGCGCGATCGTCGCGCGCCCCGCGTTCAACACGATCTCGCCCTCCTCGACCATCACCGCGCCCGGTTCCAGGCCGTCGACTTCCGGACTTCCGGACTTCCGGACCTCCGGACGGTCGCCAGCAAAGCTGGCGACCGTCGGAACCGGAAGGAAGCTGCCGTACAGCGCCAAGCTGAGATCGCCGTGCTCGGCGGCGATGGGGTGGTGGACGGTGACCAGCTTGGTGCCGTCGCGGAAGGTGCCTTCGACCTGGACCTCAGCGACCATTTCGGGGACGCCGGGCAATACCTGGCGGCGGCCGAGCAGGGTTTGCCCGACCGCCATCAGTGCGGCGACGCTGCGGTCGCCATCGCGGATCAGTTCCAGCACCACCGTGGCGATCAGGCCGACGGCCTCGGGCTGGTTGAGGCGCAGGCCGCGCGCCAGGCGCTTCTGGGCGAGGGCGCCGACCTGGTGCAGGACGAGCTTGTCGAGTTCACGGGGGGACAGGTGCATGGGTGCTCCGCTCGGTGCGTGGGCTTCAGGACTTGCGTGACCAGGGATCGTCGCCGAGCAGATCGGTGGCGAGCGCGGCCAGCCGTTCGCGCACGCGCATCTCGACCGCCTGGTGGGTGGTTCCGGCCAGGCGCAGGATCGCCCCGTCGCCAAGCGGGCTGGCGCTCTCGAGCAGGTCCGCGTCTTTGCTCACGGGTTGCAGCGCCAGCACGGCGAGCAGCGCCTGCGCCGCCGCCGCGCAGCGCGGTCCGAGCAGCAACACGGTCGCCAAGCAGTGGAAGCGGCCCATGCGCCGCGCCAGGGTCGCGCCGGCCGCGAGGTGCAGCGCATCGTCGACCAGCAGCGCACCACCCACATGCACGCGGTTGCGGCTATGGAAGGAGGTGAAGGCCCAGCGCTCATCGCGCGCGCTGCGACCGCTGGTGTACCAGTCGAGCAGCAGCAGGCTGGCGCCGGGGTCGAGCGCGACCTCCTGATGCTGCTCATAGGATGCGCCAGCGAAGGCCACCACCGGATCCGGCAGCAGCGCCAGGACACCACCCTGCGCGACCTGCGCGGTCAGCCGCTGGTGCGCCGGGCCGCGACCATCCGCGCGGTAGATCTTGGTTGAGGCCTGGGTGCCGAGCAGGGCGCTGGCCCCTGGCCCAACGGCGACCTCCACCGCGAGACGGTCGCCGGCGAGCAGGCCGCCGCCGAAGCTGGCGGCGTAGGCCCACACCGCCGGCCCGCGTGGGCGTGGCACCAGCAGCTTGAGTGGCGCGGACGCGAAGCTGTGCACCGCCGCGCTGGCGCCGTCGACCAGAGCGCAGCGCAGCGCGCCGCTGCCGGCGGCCGGGGCGCGGGCCGGACCCGTCGGCGCGCACGGGCCGATGTCGCCGCCAGATGCCGGCGCCACCCGCTCCGCGACCGCCCTGTCCGCCCGCTCTGCCATGGCCGGTGATGGTCGCAGGCTGAGGATCATGTCCAGCCCCGCTTCAGACGCTGAGGTGCTCGGCGACGTGCGCATCGCTGAGCTCGCTGGTCGCTCCGGAGGCCACCACCTGGCCGCGGTTCATGATGTAGAAGCTCTTGCCGAACTCCTTGACGAAGTCGAGGTACTGCTCGACCAGCACCACCGCCATGCCGCGCTCCGTGACCAGGCGGCTGAGCACCGCGCCGATGTCCTGGATGATGTTCGGCTGGATGCCCTCGGTCGGTTCGTCGAGCAGCAGCACCTTGGGATCGCCGGTCAGGGCGCGCGCGATCGAGAGCTGCTGCTGCTGGCCGCCCGAGAGGTCCCCGCCCATGCGCTTGGCGAACTGCTTGAGGATCGGGAAGACGTCGTAGATGTCGTCCGGCACCTTGCGCAGGCCGTCGGTGCGCGCCTCCAGGCCGATGCGCAGGTTGTCGGCGACGGTCAGCTTGGCGAAGATGTCGCGCCCCTGAGGCACCAGCGCCAGCCCGGTCTTGGCGCGCTGGTGCGCGGCCAGCGGCGTGATGTCGCGCTCGCCGAGGCGGATGCTGCCGGCGGCGGCCTTGTAGGTCCCCATGATGGTGCGCATCAGCGTGGTCTTGCCCACGCCGTTGCGGCCCATCACGCAGGTGATCTGGCCGGCCGGCATCACCATCGACACCTTGTTCACGGCCTTGACGGCGCCGTAGGAGAAGCACAGGTCGGTGAGCGTCAGCATCGGCTGGATCCGGCGGAGGGTGCGGCGTGCGGCAGGCGGTGACCCAGGCTCATTTCCCCCGCTCCTTCCCGCGCCCTAGGTAGGCTTTCATGACCTCGGGATCGGTCTGCACCTGCTCCAGCGTGCCGTCGGCCAGCACCTTGCCCTCGCAGAACACCGTGACGCGGCTATTGAGCACGCGCACGAACTCCATGTCGTGCTCGATGACGATGATGGTGTGGTTGCCTTTAAGCTCGTTGAGCAGTTCGGCGGTCAGCGCGGTCTCCTTGTCGGTCAGCCCGGCGGCCGGTTCGTCGACCAGCAGCAGCTTGGGCTTGGCGACCATCAGCATGCTGATCTCCAGCCACTGGCGCTGGCCGTGGCTCAAGTAGCGGCTCTGGGTGCGCACCGCGTCCTCAAGGTGCACGCGCTGCAGGATGGTCATGATCGCGTCGCGCTGCTCGGCGCGCTCACGCCCGAACATGTTCTGCCGCACCTTCCAGCGTCGCGGCAGGGCCAGCTCCATGTTCTCGTACACGGTCAGGCTGTCGAACACCGTCGGGGTCTGGAACTTGCGCCCGACGCCCAGCGCGGCGATGTCGGTGTCGCGCAGGCGGGTGATGTCGACGTCGTCGAACACCACCGTGCCGCTGGTGACCTTGGTCTTGCCGCTGATCACGTCGCACAACGTGGTCTTGCCCGCCCCGTTGGGGCCAATGACCACGCGCAGTTCATTGCGGTCGACGCCGAAGTAGCCGATGTCGAGGGCCTTGAAGCCGTCGAAGACCACCTTCACGTCCTGGATCTGCACCAGGTCCATCTTGGACGGCGAATAGAGTGTCGTCGGCTGGTGGTCGGGGATGGTGGTCATGGTGCCGCCTTGGCCGGGACCGGCGCGGGTGCGGACGCCGTTCCGCCGTCAGTCCGCCCATCGTCGTCCGGGACCCTGCCGGCACCCGCCGGGAAGAGCCGCGCCCACAGGCCGGTCAGGCCCGTCGGCAGGAACAGCACGACCGCGACGAAGATGGAGCCGAGCACGAACAGCCAGGCGTTGGGGGCGAGCGTGGTGAGCACGCTCTGCAGATAGTTAACCACCACCGCGCCGATGATCGCGCCGCTGAGCGTGCCGCGGCCGCCGACCGCGACCCACACCACCATGGTGATCGACTCGATGGCCGCCATCTTCGCCGGCGTGATGATGCCGTTCTGCGGCACGTAGAGCGCGCCGCCGATGCCGGCGAGCACCGCGCCGACGGTGAAGATGAAGGTCTTGTAGGCCACCGGCTGGTAGCCGGCGAAGCGCAGGCGGCTCTCGTTGTCGCGGATCGCCACCAGCACGCGGCCGGTGCGGCTGGCGATCAGCCAGCGCGCGAACAGCCAGGTTCCGGCCAGCACCCCGACCGTCACCAGGTAGGCGGCGAAGCGCGCCCCGGGCGTGGTCATGTTGTAGCCGAACATCTGCTCGAGCTTGTTCAGCCCGTTGGTGCCGCACAGCTTGGTCTCGTTGCGGCAGAAGATCAGCCACACCGCGATGGTGGTGGCCTGGGTGATGATCGAGAAGTACACCCCGCGCACGCGGCTGCGGAAGGTCAGCCAGCCGAAGACCAGTGCCGCCAGGCCAGGCACCACCACCACCGCCGCCAGCGCGAACCAGAACGAACCGAACGGCTCCCAGAACAGCGGCAGGGTCATGCCGCCGACGTCCGAGCTGACCTCGGTCAGCACGCGCGGTACGCCCTTGTCGCTGAGCGGACCGTGCATCGCCATGTACATGCCCATCGCGTAGCCACCGAAGCAGAAGAACATCGCCTGGCACAGCGAGAGGATGCCGGTGTAGCCCCACACCAGGTCGAGGCCGACCGCGACGATCGCCAGGGCCAGGAAGCGCCCGAGCTGGTTGATCGCGGTGATGTCGAGCACGCCGACGCCGTACAGCCCGGGCACCAGCACCGCGAGCACACCGAGCGCCACCAGCGGGACGAAGCGCCCGGCGCGCGGCGGGGATCTCATGGGATCACGCATCGGCCATCCGTCCTTTCGCCGGGAACAATCCAGACGGACGCCACTGCATGAACACCACCACCGCGGCGAGGATCAGCACCTTGGCCCACACCGACTCGGTGAACGGCTCGAAGACCTTGTTGAGGCAGCCCAACCCCATGCCCGCCCAGATCGCGCCGGCGAGCTTGCCGACGCCGCCGGTGACCACGACCAGGAAGGAGTCGACGATGTAGTTCTGGCCCATGTCCGGGCTGACGCCGCCGATCTGGGTCAGCGCGCAGCCGGCCAGCCCGGCCAGGCCCGCGCCCAGCGCGAAGGTGTAGCCATCGATGCGCCGCGTCGGTACGCCCAGCGCGGCGGCCATGTTGCGGTTCTGGGTGGTGGCGCGCAGCAGCAGCCCGAGCTTGGTGCGCTCGATCAGCCAGTACATCAGGCCGATGCAGACCGCGCAGAACAGCAGGATGAACAGGCGGTTCCACGGCAGGGTCACGTCCTGCATGACCTCGACGCCACCCTGCAGCCACGACGGGCTGTTGACCGCGATGTTGTCGCCGATGGTGACGCGCACCAGCTGGGTGAGGATCAGCGACACGCCGAAGGTCGCGAGCAGGGTTTCGAGCGGCCGCCCGTAGAGATGGCGGATGACGAGCAGCTCGATCAGCCAGCCGAACACCGCCGCGATGATGAACGCGACCGGTATGGCCACCGGGAAGTACCAGTCAAAGAGTGACGCCGGCAGGAATTTCACGAATAGCTGCTGGGTCAGGTAGGTGGAATAGGCGCCGATCATCATCAGTTCACCGTGCGCCATGTTGATCACGCCCATCAATCCGAAGATGATCGACAGGCCCAGCGCCATCAGCACCAGCACCGAGCCCTGCGAAAGGCCGCTGAACACGTAGCCGACGCCGCGCGCCACCTGTTGCCAACGCTCAATCGATCGAAGCGCGGAGTCGCAGGCCGCAGTCAGCGCCTCGTCCGGCTTCTTCGCAGCGATCTCGCGGATCGCCGAGCGCGCCCGCGACGACCCCAGCTGCCCGAGCTTGACCACCGCCGCCAGCCGCGTGTCGCCGGCCGGCGTGCCGGGCTTGGCGCCGCTGGCGTCGGCCAGCACATTGAGCAGCTCGCTTTCGATGATCGCGGTCCTGACGCGCGGGTTGGTTTCCGTCGTGGCGAGCGCGCGCAGCGCGGCGAGGTTGGCGGCGCTTGCGCTGTCGCCGGCCTTGACCACGGCGGCGAGCCGGCGGTCGCCGTCGGGATCGCTGAGGTTCAGCATGGTCATCGCCGCCCGCGCCCAGGTCCGCTCGCGCGGGTTGCTGATGGTCAGCTCGGTGAGGTCGCCCTTGGCGATGACCGGCGCGCCGGCGAGCGGCTGGCGGGTCAGTGGGTCGAGGGCCGCGCCCTGTTTGCCGTCCTTGCCGTCATCGACCAGGTCGGGAACTAGGACCAGGCGGCCCTGCCAAGCGTAGATGTTGCCGCTGTTGTAGTCCTTGAAGAACGGCACCAGGCGCATGTCGCGGCTGCGTCCAAGGCTTTCGATCGCGGCCCGGCGCGCCGGGCCTTCGGCCGCCATGAGCGCCAGCAGCGCATCGTCCACCGAGCTCGGGGCGCTCGCAGCGGGCGGCGCGGTCTCGGCGGCGAGCAGGGGGGCGGGCGCCGGCGCCCAGATGGGCAGCATCCAGAGCAGGAGCAGCAGCCAGCGCGCGCCGTGCGCCCGCGACTGCGGACTGGGGAGGGTCATGGGCGTCCGGTGGAGAGCGGGGACGGGGAAGGGGGAAATGAGAAAACGGGGAGCAAGGGAGCAGAGGAGCAAGGGAATAAGGAAATAAAAAAGAGGGGGATCATCCGATCCGTGCGCATGGGGCGCAGCGGGCGACTCATGGGTGAGCGGGCGGGACGATCGTGGGTGCGATCACTCGCGAGGGCGACGTGGTCCGGGGCGTCGGCGCAGGATCCGTTTCACGACGCGTTGACGGGTGGTCACCGGCAACGGGAAGCGCGTGCAGGCCGCGCGACGCGTGATCGGACGCTGGCTGTGCACGGGACGGCTGCGCATGTGGGTTTGACTCCGCATTCGGATGGCGCGCGCTGATCAGCGAGCAGCGAGGGAGTCTCAATTCAAGCGATCACACCCGACGCGGTTCCAAGCCGTCGTCGGGGGGATCACCGCCCGGCATGCGCGCCGGGCGGCTTGGATGCGGAAACATACGGGAAGGAAACCGGCCCATCCCACACCGATGGGCCGGCTCCCGCCACGAAGGGATTACTTGGGGCCGCCGGTGGGCTTGGGGGTCTTGCTGGCGTCGGGCCACAGGTAGGCGCTGTAGCTGTCCGGATGGACCAGGCCCTTGGACTGCCACACCGTCTTGAACTGGCCGTCCTTGAGGATCTCGCCGATGATGACGGGCTTCCAGGTGTGCTGGTTCTTCTCGTCCATCTTCTTCTTGCCGCCCGGCGCGTCGAATTCGAGGCCGTAGACCGCGGCGCGCACCTTGTCGACGTCGAAGCTCTTGGCCTTTTCGCAGGCAGCGGCCCACACGTAGACGCCGTAGTAGGCGGCCTCGATGGGGTCATCGACCACGCGATCGGCGCCGTACTTCTTCTTGAACGCGGCGATGAACTTCTTGTTCGCCGGGGTGTCGATGTTCATGAAGTAGTTCCACGCGGCCAGGTGGCCGACCAGCGGCGGAACGTCCATGGCGCGCAGTTCGTCCTCGGCGACCGAGAAGGCCATGATCGGGCAGTCGGCCGCGGTCAGGCCCTGGTTGGCGAATTCCTTGTAGAAGGGCACGTTCGAGTCGCCATTGATGGTCGACAGGACGCACGCCTTGCCGCCCTTGGCCAGCTCCTTGATCTTGCCGACAATGGTCTGGTAGTCCTGGTGGTGGAACGGAGTGTACTCCTCGACCACGTTCTCATCGGGCACGCCCTTGGCCTTGAGGAAGGCCTTGAGCACCTTGTTCGCGGTGCGCGGGAAGACGTAGTCCGTGCCGAGCAGGTAGAACTTCTTGTAGCCGCCGCCCTCTTCCGAGAGCAGGTACTCGGCCGCGGGCACTAGCTGCTCGTTGGGCGACGCGGCGGTGTAGAACACGTTCAGCGACTGCTCTTCACCCTCGTACTGCACCGGGTAGAAGAGCAGGGCGTTGTTCGACTCGTAGACCGGCAGCACCGACTTGCGGCTCACCGAGGTCCAGCAGCCGAAGGTCACGGCGACCTTGTCCTGGGTGACCAGCTGCTTGGCCTTCTCGGCGAACAGATCCCAGTTCGACGCGGGGTCGACCACCACCGGGGTGATCATCTTGCCGAGCACGCCGCCCTTGGCGTTGATCTCGTCGACGGCGAGCAGGGTGCCGTCCTTGCAGGAGATCTCGGAAATGGCCATGGTGCCGCTGAGCGAATGCAGGACGCCGATCTTGACGGTGTCCGCCGCATTCAAAGCGGGCGCGAAGCCGAGGCTCGCCACCGCGCCGATGGCGAGGACTTTCAACAGGCTGCGGCGCTTCAGCTCGCTGCGGCGTGAGTTGGTGGGACTGGTCATCAGGTATTCTCCGGCAGGCGGGCGGCGCGAGGAGCCACCACGGGGTGTGTCTGGTCCCGAGCAGGCGCTCGGCCCCGTCCGCGGGGGCTGGAGGCCGCCATCCCCATCAGGAGATGCGCCCAGGATCCGCGGCTGCAGTGCAACTATGGTGCCGAGGGGAAATGGCCGGATGTGCACACCCGTGCAGCACTACCCGAGGGTTGGTCGTGGCTCCATGGTCAAATAGAGAGCGAATGATGCGCTTAATGCTGAATGGCGCAGCGGGCGAGCAGCCACTTCCGAGAACGGCATCGGTCCACCGTAGCGGGCGTGCCCGAGGGGTGATCAAGGCCCAGGTGCGCGCCGAGAAGCAGAAAAACAACAACCCCCGGTGTTTCCACCGGGGGCCGCAGAAATCAAACGGTCGAAACCGTCGGAGTTCGGAATCAGAACGCGATGAGCGCCTCGATCGAGAAGATCGTGGCGTTGACCTTGTCCGTGCCGGCCACCTTGCTGTCGAAGCTGGTGAACGCGAGTTCGGCGTTGAGGCCGAAGTTCGCCGAGCTGGTCGGGTTGGTCAGCACGGCCACGGCGATCTCGCGCGCGCCGGGTCCGGTGCCATTGGCGCCAAGGCCGGGAGCGCCGGTCTTGAACTTGTCCTGCCAGATCTGAGCGAGCGCCGTGAGCGACACCGGGATCGACACGGAACCCTTGGGCAGGGCGTAATTCGCCAGCAGCATGCCCTGCGTGGTGGTGAAATCCGAGTTGTCGACCGACGTCTTGGCGCTGTTCTTGCCCTTGCCGGTCTGGGTGTAGATCACTTCAGCGCCGAGCAGCCAGCCTTCAGCGGGCTTGAGCGTGGCGTTGAGGCCGAGCAGCAGCACGTCGCCGCCGAGACCGGTGGTCACGGGACCGACGGTATTCCCGGCATTCGAACCGCCGTGGGGGTCGTAGGCGAAGTCGAAGTCGATGTAACCCATGTCCTTCGGGAGGGCGAAGGTCAGATCGAGGCCGTAGCCCAGATCCGCGTTCTCGCGGGTAGTCGGCTTGTTGGCATTGCCAGCGCCCAGGCTGCTCACGGGGCCGATGCTGTTGGCATCGCCGCCGTTGAAGTAGCCGTTGACGAGGTGGACTGAACCGCTCAGCGGGGTGTCCTTGGAGGCGTAGGCGAAGTTGATACCGGTGACGTCGTTGGCGTAGCCGTAGAGGCGGGCCTGGCCGGCAACCGAGCCAGCCGCAACGCCGCTCTGGTAACCGATGAGCGAGGCATTCGGGGTGTACAGGCCGGTGGGCTCGGGCGACAGCCAGCCGATGTGGTTGATGTACTTGCCGGCGGTGAAGGTCCAGTCGGGGTTGAACGCCCACGCCATGTAGCCTTCGCGGATATCAACGGTGCTGGCGTTGTTGCCGGTCGGGTGCAGGAAGAGGTTGATCTTGCCGGTGACGCCATCGCCGATCTTGACGTTGGCCTTCAGGCTCTCCGTGGTGGCGAAGCCGACCTCGGTGGCCTTGTCATTCTTGGCGGTGGCAGCGTTGTTCTGCGGGTTGTTCGCGTTGCTGACGGTCATGAAGTTATCAGACCAGCCGGAGAACGAGACGCTCGGGCCCTTGTCTTCGGCGAAGACGCTGGAACCAGCGGTGATGGCGAGGACGCCCATAACGGGCACAAGGTGACGAAGATTCACGTGAAACCCTCCTAAGGGGGTGAAGCGTTTCCAGCGGCACCATCAACCCCCACACAGGGCTGACGGTCGAGGCAGGCGAAACGTACGGCGTGTGGGATGGGGATGACCCCGCCGTCCGCCAGCTGCTCCGCTGATCAGGCGCGAATGATGGATAGCAGGCAAACTGATTCAATTGTCTTTTTTCCCGACAGTGTGTCAGGGGGGTCGAACCGGGGCGTGTCGCTCGACGCCAGCCTCTGGAGAATCGTGGGATTCGCCTGTCACATCCCGAGTTCCGCCGCCCGGACGGGGTTCGACTTTTGCCAGCCGCCGGTAGGGTGGCACGACCAGCCCGAACGCCGTTGTTGCGTGTCGATACCATTGGCCCGGACTATCGTCTCCTGCCTTTCGGACCCGCAATTCTGCCATCTGCTGCCCGTCCTCCCTCTGCCACCGCACCCCCCGCCAGCCCATCTCCACAGCCATGACCCCCGACCGCACCGCCTGCCAGACCTTCGCCGACCAGGGCTTCACCCTCATCCCGGTGGTGCGCCGCCTGGTCGCGGACGACCTCACCCCGGTGGGCGCGCTGGCACGCCTCCAGGATGAACCCTACGCCTTCCTCTTCGAGAGCGTGGTTGGCGGCGAGCGGGTCGCGCGCTACAGCATGCTGGGCTGCCGGCCGCGGGCGCGCCTGGTCGGCGACCTGCGGCAGGTCGTGCTGCACCGCCAGGACGGCTCGACCGAGGCGCTGGCCGGTGATCCCCACGCAGCGGTGCGCGCCTATGCGGCCAAGCTGAAGAGCCCGCACCTGCCTGGCCTGCCGCGCTTCTCGGGCGGGCTGGTCGGCTACTGGTCGTACGATACCGTGCGCAGCAGCGAACCGCTGCCGCACTGCCCGCCGGACCTGCTTGGACTGCCCGACCTGCACCTGTGCCGCTACGACACCGTGCTGGTCTTCGACCACAGCTACAACCACCTGCTGCTGATCACCCACCTCGATCTCAGCGGCGGCGCCACGGTCGTGGACGCCTACGCCGCGGCGGAGCGCGAGCTTGACGCTATGCAGATGCGCCTCGAGAAACCCGCGTCGATGCGCTTGGTCGAGCCGGTGCCGGGCAGCGACCCGGTCTACCGCGCGCACACCAGCCAGGCCGACTTCGAGACGGCCGTGGGCCGCATCCAGGAGTTCGTGAAGGCGGGCGACGCCTTCCAGGTGGTGCTCAGCCAGCGCCTGTCCGCGCCGTGCGCGGTCACGCCCTTCCAGATCTACCGCAGCCTGCGCAGCCTGAATCCCAGCCCGTACCTGTTCTTCCTCAAGCACGGTCCGGCCGCGCTGGTCGGCGCCAGCCCCGAGCTGCTGGTGCGCGTCGATCAGGGCCGTGTCGCAGTGCGCCCGATCGCCGGCACCGCGCTGCGCGGCCAGACCGCGGAGGAGGACGAGCGCCTCGCCGCGGCGCTGCTCGCCGATCCCAAGGAGGTCGCCGAGCACACCATGCTCATCGACCTCGGCCGCAACGACGTCGGGCGGGTGTGCAAGCCGGGTACGGTGCACCTGACCGAGAAGATGGTCATCGAGCGCTACAGCCACGTCCAGCACATCGTCAGCCACGTCGAGGGCGAGCTGCGCGACGACCTCGACGCGCTCGACGCGCTGCGCGCCTGCCACCCCGCCGGCACCGTCAGCGGCGCGCCGAAGGTGCGCGCGATGCAGATCATCGACCAGCTCGAACCGGTGAAGCGCGGGCCATACGCGGGCGCGGTCGGCTACCTCGACTTCCGCGGCAACCTCGACACCTGCATCGCCCTGCGCACCGCGATCATCGCCAACGGCGAGGTCCACGTGCAGGCCGGCGCCGGCGTGGTCGCGGACAGCGTGCCGGCGAGCGAGTATGAAGAGACCCTGCGCAAGGCGCGGGCGACGCTGCTGGCGATCGCGCGGGCGGGGCAGTTCTGAGGGGAAGGTAGGTGCGGTGTGCGGAGTGCGAGGCGCGAGGCGCGAGGCGCGAGGCACGAGGCATAGGACACCGGGTCGGGAACGAGAGACAGGCGGTCACGCGGGCACCGCTGCGTCACCGTGGATGAGCCCGCGGAGCGGGCGGCAGAAGCTAGCCCAGGGCGTGAGCCCTGGGACTTGACGCGTTATAAATCTCATCGCCTACGGTCCGCGATTCCTGCCGGCCTGAGCCCGCGAATCCACCAGCGATGCCGACCGGCAGGAATCGCGGTCCGTAGGCGATTCATGCACATTCGAAGCAGGGATTGACCGTCGACGCCGCTGGCGAATGTACGGCATGGGCAAGCGCTCGACGGGAGATGGCAATCAGGCGGTGGTGACGTGGGCGGCTGCGGCGGGAAACGCGGCACAACGTCGTCGCGTCGTCGCTTGGCTGGTCGCGTCCGCGGCGGTGTTGGGCATTCTGATGACCGTGGCGGCGGGTGTGTCCTGGTATTGCCTGCCGGAATGGGCGCCGGAGTGGGTGGTCCAGCACTCTCCGTGGGTGGGGCCGATGCTGCGCGCCGAGCGGCAGCTGCGTTACACGTTGCAGGAACCCTCGAGCGGATTCGCCGTGCGGATCCGTGCGCTCGGGCAGCGCGCCGGTCCTGGGCTGGAGGCTGGACTGCACGACAGCGTGCTCGACATCCGCTTGCTCGCGCTCGAAGGGTTGCAGTACATAAGCTACGGACCAGCAGCGCCGCGACTGATCGAGCTGATGGATGCTGACCACCTGGACGAGGCCGGGACGGCCGAGCGGGCGCTCCATGCGGTCGATGACCCCGGGGCCACGCCCGCGGTGGTGGCTGGTCTCGCGCACGCTGGAGCAACTGGAGTGGATGA
Organism: Planctomycetota bacterium; assembly: GCA_038213805.1. Taxonomy (GTDB): domain Bacteria; phylum Planctomycetota; class UBA11346; order UBA11346; family UBA11346; genus BOG-1363. The sequence goes on along the minus strand of JBBQSO010000002.1, from coordinate 63,483 downwards.
GGAGCCGCTCCTGGACTGGTTGTGCGCACACGGCGGCCGCCACGCCCTCCTGCCAGTGGCAAAGGTGTTCTTTCAGCGGGACTATGACGGCGACTACACGCGCTTCGACTTCGGCGCGTTGCTCGACCGCATGCGCGGCACTGGAGACCGCGCGGTGATCTGCGCCGAGGCCCGGCCGCTGCTGGCGTCCTCCAGGCCGGCCTGGCGGATCGCAGCGGTGTGGATCATCGCGCGATTGGGTGCGCGGGACGAGCTCCCAGCGCTCGTCCCGCGCCTGGTCGATGAGGACGGGAAGGTGCGGGAATATGCCGGAGCGGTGCTGTGCGGGCTCGATGAAACCGCCCCAGGTGCCACCGCGGCGCTGGTGCCCGCGCTGCTCCGCCTTCTGGAGCCCCGATCTGGTCCCAGCCGGAAGGAGGTCGTGCGGGTGTTGGAGAACGTGCGGGACCTGCAGGTGGAACAGAGTCTGATCCGCCTGCTGCGCGCGCGCGCCTGGGACCCGGAAACCCGCTGCTCCGCCATCCGTCATCTCCGTGACTGCACGGATCCAGTATTCGTCACGACCATGTGCGAGGCGCTCGCCGGCCCCCGGGCCGAGATCGACGTGCAGATACGAGTGGCCGCGGCCTGCACGCTGGGCCTGGGGCTTTCCACCGCGGCGCCGCCGGCGCTGGTCGCGGCGTGTTCCGATCCAGCAGCGAGGGTGCGTGCCAGTGCGCTGCGGGCGCTCCGGCCCATGTGCGATCTCGAAGCCGATCGCCTCGCGCTTCCCGCCATGACCGATGCGGACGAGGAGGTCCGGTGGGAGGCGATCAGCCTGATCGCGAACCACGGCCGGCCGGCGGGCGTGGCCGCGTTGATCGCCCTCATCGCCGCGGCCGAGCATGGCCCGATGCCCATGTTCCTGTCGGTCGCGGAGCGGCAGCCCTGGTGGACCGCTGCGGACCGTCTGCTGTACTGCAGCACCTGCACCTTCGACGCCGCGCAGCGGGCGGTGCTCGATGCCGCGCGGTCCCGTATGGCCGAAGTCGACCGGATGAGGAGAACGGCTGAACTGCGCGCCACCTCGCCAACCGCCACGCCCTTCCTGGTGCAGCCATGACCTCGGGCGGCGGCCGCCGACCACCCGTCGGCTGGCGGCTCGCCGCCGGGACAGTGCTTTCGCGACGCCGCGCCGCTGCAAGGACGGGAGCCTGCGGGATGACGCGCCGCGCGCGGCCCGTGGCCCGTGGCCCGCGGATTGCACCCGCTCATCGGCGGTTGACCCCATCGGCCGGTGGCGAAGGTACGGTATGGTCCAGCGCCCAGCGACAGCGAATCCGCCGACGGCGGGTGGCAGCCGGCATGTTGCCGGCTGGGTGGTTGCCGGCACAGCGATGCTGGCCGGGCTCCTGGCGGTAGCGGCGGTGCTGTGGACCTTCCTGCCGCGCTGGGCCCCGGTCTGGGTCGAGCGGCGGTCGCCGTGGCTGGAGCCCGTGCTGCGCGCGGCGGCCGTGCGCAGCGAGACTACGCACGAGCTTGGAGACGACATCATTTGGCCGCGCCTGAGCCATTGGCCGGACCCGATCACACCGACGCTGATTCGGGCACTCGACCACCCAGACCTGCGCGTGCGGGTGATCGCGGCGCGTTGCCTGGCCTCGTTCCCGGATGCAGCGGCGCTGGCGCCCCTGCTACGCAATATCGGCGAGCCGGACCTTGAGCTGCGCGAAGCCGCCGCCTACGCGGTGAGCCAGATCGCGCAGGAGGCAGACACCGCGCAGGTGATGGCCGCATTGCCGCATGCCGACGTCGCGGCGGCCGCGCTGCTGATCGGCTGGCTCGCTGAAAAAGGCGATTGGTCGGGATTGCGCCTGGTGGTGGAGCGCATGGACCCGGTGGGTGCGCTCCGGCTCGATCCGGTGCCGGTGCCCCGGCGCTATCGGCACTCCACCTCCGATTTCGATCAGGCGGTCTGGGCCATGGTCGAGCGCCTGCACGACAGCGGCCAGGGCGAGCGGGCGGCGGCGGGCATCGTGCCGCTGCTCACGCACGCCCAGGCGGACTGGCGTTGCGTGGGCATCGAGTTGCTGCGCGCGCTGGGCGCCGCGCGGCAGGTGCCGCGCGTGGCGGAGCGGCTGGTCGACGCTGATGCCCAGGTCCGCACGGCCGCCGGGGATGCGTTGCTCGAGCTCGCCGCCGAGACGCCGGGCTGCTTGGCGGCGGCCGTGCCGCTGCTGGTCCGCCAGCTCGCGCCGCAGCCAGGTCCGGAGCGGTTGCAGGTGGCGCGCGTGCTTGCCGCCGCTGCCGGGATCCGTGCCCAGAATGCACTCGCCGCCTGCGTGCGGTCGCGTGATTGGGACGCGCCGACGCGCCTGAAGGCCCTCGAAGGACTCGCCCGCCCCACCGCTCCCGAGGTCCTTGCCCTGCTCATCGATGTGCTGGCGGACGGCGCGGGCGACGGCCTGCCGGCGCGCCAGCTCGCGGCCAGAGGCCTGGGCGGCGCTCGCACCGCATCCGCCGAACGCGCGCTGCTCGAGGCGTGCACCGACGCGGTCGCGGAGGTTCGCCTCGAAGCGGTCGCGGGCCTGGTTGAAGCGGATGACCCGAACGTCGACGCCGCCATGATCGCGCGCCTCCGCGACTCGGACGAAGCGGTACGGGACACCGCCGTCGAAAGCATCGCGGCGCGCCGTCACCCGCCAGGCATCGCGGCGCTGGTCGCGCTGGTCGCGGGTGCTGAGCGCGATGTGGCGCTGGCGGAGGAGCCGGCCGCGGTCATCCCGTTGTGGATGAGTGCCTACGATGAACTGACCGCCGTGGATATGCCGCTCGACACTGCGCAGCGCGCAGTGCTTGCCGCGATGGCCGGCCGCCGCGACGCGGACCGCCGAACCATTCCGGCACCGACCGCGCCAGCTGGTGCACCTGCGCCGGCTGACGAACATGCAGCGCCCTGATCTCGCGGTACCTGCAGAGCGGGCCGCACACGCCACCGCGTGGTGCTGGCCGTCCCATCGCAGCGCCCTCTGCCCCAGATCCCGCCGAGAGCGCAGGCATTGCCGTTTCGCGGTGTCCATTGACCATCCGGGAACGCGGCGATCATTGACACGATGCGGCACGCAGCGGGAAGTGATGACGCGGTGGCCGCGGGTGCGGAATCCACGCCAGGGCTATGGTGGTTCGGGTGACGACGCCTGGGGTGATGCTGTCCGGTCGGTGGGCACCCGCGGGCTGGGCGATCGCAGGCGGCGTCGTGCTGAGCGGCCTGATGGGAGTCGCAGCCCTGCTGTGGTGGCAGCTGCCGCGCTGGGCCCCTGAGTGGGTCGAGGAGCATTCTCCATGGCTCGACCCGCTGCTGCGCGCGGCGGCGGTGCAGGCCCAGTACGATGATGTCCTGGACCGGCGTCTGCGCGATTGGCCGGGCGCGCCGGGCGCGGGGCTCACCAGCGCATTGGACCATCCCGATGCACGGGTGCGCTGGATCGCCGCCACCTGCCTCGCCCACCATCCCTACGACGCGGCGATGGCGCCGCTGCTCGGCATGCTCGGGGATCCCGACCTCAACCTGCGCGAGGCGGCGCGCAGTGCGCTGCCAGAGATTCACGCGGCCGCGGCCACGCCCCTGGTGATCGCGGCGCTGGTTGGGGCGCAGGGGCAGGAGCGGAAGGTGCTGCTGGACTGGCTGGCGTCCAACAGCGATTGGACGGGGCTTGGACCAGTGCTTTCCGGCTGCGATCCGCGGAACTCGCCACCGGCCCCGGCGGGCGTGGTGGGGGAGTACGATGGCCCGGACGCGTGGTTGATGGCCGAGCGCCTTCGTGCTGCCGGCCAGGCGCGCCCGGCGGCGGCGGTCGTGGTGACGCTGCTCGCGCATCCGGACGCGGGGATGCGTATCTTCGGGATCGGCCTGCTGCGCACGCTCGGCACTGGCGAGTGCGCCAGGAAGGTCGCGGAGCTGCTCATCGATGCGGATGAGGACGTGCGCCTGAACGCGGGCGATGCCCTGCTCGAATTCGCGTCCGCCGAACCCGGCTGCCTGGAGCCGGCCGTCCCATGGCTGCTGGTCGCGCTCGCGCCGCAACCGGGGCCATCGCGTCGCGATGTCGTCCGTGTGCTCGCCGCACTATCCGGGCCGCGTATCCAGCAAGCCCTCGCCGAGATGGTTCACGAGCGTACGTGGGACGAGCTGACGCGCGCGGAGGCCATCACCGGCCTCGCCCACTCGGCGGCGCCGGGTGCGGTCGCTGCGCTAGCCGCCGTGCTGGCCTCCCGCGCCGATGGCGATGGTCCGTCGGCCCGCGTGCTCGCGACCAGGTCATTGGCGGGTGTCCACGCGCCGGCGGCCGTGAGCGCGCTGGTCGCCGCCTGCGACGATCCGGTCGCTGCAGTGCGGAGCGCGGCCATCGCCGCCGTGGCGGACGCCGGGGACCAGGCTGTAGACGCAGCATTGCTCGCCCGACTCGGCGACGTCGACGAGGCGGTGCGGGCCGCGGCCATCGCCGCCATCGTGCGCTTCCACCCGACGGCTGCGCCCTAACCCAGCCCTTCCCCCACCCGCGGCCCCCGCACCCACATCCCCGACGTACGCACCCGCGCATTGAACCGCCCGGTACAGATCAGCGGCAGCGCCAGCTTGAAGGTGCTGCCGGATGTGGAGCTGTCCGCCAGCCACACGCTGCCGCCCAGCAGATCGGCGAGGTTGCGGCAGATGTACAATCCGAGGCCGGCGCCGCCGGCGGCGCGCGTGGTGGCGTCGGCGGCCTGCCAGAAGGCTTGGAAGAGGTTGGCCTGCGCGGCCTGGCTGATGCCGCAGCCGGTGTCGCTGACGCTGAACTCGACCAGGTCGGGCTGGTAGGTGATGCCGATCTCGATGCGCCCGCGCTCGGTGAACTTGATCGCGTTGCCGACCATGTTGTCGAGCATCTGGCGCAAGCGCAGCGGGTCGCTGACCAGTTCGATGCGCTCGCCCACGCTCGCCCGGCGCACCAGCTTGAGGCCGCGCGCCGCGGCGCGCTCCTTCCACAATTGGGCGGTGATGTCCAGAACCTGCTCGGCGTCGACGCGCACCGGGCGGATCTCAAGGGTGCGCGATTCGATCTTCGAGAAGTCGAGGATGTCGTTGATGATCGCCAGCAGCGAGTGCGAAGACTCGGCGATCAGCTTGAGGTACTTCTGCGCCTGCGGGTTCTCGTCGCTGCGCTCGAGCTGGAGGAGTTCGCAGAAACCGATGATGCCAGTCAGCGGCGTGCGCAGTTCATGGCTGGTGATGGCCAGGAAGGCGGACTTGGCGCGGTTCGCGGCCTCGGCCTCGCCCTTGGCCTGGGACAGCGCCTGGAGGTGCATCAGGCGGCGGCTGTCGTCGTGCGCGGTGGTCAGCACCACGGTCTCGGTGCTGAGCCGGTGCGGGCGCATGTTGACCTCGACCGGGTGGCGCGCGGCGCGGTCGCGGTGGTGGTGCCAGGCGTTGTAGCGGTAGACGCCGCCGCCGCGCACCACTTCGCTGAGGCGCACCTGCAGGTCGGCCTCGCGCAGATCGGTGGGGTTCTCGTAGGTCGCGCCGCAGGGCTTCTCGAGTTCGGCGAGCTTGAGCCCGACCATGCCGCCGGGCGGGAAGCCGCGCTCGCGCTCGCAGTACTCGTTGGCGTAGCGGATGGTGCCGCCCAGGTCGACGACCAGGAAGGCCTCGTGGCTGTGCGCCAGGAAGCTCGCCTCTTCGGCGAGCTGGGCGCGCAGACGCAATTCGATGCTCTGGTCGCTGACCACCCAGAGCAAGCCGCTGTTGTCGGTCTCCTGGCAGTCGACCTCAAGCAGGCGGCCGGCGACCGGCACCACCAGGCGCTGGCCTGGCGTCAGATTGAACAGACCCGAGCAGCCCTCGCCGAGCCGCGCGATGAGGTCGCGGCGCAGTTCGCCGCGCGGCACCGGCGCGTCGAGCAGCCGGCGCGCGTGGGCGTTGGCGAAAAGCAGCTTGTCATCGCCCGCGAACGTGCAAATGCCTAGCGGGATGCGCTCGGCGAGATCGGTCGGGACCCGCTGGGGTGAACGCTCCATGCGCTGCACTATGCGCCCGTCGTGAAAAATTCCAGGGCTCGCCGGGGCTCCTGCCGACGGCTGCGGGGCACGCGGTTCGGGCCCCGTCCGGCCGTGCTCCGGGCCGAGGCCCGCACGCGCCACCTCAGACCCCGGCGCTGTCGTGGGACAGCTCGCCGGCCGCGATGGTCAGCTCGCGGCGCAGGAAGGAGCGCAGCCCGGTCAGTTCGCCGAGCGCGCCGGGATTGCCGACCGCCTCCAGGGCGATGAGCGCGAGCAGCGGCTGGCGCACGCGTTCATCGCGCAGCACCTCGGGCAGCAGGCGCACCAGGGTCTGGCGCATCTCGCTGTCGGTCATGCGCGACCCGCCATCGCCGCGCGCGCCGGGGCCGGTGCGGGTGCCACCGGGGGGCGTCGCCTGGCGCCGCTCGGCGTCCTCGGCGATCAGCGTGCGCACGCGCGCCTCGTCGAAGCCGGCAGCGTCGCCGAGGTGCTCCGCGAGCTGGGCCGCGACCGCGGCGGTGACCGCAGCACGCAGCGCGGCCGAGCCCGTTGCGGCGGCGACGGGCTTCTCGGTGCGGGTCGAAGCGGCATGGTACGACCTGGTGGTCTGGTGTTCACCCACGGGCGGCTCACCGACTAGGTCCAAGGCGTCCATCCGGGTCGCTGCGACCGGGACGTGCGCCGCAGCCGACGGCTCGTCGCTCAGCACGAGGTCGCCGTCCGCGACCGGCGGGGTTGGCGCACGCGCCGCGTCTCGGCCACTCGCGGAGGCGGACTCGGCGCCCATGCCCATGGCCGGCGCGGACGCCGCCGCCGTGGGGTTCGTGACGGCTGGGGCGTCACCCCGCGGCGCGCCGCCGAGGGTCATCAACTCGAGATCCATGTAGTCGTTGGCCGCGCTCGCGGGCGCGACCGCTGCAGGAGTCGGGACGGACTGCGCAGCAGCGTGGACGGACTCATCCCCCGCCAGCATGGCCAGGTCGTGCGGTTCGTCGTCCATCACGACCATGTCCGCGTCCTCGGCGACCACGTCGGCGGTGTCGGGCAGCTCGAGGTGGAGGCTGCCGGTGGCCGGCGCGGGCAGCGCCGTGGTGCGCATGCTGGGGGGATCGACGCGCTGCGTGCGCATGCTCGACGGCTGCTGGCGCACCATCGCGCTGAGCGCCTCAGGGGCGGCAGCTGGCGGCTGGCGCATGGCGTCGACCGCCGTGGCGAGGCGCTCGCCGAGTTGGGCGAGGCCGCGCTCAAGGCCGCCGACCAGCTGTTCCTGGCGGGTGGCGCCGGCCTCGAGCGCGGCGCGCATGGCCTGGGTGAGCGCAGCGACGTCGAGCGCCGCGGCGGCGACGGGGGCGGCGCTGGCCGGCGCTGCGACCGGGGTGACGTTGCCGCGCTCGCGGCGCAGGTCGCTGAGCAGCTGGCGCAACTCACCCTGCCCTTGGCGGCGCGCCTGGTCGAGGGCGAGCAGTTCCTCGCGCGCAGTGCGCTGCGCCTCGCGCAGCTCGTTCAGGTCGCTGGCCAGCTGGCTGCGCGCGCGGCCCTCCTCGGCGAGGCCTTCCGCGAGCGCGGCGCGCAGCGCCTGTTCGTGTGCCTGCAGGCGTCCTTCGACGCGCGGGTCGGGGCCCTGGCGCTGTTCGGCGAGCAGCTGCGCGAGCATGCCGTGGCTGAGCACATTGCGCAGCTCTTCGGCGAACTGGTCGCGGGTGAAGCGCGCGCTGCGGACGCGCCCGTCGCCGGCGGGCGCGCCGGCGGTAAGGCGGCGCGCGGTGGCCAGCACCTCGTCGCAGATGCCGGCGACCTCTTCGGGATGGTCTTCGGCGAGGCGGGTGCGGGCGAAGGCGAGCTGGCTGCGCAGCGCAGCGATGTCGACGCCCAGGTCGGCGAGCGCGGCGAGCCGCTTCTCTGCCTGGTCGAGGCGCTCCTGCGCTGGGCCCTGTTCCGCTGCGTCCATGAGGCCTCCCCGGACCCGCACCTGGGCCGCATGGCAGTATCGGCCACGATGGGGCCTACTTGAGGCGACAGCCGGTCACTGGGAGCCGTCCGAGTGACCCTCCACCAGCCCTTGGGGACGGTCCGCATGGACCCGCAGGCGCGTCACGCCGCGAGCGCGAGGATACGCGCACAGAGCGCGTCGAGCAGGGCCTCGCGGTCGGGGAAGGCGCGCTCGCCGCCGGCATCGACCAGGGCCTGGAGGGTGCCGCACAGGCTGTTGGCCACCACCAGCGCCACGCCGGTGCGCTGGAGCAGCGCCGTGGCGCCGGCTACGACGGTGGCGCGGTCCTCGTACTTGAACCCGACGATGTGGCCGCGCAGGCCCCAGGCGCGGAAGCGGTCGATGAGCTTGGTCGCCGGGCGCAGGCGGATGACCAGTTCGTCGCCCTGCGACGGGATCTTGGCGCCCGGTGGGAAGGTGCGGACCGCGCCACCCTGGTGCAGCTCGACCGCGGCCACCGCGTAGTCGTTGACCGCGGCCGACATCACCACCACGCCGTCCGGGTGGTCGGCGATCCAGGCCTGCAGCGCGGCTTCCAGGGCGGGGCGGTCGGCGAAGCGCTGCGCCTCCGCGATGCCGGGTGCGGCGTCGCCGCTCAGCAGCAGCGCCGCGCCGGCGCCGGCGGCCACCAGGCGCGCGCGCAGGGCCACGGCCGTGGCGCCGCTCGCCGCCATGGTCAGGTGGCGCACCGCGTCGACCGCGATGCGCGGCGCGCCGCCGACGATCAGGATGGGTCTCATGGCAGGCCATCCTCGCGCGCGGCGGCTGGCAGGCGCTGGACCGCCTCCCACACCGCGCGCACCGCCGGCCAGCCGCGGCCGTCGCCGACGCTGGCGCCGAGCGCGGACCAGGGGCGGGTGCGGGCGGGGGCGGTGACGCCGAAGATGCCGAGCACCGGCACGCCGACGGCGGCGGCGAGGTGCATGGGGCCGGAGTCATTGGCGACCACCCGGCGCGCCCCGGCCAGCACCGCGGCGTAGGCGCCCAGGCCCAGGCCGGGCAGCAGGGTCGCGCCGGGCAGCGCCGCGGCGCAGGCCGCCTCTTCGCCGGGGCCGGGGCACGCGACCACCGCGCCGTGCTCGGCGCACAGCCGTGCGAGCAGCGGGAACGACGGCCATTGCTTGCTCTGGCCGCGCACCGTGCCGACGGCGAGCGGACAGAGCACGCTGTAGGGTTCGCCGGCACGCAGACCTGCGTTGGCGAGGGCGGTCTCTGCGGCGCTCCGATGGGCAGCAGCGAGCGGCAGCGCGAGGGTCGCGGGCGGAGCGGCGGCAGCGGCGGGCGCATCCGGCGCGAGCCGTGCGCACAGCGCGCGCGCCAGCGCCCAGAAGGCCTCGACCTCGTGCCCACCGCGTGGGCGCGGCAGGGCCTGGGCAAGGAGCAGGCCGCGCAGATCGCCGCGGTAGCCGGTGGCGCGCACCCCCGCCCGGCGCATCTGCCAGGCGCTGGAGAACGAATTGGTGAGCAGCAGGCCATCGCGCGCGCCGCTGGCGCGCAGCGCGGCGCGCACCGCCGCGCGCACCGCCGCGCCGCCCGTGGGCAACGCGCTGACGGTGTCGGGCGTGCCGGCCAGCAGGTCGCGCGCCCAGCCGCGGCCGAACAGGTGCAGGCGGTGGCCGTGCGCGCGCAGCAGCGCGAGCGCGGGCAGCGCCATCGCCACGTCGCCCACCCAGTTGGGCAGGCGCACGGCCACGGCAAGCGAGGGGGCGGTACCGGTGGGGTGGCCGGTGGAGGGAGCGGGCGCGGGAGCGGTCACGGTGGGGCGTCGAGCATGGCCGTGAGCCGGGCGATGGGAATGCCCACGGCGGGGTCTATCTCCAACCAGCGCGCGCCGGCCGCGGCGCACATGCCGCCGTCCTCGCGGGCGCTGTCGCCCAGATGCAGGACCTCGGCCGGGGTCACGCGCAAGGCGGCGCAGGCGGCGTGCAGCGGCGCCGGATCGGGCTTGGCCGCGCCGATCTCGGTGCTGACCACCAGCGCGTCCCACGGACCGAGCTCCAGCGCATGCAGCAGTGGCTCAAGCCGGCAATCGAAGTTTGAGACCACCGCCAGCGGCAGCTCGCGCCGGGCGGCCAGCGCGAACAATGCGCGTGCCCCGGGCAGCACGCGCCAGCGGCGCGCCGTGGCGAAGGTGTCGTAGAGCTCGCACACCAGTTCGTAAGGCAGCGGTTCGGCGAAGGTCGCCTCGATGACCGCGGCCCAGAAGCGCAGCGCATCGCGGTCGTCGGCGCCGTAGGGCACGCCCCAGCGCGCACGCGTCGCGGCGAAGGCGGCGGGGAAGGCGCGTTCGAGCTCGTCTGGATCGCGCACCAGGCCGCAGGCGGCGGCGACCTCGGCGTAGACCGCGCCCACCCCAGGGTCGGGGACGATGAGCGTGCCGGCGGCGTCGACGGTCAGCGCGCGGATCGCGGGACGCGCGGCGCCGCTCACAGCCCCAGCACGTGCTCCATCGAATAGCGGCCGGGCTTCTGGCGGCTGATGAAGGTGGCGGCGCGCAGCGCGCCCTTCACGAAGATGTCGCGGCTGTGCGCGACGTGGCTGATCATGATGCGCTCGCCATTGCCGACGAAGTAGGCGGTGTGGTCGCCGACCACGTCGCCCATGCGCAGCGCGTGCACGCCGATCTCGCCCTTGCGGCGCGCGCCGGTCTGGCCCTGGCGGCCGTGCACCAGATCGGTGCGCGTGCGGTGGGTGGCGGCGCAGATCGCGTCGGTGATGCCGAAGGCGGTGCCCGAGGGCGCGTCGACCTTCTGGTTGTGGTGCGCCTCGACCACCTCGATGTCGTAGTCCAGGCCAAGGGTGCGTGCGATCTGCGCGGCGATGCGGAACACCACGTTGACGCCGACGCTCATGTTCGGCGCGTAGAGCACGGCGGCCTGCTTGGCGACCGCGGCGATGCCTTCCTCGATCTCGAGCGGGGCGATGCCGGTGGTGCCACTGACCAGGTGCATGCCATGCGTGCCGCAGTGCGCGGCGAGCGCCTTGAAGCTGCCGGGATGGCTGAAGTCGATGACCACCGCGCCCTTCTCGATGGGCATCTCAGTGAGCAGCGGCGCGTCACTGGGGATGCCCAGGTCACGCAGCCGGCCGACCACGCGATCGACGCCGGCGACGACGCGGAAGGCGGGATCGTTGGCCGCCAGCGTGAGGATGCGCTGGCCCATGCGGCCGGCGGCGCCATGCACGACGATCGGCACCGGGCCGGAGGCGGAGGCGGGCATGCGCTGGGAAGAATGGGTGCTCATGGGCCACAGCCTAGGGGGTCAGACGGGGTCGCCAGGGGGAACCCGTTGGCGCGCCGGGCGTTGACCGGGCGTCGGATCCGGCCATGAAGGCGGCCCCGCGAGATCTCTGGGCGGGAACAGGAGCAGCGCATGAACTGGGTACCATGGGTGATGATGCCGGTGCTGGGCGGGGGCATCGGCTGGGTGACCAACTGGGTCGCGATCAAGATGCTGTTCCACCCACGCACGCCGCGCCTCGGCCTGCAGGGCCTGCTGCCGCGCCGCCAGCAGCAGCTCGCGGAGAGCATCGGCCAGGTGGTTGGTGACGAACTGGTGCGGCCCGACGATCTGCTCAAAGGGCTCGACGGCATCGATCTGGTGCCGCACCTCGCCGAGCCGCTCGACCGCGCCATCGCGGCGAAGCTCGAGGACCTGCGCAAGCTGCCGTTCATCGGCGGCCTGGTCACGCCCGAGCGCATCGCCGGCATCCGCGAGAGCGTGCTCACCGAGCTGGTCGCCGCCCAGCCCGGGATCATCGCCAAGCTCAAGGCCGTGGCGCGCGAGCGCATCGACGTCGGCCGCATCGCGCGCGACAACCTCGCCGCCTTCGACCTCGACCGCCTCGAGACCATGGTCAACCGCATCGCCAGCCGGGAATTCCGCGCCATCGAATGGTGGGGTTTGCTGCTGGGCGCTGTGATCGGACTGGCGCAGGCGGGGGTGATGGTGTGGTTGGGGTAGGGGCGGCCGGACGACATCGGACAGCGACAGCCGACAACGGATAGAACAGGAGGGATGGAGACACGGAGATCGGATGAGGACCACTGGAGGCTAGGACGATCGAGGTTCGCGAGCCGCGTCGATCACGCCCCACATCCCAGCTATGGCTGGGCCCCGCCCCCAGGCTCCCTCCTCCGATCTCCGCGTCTCCATCCCTCCTGTTTTATCTGCTGTCGGCTGTCAGCCGCCTAAGCCATCACCCCTCATCCAACACCTCCCGAATCGTCCTCACCAAGGTGTCCGGACTGAACGGCTTCTGCAGGAACTTGATGCCCGGTTCGAGCACGCCGTGCTGGACGATGGCGCTGTCGGTGTAGCCGGACATGTAGAGCACCTTCATGCCGGGGCACAGCGGCGCGAGGCTGGCGGCGATCTCGCGGCCGGACATCTGCGGCATGACCACGTCGGTGAGCAGCAGGTTGATGCGCCCGGTGTGCTTCTTGACCAGGCTAAAGGTCTCGACCCAGTTGCGCGCCGCCATCACCTGGCAGCCCTGTGATTCGAGCACCTGCACGACCAGCGAGCGCACGTCGTCCTCGTCCTCGACCACCAGGATGGTCTCGTTGGCGCCGAGCAGGCAGCGGTGCGGGCCGCTGCCGGGCTGCACGACGCTGACCTCGTCGCTGGCGGGGAAGCACACCCGGAAGGAGGCGCCGCGGCCGAGTTCGCTGCTGACGGTGATGAAGCCGCCGCTGTGCTTGGCGATTCCGTAGACCGTGGCCAGGCCCAGTCCGGAGCCCTGCGCCTTGGTGGTGTAGAAGGGCTCGAAGATGCGCACCTGGGTCGCGGAATCCATGCCCAGGCCGGTGTCCGTGACGGTCAGCGCGACGTGCATGCCGGGCACCGCGTCGGGATTGGCGCGCGCGGCCTCTTCGCCGATGCGCACGTTGGCGGTCTGGATGGTCAGGCGGCCGCCGTGCGGCATGGCCTCGCTGGCGTTCACCACCAGATTGAGGATGATCTGTTCGAGCTGCGCGGCGCTGCTCTTGATGCGTTTGAGATCGGGGTCCAGCAGGGTCACCAGTTCGACGCCTTCTCCGATCAGGCTCTTGAGCATCTTGCCCATCTCGCTGATGGTGACGTTGAGCTCGAGGATCTGCGGCTGGAAGATCTGCTTGCGGCTGAAGGCGAGCAGCTGGCGCACCAGCTTGGCGGCGCGCTCGCCGGTCTGGTTGATGATGTCGGCCTCGCGCCACAGCGGGTCTTCGGGTTGGAGCTTGGCGAGGATGCGGTGGCAGCGGCCGTTGATCACGGTCAGCAGATTGTTGAAATCGTGGGCGACGCCGCCGGCGAGCTTGCCGATGGCGTCCATCTTCTGCGCCTGGAAGAGCTGCCGCTCGAGGTTCTTGCGTTCAGTGATGTCCTCGATCACCGCGAGCAGGCTGTCGACCTCGCCGGCGTCGTTGCGCAGCGGTGCCAGCGACGAACTGACCTGGATCGGTGCGCCGCCCTTGGTCAGCCAGCGCGCCTCGATGGCGGTGAAGGACTTGCCGGCATGGACGCCCTCGGTGAGCAGGGTGAACTCGGCCGCGGTGTCGGGGCCGAGGAAGCGCACCGGCTGGCCCAGGACCTCGGCCTCGCTCCAGCCGAAGATGCGCTCAGCCGCCGGATTCCACAAGCGCACCAGGCCGGCGCGGTCAAGCACCACCTTGCCCAGGGGCGAGGCGGCGACCACCGTGCGCAGGCGCGCGTTGGACTCCTTGAGCAGGCTCTCGGCGCGGCGCCGCGCGCGCCGCGACTCGGCTTCGCGCAGTTCGCGCTCAAGCGCACCGACCAGGCGGCCGAGCATGCCCTTGGTGATGAAGTCGGCGGCGCCCGACTTGAGCGTGGCCACCGCGTGGTCCTCTCCGATCGAGCCGCTGACGATGATGAAGGGCAGGTCCTGACCGGAGTCGCGCAGCAACTTGAGCGCGGCCGGGGCGCTGAACTGCGGCATGCTGAAGTCCGAGATCACCAGGTCCCACTCGCGGCGCAGCGCGTCGCGCATCCCCTGGGGCGTGTCGACGCGCAGGAATTCCGGCTCGAAGCCGCCGCGCCGGATCTCGCGCAGCAGCAGCTCGACGTCGTCCTCGTCGTCCTCGACGATCAGCAGGCGGATGGTTCTACCCATCGCCTTACAGGCCCTGGACCGGGGATTCGTTCAGCACCAGCCAGTACATCCCGAGCTGGCGCACGGCCTCGATGAACTCGTCGAAGTCCACGGGCTTGCGTACGTAGCTGCTCGCGCCCTCCTCGTAACAGCGCTTCAGGTCCTGGTCCTCCTTGGAGGAGGTCAGCACCACCACCGGCACCATGCGCGTACGTTCGTCGGCGCGCACGCGGCGCAGCACCTCGAGGCCGTCGATGCGTGGCAGCTTCAAGTCCAGCAGCACCACCGTGGGCTGGTCGGTGAGGTCGCGCCCGGCGTGGATGCCGGTGCCAAACAGGTAATCGAGCGCCTCGACGCCGTCGTGGGCGACCACCAGGCGGTTCACGATCTGGTTCTTGGTCAGCGCCCGCTTGGTCAGGAGCTCGTCGTCAGGGTTGTCCTCGACCAGCAGTATGGTCTTGCGATGCATCGGCTTACCTCGGCAACCACGGGATTTTCGGCTAACCCGTGGGAGGGTCGGCATCCGGAACGCGCAAAAGCACCCTGATTGGCAGGGCGGGAGAGTCTGTAGGCTGTATCCACACGACGAAATACAGTCAAATAGAATACTGGCGCTACTATCCTGCCACGTGGTGGGTGTGAGGCGACACCCAATTACGCCGTCTTCCACGCAAACCGGAAGAAGCGTGGTCGATGGGGTCTAGTGTTTCGAAATTCTTACGTTCATAGCGCTATCTTGGCGCTGAAAAGTGAAGCATAAAAGGTGCTATCAGCGACGGCTCGTGGATGAGGAGTTCCTAGAGTCGATGCATGGTGAGGGCGCGACGTATCGCGACTAGTGGCCGGCGCCCGTGCTCTCGCCGCGCCGCACCTGCCGCCAGTCGCGCAGGAAGCGGCTCAGACTCGGATTGACGCCGTCCGGCGTGCGCTGCTTGGGCACGATCGCATCGCCACCGGCGGCGAGGATGCTTTGGCTGCCGGACAGCACGCTGCTGTAGCCGACGATGGTGACCGCGGCGCCCGGCGGCTCCAGCCGGCGCAGCTCGGCGGTGATGCGGTCGCCGCGCTCGCTGACCCCGAGGTAGAAATCCATCAGCACGACCTCGGGCAGGTCGCCGGGGGTCTGCGCGGCCAGCCCGGCGAAGGCCTCGACCGCCTCGCTGCCGGAGTGGAAGTGGCTGAGCTCGATGCCGCCCAGGCGCGCCGCGGTCTCGGCGGCGACCGCGTGCGGTTCGGAACTGTCGTCGATCAGCCAAAGGCGGAGTGCGCGACGCGCCATGGCGGGGCTTAGCGCGGCGCGGGGTCCTCCACAAGCGTGCAATCCCGCTCATGGCCTGGCCGGGGTTCATGGACTCGCGCCCGGCCGGGTCTACAACCCGGGCGTGCCGCTGCTGAACCCGTTCACCTACATCCGCCCGGCGCGCACCGCCAAGGGTGCGACCGCACTGGTCGGACGCCTGACCGTCGAGGGCCTGACCGCCACCGGCCAGCTTGGCAGCCTCACCTGGGCTGCGCTGCGCGCGCTGTTCAAGGATCGCCAGCGCCGCGAAGTGATCGTCACCCAGCTCTATCACATCGGCTTCCTCAGCCTGCCGGTGGTGGTGATCAGCGGTGCGTCGATCGGCCTGGTGATGGGCGTGCAGAGCTACGCCACGCTGGTCAAGTTCAACGCCGAGGTGATGTCGGGGCCGATGGTCAACTATTCGCTGACCAGCCAGCTCGCCCCGGTGTTCACCGCGCTGATGGTCGCCGGCCGGGTGGGCTCGAACATGGCGGCCGAGATCGGCACCATGAAGGTCACCGAGCAGCTCGACGCGCTGCGCGTGATGGGCACCGATCCGGTCGCGTATCTGGTGGCGCCGCGTTTTCTGGCCTGCGTGTGCCTGATGCCGGTGCTGTCGGCGATCGCCGGCGCGGTCGGCGTCTATGCCGCCGCCTTCCTGGTCGTCGACGTGTGGCAGACCGATGGCGGCGCGTACTGGTTCAACACCGCCAAGTACATGAAGACCTGGGACGTCACCACCGGTCTGGCCAAGACCTTCGTGTTCGGCGCGATCATCGCGATCGTCGCCTCCCGGCGCGGGCTGATGACCCACGGCGGCGCCACCGGCGTGGGCGAGGCGTGCACGCGCGGCGTGGTCCAGGCGAGCGTGCTGGTGATGATCGCGAACTTCGTGATGACGCTGCTCACCAACAAGCTCTGGCACCTTCTGAACGATCAGTGAGCGGCGCGCGCGTCATCATCGTCGGTGGCGGCGTCATCGGACTGGCCTGCGCGTGGCGGCTGGCGCAGGCGGGCTGCGCGGTACAGGTGCTGGACGCCGCGCCTGAGGCGCGCGAGGCGAGCTGGGCGGCCGCCGGCATGCTCGCGCCGCACCACGAGGCCGACGCCGCCGGACCGTTGTGGCGCCTGGGCGTGGGCAGCTTGGCGCTGTGGGATGGCTTCGCGCGCGCACTGACGGAGGGTGATCCGGCGGCGCTCGATTTCCGCGCTGATGGCGGGCTGCTGCCGCTGTGCGGGCCGGCCGACGTGGCCGCGGCAGAGGCGCGCGCAGCGTTCCTTGCGGACCAGGGCGTCGCGGTCGGGTGGCTCGACCGGGCCGCCCTGGCCAGCTGCGAGCCGGCCTTGGCCGCGGACGCCGCGCTGCTGCTGCCCGCCGCCCAGGTCAATCCGCGGCTGGTCACTGCCGCCCTGGTGCGGGCCTGCGCCGCGGCCGGGGTGGCGGTGCGCTACGGCTGCGCGGTGGCCGGGCTGGAGCCGGGCCGGGTGGTGATTGGCGACGGCACCCGGCTGGCGGCGGATGAGCTGGTACTGGCCAGCGGCGCGTGGACTCCGGAACTGGCGCGCCTGACCGGACTCGACCTGCCGGGTGAACCGGTGAAAGGCCAGATGCTGCGCCTGGAGGCCCCGGATGACCTGCTGCGCCACTTCGTGCACAGCCATCACGCCTACCTGGTGCCGCGCCGTGGCCAGGGCGTGGTGGTGGGGGCGACCATGGTCAGCGCCGGCTTCGACCGCCGCGATGACCCGGCGGCGATTGAGGCCCTGGCGGCGGGGGCCCGACGCCTGCTGCCTGCGTTGGCCGGGGCCGCGATTCTCGAGCGGTGGACCGGTCTGCGCCCGCGCCTGGCCAGTGGGCTGCCCGCCCTTGGCCGCGTCCGGCCGGGCCTGGTCCTGGCCACCGGACATTTCCGTAACGGTGTGCTGCTGACGCCGGTTACCGCGGAAATCGTGACTGGTCTGATCACCGGCCGGCAAAGCAGCCATGGGCTTGCGCCCTTCGCGCCCGGGCCCTCCCTTGGTGGTTAGGCGTTGCGTGGCCGGACCGGGCCATGATCGTGACATTGCTTCGCAAGCCGTTTCCTGGTATGCTTCCAGGACCATCCTCCGGAGTGGGCCACATGCCCGATATCCTCATCGTCGAAGACAATCCGGTGAACCAGAAACTGATCGCGTTTCTGCTGCAACGGGCCGGCTATACCTATGAGGTCGCGGACAACGGCGCCATCGCTCTGGAACGCCTCGACCGCGCGCACTTCAAGCTGGTGCTCATGGACATGATGATGCCGGTGATGAACGGCTACGACGCCACCAAGGCGATCCGCGCCAATCCCAAACTCAAGGGCCTGCCGGTGATCGCGCTGACCGCCAACGCCATGAAGGGCGAAGACGAGAAGTGCCGCGCCGTCGGCTGCAGCGACTACCTGGCCAAGCCGTACTCGAAGGACCAGATCCTCACCGCGATCTCGGTGCTGATCAAGAAGGCGCAGTCGGTCAGCGAAGCCAATCCCGTCGCCTGAGAGCGGTCCGACGTCCGACGTCGTCGACCACGCGCCCAGGTGTCACATCAAGCCTGCGCACGCAGTGCTCGTGCACTGTTTTCTGCCGCCGTGCCAACGGTGACCGCAGCGTTCGGTTGGCTGTCAGCCATCAGCCATCAGCCATCAGCCATCAGCCATCAGCCATCAGCCATCAGCCATCAGCCATCAGCCACGCATTTCCCTCACACCACGATCCCCAACGGCTGCAGCCCCTGCCACAGCCCGCGTGTGAAATCGGGGACCGTGATGGGCATGCTGCCGTTCGCCACCGACCACGATGTCAATTCGATCAGGCTGCTCCACGCTGCTGCATCGTAGACCACGCTGTCGGGGGTCTGGCCGCTGCGGATGCAGTCGAGGTGGCGCCAGTTCATCACGAAGTCCATGCCGCCGTGGCCACTGTCTTTCGCACGGTCCTGCAGCCGGCGCCACAGCGGGTGGGTGTATTTCGCGCGCATCGTCGCCAGGTCCTGGTCGGACAGCCAGGCGTGCGAGCCTTCGGATGCCAGCCCGTGCGCCTTGGGATCATTGAGGGCCAGGCGCGCCGGGTAGTCGAAGAAGGTCCCGCCGGTGCCCGACAAGGCGTTGATGCGGCTGTAGGGCCGCGGGCTGATCACGTCGTGCTGCACCATGATGGTGCGGCCGAGCGCGGTCTTGACCATCGTGGTGTTCATGTCGCCGCACACGTAGGTCTCGCCGTCCTGCTGACCACCGTTGGGGTGGTGGGCAGCGCGCCACGCGCCCAGGCCGCGCTGCGGCGAGGACATCGAGACCAGGTGCGCGAAGCGGTCGCCGCGGTTGATGCCCAGGTACTGCGCCACCGGCCCCAGGCCGTGGGTCGGGTAGAGGTTGCCGTCGTATTCGCGGTGGAACTCGCGTCGCCAGCCGCCTTCGCCGCCGAGGTCGAAGAGCAGTCCGCGCAGATCGTGGATGTAGCCGCACTCGGCGTGATTGAGCTCGCCAAGCACGCCCTGGCGCACCAGGTTGAGCACGAACAACTCGTTCTCGCCATAGCAGCAGTTTTCAAGCATCACGCAGTGGCGCTGGTTGCGCTCGCTGGCGTCGACCAGGCGCCAGCAGTCCGCGACGGTGACCGTCGCTGCGACCTCGACGAAGGCGTGCTTGCCATGCTCCATGGCGCGCAGGGCCATCGGCGCGTGCCAGTGCCATGGCGTGGCGATGTAGATGACGTCGATGTCGTCGCGCGCGCACAGCGCCTCCCAGGCGTCCTCGCTGCCGCCGATCACCGCGGGTTTCGGGCGCCCGGCCTTGGCGACGCGCTCGGCCATGGCCGTGGCGCGCTCCAGGCGCAGATCGCAGACCGCGACCAGTTCGGCGAACTCGATGCCCAGGCAGTCCTGCATCAGGCTTGAGCCGCGGCCGCCGCAGCCGATCGCGGCGATGCGCACCTTGTCGAGCGGCTTGGTGGTCAGCGCGTGCACCGGCTGCTGCCCTGCGGGCCGCGGCCGCGTCGCACCCAGCCCCGCCGGCAGCACGATGCCGCCCGCGGTCGTGGTCGCGGTGTCGGCGGGGGCGCGCACTCCGGCCCCGGCCGTGCCGCAGCCGGTCGCCGCCATGATGGACGCGCCGAGCCCGGCGAGGGTCGAGGTCTTGAGCAGGTCGCGGCGGGTGGGTTGCATGGATCGGTCTCCGGGGGCTGGTCAGTGCTTGGCGAAGCCGCGCTCGATGTCCTCAAGCGGGCGGCCCTTGGTCTCGGGCAGGACGAAGGCGGCGAGCAGGAAGTAGACCACCGTGGCGGCGGCCCAGGCCAGGAACATCGCGGCGTAGCCATAGGCGCCGACGACCGGCAGGAACACTGCGGCGATACCGGTGGCGACGCCCTGGTTGAGCAGCAGCGCGATGCCCATGCCGGTTGCGCGGATGCGGTTGGGCATCAGCTCCGAGAGCGCCAGCCACACGCAGACGCCGGGGCCGACCGCGAAGGCGGCGACGAACAGCATCAGGCAGCCCATCGCCGTCCAGCCGGTCGCGGTCCCGGGCTGTGGGCCGCTGCGCGCGCGGATGATGGTCAGCGCGGCGTCCTTGGGCGCCGCCAGCACCAGCACCGGATCGGCTGCGTCCGAACCGACGCTGGCCAGCCGGGCGCCGCCGCCGGCGTCGTAGACCACGGTCAGGCGCGTCGCCACGCCGTCCACCGCCGCGACGGGCAGACGCAGGCCGGTCACGCCGACCTGGGCGCGCACGCGTTCAGTCACGTCGGTGGCCGCGGATTCGAAGCGGTTGAAGACGAAGGCGCACAGCAGCAGCGCGACGACGATGCCGGCGGTGCCGAGCTTGAGCAGGAAGGTGCGGCCCTTGCGATCGACCAGCACCAGCGCGACCACCGTGAACAGCACATTGACCACGCTCACCGCCAGGCCGGCGCCGGCGGCGTCGGCCTCGCCCAGACCGGCCTGGGTCATGATCACCACCACGTACTGCAGCAGCGAGTTGATGCCGGTCGCCTGGTTGAGCGCGAGGATGGCGCAGGCCAGTGCGAAGGGCAGCAGGTAGCGGCGCTGCCACAGCGTGCCCTGCGGCGCGGCTGCCGAGGGCGCATCCGCGGCCATGCGCGCGAATTCGGCGTCGGCTTCGTCGCTTGGCAGGGCGCGTGCGAGCGCGGCGCGCGCTGCAGCGCCGCGCCCGCGGCGCTGCAGCCAGCGCGGCGACTCGGCGATGAGCATCGCGCCGGCCAGGAACAGCAGACCGGGCAGCGCCGCGGTGGCGAACATCAGCCGCCAGGCGTGATCGCGCGTCGCGGCCAGCGCCGCGGCGTCGCCGAGGCGCTCGACCGCGGCGACGTGCGTGGCGAAGCCGTGGCCGACCGCCATCGCCGCCATGATGCCGACGGTCAGGGCGAGCTGGAAGGCGGCGGTGCCGCGCCCGCGCACCGCGGCCGGCAGGCACTCGGCGAGGTAGAGCGGGATGACCACCGCGATCATGCCGGCGGACAGCCCCTGCAGCAGGCGGCCACCGAGCAGCGGCAGGAAGCCGCTGGCGGTGCTGATCAGCGCGACGCTGACCAGGAACAGCAGCGCGCTGAGCACGGCGATGGTGCGCCGCCCGAACAGGTCGGCGAGGACGCCGGCGGCCACCGACGACACCGTGCCCCCGGCGAGCACCGCCGCGACGATCAGCGAGGTCTGCTGGTCGCTGAGCGCGATGCTGCGGTCGAGATAGAGCAGCGCGGCACCGATGATGCCGAGGTCGTAGCCGTAGAGCGCGCCGCCCAGGCCAGCCATGGTCAAAAGCAGGACGCGGTAGCGGGCGGGCGTCATGGCAGCGGCGGATGCGGGGTGGCCGCCATCGCCTCGCTGGAGCGCGCCGGCGCGCCATCGTCCTTGCGGTAGTTGACCTGATCACGGTCGAGGAGCGCCAGATGCCGCGTCAGGCGCGCCTGGAAGTCCGTCCAATCGCGCCCCTCCGCCGGCGACCAGCAGACTTCGGCGAGGGCGCAGGCGCGCGGCCACGTCATGTACTCGACCTTGTCCGCCGATCCGATGGATTCGGTCCACACCTGGCCCTGCGCGCCGAGCACCTGCGCGACCTGAGTCGCGGGAGTGCCGTCGGGGACCGGTTCGAGGGTGAAGACGCGCTGGGTGTCCAGCGCGCGCGGCGTGCCGCTCTGGGCGTAGTCGAAGTAGGTGTGGCTGGTCGGCGCCATCACCACCGCGTTGCCGGCCGCCAGCGCGAGCTTCGCCCACTTCCAGTCGCGCCACACCATCATGGTCGCGGTCGGGGACAGGCCGCCCTCCTGGATCTCATCCCAGCCGATCAGGCGCTTGCCGCGCGCGGTGAGCAGGCCCTCGACACGCTTGATGAACCACGCCTGCAGGCCGTGCGCGTCCTTCAGGTCGTGTTCGGCGATGACCTGTTGGGCGAAGGGCGAGTGCTGCCACTCGTCCTTGGGCGCCTCGTCGCCGCCGATGTGCACGTAGGCGCCGGGGAACAGCGGCAGGATCTCATCGAAGACCTTGGCGATGAAGGCGAAGGTCTCCTCGCGCGGAGCCAAGGTGTGGTGGAACACGCCCCAGTGCGTGCCGACCTGCGGATCCTGCCAGCCGGGGACGTCGCGGTTGCCCAGCTCGGGGTAGGCGGCGATGGCGGCGCAGCCGTGGCCGGGCATCTCCAGCTCGGGCACCACCGTGACGAAGCGCGCGGCGGCGTGCGCGACCACGTGGCGGATGTCGTCCTGGGTGTAGAAGCCGCCGTAGGGCTGGCCGTCGGCCTTGCCCGCGTCGCCCATCACCGGTGACGATGCGCGCCACGCGCCGACGCTGGTCAGGCGCGGCGCGGACTTCACCTCGATGCGCCAGCCCTGGTCCTCGGTGAGGTGCCAATGGAAGCGGTTGAGCTTGTGCAGCGCGAGCAGGTCGATGAAGCGCTCGACCTCGGCCACGGTGAAGAAGTGCCGGCCACAGTCGAGCATCAGCCCGCGCCAGCGGAAGCGCGGCTGGTCGTCGATGGCGAGCGCCGGCAGGCGCCAGCCGGCGCCGGTCTGCTCTGCGAGCTGGACCAGCGTGGTTGCGCCGCGGAACAGGCCTTCCGGCGCGCGCGCGGTCAGCGTGGCGTGTCCGGCGTCGATGGTCAGTCGGTAGGTCTCCGCCTGGGCCCAATCCGGTCCCACCGCGGCCAAGCCGGGATCGAGGCGCAGGGTGATGCCGTCCTGGCCGTCGCCGGCGTCCGGTGCGGCGATGGCGGCACCGCTGCGCGCCAGTTCGTCGCGCAGCCAGGTCGCGACCGCGGCTGCCGCGCCAGCCGCGTGCAGCGCGGTGGTCGCGGTGAGCGGCATGGTGGGGCCGTCACCGGGCGTCAGGTGCACCGGGCGCGGGATGAGACCGGGAGCTTCCGCGCTGGTGGCAACGGAGCTGGTCATGGCGGCGCAAGTGAAGAGCAGGAGGCGCAGGATCATGGCTGCTCCGTAAAGACGATGGTAGCGAAGGAGTCGAGATGATGGAAGTCGGGATGTGGCGGCGGCGACCACGCGAGGTGGCGCGGGCCACCGCTGGCATGGTCGATGCGGTAGAAGTTGGCGCGCCAGCGCGTGCCGGGCACCGGCGTTGGCGCGATGCCGGCGAGCGCGGCGAAGGGGATGCGCAATTCGGCGTCCCAGCCGCGCACCGCCGCGCCGTGGTGCTGCGCGCCGCCGCGGACGGTGACCTGGCAGCTCGGCTTGGCCGCCGCCGCCACGCCCCACGGCCGCCAGGCGCTGCGCCGTCCGCCCTGCTGGCAGCACAACAGGCACAGGTCGCGACCGAGCGGTGAGACCTCATATTCCAAATACACTGCGGGATCGCCGCCCGGCCACAGGAAGACCTCGACGACGTCCTCAAGATAGAGCGGATCGCCGTCATTGACCATGCGCGCGGTGAGCACCCGCGCGCGGCAGGCGAAGCGCAGCGTCAGCCCTGCAGCATCGGCCTGCAGCGCCACGCTGGTCTCCGGGGCGGCGCGCGCGCCGGGCAGCGCACGCAGGCGCACCCGCGTGGCGCCGCGCGGGCCGGGCCGGCGCCGCAGCGGCAGGTCGAGTGTGGGCGCGCCACGGCCACTCATGCCGGCTCCAGGGCGGTGACGCCCGGTCCGGGTGCGATGCGCTGCAGCGCCGCGACCGCGGCGTGCTGCGGGAAGCGCCGGCGGTACTCGGCCAGCCACGCGGTCGCGCCGTCGCTGCCGCGCGGGAACGCGGCCCACACTGCACCGCCGAAGCCGGCGCCGAAGGCGGAGGCCGCCAGCGCCCCGTGCGCCGCCGCGCCATCGGCCAGGGCCCGCGTTTCCGCGATCTGGTTGCGCAGGTGGGTGACCGCCATGGCCTGCGAGCGCGCCGCGAGCGCGCCGAACGCCGCGGCGTCGCCAGCAGCGAGCGCGGCGATGGCACCAGGCACGATCTCGATGGTTTCGATGGCGACCTGTTCGGCGCGCTGGCGCAGGTCGGGGTCGGCGATCGCCGCCAGCACCGCTGGTGCGCCGCAGGCCAGGAAGGCCGCGCCCAGCGAGGCGTCGCTGCGCCCCGTGACGGCATTCCACGCGGCGGCCGCGGCGCGCGCGCGCCCGGCGACCTCGTTGAAGGCGGTGCGCGCGGCGGCGCTCTTCTCGGCCAGAACGCCGCTGACCGCGACGGCCAGCTCCAGATGTGCGGGCCAGGCCACCGTGCCCAGGCGGTGGAAGGGCGCGAACGACCACTGGTTCAGCCGGCCGGCGCGCGACAGCAGGATGGCGGCATGGTCCTGCGAGCCACCGCTGGTGCCGACCCCGGCTTCGCCTGGGAAGCCGGCGCAGCCAGCGCCGCTCTCGTGGCAGCCCAGGTAGGGGACCAGTTCGTGGTCGCGGCCCAGCGCGGCGCAGAAGTCCGCGCGCGACTCAAGGAGGTTGGCCGCGGCCACCCCGAGGTGCACGGCGATGACCAGCGCCGAGGATGAGCTCATGCCCGAGGCCGCCGGCAGGTTGGCGGCGATGCCGATGTCCACGCCGCGCTCCACGCCTGGGAAGTGGCGGGCCAAGCGCCGCGCCACCGCGGCAACATAGGTGGCCATGCCCGGGGCGCCCTGGGCACCGGCGACCAACGGGATGGCGACCTCGTGGCCCTGACTGCGCACGCGCACCACGGCGTCGCTGCGCGGTCGCGCGACCACCAGCAGGCCGACGTCCGCGGCGCAGTTCAGCACCTGGCCGCCGGCGTAGTCGGTGTGCTTGCCCAGCACCTCGATGCGGCCGGGCACCCACCACACCCAGGCCGGTTCGGCACCGAGTTGGTGGCGCGCCTGGACGAACAGCGCGGCGGCCTGGCCTGCGCGCTCATCGCTCAGGCCGAGCGGGCGCACCAGCGCGAGATCGGTGGCGGTGGCGATCATGGCTGGCGGGAGCGGGATGGAGGCGTGGTCGGGAGTCGCATGCGGGAGGTTCTACGGCGCTCGCACAGCGTCTTCCCGGCCGAGGCTGGATATCAACGGTTGTAAGTCCGGCATGTATGAGACATATTGCAGGTTACCATGGACCCGACCTTCAGGCACTGGTGGAGGCTCATCGACGACCTTCCCGGGAAGTTGTCGCGGGTCGAGGTGTGGCAGGACGGCCCGCCGCCGCCGCTGACCGGCGACGGGCACCTGCACGCCACGCCGACCTCGGTGGTGTGCCTCGAAGGGGTGGTGCGCATCGTCTCGCCCGGGCGCACCATGGATCTTCAGCCCGGTCAGGGGCTGCTCATCGGCCCGGGCATCTGGCATCGCCACGAGTCCCTGCGCCGTGGCAGCATCTGGTTCGGCCAGGGCTTCCTGCCGACCTGCAGCGACGTCCTGATCGGCGACCAGGACCGCGAGTGGCGCGGCCGCCTGCCCAGCCAACCCAGCCGCCGCCTGATGGAATCCGCGCTCGCCGCACCCGACGACGCCAGCCGGCGCAGCGGCTTCATCGAACTGGTGCGCCAGGTGCTCGGCGAGTCCGTCGACGACCTGCCCTTCGCCAATCCCGCGCTGCAGCGCATGATCGCGCGGCTGTGGTCCAACCTGCACCGCGGCGTCGCGGTCGAGGACCTGGTGCGCGCCAGCGGCCTGTCGCGTGCGCAGGCCTACCGCATCTTCGCTGAGGGCTACGGCGTGCCGCCCAAGGGCGCCATCGCCACCGCGCGCCTGTGGCTGGCCGAGGGCCTGCTCAAGAACGGGCTGAGCGTCGCCACCGTCGCGGAGCGCTGCGGTTTCCCCAGCGCCGACACCTTCGCGCGGGCGTGGAAGCGCGCTCACGGGGCGCCGCCGAGCAAGGCGCGCAGCGCGACCGGGGAGTGAGCTTCCACGATCACGGGCACCAACGGCGCGACCCATCCTAGCCCAGGGCAACGCCCTACTCATTGCTCGCAAATCAGTCGGATCGCAGGCATTCAGAGCCCGCGGAGCGGGCGACACATCGTAGCCCAGGGCCCCAGCTCTGGGTCGCGCGGAGTATCTGCGGGCCAGCCCACGGAGTGGGCGACACAGCAGACTCAGCGGTAATGCACGACCATTGGGATCCGATCTGGGGATGTCCGTGGATCATCACGACTCGCCCGGCATTCACCGCATTTCGATGTGGCAGGACCTGTGCTGCCCGCTCCGCGGGCTCCGATCCTCCTCTCTAACCGAGGTTCCCAGGGCTCACGCCCTGGGCTACGATGTGTCGCCCACTCCGCGGGCTGCGGACAGGACTGGGCTGACAAGAGAGGCAGTGCCCGAGTGCTACGACTTGTGGGTAACGAGTAGGGAATTGCCCTGGGTTGGGATCAGGCGCGCCGTTGGCGCTTCACAGCCGGACGTCGTGCCCCGCAAGGGCCGCGCGCACCGCGGCGATGTCGTCGCGGCTCGACAGGTCGAGCACCGCCTCGCCGCGTTCGATGACGCGGTAGCTGACGCCGGAAGCCATGGAGCGCAGCACCGCGTCGGGCAGTTCGAGCTCACCGCGCGGACTGGGCGGGGTGGCGGCGCAGGCGGTGAAGATGCGCGCGTCGAAGGCCCAGCAGTTCATGCTCAGCAGCGGATCGGCGCCAAGGGCGGCGAGTTCGGCGGGGTCGGGCTTCTCGACGAGGCGCGCGAGCGTGCCGTCCGCGGCGGTGTTGAGCGCGGCGAAGCGCGCGATGCGCTCGGCCGGGATGTTGCCGGCGAGCAGGCCGGAGCGCCGGAAGCCGACCAGGCCGGGGCCGTCAAGCGCGGCGAGTGGGCGCAGCGCCGCGGCCGGATAGAGGTTGTCGCTGTTGAGCACCAGGAACGGGCGGCCGGCGACCGCGTCCTCTGCGGCCAGCACCGCGTCGGCCGTCCCGCGCGGCTGCTGCTGGACGGCGAAGGTCACGCGCAGGCGCGTGGTTGGCAGCGCACTGTAGTAGGCGCGCAGATCGTGGTGCTCTGGTCCGATCACCAGCACGGCCTCGCGCACGCCGGCCTCGGCGAGGTCGTGCAGCACGTGGTCGAGGAATGGCCGGCCGATCGGGATCAACGCCTTGACGCCGGTGTCGGCGATTGCGGCCGCGCGCGCATCGAGCGCGGCGCCGGGCGCGCGCATGCGCGTGCCCAAGCCGCGCGCCAGGATCACCGCCACCGTGCTGCTCACGACGCGCTCACGCCAGCCACGCGTCCTCCAGCGGCTGCCAGCGCACGAAGGCCTCGAGCGCGGCGTACTGGGCCAGGCCGAGGCGGTCGAGGCGGGCAGCCAGGCCGGCGTTGCGCTCCTCGGCGCGCTGCCAGAACTCGCGCGCGTCCTCGCCGGGGAACAGTGCGCCGTCGCGCTGCGACTGGTGGGCGAGCACGGCGCGGCGCTTGCGCAGCACGTCGCCGGGCGACAGCGGCACCAGACGGTCGACCTGGTCGAGTTCGTATTCGTCCCAGACGCTGCGGTACAGCCAGCAGCTGCTGGTCGCCCACCACGGCGCGCCGGCGCACGCGCGCAAGGCGGCGCGCAGCGCGATCAGGCAGCGGCGGTGCGTACCGTTGGGGTCGGCGAGGTCGCCGGCCGCATAAATCTGGTGCGGGCGCAGCCGGTCGAGCAGCTGCTGATGCACCGCGAGGTCGTCGTCGCCGATGCTGCGGCGCGCGTAGAGCGGACTGTCGAGGAAGTGCAGGCGCTCGGCCGGCACGCCAACCACCGCCGCGCCGGCCTGCGCCTCGGTGCGGCGCACCAGCGCTTTCAGGCAGGCGGTGTGCTCGGCCGTCGGCTCGCCCGGCGCCGTGCCGAGGATGCGCGCGGCGCCCGCCACGAAGGCCAGGTGGCGGCGCAGGTCGGCATCGTGCACCGCGCGGTGGCCGGGGGTCTGGTAGGCGATGTGCACATGATGGCCATGCTCGACCAGGCGCGCGATGGTGCCGCCCATGCCGATGACGTCGTCGTCCGGGTGCGGGCTGAACACCAACACGGTCTTGGGATGGATGCCATCGTCGGGCTGCGGGATGTCGCCGGGACGGCGGCGCTCAGCGGGCTTGCCGCCCGGCCAGCCGGTGACGCGCCCCTGCAGGGTGCGGAAGGCCTCGAGGTTGAGGCGGTCGGCCGGGCCATGGCCGTCCAGCAGTTCGCCGAGCGCGCGCGCCTGGTAGTCTTCCGCGCTCAGACCAAGCAGCGGTTTGCGCGCCGCCTCGGCCGCGTCGATGGCGGCGGCCAGGGCGCGCTGGCCGTCCCAGGCCACCGGTCCCGCCAGCCACGGTTTGCGCAGCGCGACCAGGCGCGCAGCGGCAGCGGGATCGCACACCACCTCGGCGTCGCGATGGGTCTGCAGGAAACTCGCCGGGCAGATGGTGTCGACCGGCCCTTCGACCGCGGCAGCGACGGCGACGGCCTTGGCCGAGCCGGTGGCGAGCAGCAGCACGCGCTGCGCGGCGAGGATGGTGGCGATGCCCATGGTGACGCCGTTGGCGGGGACCAGCTCCTCGCCTCCGAAGTCTGCGGCCGCGGCGCGGCGCGTGCCCGGTGCCAGACGCACCAGGCGGGTACGGCCGCTGGCCGGCGCGCCCGGTTCGTTGAAGGCGATGTGACCGTTGCCGCCGATGCCCAGCACCACCAGGTCGAGGCCGCCCGCCGCGGCGATGGCGCGCTCGTAGGCCGCGGCGTGCTCGGCCATCTCCGCCTCGGGCAGGTCGCCGCGCGGCAGGTTGACCTGGTCGGCGGCGATGTCGACGTGCGCGAACAGCGCCTCATGCATGAAGGTCCAGTAGCTCTGCGGCGAGGAGCGCGGCAGCGGATGGTATTCGTCGAGATTGAACACCGTCACGTGCGCGAACGACAGCTGCCCCGCGCGGTGCCAATCGACCAGATGGCGGTAGAACGGCAGCGGCGTGCGCCCGGTCGGCAGACCAAGCACGCAGCGCCGCTGGCGCTGCGCGCAGGCGCGGATGGTGTCAGCGATCTGCTGGGCGACGTGGCGGGCGGCGGCATCCGCATCGCTGCTCAGGCGCAGCGCGAGGCGGACGGGGCCGCTGCCGGCGGAGATGAGGCGCGTGGTTCCCGGGGTCGCGGTCATGGCATCACTCTAGCCCGGCAATGGGCGCTGCGTCCATTGCCGGTGGGCTGGCGGGGTCGCTCCATCCGGCGGCGGTGAGACGGATTGAGGGGTAGGGAGGGAAGAGTATATGAGGCGCGAGACGCGACCATCGGCTGGAGCTTCGGGTGGCGAGCGGATGACTGTGGTGGAACGAGGTGTGAGGATTGGGACCGCGGCCCACTGGGCCGCATGCGTGCATAGCGCGCTCAGGCTGTGAAGATCGGAAGATGCA
Source organism: Planctomycetota bacterium (assembly GCA_038213805.1). Taxonomy (GTDB): domain Bacteria; phylum Planctomycetota; class UBA11346; order UBA11346; family UBA11346; genus BOG-1363. The sequence goes on along the minus strand of JBBQSO010000002.1, from coordinate 34,347 downwards.
GCGCTGTGCGGAGCCATGTACCAACAATCCTACCACCGCAGCGGTCCTCCTTCACCCCGCTGCATTCCTCCGTATGACGAGGCGCATGGACCTCCCCGATCTGCCGCATGCGACCCGTGATCTCGTCGAGCGCGAGGTCCGTCCCGGCGAGCGCATCCTGTGGGTCGGTCGTCCCAGCGTGCGGCGCGCCATGATGCTGGGGGTGGTGCCGGTGCTCTTCGCGATCCCGTGGACCGCCTTCGCGATCTTCTGGATGTACACCGCCGCCGGCGCCACCCAGCATGGCGCGCCCTGGCCTTTCAGCCTCTTCCCGCTCTTCGGCCTGCCCTTTGTGCTGATCGGCATCGGCATGTTCACGTCGCCGTTGTGGATCCGCCGCGCGGCGTTGCGTTCAGCCTACGTCGTCACCGACCAGCGCGCGATCTGCATCGCGTGGCGGGTGCTGCGCGCCGAGATCTCGTCCTATCCTGCCGCGACGCTGCAGCGCATGCGCAAGACCGTCGGCGCAAGCGGCGCCGGCGACCTGGTCTTCGAGGAGCGCTACCAGGGTCGCGGCGCCATGCGCCGCATCGGCTTCATCGGCCTGGACGATGTGCAGGCGGTGGAGCGGATCATCCGCGAGGGCATCCTGCACGCGGCCTGAGCCAGTCGGCGACCCGTGTCAGCGGGATTGTTCCGCCGTCGCCGCGGTCACCGGGAAATACCGCTCCATGACGTCGTCACCGACCCGATAAGCGCCGCCCATCAGCAGAACCGCCAGTCCGGTCGCGCCCAGAATGGTCGCGAAACCGAACGAATAGCCAAAGCTGGCGATGCCGCAGGAACCGGGATTGCCGGGGGCGTAATAGATGCGGATCAGATCGCCGACGCGGTAGCCGGGCGATGAGGACGAGAAGGACGAGAGGTAGGTGTGCGACTGCTGCTGCTGGTCGGTGAACGTTGCATTGATCTTGTAGACGGTCCCGCCCTTGCTGCCCCGCGAGGAGACCAGGTTGGTGACGTGGCCCACGGTGATGACGCTGCGTGACAAGGTGCGCGCCGAACTCGCGCCCAGGGCGATGGCGATGACCAGCAGCACGGCGCCGATGACGATGACGATCATGGATGCGGTCCTCCGTCTGGGTTCCTCGAGGCGACGCGTCGCGAGGTCAGGCCGGGACATGCGGCGCCCCCCGCTGTCGCGGTAGCACATGCTGAGCGCAGAACGCGATCACCCGTGCGCGCAGGAAGTCGTCCAGCCGGGACAGCGCCTCGCGGGCGAGGTCCTGTGGCACCGGGCCATGGAAGCCTTCTGCGAGGGCGCCGGCGATGCAGCCCTGGGTGTCGGCGTCGCCGCCCAGGCTGACCGCATTGCGGATCGCGTCCTCGACCCCATCCGCCTCGAGGAAGGCGATGAGCGCTTCGGGGACGGAGGAGATCGCGTCGACCTGGAAGCTGTAGGTCGGCCGGATGCCCGCCAGGGTGCGGTCGAGGTCGTAGCCGCCGGTGCGCGCCGCGAAGGCACGGATCTCCGCTTTGCTGCGACCCGTCCGGGCGAGGAACAGGGCACCGGCCACGGCCTGCGCCGACCTGATGCCGTCGGGGTGGCTGTGGGTCACTGCCGCGGTGCGCTGCGCGACCGCCAGGACCTCGTCCAGCGACTGGCAGAACCACGCCACCGGGCTGACGCGCATGGCGGCGCCGTTGCCCCAGGAGTTGTAGGGATCAGGGTCCTTCACCTTTGCCCATGCCGCGAAGATCCGTCCCCATCCGACGCGCGGATAGCGCTCGAAGTAGGCGTGAAAGGTTTCGACCAGATCACTGCCGTTCATCAGTGCGTCGGCGACCGCGACGGTCAGCACGGTGTCATCGGTGAATCCGGAATTCGCGGTGAACAGAGCGAAGTCGCGGGTCTTGACCGGCGACACCTCGTAGACCGAACCGATGATGTCACCGAGGATCGCGCCGAGCATGGGCCCATGATGGGAGCGGCTGTGCCGAGGGGAAGGCGGGAGCCGCGCATCACGGGACTCTCGGATCGACGTCCCCCGGTCGGCGGGCGGATCAGGACCGGCGCTCGAGTCGAGCTCGGACATGTTCGTGCCACCGCGCCAAGGACACGACCCGCTTTTCGGTTTGCGCCGTCTCCAGGTGCAGACGATCACTACGACCCCCGTCATGCTGGAACGGAAAACCTCTGTTGAAGGCCTGTGCGATGCGCGTCATGGACTACGTACTCGGGCTCGGTGTCCCGCTCATCTTTGTCCTCGCGCTCCTGCCGCTCACTTGGTTGTGGGTGGTCGGCATGACGCGCTCGCGCGGTATCCGGAAAGCGCTGCCGTGGACGTTCTATGTGCTGTTCATGGCTGCGACCATCGTCGGCTGCGTGCGTTTTTACCTGCTCAACCGCCTGGAGGCGGACTGCTTCGTAGTCGCGCTGCTCCTCTACGTGGGTGCGCTGACCAGTTCAGGGATCGCCAGGGCGGCACGCAGCGCAGCCGCCCTGACGCACCATGAGCCCAAGGGCAAGCGTGGCGATGGCGCCTGACGAAGCGGCAGCGGCCTGACTGTCGCCGACGCGCGGCTCACCCCAATTCCGCCAGCTCCTTCGTCGCATTCCCCAGCGCCACTTTCTGCGGGCACCCCGCGCGCGCCAGCACGCCCATCAGCAGGTCAGCGAACACGCCCTGGCACTTCTTGACGTAGCGTCCGGGGCGGACGCCGCCGCCGCGTCCGGCGACGATGGTCGGCAGGTTGGTAAGGGTGTGGTTGAGGCCGTCGCCCATGCCCGAGCCGTAGGTCAGGATGCAGCTGTCGAGCAGCGTGCCGGCGCCCTCCTTCAGGCCTTTCATGCGGCTGACGAGGTAGGCGAACTGCTCGGTCTCGTAGCGCTCGACCTTGGCGAGCTTGGCGGGCTTGCTGGGCTCGTCGTTCCAGTGGCTCAGACCGTGATGCTCGTCGGTGAAGCCGAGTTCGGGGTAGCTCAGCGTCCACGGTTGCGAGATCGAGAAGGCGAAGGTGCAGACGCGCGTCACGTCGGTCTGGAAGGCGAGGATCATCAGGTCGCCCATCAGGCGCACGCGTTCGTCGTAGCGCGCGGGACTGCCGATGGTGACGGTGATCGGCGGCGAACTGGCGTAGCCGCGCTTGCCGGACTGCCGTGATTGCGCCTCCTGCGCGGCCTCGCCCTGCTGGCGCTCGATGGCGACGATGCGCTTCTCGAGCGAGCGGATCGCCTCCAGGTACTGCTCGAGCTTCTGCTGGTCGTCAGCGCTGATGCGCCGTGCGAAGGACTTGGCGTTCTCCCGCACCAGGTCGAGCATGCTCTGGTCGAGCGAGGGATCCTGGGAACCCGCCCCCACCGGCGCCGCCGGTGCCGCGTCGCCCGCCGGTGCCGCGGCCGGCTGCGGGACGTTGATGCGCCGGCGCAGCGATTGCCGCGACGAGAACAGGCGGTTGAACACCGCGCGGGGGTTGGTCTCCTGCGGGTTGGGCTGGGTCGCGGAACTCCACGACAGCGTCGAGGGGTAGAGCTTGTCGAAGCCCGCGTCGCAGCAGCCGCTGTGCGATTCGCCCAGGCTGATCTCCAGCGATGGCAGCGAGGTCGACTTCCCCAGTACCTGCGCCGCGAGCTGATCGGCCGAGGTCGCCGCGCCGACCACGCCGTCGTTCTTGCTGCCGCGCAGCGGCACGCAGGTCAGCCAGCCCGCGACCTCCGACGCATGGACGTTGTCCAGGCGTGGCGGGTTGTTGTCGAGGCCGCCCAGGATCAGGCAGTCCTGCAGCACGCCGCGCAGCGGCTCAAGCGTTGACGGCAACTCACCTGCCGCCGAGAGGCTGTCGCCCTTGGGCCAGAAGTTCGCCGCCACCAGCCCGCACGGCACGTTGAGGAAGCCGAGCCGCACCGGTGGCTTGCTGGCGGCGGCACCGGGGGGCGGATCGGCCCAGCCCATGACGTCGAGCAGCGGCAGCGCCAGGGATGCGCCGAGCCCCTTGAGGGCGGTGCGGCGCGAGATGAGCCAGTTGCGGGCCATGGCGGACTCCGGTCAGCGGGGACGGCGGTAGCGGAAGGGCAGGCTGGTGGCGATCGCCGTCAGCAGCGTATCGAATTTGCCGCCGTCCTTGGTGACGGCGGCCGCGATGTCGTCGACCACCACCTGGTCGTAGCCGGTCAGCGCGCGGCCGAGCGCGTACGCCAACAGCTTGGTGGTCAGGGTGCGGGTGAATTCGACACTGCGTCCGGCGATGATGCGCTTGAGCTCGACGGGGCCGGAGAAGCGCGCCCTGCCCGGCAATTCGCCGCGCGCGTCGACCACGCCGCCGGTGTCGTCGTGGTCGCGCACGCGCCCGCTGACGTCGAAGACCTCCAGCCCGAAGCCGATCGGGTCCATGGTGCGGTGGCAACCGGCGCACACCGGGTCGGCGCGGTGGCGCTCGGTGCGCTGGCGCAGGGTCAGCGCGGTATTGGCGGCGGTGTCCTGCGCTTCCAGCGCGGCGACGTTCGCGGGCGGCGGTGGCGGCGCCTGGCCGAGCAGCTGTTCGAGCACCCACTTGCCGCGCTTGACCGGGCTGGTGCGCGTCGGCGTTGAAGTCACCATCAGCACCGCGGCCGTGGTCATCACGCCGCCGCGCAGCGGATCGCTCAGCTCGACCTTGCGCATCTGCGGGCCGCTGACGCCGCTGATGCCGTAGTGCTCGGCCAGCGCCTGGTTGAGGAAGGTGTAGCGGCAGTCGAGCAGTTCGAGCAGGCTGCGGTCTTCGCGCATCACCGCCTCGACCAGCATCAACGGCTCATCGGCCATCGCCTGGCGCAGCGCCGGGGTGACCTGCGGGAAGCGCTTCTGGTCGATGGTCAGGGTCAGGATGTTGCCCAGGCCCAGCCACGGCACCGCGAAGTTGTCGATCAGCGCGTGCGCCTTGGGATCCTTGATCATGCGCCGTACCTGCGCGGCGACCGCGGCGGCATCGGCCAGCTTGCCATCCCGCGCCGCCGCGAAGAGCTCGTCGTCGGGCATGCTCGACCACAGGAAGTACGACAGCCGCGAGGCCATGCCCCAGCCGTCCACCGCCACCATGCCGTCGACCGGCGCGCCCTGGCCGCCGTCCTCGGCGAGTCGGAAGAGGAACTGCGGCGACAGCAGCGTCGCCTTCAACATCAGCTTCACCGCCTCCGAGAACACCTCGCCCTGGGTGTCGGCAAGGTCGAAGACCTTGAGCAGGCCGTCGATCTCGTCGGCGTCGGCTGGCCGCCGGAAGGCGCGCGCGGCGAAGGCCTCGATGATGCGGCGCGCGGCGGCGCGCTTGTCGAGGTCCTTGCCCGGCTGGGCGACGAACAGGCGTCGCTGCGCGTCGCTCTGCTTGGCCGCGGGCGGTCCGATCAGGTCCACGCTCTCGATGGTCACCGCACGCACCTGCGGCCTCAGCTGTGCGTCGCCGGGCTTGGACTTGCCGCTGGCGGTCGTCAGCGTCGCCGGCTCGGTGGCGGGATTGATGAACGTCACCGTCAGGTGGCCGGGTCCGGCCGGCAGCTTGGCCTTGCAGGTGTAGGCCACCGGCATCTTCGTGCGCGCCAGCACCGCGATCTCGCCGAGCAGCGCGCCATCGAGTCCGATCATCAGGCGCACGGGCTCCTTGCCCGCCTGGTCGGCGCCGGCGCGCACGCGGATGGTGTAGGTGCCGGCCTCGGGCAGCGACAGCGGCGCCGTCAGGTGCCCGGCGGCGGCGAAGGTGCGCGCGCCGCCCTTGGCCTTGTCCGCGTCGCCCTTCGCCGCGTCCTCCTTGCCGTCGACGACCGCATCGAGCTGCGCCGCGGACCAGTGCATCTCGACGTGGTCAGAGGCGATGATCTGGTCGAGCACGCCATCGCTGGCCACCAGCATCTTCTCCATCAGCAGTGGCGAGAGCGAGTTGTTGAAGCCCGCGCCGATCTGGTCGCTGGGGAAGCCCTGGCCCGGATCGCCGCTGTAGCCAGGGAAGAGGTCGCGGATGGTGTTGACGTATTCCTGCCGGGCGAGGCGGCGCACGCCCATCACGCCCGGATCCGGCGGATCGAGGCGGCGCAGCGAGGTGATCCAGCCCGCGATGCGCGCGCGCTCGTCGTCGGACGGCTGTTTGGCCTTCTCGGGCGGCATCTCCTGCAGGGCGAGTTTGGTGGCGACGTTGCCCCACAGGTCGCGCTCGCCCAGGGCCGCCGTGCCGCCGTGGATGGCACTGAAGTCGACGTCGTCCTTATGCTTCTCGGCGCGGTGGCACTCACCGCACCAGGTGGTCAGCAGGGGGGCGATGTCATGGTCGTAGGACGAGATCGCCGCCACTCGCCGCGCCTCAATGCCGCCCTCTGCTGCCCGGCTGGTGGCCGCACAGGCCAGCAGCACCACCAGGCAGGCCGCCGGGAGTGCGCAACGCGCTCCCGACCTGGCCAGCGCGAGACTGCCCGACCGGCTACCGATGTGGGGCAGGACCATGACCGGCGAATGTGCGTTTCTGGGGCTCATGTCATTATTAACGGTAGAGGGGTTCCACAGCTGGAAAGGGATGGGACATCAGCCTGCGGCGTGTCGAAAAATGTGTCCTGGTATTTACTTATTGATTCATATTTTATGGAACAATCATAAATGTCTGTAAATATTGTAGATATAAAATTACAAAACTCGATAAGTCTAAGAACTGTATCCAAATTCCTCATGACCTCGGCTAACCGCTGTGCTCGCGGGCCTGTTTCCAATCCATGCTGGTCCTGTTCATTTTATATCCGATTCCGCTCTTTCATGAGCGGACATGCTTCCAGTCCGGGTCTGCGGACTGCATAATTCCGAAGGGGATGCATAGACTATACACCCGCGCCTTGCGCAGGGCACCAGGGTGAGGCTCAACCCTCGGATCATGGGCCCGGGTCGCGAAGAGGTGGTCGTGAGCCTTGGGCGCTGTGGTGCGTTCAAGACCTGTCCGTGACTGCGTCCATGATTGGTGGGACAATGAGCATCCGCCAGTGACTCCGAGGCGACTCCATGCGCTACTCCGCTCTCATCCTGGTGTGCGCCTGGCTGCTCACCGGTGCATATGGCAGCGAGCGTCACGAGTGCGATTACGGGCAGGCGCTGCCGTTCCACGTGCAGATCGACCACCCGTGGGCGGGCGTACTCGGTGAGCCGTTCCCGGTGCAGATCACGCTGCGGCCCAGAGACCGGTCGGACTTCACCTGTAGAGGACGGCTGCTTGGTGATGACGGCAAGCTCCTGGTCTCGGGCGCCTGGGATCTGGTGCTGGAGGAAATTTCCGGCGGGGAGGTCATCGCCAGCCGCAGTCTGAGGCCGGCGGTCGAGGGCAAAGCCGGGACCATGATCATTTCAGCGAGCACCGCGCAGGGGTCGTACACCTGGGACGCCAAGGACTGCTTCGCGCATCGCGGGAACTACCGCCTGCGCCTCGCTTATGGTGGCGTCGGGCGCACTGGTGATCTGTTCCGCGTCGACACCACCCAGGAACCGCCTCTGTGGATCAGTGTCGGGGCGTTGCCGGACCAGACCCGGGCGATGCTCGGTGCGCCGATAGGAGTCGATTTCATCGTCGCCAATCACGGCCGCGACGATTTCCACGTTCGTTTCGGCGGTGATTACCGCGGCGCAAGCCGGGCGCAGAAATTCCATTTCACGGCCGTGCGCAGCGATGGCGCGCCGGCATGGGATCCGGAACCACGGCAGGTGTGCTTTGGTGGTTTAGGGCGGGCGGGTGATCTGAGGCCTGGCGAGAGCGAACACCAGGTCGTCATGCTCGGTGCCTACCTGCGCTTCCCGGGTCCAGGGACTTATACCGTGACCGCCTACCATAACCTGGAGTTTGGCGCTCCGCTCCTGCAGACGGATAACGGCACGTACGCGAAGGCCGGGAATTTCACCCTCATCCTCGACCCGCCCACACCGGAAGGCATCGCCAGGGTCGTCGCCGCCGCACTCAGTTCCGATCGGTGGGAGGATTCCTGGCCCCTCCTCGCCCACCTCCACGAGCCATCCTTCCTGCCGGCGCTGCGCGAGGCCCTGACCAGCGGCACCGCTCTGGAACGCGTCTTGGCCGTCGTCGATGGCATCGCTTCCATCGACACGCCGGAGGCCACCCACGTGCTGATCTCCTGTGTCGCCGACCCACGGCCGCGCGTGCAGGAGCGCGCGCTGATCTGCTTGCGCGAACGCGCGCCACGGCCGGCCGCCGGGCACTCGCAGCAGGTCTTGATGAATGATGCCCTGCAGGACGCCCGCGCCGCGCTGACCTGGGACGCAGCCGGGCAACGGCTGATCGAGGCCGCGCTGCCCGCACTGCTCGGCAGCAGTGATCCGCAGGTGCGCGGTGCGGCGATCGACCTCGCCGGAGTGGTCGGCGGAGATGGCTGCGTGGAAATCATCGCCGCAGTGGCGGATCGCCTGGCTTCTGGCGGCAACGCACCGGACGGAGGCCTCTCTGGGCTCGGGAATCTCCAGAACGCGGGATTCCAACTCGGTCGCGCGCAGCGGGCACCCTGTCTCGTGTGTGCCGATTCCTCACCGGGCCGGATGATACTCTGGGCGCGGATGATGGAGGGCCGGGGAGCGGCAGCGAGCCCGGAGCAGGAGGGTCTGCTCATGGTCATGCTCGCCAGTCCCTGCAGTGGAGTCCGCCATGCGGCGCTCGTGGCGTTCACCGACGAGGCCTTGCGGCGGCTACCCATCCCGTGGCGAGACCTTTTCGGCGATGACACCGACCGGGGATGGTGGACCGCCCTGAAGCGCAGCCGGGCGGTGCCGTTGGCGGTCATGCGCCCAATCGTGGATGCCTGTCCGCAGGCTGGATGGGACGAGTGGAAGATACGCGAATTCGCCCGCGAAATCGCCATGCGGCTCGAGCATGAAGGGCCATGAGCTTTTGGTCCGATGTGCAAGGCTGGGCCCTGCGCGTATTTCGGAAATCTGCCGAAAGTCACCGGACATTGCTCAGGGCTTGGTGCCCCCCGGCACTGCCCCCGCCGCCGGTGCCGCGCGCTCCAGCTCAACCCGCGCCCGCAGTCCATGGTCCGCGAACGTCACCCCGAAGTTGGCGGTGGCAATATCGCTGAGGAAATCCGCAGCGGTTCCGGTGGCCTTGGGCGCGCCGGGGTGGCCGCAGGCGGTGCTCTCCATGGTCAGGTCCAGCGCGTTCCACACGTAGCTGCCGCCGGCCGGGCAGGTCAGGCGCACGCCCCACAGCCGTTCGTGCACGGCCACCGGATCTTCGCCCGGGAAGAGGCGGTGCCAGACGTTGAGGATCGGCAAATTGCTCCACGACTGGCGGCGCAGGACGCCCGCGCGTTCCTGCAGGCCGCGCGAGAATCCGCGCAGCAGCGTCATGCCTTCCTGGTCGACGTACTGGTCCATGCTGGTGCCGAGCCACGGCCACGGCGGCGCCTTGCCGGCGGGGGCCTTCGCGGTCTGGTCCTGGCGGTCGAGGGCGCGCTGCAGCAGCGCTTCGTCCATGGTCAGGATCAGCGCGCGCGGCGTGGCCGCGAAGCACAGGCCCATGTTCGCCACGTCCCCACCGGCCTGCTGGCGCCCCTGTTCGGACATGCCGACGCGCACGTAGGGGTGCTCGTGCCAGGTGCGGTTCTCCCACACGCACAGGCCCGGTGCGCTCTGCTCGACGAAGCCGTGCACGGCGGTGAGGAACAGCGTCAGCTTGAGCGGGTTGGCGACTTCGACGTGCACGGCCACGGGCAGGCGCTGGAAGTTTTTCTCGACCCAGCGCGTCTCGTCATCCTGGTGCTGCAGCAACTCTGCCCATACCGGATCGGCATCGGCATAGACGGCCAGCGACTGGCCCAGCCAGCCGAGCAGATCGATCTTCAGGCCCGGGACCATGCGGCTGGCCATGGTGCCGATCTCCTGCACGCGCGGGGAATCCTTGTCGATGGCCATGATCCAATGCATCGCCGCACCCTGGTGCGGATCGCCGGCGCCGGCCGCGACCGCCGCCTTGCCGACGACCTCGATGAACGGCTGGTAGTCGCTGGCGGCGATCAGCGGCAGCACCGACAGGTCCAGGCCGAAGCCGTGTTCGCTGCGCACGCAGCGCGCGGCGATCGGATCGAAATAGGCCCGCCAGTTGCGCTGGTAGCTGTCGCGGAAGCGCTGATAGGCATCGGCCTCGGCCTTGCTCGCGCGCGCCATGTCCAGTTCGGCGATCGGGGTCATGAAGGCGAGCGTGCCGTAGACCGACGAACGGATGCCGCCCGGCGTCCAACTCAGTTCGCCCAGGCCGGCGGTGGCCGGGCCGGGCGCCGGCAGCGTCGCCTTGGCGCCGGCGACCAGCGCGTCGATGTGCGCGCTCTGCAGTTCTGCGAGCAGCGCCGCCGCGCGCGTGCGCCGCGAATCGGCGATGCGCCAGCGCGGACCGCACCACCGGCGCAGCGCCGCGTCGGTCGCCACCAGCAGCGCGGTCTCGGGCTCGCCGAGGGCGTAGCGATCGCGGAAGAAGCGGTATTCGGGCGCGCTGGCCAGCGCCGGCTCGGTACCGGCGACGACCGCGGCGAGGCGTTCGAGCTGGGCGGGCGAGTTGGTGACCACCACGGTGTCGCCGATGCTGGTCAGGTAGGCGCAGACGCTGCGTGCCGGATTGGTCGCGCTGGTCCAGGCCAGCGCGCCGGTGGTGCCGTGCCCCTGCGTGACGGTGGCATCAGCGTCGCCGGTGGCGGCGAGCTTGGCGGCCAGGAAGGTGCGCAGCAGCTGTGGCTGTGTCGCCGCGAACAGCACGGCCACGTCCGAGCCCGCGCGCAGGTAGGGATCGGAGCCGGTCATGGCGATGCTCGCCACCACCTGCGGACCGAAGCGGCGGGCGAGCTCGCTCATCTCCAGACACAGCTGGCGCTGGTAGCGCTGGCGGCTGAGCGCGTCCTCGGCGCGCGCGCCCAGCGCATGCCCGAGCGCGGTACCGTGCGCGTCGATCTCGTCGATCGCGGCGGTCATGGCGGCGAACGAGGGGAACAGCAACGCGTGCTGATCGGCCGGGATGTGCGCCGCGAGCGCATCCAGCTGCGGCTTCTTGCCCGCGAGCAGCGGCGCCCAGTCCATGGCCGCGACGGTGATGCCGGTAAGATCGGCGACCGCCACGGCATCGCCGGTCGCGATGCCGGGCGGCAGGATGCGGTCGAGCTGCAGGTTCTCGCCCACCGCGCGGCTGCCGCTGAACAGCGCGAAGGTGTCGTCGAGCTCGCTGTCGCGGTCGCGCGCGCCGCTACGTGGGGCGGCGTCCGCGCCGGTCGCCACCCCGAGGGCCAGGCGGGCTTCCGTGTCGCGGTGGCGGAACCACGCGGCGCCAGCGGCGCCCGTGGCGAGCAGGGTGCGGACCTGCGCCGACCGGGCGCGCTCGAAGGCCGCGCGGGCCGCGGCGTGGTCGGTGGTTGCGGCGGGCACCGGCACGGTGAAGCCGAGCGCGACCATGCCGGCCCAGCCCCCGGTGGGCACGAACAGGCGCCCGGCGACCGGCTGGCCGACCGGGACACGCATCACCAGGGTCGCCTTGCGCACCGCATCCCAGGCGCGGATCGGCGCGGCCGCATCGCCTTCCCCATCCGCGTCGGTGCTGACGATGTAGGCCTCGCCGGACCCGGGCAAGGTGGCGAAAGGCTGGCGTTCGGCGAGTTCATCCGCGTGGCGCCAATCGTCGCCGGCATCGCCATCCGGCGCCGTCGGCCACGCGCCCATGGTGATCTGCAGCTCAGCGAGCGGCACCGCCACCCAGGTATCCTCCGCCAGCGCGGCGGAAAGGAACATCACGACCAGCAGCGAGGTACGGCACAGCGCAAACATGGCATCTCCAGGCAGGGTAGGAGATGTCGACGGTAGTCGAAGCGATGCCAGCCTCAAGACGCAAGGCGGGAGTGCCATGGACCCCATGGCCGCGAGTGAGTCAACGTCTTGGCACGCGACGGCAGTGCTGTTCACGGTTCTCCTGGATGTCTCGGGCCATTTTTCGTCGCTGCGCCGCGCAGCTTGCTCGTCGCGAGGCTGCCTCACCGCGCCTGGGAAGTCGTACTGGTGGCGACGCACCCGCCTGTTGCGGTGGCGCGACGAGAGTGAGATCAGGGCCGTGTGCAGCGGCGCGCGTCGCACGTGGCTCCACTCGACGCCTGCTGGCGATCAGGCCAACGAGCAATCGGTCTCGTGGCAGCAGCCCAGGTACTTCCGCTTCATCGCATGGATGATGTGTTTGAACCCGGCAAGTTCCATCGGCTTGGGGATGTACTCGTCGACGCCGAGCATCTCGCACTCCATGCGGTCGTTCGGCGCCGCGGACGAGGTGAAGACGATGATGGGGATGGCCTGGAAATCTGGATCGTGCTTCAGGTAGTAGAGGACTTCGGTGCCCCGATAGATGGGCATGTTCAGATCGAGGACGATCAGCCTGGGACGCGCGGCGGCGTCGTGCCGCTTCAGCTCCCTGAAGTACTCGTACGCCTGGACCGCGTTCTGGACCACCTCCACCTCGACGGCATCGTGGCATTCCGCCAGGGTCTCGGTGATCAGCAAGAGATCACCCTGGTTATCGTCGATGATCATGACTTTGGGGGCGTCGCTCATGGTGATGGTCCCGCAGTCCGCACCCGTGGCGGATCGGTGATGCCGCGGATTCCGCACCGCGGCTGACGACGCGCATGGGGTCGCGCGGCCCGGCGGGTCACGTCGCCTCCATGCGCGCATCCCGAAGGTACTTCCGGAAGATCGTGTGCAGGGTCTCGCGATAGCGATCCAGGTCGATTGGCTTGGTGAAATAACCGTCCGCGCCGAATATCCGGCAACTCTCTTTGTCATTCGCCACGTCGGACGAGGTCCAGATCACCACCGGTACCTCGCGCCATGTGACCGCGCTCTTGATGAAATCGAGCACGTGGATGCCTCTGAAGATGGGCATGCTCATGTCCAGCAAGACCACCGCCGGCTTCCAGGGGACACCGGCTTTCTCAAGGCGTTCGAAAAAAGTGACCGCGTCCTCGGCGTTGCGCGCCTCGTGCCAGATCGGCGTGATGGCGCTCCCCACGAACGCCTCTTTGATCAGGAGGATGTCGCCAGGATTATCATCAACGATGAGGACGTTGGGATGCGCGCCAGCCATGGCGTCTCCAGCTGGGAAGTGGCACATTCCCTTGTAATTTCCAGGGATTTCAAGTCAACGAAATCGTTCCCATGCAAAATGCATGGATCCCCTCGTAAAGTGCCGAATCTCGGGGAAATGGCTGCTGAAATTACGTACTGAGAGCATTCAGGCGGAACGGGCGTGTGTGCTTCACGGTCGCGAAACCCCAGACGTGCTCCTGCGGCCAATGAACGCCTCGCGCTCCGCAGGCTTGCGCTGCTGGCAGTGGATCCTCACCTCAGCGCCGGGTATAATCCAAACAACTCGCATGGCACGGCCCACCGACTTCACCTATGCATTGGAACGGCTGCCGACCGACGGTTTTGCCGACTTGCGTGCGTCCTATGACTGCATGCCGCTCGACCCCTACATCAACGGGGTGTTCCGCCGGCGCCGCTTTTCGCACTTCCTTGGTCCTGCTCAGCACCTGCGGCGGCTGGGCCACATGCACTTCCTGCAGAGCAAAGCGGTCAACCAGCTTGCCGGCGGCATGAAGCGCGAATTCCAGGAGCTGGAGGACGACCTGCTCACCATGCCCGCCTTCCAGACCATGGTCGCCCGCTTCATCGCCTTCATGGGCATCGATCCCGAACTGCGCGAGATCGGCGTGCACCAGATCCGCATCTGTTGCGGGCCGGACTTCGCCGGCGCGCCCGCGCCCGAGGGCATCCACCAGGACGGCTTCGATTTTATCGGCATCTTCTGCGTCGAGCGCTTCCGCATCCTGGGGGCCACCACGCGCATCTACCCGGCGCGCGACCAGCCGCCGATCTTCAGCCGCGAGCTGCAGACGGGCGAGGTGGTCTTTGCCAACGACCGCCGCGTCTTCCATTTCGGCGAGCTGGTGCGACCGAGCGGCGACCAGCCCGGTCACTGGGACCTGCTCGTCATCACCTCCTGAGAGTCCATGTCACTGAAGCCCCTCGATCCGCACCGCCTGCGCGCGGACTTCCCGTCGCTCGCCCGCCTGCATGACGGACGACCGGTGATCTACGCCGACGCGCCCGGCGGCACCCAGGTGCCGCGTGCCGTCACCGCAGCGATGACGGCCTACCTGGAAACCAGCAACGCGAACTTCGGCGGCATATTCGCCACCAGCCGCGAGACCGGCGAGCTGACCGCCCAGGCGCGCGCCGGCGTTATGCACCTGATCAACGCCACCAGCGCGCAAGAGATCGTGTTCGGCCAGAACATGACCAGCCTGACCTTCGCCATGAGCCGCGCCCTGGCGCGCACCTGGCAGCCGGGCGATGAGATCATCGTCACCACCCTCGACCACGACGCCAACGTCGCACCCTGGCTGCTCGCCGCCGAAGAGCGCGGGGCGATCGTGCGCACCCTCGGCTGCGCCCCGCACGACCTGTCCCTGCCGCTGGACGGCCTCACCGCGCTGCTCGGACCGCGCACGCGCCTGGTGGCGCTCGGCCATGCCTCCAACGCGGTCGGTACCATCGTCGACCTGGCGCCGCTGATCGCCGCCGCGCACCGCGCGGGCGCGCTGGTCTACGTCGATGCGGTGCACTACGCGCCGCATGGCGTCATCGACGTGCAGGCACTCGATTGCGATTTCCTGGCCTGCTCAGCCTACAAGTTCTGCGGGCCGCACCTCGGCATGCTCTACGGCCGTCAGGCGCTGCTCGAGTCGCTGACCGCCTACAAGGTGCGACCATCATCCGCGCTGCCGCCCGGAAAATGGGAGACGGGCACGCAGAACACCGAGGCCATCGCCGGTCTGCGCGCGTGCCTCGCCTATTTCGGCGGCCTCGGCGCAGAGGCCGCGCCGGATCCGCTCGCTCGCGCGGCGCTCGTTGCCGGCATGCGCCGGATCGTCGCCCATGAGGCGATGCTGTCGCAGCGCTTCCTCGCCGGGCTCGCCACCATCCCCGGCGCGCGGCTCTACGGCATTGCCGATCAAGATCGGATCGGCGCCCGCACCCCGACGTTCGGCTTCATCCTTGCCGGCTGCACGCCGCGGCAGGTTTCCGAGCGGCTCGCCGCGCGCGGCATCTTCGTGTGGGATGGGCACTTCTACGCCAAGGGCGTGATCGATCAGCTCGGGCTGGCCGACCAGGGCGGGCTGATCCGCATCGGTTTCGCGCACTATAATACGCTGGATGAGGTCGATCGGGTGGTGGCGGTGGTGGGAGATATCGCGGGGTGAGGGACCGGGTCCTGGACCAGGACCGCGGCGTTGCCCAGGCGACGACGCGGTGCTCTCGACTCCACGACGAACGGCGTCGCCATGGCCCGGCCCGCTCAAGGCGAACCGCGTTTCAGGAAGCGTCGCGGATTCCGTACAAGAGCAACGCCACCGCCGCTGGAACCAGCATCGACGAGATGGAGATGAGCAATAACCACGGGCGTTTGTACGTGATCGCGTTGAGCACGACATGGGCGAGGACGCAGCATCAAGCGCCAGACCCGATGCCGCGGTAGAACCCTGACATCCTGTGATTAGTACCGCGCTTCAGTCACGCCGCACGGAGCGAGCACGCGCATCAGGGATAGGGAGTGATCCCATACCGTTGTCGTCTGGCGAAGCCCGTGCAATCCCTACCATGCGAGGCATGCGGAACCCCTTCCCCCGCGCAGCCCATGCGGGAGCCCACCATATATCGTTGGTGATCATGGTGCTGTGCCTGGCGGCCTGCGGCGTCCGGGCGACTGCGCCACCTGACACGCTGCGGCCCAGCGCGGACCTGCTCGCTGCCGCACGAACGTTTGGCATGCTGGCCGATCCTGCAGACCTGCGCTTCGCGATCGCCCTGGACGTCCACGGGCGGCGTCGCGAATGGCTCATGTCCCTCCACGCGGATCCTCTCCCGGGCGATCTGGGCGCAGGAACGGAAGACGTGGTCTATGCATCCACCGGCGATCACTTTGCCATTCCACGCCGGCATGCGGCGATCGGCATCCGCCTGCTTGGACCGGTCGCCGGCGTCCCGGCGGATCCGCCGCAGACCCAGGCGGTGCGGGTCGACGTGAACGCCGCGTATCTGGAACTGGGTCTGGCGCGCGGCGCCGCATTCTGGCTGCGGGCGAAGGAACTGGGCGAATCGACCCCCGTGGATGAGAGCGCCAAGATGAATCTGGAATTCGCTTCCCAGCCATTCCCTCTCCAGCGCGTCGCGCAGGAACAGGCGAAGGCGCGCAGGCGCGGCACGGCCTGGGACGAGCGGTCGGTCAGGGAGATCGCGATGACCTGCCTCGCCTGCGAAGAATTCTTCAGGCTGGTGGAAAACACCGCCCCGTTGCAGTCCCTGCTGCGCGAGGCCCTGCCGTTTCCGCCCTTCACGACGCTGGTCGGCATGATCTGGTCGCGGCGGCTGCGCATCTCCATCGACGCGAGCGGCGTCGCGGCTGCGGACCCCCAGGTCTGGCTCCGGCAGCAGGGGTCGGCAGTCTTCACGTTACCCGCGACCCTGACCATGAACGGGACGCCGCTGCTGCGGATCCGCCTCGTCGTCACGGAACCACGGCCACCCCTGCAGCTGGTGGCCGGGATCGTCGGCATCGAAACAGAGGGGGTGGATGATCCGGAGCGGCGCTTGAGGATCCGGCTGGTGCAGGCCGACGAACGGAATTGAAGCGCTGCGGCACGGCACCGTGCGAGCCGGCGCCTAGGTCATTCCCCAGCGGTCGGCGCAGTGCGGTCGGGAGATCGCCCGCGCGAGGCCACTGACGCGGCGCCGCACCTGCTCGCAAGCGATCGTACAGAAGGCATGATCGCTTGCGGATGACGCCGCGACTTATGGCGCCTTTGGCGTCAACGTCACGCCGCGCAGATTCATCAAGCCGCTGTGCGGTTGGCTGGCCGGTTTGATGGTGAGGGTGACCATGCCGGCTGCCGGGATGGTGATGGTGCCGACCAGAGTCTGGACGTAATCGTCCCATCCCTTGGTGGCAGCCAAGGTGCCCTGCAATGCCTGGTCCCCGACGGTCAGGGAGAACACGTTGCCGTTGCCCTCATCTCCCAGCGCATGATCAAGGGTGACCGCGAAGGTGCCGGGCTTGTCGACCATGACCTGCCAGGACACCGTATCCTTGGCGTTCAGCCAGCTGCCGATGGCGCAGGGATTGCCGTTGAGCTTAATGCCGCCCGTCACATCGCAGTCCTCTGCGATGAGTGGGATCTTGCCATCGGCGCCCTGGTGGTTGATGACGGACACATAGATCGGCTTGACCTCGCCGGGCACGTTCAGCACCACCACGGAAGCGTTCGCGTCGGGCGCTTCCAGCGGCAGTTTCAGCTCCAGGCCCTGCGCACCCGGCGTCATCTTCAGTGCCTTCCCGGGCTGGGCGAGCAGATACCCCTTGCTGACCGTTCCGTTCATGGGCACCAGCAGCGTGCCATCTTTCGGCCAAGCGAAGACGTGCAGATAGAGCTTCCCAGGTTTGCTGGTGCTGCGGCCCCAGGTCAAACGCGCGAAGGCGCTGGCGGTACTGCCATGGATCGACTCGCCGTTGACCTTCATCCAGGCGCCGATTTCAGCCAAGCGCGTGGTGCTGGCCTCGGGAATGAGGCCCTCGGGCGTGGGACCGACGTTGAGCAGGTAGTTTCCGCCCTTGCTGGCGACGTCGATGAGGTTGTGCAGCAGGGTCGTGGTGGACTTCCAGGCGTGGTCGCCCTTGTTGTAGCTCCAATGGTTGTTGAAGGTCATGCACGTTTCCCAGTCGACACCGGGACCGAAGCCGAAGGGCGGGATGTTCTGCTCGGGCGTGTCGTAGTCGCCCACCGTCACATTCTTGATGTTCGCATCCTCATTCGGCGTGTGGTGCCCTTCGACCCGACCGTTGGTCAGGATCATGGGGTCCAGCTTGCGCAAATGCGTGTAGATATCGACGCCGTAGCTGTGGGTCCAAGGCTCTTCCCACTGGCCATCGAACCAGACCAGGGCGGGGTGATAGGTGGTGACCAATTCAGTCAGCTGGTGCTTCATGAATTCGGCAAAGCGATCCGGATCCGGAATGCCTTTGGCCGTGTCGTTCCAGGCCCGGCGGTTGCCCCAATCCGGGTGGTGCCAGTCCATGATCGAATAATACACACAGAAGCGGATCCCGGCATCCTTGCAGGCCGCAGCCAGCTCTGCGAGCGGATCGCGCTTGAATGGCGTCGCAGAGATGCACCAGTCAGAAAACTTCGAGGGGAACATCGCGAAGCCATCGTGGTGCCTGGCGGTGACCACCAGGTACTTCATGCCCGCATCCTTGGCGATGCGGACCCAGGCCTTGGCGTCGAAGCCGGTCGGATTGAAGCGCTTGGCTAGGCCGGCGTATTCCGAGGTCAGGATCTTGGCCTGTTCCATCAGCCATTCGCCGTAGCCGGTGTCGTTCTTCCAGGTGCCTTCCGACACGGAGTAGATGCCCCAGTGGATGAACATCCCGAAACGCGCCTCGCGAAACCACGCCATGCGCGTATCGCGTTCGACCTTGGTCTCGGTGATGGGCGCCAGATCAGCCCCCGCTGACAGCGCCGGTGCGAGCGTGGCGGCCGCGAGGAGGGAGAGTAGGATCGCGGGTGCGCGCATGGCGTGTTCCTGCAAGTGCATGAGAACTATACTCCATGTTGCCAGCCAGGGTGTCCGTATACGCGCGTATGTGCAGGGACCGAGCGGCAACATCTTCATGGCGATCGCGCGGGCAATGCACCCCCGCCGACCGGGGCGCCCAGCGGCCCTCCCAGGGCCAAGCGCTGAGACTTGGCCCTGGGTTGGTAATTTGTTGGAATCGCAGCTCCTGCGCGGAACGCACCGCCAGTCACCGTCACCGTCCCCAAGGATATCCATGGGCCTGCACCACCCTGTAAGTCTGTCTCGCCCCAGTCTTTTGATCCTGAGCGGCCTCCTGGCCACGGTCTTCGGGGCTGATCAGGAACCTGGCCTGGTCGGTGAATGCTTCGCCTTCGACCATGGGATAGGCGACTTCCAGGATTTCGCGGGCCTGCGCCCGACCGCGGTGCACGTCGATAGCCAGATCTCTTTCAGCAATGGCGAGGAGCTCTACCGGATCACCCGGATCTTGCAGAACTACCAGATGCGTTGGTCCGGCTCCATCAAGGTTGCCAAGGACGGTGACTACACCTTCATCACCGAGTCCGACGACGGCTCACGGCTCTTCATCGATGACCGACAGGTGGTCGATAGCGGTGGAACGCATGCCATGGCGAAGAAGCCCGGGCAGGTCCATCTTGCCACGGGCGAGCACCGGCTGCGCTTCGAGTATTTCCAGGGTGCAGGTGATGCCGGGTGCAGATTGTACTGGGTGGTGCCGGGCGGCAGCGAAACCATCATCCCTGGTGACGTGCTTTCCCACGATCGCGGCGCCGACACGGCGATCGCCTGGGACAAGGCGGCCTGGAACAGGCGTCCCCACCACGGTAACGTCGGGTGGTTCCTCGACATGGATTTCGGCAGCGTGCTGTGCGACACCATCACCGCGGCGGAGCCGGCGGGGAACCTGGCGATCAAGGGCCACGCGGCGTTGTTGACCTTCGGGACGGGCGATCAGGCGGTCACGGGTGGCATGTGTTTCGACGCGGATCTCATGCGCATGAGCGCGGGCTGGACCGGCGGCTTCCTTGAGCTCAAGGGCGTGGCCTACGACGGCGCCCACGGGGTCCCGGGACCGCAGGTCGCCGGCACGCAAATCTTCGGAACTCCGCCGCTTCCGGGCTGGTCGAAGAACACGCGCTTCGACGATCCGCGCCGCGAGCCATTCGGCCCACTTCCGGCCGACCTCGCCAAGTTCAAGGGTCAGTACATGAACGGCGGGCGGGTGGTCTTTGCCTACACCGTCGGCACCGGCACGGTGCTCGAATCGCCCGGATTCGAGGCCGCGGGCCAAGCGGTCTCGCGGACGCTGCACATCGCGGACATCGACGCGGCCTACAATCTGGTGGCCGAGTTGCAGGATGGTCAGGGCGTAGTTGCTGGCAACATCGCCACACTTGGCGCGGGCGCGAGGAAGGTCACCGTCGCCCTGGTCGGAGCGCCGGCCGGCGTCAGTCTGGAAGTGGTCGGGGCCCGCATCGTGATGAAAATCGCCGCGGTGCGGTCGGCCACGTTCAAGCTGGTGATCTGCCACTGCGCTGGCGCCGATGCCAACACCCGGATCGCCGCGGCGGCCGCCGCAGCCATGGTCGAGCCCGGGTCCCTCGTCGCAGGTGGCGCCGCACGCTATCCCGAGACCGTCGAGACCAGAGGTGTGCTGGGCGTGGCGCCCGAAGGCGTCGCCTACGCCGTCGATACCATCACCGTCCCAGAGGGAAATCCCTTCAATTCCAAACTGCGCTTCACTGGTTTTGACTTCTTCTCAGACGGCCGGGCCGCGGTCTCGACGTGGAACGGTGATGTGTGGGTGGTTTCCGGAATCGACGACCGGCTCGAAAAGCTGACCTGGAAGCGCTTCGCGGCCGGCCTGCACCAGCCGCTCGGTCTGAAGATCGTCGATGACGTGATCCACGTGACCACCCGCGACGGCATCGAGCGGTTGGTAGATCTGAACCGGGATGGCGAGGCGGATCTCCATCAGTCCTTCAACAACCATGTGCACACCTCGGGTGCGTTCCACGAGTTCGCCTTCGACCTGTGGACTGATCCGCAGGGCAACTTCTACTATGCCAAGGCAGGTCCGGTGCATGCGGGCGGCGGCGGGTGGGAGCACATTACCGAGAGCAGCGGCTGCATGTTCAAGGTGACGAAGGACGGTTCAGGATCGGAGGTCTTCGCGACGGGTTTCCGTGCGCCGAACGGGATGAGCGTCGGCCCGCATGGCGAGGTGACCTGCGGGGACAACGAAGGGACCTGGACCCCGAGTTCGCGCATCAACCTCGTCCAGAAGGGCGGCTTCTATGGGGTGCCGCCGCTATCTCACCGCACGCCCGTACCCACTGACTACGACAAGCCCTTGTTGTGGCTTCCGCACAACAGCATGGTCGACAACTCGAGCGGTGGCCAGGCCTGGGTGATCGGCTCTCGCTGGGGTCTGCCGGAAGGCAGCCTGCTGCACCTGTCCTACGGCACCAGCTCACTGTTCCTGATCTCGTGGAGCAAGGAGGGGGCCGTCCCACAGGGCGGATGCGTGCGCTTCCCGCTCGCGTTCAACACCGGCATCATGCGCGCGCGCTTCAATCCCAAGGACGGCCAACTCTATGTCTGCGGCATGCGCGGCTGGCAGACCAACGGCAACAAGGACGCGGGCTTCCAGCGCGTCCGCTATACCGGTAAGACGGTGCACATGCCGGTCGGATACAAGATCAAAAAGAACGGTCTGAGCCTGACTTTCAGCGCCCCACTCGATCGTTCAAGCGCAGCGGCCAAGGACAATTACAGTGCGGAAGCCTGGAACTATCTATGGACGGAGAACTATGGCTCTCCCGAGGTGCACCTCGACGATCCCAAGAAGAAGGGCCACGATCCGTTCGACATCACCGCGGTGACCCTGTCGGCCGATGCGCGTACGGTGTTCCTGGAGATCCCCGGGATCCGGCCGGCAATGCAGATGAAGCTTCGCTACGAGATCACCGCGGCCGATGGGGCGGCGCTGCAGGCGGACTTCTACAGCACGATCAACCAGGTCGGAGACACGAATGGCCCCTGAAAGAACCAGTGAATCGTCCCTGCGCCTTGGCAAGCCACGCCCATCCCTCCGAGAAATTCACATGCACGCGCGCTTCCTCCTGTCGCTCCCTCTGCTTCTGGCCGGTGCTGGACTCAGCGCTGAGGAAGGAGAGCGGATCATCATCACCGATGCGGACAAGGCCGGTCCCGATTTCGCGATCCAGGGCGAATATCGGGGCCTGACGGAACCAGGATCCGGCGGCGTCGGCGTCCAGGTCATCGCCATGGGAAACGGGCGGTTCCGCGCGGTGTTCGAGCCCGGAGGCCTGCCAGGGGATGGGTGGACCGGAAAGGACCAGGTCACGGTGGAGGCGACCTTGGTGGATGGGAAGCTGGCATTCAGGGGCAACGGCTACCAGGTGCGGTCGGGCTCTGGTATGCTGGTTGGTACGGCCCCGGGGAATCTGACCCTGACCGCCAGTCATCTTCAGCGGCAGAGCCCAACCCTGCTCGCGAAGCCACCGGCAGGCGCTGTCGTGCTCTTCGATGGGAAAAATGCAGACGCGTGGAACGGCCCGGGGATGGACGGCCGCGGCTTCCTGAAATGCGGCTCGACGAGCAAGCGCTCCTTTGTCAATTTCACGCTGCACCTTGAGTTCATGGAGTGCTTCCGGCCGCTGGATAGCGGACAGGAACGGGGCAACAGCGGCGTGTATTTACAGAACCGCTACGAAGTGCAGGTGCTCGATTCCTTTGGCCTGCCGCCAAGCAAGGGTGACTGCGGGGGGATCTGGAGCACCGCCCCCGCAACCATGAATCTCAGCTTTCCACCGCTGTCATGGCAGACCTACGACATCGTTTTCACCGCCGCGGTCTTCGATACGATGGGTAAGAAGCAGCACGCGGCCGTTGCGACGATTAAGCACAACGGTATGCTCATCCACGATCATCAGGAGATCCCCAATCCCACCGGTGGGCAGGATGGCAGCGAGAGCGCAAAACCGGGGCCCATCTACCTGCAGGAGCACGGGAGCCCCGTAGTCTTCCGGAACATCTGGCTCGTCGAGGAATAAGGAACAGTTTGCCCATCTGGCGAGAATTCGCTCTCCCGGGAATGATGGCGCGGTCGCTGGGGTTGCCCCTGTGCTGTGCTACAGTGCTTCTGTTGTCTGCGTTGCCCTGCGCAGGTCGATCCGCGGAATCGCCTTCGGCAAACGGTGGGCAGGTGGTAATCGATCCTGGGCTGGTGGTCGACCTTGAGCGCCACGAGGTCAGCATGGATGCCGTCATCTGCCTGCATCGGGGCATTCTCGAATACCTCATCTGCCGATCCGGATCGTTCGACCACGAGGCGCTCTTCTCGACGCGCTGTCAGCCGTCGCGCCTGCACGCGGCGCTGCTGATGCTCGGCGCCGCGCCGTTTCCATTCCTGGTCGACATCGAGTGGCCGGCGCGGGCGCGCGAACAACCAACGGCCAGCGTGGTCGTGGATGTGGAGTACGTCGCGAATGGGGAGAAGAAGCGCCAGCACGTCAGTCGGTTCCTCAAGAATCGCGAGCGCAAGGACGGTCTGGCCGACGGCGGCTGGATCTTCACGGGTACTCCATTCCTTGCCTATGACGGCAGAGAACATTACGCCGCCGATGTGAGCGGGGCTGTGGCTGGAATCACCTCCAAAGGTGGATCGGTTATCCAGTATGGCGATCTTCTCGGGGTGCCGTACCAGGGTCAGGACCAGGGACTGGAAATTGACGAGACCGCCACGCCCACGGTCGGGACCCAGGTCAGGATCATCATGTCCATGCACACACAAGATTATCCAAAATGATGCGTGCCAGTATCGTCGTCGCAAAATAAGCCTTCGGATTCGGCGTTCATACGCTGATGATCGGGATGACGTTCGTGGTATGCGCCCTGGCGTCCATAGCCGAGAAAGCTCCAGATCTGACCATAAACCGGCACGTTGATCGCGCACGGACCTGCAACCTCGGCGCTACCGGGATGCGTGGCTAGATTTTCAATAGGTCGGCGTCCGACCTGGACGGCAACCTGGGGTGATCCTCCGCTGGGAGCCGGCAGATTCTCGTCACCCATGTCGGTAAAGGGACGCCGGCGGATGGGATCATGCAGGTCGATGATGTCATGCGGTTCCTCGTCATTCGTGGTGAATTCAATGCCTATTCGGTTATCGTTGATCAAATCAGGAAAAACAGGATCGAACAAGAGGGGCGGGAAAACGCTAGGTGATGGCGATGACATTTTTTATCCATTTCGTTTTTTTTTACTGAATCGATGTCCTCCTCCGTTTCTTCGTTTATCTTGTTAGATCAGGTATCGCCTGCTAGGCGATTAATGAAAATTTTCCATTTCGGACGACGAGGATCCTGAGATTGTGAGTTACGGTTCGGTCGCCCAGGGCGCGATCCACCGGCTGAGTGCCCTGATTGGTTCATTCAACAAGCAATGCCAACGCGGTGATTTCCCGAAGGCGAGATCAATGACTAACGGGTGAACGCGGTCAAGGCGGCTATGAAGGCGATAGCGCTGGCGAAGCACCATCCCGTCCTGAAGCATGTTCCACGATAGCGAAAATCGGACCTGGCCATTGCCGTGGTTTCTGAGCAACAGTGGAATGCGGGTTATAAAAATGAAATTTTCCTGAATTATGGAATGCTGTCATCGCTGCGTCTGCCGATATTCATTTGCCGGGACCGTCTATCGTCACTCTCGAAAATGCCAAGGCCGCGACGCCATTGGTGCCGTACACCAGTCTATCGGGACGTCCGTCCCAATTTCCCCCCGACAGGTACGAAATGCTCGTGGCGGTAGTCGGAGCAGACAATTGCAGAGTGATCATGTGGTCGAGTGCTTTTCCCGCCCTGATCGGCGCCTGGACTTCATTACATGTGAACCAGGCATCGCAGCCATCTTTCCAGTTCATCGGCTGGGCGAAATCCAGAACGATCTCATCGTGCTTTTCGCTGGTAAACCATGCGCGCTTGAGATTCGGCGCGGCCATTTCCACGGAAGGATTCATGCCATAAAGGTCTTGCTCCACCAAGGGGCTCATCAACGTGGCAATCTGCGCATAGCCTTCCAGGTCGAAGTGGCAGAGGCCGGAACTACTTGAGCCGCTGACAATTCCGAGCGTCGACATGATGCGCATGTGTGAAAAGAGCAAAGGCAGCGTGCGCTGTACTTCCAACAACATGTCGCCCGCTTCCGTGCCGCCCATGTCGCAGGCGTCGGGCCAGATCTGCCAGAGGTAATAATTTCTGAGGTTTGGGTAGTCTTGTTTCCAGTTCGCCGCCATATCCATAAAATATTGCTGATACGATTTCCAATCGTAGTCCCCGGTAGGGGAGGCCGAGCCCTGATTGTTCTCCCCCTGATGCCAGAACACTGCGCGAATTCCGTGAGTCAACCTGGCTGCCTCGATGCGCGACAACAGGCTGCCGTAGATCTTGTAGCTGTTGCTGTCGGGACTGTCGCCACTGGTGTCATGGCGATCGGACGGATTGGGTTGGTGCTGATCGATCCGGGTTCCGCCGTACGAGCCATTGATGATGCAGACCGGAATGTGGTGCGTCGCCACCAGGTGTTCGGCGAGCACCATGCCCCAGGCGCCGATCTGGCAGAATCCGTAATCGGGCTGACCCCAAATGCGCGTCCGGATCGCGTTCCCCCATCCGCCGGTCACCAATCCGGAATGCTGGTTTCCATAGCTGCGAATCCAATCATTGTGCGCCGTCGGCGGATCGATGTCAGGACCGTTGTTTGGTCCTGTAGCTTCGGCATTGGATTGACCATCAATGATATAGGCATCGCCACAAATGATATTTTTCACGGTATTCACTATCACTTTTTCGCCACCTTTTTTTGCCGATAACTCTACTGCATAGCGAATCAATCCAGGCTTTAATTTTATGGTGAAGGCATATTTCCTGTCTGCGCCAGGCTTCTGCTTTTCAGTTTTTACCAGTATGCCATTGGCGGAAAGTCTCAGAATCACCAAATCGACAGCCTCATCCATGGATCCCTGATAATAGAGCGTTCCTTCGTCCATGTCGTCTCGCGCATAGAATTGATTGTCCACGGGCTTTTCATTTGTGTTCGGAATCCGCTGAACCCAGGGATCGCTGACCGGCTCACTTACGGCGATATCTGTGCTCGCGACGGTATCTTTGCCGCCATTGTTTGCGTAGAGCGTGACCGTGATGGGACCGCTGTACTGCGATCGCTTGAGGACCAGCTTCCCCGGCAGGGCCTCCTTGGTCACGGCGCCACCAGCAACGCGCCAGCGATAGATTATCCCGCCGACGCCCTTGGCTTTCAGGGCCTCAAGATTGCTGATGGTCGGCACCACCTCGATGGTGTCCCGGCCATTCCAGGTCTTTGGTGCAGTGAGTGTGATCACTGGTTCCGGCAGGTCTTCGGTGATGGTAACCGGGATGTCCTTGGTCTTGACCTCATTGGCGAAGACCGCCTTGAGGGTGAGGGTCATTGACACGTCCTTGGTCACCCGGCCAGCATGCAGAGTGAAAAAAAATCGGTCGACGGCCGCCACTGTCGTGACGCCATCGCATGTAAGAATCCAATAGATTTTCTGTGCTCCCCCGGCTTTTGCCGAAAAGTTGGCGCTCTTCCCTTCAGACACTTTGATGGTTTCCGGAATCACGGAGAATTCTGTGCCATTCTGCGCCAACGGACCAACCACGGACTGCAAGGGCTTCTGGTTTTCATACTGCAGTCGAATCCAATCGGCGGAGCGCGCGACGTGCGAGATCCGCACCTCGTCGATGTCGCCAGCGAAGCGGAAATTTTCACCACGCATACCGCCGATACACATGCCGATCTCTTTGACGATCGACATGGCTGATTTTTCATATTTTTTTCCATCAACTTTCCCGTCAACGTAGATCAGGCTGGTGCCGTTGTCGTAGGTGACCGCGACATGGCTCCAACGACCCAGCGTTGCAGGGGTTGCGGCAGTCACGCCACCGGGCCCATCGGTTGCCATGGAAAGGACTGCCGGCGATGTGAGGTGGATGTCGACTTCATTCCCGTCGCCCGTATTGCCGTTGAAACGCGTCGCGTATCTTCCCCAATAGACGATAGTCGAATTGGTTCCTTCGCTGCGAAACCACGCTTCAGAGGTGAACGAACCGTCGCTGAACGGGAATCCTCGGATCTTATCACCGCAGGTGATGCCATTTCCCGCAGCGAAATGACGCGCCTCGCCGAGCACGCCTATTACCTTGACGGTTCCGTTATTTTGCGGCGT
The DNA here is from genome assembly GCA_038213805.1 of Planctomycetota bacterium. GTDB lineage: Bacteria > Planctomycetota > UBA11346 > UBA11346 > UBA11346 > BOG-1363. The sequence goes on along the minus strand of JBBQSO010000002.1, from coordinate 7,395 downwards.
GACTGTTCCGAGCTCGTCCTTCAGTTCGTCATTCATATGGATGACGCTTGCGAAGTCATTGGTTGCATTGAAAACTGCACTTCCACGCGACTCACTGAGTGCAGTTTTTTTCCCCCAATGCATCATCATCTGCTGTCGCGAATTTCCGACGATGATCGGGATCCGCACCCATATGCAGGCGGTGCCACCGGCCTCATCCCAATGCTCGATCTGATAGGCCAGCGGTGCGCCAGCGGTGGTCGAGAAGCGGATGTCTTCACCCTTCGGCTTAGCTTGGCTGAAATCGAACCAATCCGTATGCAATCGCACCAGGAGCGGAAATCCCTTAAGGATCGCCGTGGCCGGTAGGTTGGCGCCTTCTGGAGTGGTCAAGATGGTTATCGCGCCGCTGTGTTCCCAGCCCGTGTAGGGATTGGTCTCTGCAACCACCTCACCCTGAGCGCCAGCCAGCAATAAGAATACGACAGAAAATAGGGAAAGACGTGCAGGGTTTGCATGGTGCATGACGTTTGTTTGAGAATGTCTACTCATGTTCCCGCCTCATGCTGTGCGTGCCGCTTTCCACCCCGCTATGCCTGTGGGTCTTCGGTGTCCGATGCAGCCACCCGTTGGGCGTCATGGATCTTGCCGACAGGACTGAGGCTCAGCTGGATCTCGTCGTTGCCGCTGACCAGGCCCTGGGCCAGGGCGGGCGGCGGGGCCATCATCCCGTAACGCTGCGCATACAGGCGCGCTGCAATGTCGCTGGCCTGGCTGCGGTAGGGGTCGGTGCGCTTCCGTGGGTACGGCAGCTCGCTGTCGGCGGGGCGATGTCGTGCAGTCCTCATATGCGCCGCGGCTCCTGCAAGGGTGCGCAGGTGCCTGAGAGGCATAGGCTTTGCCCAAAAAACGAAGCTATTGGCATCGTGATGGCGCAATAATGCGGGGCATAATGACACTAGTACATCGTCCGATTAGTTAGAGGTATGTTTCTGAAAACGCTTTGTCAGGCGAATTATCTTTCTGAGCTTTGCGGGTCCGGCTGTCCAGGCGAATGGACCGCAGCGCTTGTTATATTCCATAATGTAGCGTTTGAGGAACTTGGCCAATGCCTTCGTCGAGTTATGGACGGCCTGCTGCAATCCCTGGCGCGTCATGATGCTGAAGAAACATTCGATGAGATTGGTCCAGGATGCGTGCGTCGGGGTGTAATGGAAGGTTACCCCTGGATACCGCGCGAGCCACTCCTGCGCAGCCTCGTTTTTGTGAGTGTTCAAGTTGTCCATGATCACGCAGAGTCGCTGTCCGGCGTACTTCTTGGCCAGGTCATCCATGAAGTGCAGGAAATCTTTGGAAGTTCTGCGATCGGTTACGTGGCCAAAGACTTCTCCGGAAGCCACGTCCAAAGACGCGATGAGCGTCTTGGTTCCATGCCGGACGTACTCGTTGGTCCACGCCCGGGGTTTTCTCGGACCCGGTGGAATCACTGGCTGAGTACGATCGAGGGCTTGTATTCCGGTCTTCTCATCCACACAGAGAACTAGGGCATTCTCCGGTGGATTCATGTACAGCCCCACCACTTCCAAGAGCTTGTCTTCAAATTTCGGGTCGGGGCTGAAGGTGAAGGTGCGCAGGCGATGTGGGTGCAAATCATGATCCTGCATAACCTCGTGCACGGTAGACGGTGGCATTTTGAGGTGGTCGGCCAGCGTGCGAACGCTCCATCGCGATAGGTGGGACGGAGGCTCAGTGCAGACCGTTGTGACCACTCGCTGGATATCAGCAATTGTCCATGCGGGCGGACGGCCGGAGCGCGCGCCGTCTTCCAAGGCGGCGATGCGGCCCAAATCCCATCGAGTGAGCCATTTGTTCACATTCCCGAAGTGGCAGCCCAACCGACGACCGATTTCGCGCTGGTTAACGCCTTCCGAGGCGAGCAGGATGATGCGCGCTCGTTGGGCGAGACCCGCAGGAGATTGAACCCGACCGACAATCTCGCAGAGAGCCGAGTGCTCAGTGGGGGAGAGGCGGACTATTCGAGAGTTGGCGCGCATTCTCTTTCGTAGAGCATCGCCAGCGGATTAACAGAGCAAATATACCGCGAATTTTACGGACGATGTACTAGGCGGGCTCCGCGAGCAGCCTGCGCGAAGAACTGAGACCGGCGCCCACCACCCCCACCGCCACCATCCGGAGATGCCCCCTGCTCCCCTGGCTGCTTCGATGAACGGCCACGACGATCTGTTGGTATACGTATGAATGAGATCGCGTAGCCCTGCATTCCAGGGGAGACGGATGGGATAGGATTGTCTAGCCGATCAGGGCGCGGCGTGATCGCTCTCACTCGCAGTGGGCGTCGTTTGCAGCCTTCGTTGCGCTAAGAGACCCGCCTGCTTGATGGCGAAGATAGGAGAATGGCATGCTTCCTGCATAGCGGGCAGGCTCTGGTCGTCATGCCACTCGCCCAGCACATTCAATGCTGATATCTTCATAGTGATATCGAGACTATAAGCCGATTGGCGGATGTCTGTGATTCTGTCCTTACAACCCATATCACTCCAACAGCGGATCAACAAATCCCTCATTCCGGCATAGCTCTCGGAGGAGAGATCAGCGCGACTGACGAGCTCGCGTGTCTCCACATCGCCAGCGGTAACGAGTCCATAGAGGGATTCCCGGCGCACCTCCACATCCCGGTCGCGGACAAGGTATTTCAAGATCTTGCGGCTAGTCTCTCTGAGGTCCTCGGTGTCGGATTCCTTCATCGCGACTCCAACCGCTTGCGCGCAGAAGGCGCGAAAACGGCTCCGTTCCCTGGGATCTCGCAAAATCTCGGCTAGATCGTTCACGAGCTCAGCGTAATGAGACCGCGTCAGCAACATGATCGCCTCGTGCCGCACCGTATCGTGCTCGCCGGGGTCCCTGAGCACATACCGCACCCAGGTTATATCCGAAGGCTTCACGAGGAGAGGAATGCGGAGATCCAAATTCTCCGTCCTCTGATTGACAGAGGCGTCACGATCCAGAAATTTCGACAGCTCGGCGGACGAAGGCGGGAGTGCGGGCTTATCCGGCACTGGCGTAACTACCGGCAGCGAGCCAGGTGCGCGATCGTTGATGGGATCGGTCGCCTGGGCATGAACAGCCGCCTCATCAACCCGATACTTTGAGGGCGCCGTGAGCCGCGCAAGCGAGAGCGTGGCCACGCAGACCGATACCGTGATGGCCAGCCCGATTGCCAAATCCTTGCGCGAGATTGTCATGACGACCCCAAGCTATCGTTTTCGAACGCGAGTCGATGGTGACGTGCGATGACATTTTGCCAAGACCCCCATCGACTTCGTAATAACGGGCCTGCCGGAAACAGGCTTCCAGGGTTGTGCGCTGCGGACGTTCCGCGATCGCGCATCACTTCTGAGTCACATCCACTTGCCGCATTCACATCAGTATGTGAAGGACTCTACGGCCTCTGAATTAAACCTCTTGCAAATGTACCCATCCGTCGATGCTCGCAGAAATTCCCAGGGGTCTCTTCATGAACTCGCGCAATAACACGCTATCATTCCGTGCCGTCACGCTTGCTGCGTTCGCTTGGATCGTGGCCGTCGGTGTCGGCGAGGCGGCGACTCCCGCGGTAGGCACGGGCCTCACGGGTTACTACTATGGCAATACGCAATTATCCGGCGCGCCGGCCCTTGTCCGACTCGAGCCGCAAATATCTTTCAATTGGGGAGTGACCGGACCCGGCGCTGGTATCCCCGCTACATATTGGAGCGCACGGTGGATCGGCGAGCTCCTGACCCCGACGACTGCCACCTACACACTTTTTGCCAAGACCGACGACGGCGTACGTATTTGGCTCGATGACCAATTGGTTGTGGATTCATGGGCTGCCCGTTCTGCTGCCGATTCGACGTACGTCTTCGCAGCCATTGCGGGCAAGCGCTACAAGATTCGCATGGACTACTGGCAGCAAGCTGGCGAAGAGACGGCGACTCTCGAGTGGTCATATGCAGGTCAGACCAGGGCAACCGTTCCCGCAACGCAGCTTTTCCCGCTTACCGGCATCGATGTCCAGCTGCCGACCGCATCGATCGCTTCGCCCGCTTACATCGAGGGCTGGAGAGATCCCACCCTCCTGCCCGTAGTGACCGGGTCCGGGACCAGTGTCACGCCTTCCGCTCTTGGGGCGACGCGGTTTTACGCGAATGTTCCCCTTTCCCCAAATGCTGCCATCACGACCCAAGTGAGCGCAAAGGGGAATACTGTCACGGCAGCAGTGACCTGGACGCCCACCGCCATCGCTGGTAAAGATGCGCACACTGACATCTACCGGATCCGCATCCACGACCAGCTCCTCCTGCAGGTCCCTACCGGAGTCACGACCGCGATTGTGACGCGGAACAGTGGAACCGCTCCAGCGATCACCTTCCCGACGGGCACAACGAAAAAGGCTGTTCCATTCGATACCGCTGGATCCTTCGTCATCCAAATCGCAGACGGTTCCGGCACCCAACTCGGAAGTATTGGCGTCGATGTCGTCGACGTCAGCCTCGTCCCCGCTATCCCATGCGGCCTCAACTTCACGCGCAATGTGGATGTGACGGTTGATCCATCATCTGTAGCAGGCAAATTGTGGTTCGAGGCGAACGACTCTCTCTGGCTGACCGTCGCCAACGGTATTTCCGGCGCTACGTGGCAGCGCTCCCAGATCGCGCCACTGCAACAGCTCGGAGATCCCCGAATCGTCGCCCGACTGAGCCCTGGAGGTCCAGTTATCGGAACTATCTCGATCGTACCATTCTCCATTGATACCTCAGGCACCAATGGACTCCTTGTGGATCCTGTCACGCGCCGCGGATTTGCCACAGTGGTCATTACCCCGTTTGTCCCCAACGAGGAGATCGACTTCAGCCTGTTCGCTCACACGTCTACCTTCCTTGGCGGCGCGAAGGCCTTCACGGTGAATACGTCGTCGGCTGCCACGTCCCTGGGAGAGCCGGGATTCACCCAGGTTACCGATGCCACGGGTCTCGTATCCGGAATTCTGCATTTCTCGGTGATGATGCCGGCCGGTGAAACCATGTACTGCATGAATGTGACCGGCAAGGCTGGAACCAATCTTTACCAGGCGCAGTGATACCACTTCGATCGTTCCCCAGCGCTCCCCCATCAATGAGCCCACTATGAACCCACCCCGTCGCCTGCGCCTGCTCCCCCCCTGCTTGGTCGTCATCCTCGTTCTGGTCGGAGCCGATATCGGCTCCTGGGCGGCGGAGACTCCTCCTGCCGTTGGCCCTCCGCCCGCCAACGATACCCCCAAGCGCCTCAACAACTCCGGGTGCACGTGCGATCAGTTGGACGTCACGATCACGAAAGAGCCGCCCAGTCCACCGGGAGTCGCAAGTCCTCCTGCCGGATCGGCGGGTGCCACGACTCCTGGCACGCCCGTCGGTGCTCACAATGGTAGTGGTGGGCCCCTCCTCTGGGAGGTCACGGTCAAAGGACCCAGCGATGTCTGCTGCCAGAAGGTCAAGACCGGAATCATCCAGAATGTAAATTCTTATGTCCATACCGCAACGTATTCAGGCGGGGGCAAGATTGACACAGAGGCTGTCGATTCTGCGAGCAATCCCGTGCACGGGTCTATGGTCGACTCCGACCCTCAGGGAGGTGCAGGTTCGGCGTATCCGTACTATTCTCCGGCCAGCGTCGGAAGCCCGAAAAAATGCGGCGACGCGGTCCCCCTCTCATTCAATGACTTCCCGGCCATTGGAACGACTGACTATCCCCCGACAGCCAATGGTCAAACGCTGACGAGTTCAATTAAGACTGAAAAATTCTCAATTTTCGTCGTGTGGGAGTGTCCCGTCGGCACGCCAATAACGCTAAAGCGTTACGACTGGACGTTCCAGGTCGATCTGGTGTATGGCATGGTTAATGGCCGTTTGTCAGTCACTTCCTATAGCGCGAGTGCGACGCCGAATGGCAGTGGTGCAACTGGAACCGCGGCTTCGACCGGCGACACCGTAGGCCAGGACACCACTAGACCCGACTCCACGAACTTGATCGGCTTCTGATGCACGCATCCACTCCACCACGCCTATTTCGTGGAGTTCTGGCGGTAGCGCTTGTCGTACATACGCGCTGCGCCATTGAGGCCGCAGAGCACCTTGCCGAGCCGTTTATTCCGGGCCTCAGTCAGGCCATCGACGCGGTCCCACCGGCTTTTGTACAAATCGGCGTTATTCGCGATGGGGGATCAACCAACGTCCCCCATGTGCTGCATGAGCCCTTGGTGCAACGACAGATTGAAACGCTGGAAGTTTTGGGCGGTACCCCCAGAGCCATCGCTTTCGAATCCCATCCCGCGACCGCACATGTACTCCCGAGCGTCCCTGGTTATGGCTGGGATCTGATACCGCCACCCGACCCGGGAACCATCGTGCTTGCGGTCTCAAATCCCAGTGGAGGGTTGTGGACCTCGCCCGAGCGGGTCTGCCAGTGGGAAATCACGTACGGCATTGCTCGACTTCCCGATGCACAGAAGGAAATGATCGACACGATCCAGATAGCCTGTGCGGAACGACTCGCAGACAGCATGGACACGGCAGTTGGTAGGGCATTTGATCCGGGGAATTCCGAATGGAAACGTTTCCTGGCCATCGACCGCCTCCTCCATCATGTCGAAGCTTGGCCTACGGTGTCCGCAGAGCACTGGTCTCAGGTGGGTCGGTGGTCGACCGACCCACATCGTTCCGTGCGCATCAGGTCGTATTTTCTCTGGGTTGTTTCTCAACACCAATTGGCTCTACCCGATAGTCTCTTGCCGTCCATTTTGCCCATCGCAACGGAGAGTTTTGTCAGATCTGACGATCACGGCCTTCCCAGATATTATGGGGTTCGACTCCTAGGCGACATTTGGTCCCGCATCGGGTCAAAATTGAAAGAATCGGAGCGCTCGGAGATCCTCGCCCAGCTTAGCAATAACTCGTTGATTCCGAGCGGAAATCGCATCGACGAGGCCACCAATCCGGATGGGACTCTCTTGTTGGGGTATGACGATCATGCCGAGATGGCACGGGCCATGCACCACGCGACGGAACAAATTCAATTTTCCGTAAAATAGAACGAACGCTGTCATGAGCGATGCCTCATCGCGTCACAGATGAAAGGTAAGCGTTCGGAGGCTGCGTGACCCAATTCGCGGCCCCGAGCGCTTGAGTTCGCGCGGCTCAGCGGCCATCTGCCGTTTCCCGGGCAGCCCTACAGCATGTGTGCCCACCCCACAATTCAGTGCGCCGGGATGAACCGGCTTGGAGAAGGGGATGCAAGAGCCCCACGATGAAAGGAACAGTAAACCGCATCGACCCTGAGTCATGCGGCAAATCCCGCGAGGGGTTTGTCGAAGCGTTG
>JBBQSO010000001.1:0-165004 GCA_038213805.1 Planctomycetota bacterium | reverse complement strand
GGGCGTACGTGGAGCGCGACAAGCCAGACCGTCGCCAGTCATCGATCAAGGCCCGGCCTCGGACGGCCGCATCTCGTTTCGGGGGGCGCTCTGCGAGCGTGGACTGGGTCTTCATGGGACCTCCATGCGCGCGATTGTATCCGCTAAACTTCAGCCGCTAGGCAGCTTGGTTTGACGCTCACGGTAGACGAGATCTGATCTAACAAGAGGAACGAAGAAACGGAGGAGGACAGGGAACCAGTGAAAAAAGCGAAATCGGGAAAAAACGGCATTGCCATCTCCTGGCGTTCCTCTGTTTCTCCGTTCCACTTGTTCGATCCTGTCTTTCCTGACGTGATCGACGAGAACCGAGTAGACATTGAATCCACCACGAATGACGAGGAATCAAGTTTTTTCGCCAGCCTCGAAGGTTCCAGTTCATGAAAGGTGGTGCGCCCGAGTGCAATTGCAGGTCTCGCGGCCATCCTCACCGCGCCGTATACCCGCCATCAATCACCAGTTCGCTGCCCGTGACGAAGCGGGATTCGTCGCTGGCCAGGTAGAGGATGCCATAGGCGATGTCGAGAGGTTCGCCGAGTCGGCCCAGGGGGTGCAGCGCGGCGAGCCCTGCGCGCACGGTTTCGGGGTCGGTGCCCTTGCCTGCCGCGAAGCCCTCGACCATCGGTGTCCAGATGAAGCCGGGATGCACGGAGTTCACGCGGATGTTGTCGGGTGCGTAGATCAGCGCGTCGGTCTTGGTCATCAGCCGCAGCGCGCCCTTGGCGGCGTGGTAGGGGGGCAGGTCGGGAGCGCCGACCAGGCCGTAGATCGACGACAGGTTGACGATGCTGCCGCTACGCTGGGCGCGCATGCGCGGCAGGACGCGGCGGGTGCACAGGAAGGCCCCGAGCACGTTGACGTCGAACACCCGCCGCCAGTCGGCCAGGGTCAGTTCGTGGGTCGGCTTGTCCGCCCCGGTGATGCCGGCGTTGTTCACCAGCACGTCGATGGTGCCGAAGGCATGCTCGATGGCGGCGACGGCGCGCTCCACCCCGTCCTCGTCGGCGACGTCGAGGCGCCAGTAGCGGGCCATGCCGCCGGCCGCGCGGATCCGCGTGGCGGTGCGCTCGCCCTCCTCATCGTCGATATCGGCGATCGCTACGTGCGCGCCCTCGGTGGCGAGCAGCTGGCAGGCCGCCTGACCGATGCCCTTGGCGCCGCCGGTGACGAGTGCGATCTTGTTTTCCATGCGTCCCATGGGCGGGCTCCTCTGCAGGTCTTGGATCGGCCGTCTCAGTAGCGGAAGACCGCCGCGATGTCGCTGTGGTCGGGCATGCGGTCGTGCGGCACCACCTGGATCCGGCTGCGCGTGGCCAGGCCAGCGAGCAGCGCGAGGTTGAGCAGATCGTCGTCGCCCGGCAGGCGGGCGTGGTGCTCGGTGACCTTGCCGTCATCGCTGGCGACACCGCCCCAGCGCTCGCTGTCGGCGGACAGGAACAGGTCGCCGACCCGCCCCTGGCGCAGGGCGCCCATCACGGTGGCGAGCTCGATGCTGGCGAGTTCGCTGCCGCGCAGGTGGGCATAGCGCTCGGCGGCCTGCTGGGCCGCCACGGCGAACAGCGGGGCGACGATGTTCCAGGCGCGTTCGTGCATGAGCTCGCGGGGCACGTGCTCCGGATTGCCGGGAATGCCGAGCGCGACCATGTGCGGGTAACGGTTGACCTCGGCGTAGAGCGGCAGCAGGTAGCCGACCCCGGCGACCACCAGCGGCGCCTGCTCCGCGTGCAGCCGCGCGCACACCACCGCGTCGACGTGCCGGAAGTAGCGGGTGATCAGGTCCTTGTCCTGGAGCTCGTGGCTGGCGCCGAAATGGCGCACGGCGCCGCCACTGCTGCTGCCGATGCCGCGCACCCCGCTGGCATGCTCGCGATCCGCCACGGGGTGGACCTCCGCTGGGACCAGCGGCGCAGCGGGGGTCGAGATCGGGGTCAGCGCGAAGCGCGAGCCGACGTGCAGATTGGCGCCGTCGCGGGTGAGTTCGAGCAGGTGGAACAGCCCATCGCCCGCGAGCAGGGGCATGAGCGGCTTGAGGTGGCAGTGGCGGCTCGCCACCACCTGCTCGCGCAGCGCCTGCGGTACCTGGAAATGCTCGAAGCCGGCGGCGGTAGCGTAGATCGCCAGGCCCTCCGTCGGGTGCTCCCACGTGGCATCCGCGGCGAGCAGCGCGAGCGGCCCGGCGATGATCCGGCCGGCCTGGTCCATGCCGACCAGGTCGGCGAGCTGCTGGCGGCCTTCATGGATGAGGTTGCGCAGGCGCACGCGGTCCTGGTGCTTGTCCGGCCCCGCGCGCTGGGTGGTGAAAAGGATCGACAGCGTCATCTCCGGAGCGCGCGCGGCCAGTGCGCGGATGCGCGTGGGATCGATGCCCGGGGCGTGCGCTGGACCATGCGCATGACCGGCATCAGTCTTGGGCTGCGCAGCGCTGGCGGGGTTAGTGTGCATGGGCGCTCCGGGACCGGTATGAGCGAGGCTTAAAACCGCGTGGTCCCGAGGTTATTTCCCCGACCCGCGTGGCACCATGGGGTGAGGACCCCATGACGCCATGGTCCCGGTTGGCCGAAGATCCTGCACTTCCAGCCCAAGCCCATCACCGCGCTTCTGCACCGTGGGCGGGACATCAGGCGCACTGCGCGCAAGGAGCTCGCCATGCTGAATTTCGCTGATGTCGTGGCCCGGGATCCGGTTTGTGGTGTACCGGTGGAGCGGGCGACGGCAGCGCACGTCATCATCAGCGGCAAGAAGTTCTTCTTCTGCGGTGAGCGCTGCCGCACGGCATTCCTCGCCCAGTCTGAGGACACTCCACACCATGCCGACTACGTGGAATGAAGCCTCTGCTGGAGCCCGCGCGCGGAGCGCGGGCCGCCCATCCAGCACCTGGCGAATCGTGGGTGCCGACGAGAGCTCAGGCGCAGCCAGCGCGTCCTGGCGATGATTGCCGTCAAGACGCCTGGCATGGAACGGCAGGCGATAATGGCCCGGCGCTGGGGAACGCCTCTACGAAAGAGCGGTAATTCCAGCATGCGGCGGGCGAACCCAACCGCCTCATCGCGCAGGTCCTGGTACTTCCGCTCCTGGCGCTGAACCACTACTTATGCACCGGGCCACGGTCGGTGTCCTTCTCGACCACCCCATCCATGCCCGCCATGCCCTTCATCATCGGGCACCCCGACATGGATTCCTTGCCCATCTGCATGTGCTGCATCATGTGCCTCGTCATCTCGTCGCCCATCCTCGCCACGCGCGCATCCATGGCCATGCGCTGCTCGTACATCAGCGTGACGATGCTGGCCAGGAGGGCCACCTTCTGGCCGTCAGGCGCCGTGTTCACCTTGCCGATCTGCTCGGCGAGGGCCGCGTCCTGGGCCTTGCGTGCTGTCGTCATCTGCTGCATCTGCTGCTGCATCTCCGTGCAGTGCTGCATCATGGTCGCTGGCGACATGGGGACGGTGGTGGCGGCCTCGGCAGCTACTGTCAGCGCCGGGGCCATGAAGGAGAGGGCCAAGGCCAGGGTGAGGAGCGGACGAGACATGATGGGCTTGGTCGCGGGATGCATGGGTGGTGGTCTCCGTGGTGGTGATGGGCATGAAGTCGAGTGGCTGCCGGAGGTCCGTCTGACGGTGAACGGCAGGCATTCCGCTCGCCATGGTGCGTAGACCGCGTCAGCTGCGCCATGGGGTGGAACCCGTAGTTCGGGTGCGCGCAGCGCCGGTGACGGGCAGAACTGCTGCTCCGCCGCGCCTTGCGCAGCGGAGCGTGGATGGGGTGTTGACCCCATTCCGGTCGCCGTCGGCGGGGCGAAGCTCCTGATCCGACGGAATGCCGTCCAACGCGACCGCCCGAGTGGCGGTTCCACCATACCTGCGTGGCGGGCGCGGACGCCCTGCCAGGCTCCGCGGTGCCACGCTCCCGCTCGTCAGGAGCAGAGAAGGACCTGTCCATGAAGACCAACGCCCACCTCAAGAAGGACGTCAGCGAGGCTTTGCTGTGGGATCTCACGGTGACGTCGTCGGACATCATCGTCGCCGTCGAGGACGGCGTGGTGACGCTGAGCGGGAGGGTGCCGTCCTATGCCGAGAAAAGCGGGGCGGAGCGCGCGACCCGGCGCGTCAACGACGTCAGGGCGATCGCCGAGGGGCTGGAGGTCTCGCTCACCGGGGCGCATCAGCGTCAGGACTCGGAACTCGCCCTGGCGGTGGTCCATGCCCTGGCCTGGCACGTGTGGGTGCCGGATTCCATCCAGGCAACCGTCGAGAAGGGCTGGGTCACGCTCAGCGGCAGCGTGTCGTGGGATTACCAGCGTACCGCAGCCGGGGAGTCCCTGAACTTCCTGTCCGGCATCAAGGGCGTCATCAACACCATCACGCTCGCTGCGGGCGTCGATCCGGCCTCGATCCGCGAGGCCATGGAAAAGGCGCTGCGGCGCAATGCGGAGATCGACGCCGATCAACTCACGGTAAGGACCGCTGGCGGCAAGGTGACGCTCACCGGCACGATCAGCTCGTGGGCGGAGAAGGACGAGTCGGGATCCGCGGCCTGGAGCACGCCCGGCGTCACCGCGGTCGAGAACAACCTGGTCATCTCGGACTGAGAGCCGGCACCAGCCGCGCCGCCTGCCCAGACCGCGCCAGCAGGCGGATCAGGGCGGGCACAGCAGTTGGTGATGCGAGGCGGTCTCGAGATCCGCGTCCCACAGGTAGAACTGCTGGTCCATGGTCTTGCGGTCGCCGGCGAAGCACTCCCTCAGTAGCACCTGTTCCAGGCCGCGCGTCGTACCGAAGTGGTCGCGGACCTCGCGGATGATCCCGGGGATCATGCCGGCGCTCCACAGCGGGTTCTCGCTGTCATCGTGGCGGGCGTGCACGTAGGACAGGATTTGCGCGCCGGTCGGGAAATGCCGGGTCGGCAGCGAGCCGGTGTGCGGGATCTCGCGCACCTGCCTGGTGCCGTCCATTGGCCAGTAGCGGACATCCACGCAGCCGTGCTCGTTCTCATAGCAGCCACTGGCGCGGCCCGGACGCCGGCGCAACTCGTGGTCGAGGAAGATGAAGGCGTCGACCGGCGTGCGGTGCTCGCGCAGGCGATCGTCGATGAGGGTGCAGTAGCGGCGCATGGGTCAGCCAGTTCCCGGGTTCACTGCGCGCGTGAGGCGCGCTGCGCCGCGGCCTCGTCGATCCAGTAGCCTGGACGGCCGTAATGTCCGTGCAGGCCGGTCTCGTAGGCGCGCGTCAGCAGCGCCGCCTCGGTGTAGGCGGGCGACGCCTGGATGGCGGCTCTGGTCAGGGCGACGTGGATCTTCGACTCCGGCCAGCTCACGCGCGTGATCCATTGTGGAGCAAGCAGGATCCGCCTGCCGGCGAGCCACGAACCGGTGTCGATGATCAGGTAGCGGATCGACCAGGTCTCGTCGTCGATGACGAAGTCCTCGACGTGGCCGATCGCGCCGTCGCTGGCCTGCAGGTGGTAGTGGCTGACGGTGCGCGTGCTGCGCAGGTGCGCGTCCCAGGCCTTGTCCACCAGCGGCGGCGCGGTGGTGTCGAGGGCCGGATTGGTGAGCGCGCCCCAGGCGTTCACGCCGTACCAGTAGAGCGGCCAGCCGTAGAAGCCGTGGTAAGCGGTCTCGAACTGCCGCGACACCGGCTTGTCGTGGTCGATGGGCGGACTGTCCTCGATCTGCTGGGTGGTCAGACCGACGATGATGCGCCGGTCCTCCGGGACGATCGAGCGCAGGACGTGCGGCGGGATCAGCACCTGCCGGGTCGCCAGCCAGGTGCCGGTGGCCGCGACCAGGTAGCGGATGGTCCAGCACAGGTCGTCGAAGTAGAACTCCTTGACCGTGCCGATCTCACCGTTGAGGGCTTCGAGGGTGTAGCCGTTCAGCGTCTTGGCCAGGCAGAGCATAGGACCTCCTCGGGTCGGAATGGCACTATCTCTGCTTCTGTTGGGCCGCGCCATGGGGTGAGCACCCCATGGTCGTGCTCGGTCCGGGCGCGATTCTCCTTGTGAATGCCTGATACCGATCAACCGTCATGGTTGCTGGGATGCGCTCACCTCCTGGCGGAAACCACATGAAACCCAAGACTTCGCACTTTCCACAGCGCTACGCGGATGGGTTGCGCAAGCATTTGTCGGCGAAACCGGGTGCCGTGTCCGGGGCTGCCGGGCGGCTGGGTCGGGTCGCCAGCGACCTCGGCCTGGCGACGCTCGAGATCGCGCGCATCCACGAACGCGTCCTGGTCACGCTCGATCCAGCCGCTGGCCATGGCGCCCAGGCGCGGCGCGCCGAGTCCTTCTTTGTCGAGGTCATCGGACCCATCGTCGCGACCTACCGTCCCGCGCGCGAAGACCGCGTCGACCGGGCGCGCCTGGCCGGGGAGCTCGGCCGGCGCACCGCCGAACTGGCCACCGCGAACCGCCTGCTGAAGGCGGGGGTCGCCAAGCACCGCAGCATGGCCAGCGAACTCAAGGCGGGTGGTGTTCGGCATGCCCGGATGCTCAAGGAATCGCTGCGCCTGCAGGGGGATTTCCAGCGCCTGACCCACCAGGCGTTGGCCGCTCAGGAGGCGGAACGGCAGAAGCTCAGCCGCGAACTCAACGACGAGGTCGCCCAGACCCTGCTCGGGATCAACGTCCGGCTGGTCTCGCTCAAGCGCGAAGCGCACGGCAGCACGCGCGGGCTGAAGGCCGAGATCGCCAGCACCCAGAAGCTGGCGATCCGCTCCGCCCGCTCGGTGCGCCTGGTTGCGCGCCGGCTTGGAACCACGTGAAGCGCGGCGCCGCCGTCCTACCGGCGCGCTACCGCGCGGCCCTGCTCGCCCACCTCAAGGGCGGCCGTGGCACGGGGCTGGAGCCGGCCGACGGGCTTGGCGCCTATGCGCTGAGCGTCGGACTGCAGACCCTGGACCTGGCCAGGTTCCACGAGCATGTCCTGGTCACCGAGGTGCTGCCCGGCTGCGCTTCGGCCAAGCGTGCCGCGCTCATCCGCCGTGCGGGCGCCTTCTTCGCTGCGGCGATCATGCCGCTCGAGAAGACGCGGGGCGCGGCCGGCGCGGCGACCGCCCACCTGAAGCGTCTCGTCGGCATGCTCAGCCACCGCACGGTCGAGCTCGCGGCCGCCAATCTCGGGCTCAATCTCGAGATCGCCCAGCGCAAGGCGGTCGAGGTCGCGCTCAAGCGCAGCGAGCGCCACTACGCGCAGCTGCTGCGCCAGTCCGACCATCTGCATGGGCAGTTGCGCCGCCTGTCCCGCCAGATCCTGTCCGCGCAAGAGGACGAACGCCGCAAGATCAGCCGCGAGCTGCACGATGTGATCGCCCAGACCCTGACCGGCATCAACCTGCGCCTGGCGGCGCTGAAGACCGAGGCCAGCTCCGGCACCAAAAGCCTGGAGCAGAACATCGTCCTGACCCAGGAACTGGTGCAGAAATCCGTCAACCTGGTCCACCAGTTCGCCCGCGAGCTGCGCCCGGCGGTGCTCGATGACCTTGGTCTCATCCCGGCGCTGCACGCCTTCATGAAGGCCTTCACCGCGCGCACCGGCGTGCGCGCGCACCTCACCGCCTTCGCCGGTGTCGAGGAGCTGGACACGGACCGGCGCACCGTGCTGTTCCGCGTCATTCAGGAGGCGCTCACCAACGTTGGTCGCCACGCCAAGGCGACCCGGGTCGAGGTCACCATCAAGAAGGTCGGGGACGCCACCTGCTGCCTGCGCATCGTGGACGACGGCCGCTCCTTCAACGTCCAGCGCATCATGCTCGCCCGCAGTGGTCGAAGCCTGGGCCTGCTCGGCATGCGCGAGCGCATCGAGATGGTCGGCGGAAGCTTCAGCGTGGCCCCGGCACCCGGAAAGGGCACCCTCATCACCGCCGAAATCCCGCTCAGCACATTGCGGCGCGTACGTACTGCCCGCGGCCGGACTGCGGTCTGTTCATGAAACCCATCACGGTGCTGGTTGTCGAGGACCACATGGTCGTGCGCGAGGGCCTGCGGCGCATGCTCGAACTCGATCCCGACCTGCACGTGGTCGGCGAGGCGCAGGACGGTCGGCAGGCCGTCGCGCTGGCCAGGAAACTGCGTCCCGACGTGGTGCTGATGGACATCGCCATGCCCCTGCTCAATGGCTTCGAGGCGACCCGTCAGGTGCTCAAGGCCCTCCCCGCGGCGCGGGTCGTCATCCTTTCCGCGCACAGCGACGACGCCTACGTCACGACCGCCAGCGCGGCCGGCGCGGCGGGCTTCCTGATCAAGCAGTCCTCGTCGCACGAGGTCTGCGAGGCGATCCGCGCGGTCCATGCGGGCAAGACCTTCTTCAGCATCCCGATCTCGCGGCGTTTCGTCCGCGCCGACCAGCGCGGCGCCGGCGTCGTTGCCAAGCCCTCTGCGAAGGCGCATGCCCTGACCTCGCGCGAGATGGAGGTCCTGCAGCTGATCGCCGAGGGCAAGTCCAACAAGGAGGCCGCGTCCGAACTCAGGATCAGCATCAAGACGGTGGAGAAGCACCGTGGTCACCTGATGGAGAAGCTCGGCATCCACGACATCGCCGGGCTGACCCGCTACGCCATCGGCGCGGGTATCATCGAGAGCAGCGTCCAGATCACCATCATTTGAAGCGGCGTGCGGGTGCGGCGGTAGGTACCGTGCGCTTCCGCGTCGTTTCGGAATCACCTGCAGATGATCCCCGATCCACAGCCACTGCGCCCGTTGCTGGGCGGGCTGAGACCGGGCGGTCGGACATTACAGGGGGAACCCATGAACAGCACATCCAGCGCAGCGGTCGAGGTTTCCGGAGACGCGGTCCCCGCGACGTCCACCGCCGGCGCCGTGGCGCCGGCGCCGGAACCCTTCCCCATCATCTGCATCGGCGCCTCCGCTGGCGGGCTGAAGGCGATCACCGCCCTGCTCGCCGGGATCCCGCAGGACACCGGCATGGCGTTCGTGGTCATCCAGCACCTCGATCCGCACCACCACAGCCACCTGCCGGACCTGCTCGCCAAGGTTTCGCGCCTGCCCATCGCCGAGGCCACCGAGGGCAGAGTGGTGCGCTCGGATCACGTCTACGTCATCACCCCCAACACGCGCATCGGCATCACCGAGGGCATCCTGCGCATCTCGCCACGCGAACAGGGCCCGGGGCCGCACCTCGCCATCGACGCCTTCCTGTGCGCGCTCGCCATCGATCGGCCGCGCCGCGCCATCGGCGTGATCCTCTCCGGGACCGGTTCGGATGGGACCCTCGGTCTGGCGGCGATCCGCGCCTCGGGCGGCATCACCTTCGCGCAGGACGCCAGCTCCGAATACGCGAACATGCCGCTTAGCGCCATCACCCAGGGCCTGGTGGATTACGTGCTGCGGCCGGCGGAGATCGCCAAGGAGCTGGTCAAGATCGCCACGTACGGCTTCCCGTTGGTGCCGCCGGCGCAGGAGCGGCCGTGTTTCGATGAGTCGGCGTCTGCCGCTTCCGACGCGCAGGCTGTCGATCCCGTCGCGTACGCGGCCATCATCGCCCTGTTGCGCAACGCCACCGGCATCGACTTCTCCCACTACCGCGAGCCCACGATCACCAGACGCACCAAGCGGCGCATGGCCCAGCTCGGGACGACCACGCTGGCCGACTATGCGCGCCATCTGGCCGCCGTCCCCGAGGAGGTCGACGCGCTGGCCAAGGACGTGATCATCAACGTCACCAGCTTCTTCCGCGATCAGGGGGCGTTCGCAGCGCTGGTCGGCCACGCCTTCCCGGCGTTGCTGGATCGGCGCGCCGCCGATGCCCCCATCCGCCTGTGGGTGGTCGGCTGCTCGACCGGGCAGGAGGTGTACTCGCTGCTGATCGAGCTCCTCGAATTCCTCCAGGGGGTTCCCGCCGCACCACGGGTGCAGGTCTTCGCCACCGATATCAGCGACTGGGCGCTGGCCAAGGCCCGCCTCGGTGTGTATGGCGAGAACATCGCCGACGAGATCCCCGCCGCCCGCCTGGCGCGCTGGTTCACGCGCGAGCCGGCTGGCTACCGCGTGGTGAAGGAGTTGCGCGAGCTGTGCGTGTTCTCCAAGCACGACATCACCGCCGACACGCCGTTCTCGCGCATCGACCTGGTCAGCTGCCGGAACGTGCTCATCTACCTCGGCCCGGTGCTGCAGAAGCACGTCCTGCCGACCTTCCGGTTCTCGCTGAAGGCCGACGGCTTTCTGCTGCTCGGCACATCAGAGTCCCTTGGCCGATCCGCCAGCATGTTTACGACCGTCGACGAGAAGAACCGGCTCTACCGCGCCGTCGCTTCCCCGGGTCGCCTTCGTCCACCCATCCCCCAGCACCGCTCAGGCGATTCCAGCATGCCCATTCTGCCGCCACCCCTCGCCCAGCCGCTGTCGGAGATGCAGCGCGCCGCCGATCAGGTGGTGCTCGGCCGCTTCGCCCCCGCGGAGGTGCTGGTGAGCGAGACCATGGAGATCATCCAGTTCCGCGGCCACACCGCGCCTTATCTCGAACCGGCCCAGGGCGAGGCCAGCCTGAACCTGCTGACCATGGTACCCTTCGGCCTGGCGGAGGCGCTCAGCGCGTCGCTCGCGGAGGCCCGGAGCAGCGGCCTGCCGGTGCGCCGTGAGCGCGTCGCCTTACGCCGCGCGCAGGATTTCCGCGAGATCGGCATCGAAGTCCTGCCGATCCGCCTGCCCACCGGCCTTACCGGTTTTCTCATCCTGTTCACCGAGCAAGACGGTGCCGCGCCGCCCACGCTGGCGCGTGAGAAGTCCGCCGCCGGGGGTCCGGCCTCGGGGCACGAGGCGGCCGCGCAGGAGAACGCCCAATTGCGCGCCGAACTGGCGGCCGCCACCGACTACGTGCGCTCGCTGGTCGCTCTGAACCATAGCCAAATCGAACAGCTGCGCGACGCGCAGGAAGAGGCCCAGTCGAGCACCGAGGAGTTCCGCAGCACCAATGAGGAGCTTCAGACCGCCAAGGAGGAGGTCGATTCGACCAACGAGGAGCTGATCACCATCAACGAGGAGCTGCGCGCCGCCAACACCGAGCTCGCCAAAGCCTCCGCCTCCTTACGCACCTCCGGCGAACTCACTTCGGCCATCATCGAGACCATGCGCTACCCGCTGCTGGTGCTGTCCGCGGGCCTGCGTGTCGAGAGCGCCAACCAGGCCTTTTTGGCCGCCTTCGGCGTGGGCCGCGCCGAAACCATCGGTCGGCTGGTCTACGACCTGGGCAACGGCCAGTGGAACATCCCCGAACTGCGTCGCCTGCTCGAGGACATCCTGCCCAACAACAGCACCTTCGACGATTTCGAGGTCACTCACGATTTCGCCGGGATCGGGCCGATGACCATGCTGCTGAATGCGCGCCGGCTGGAGGGGGGCGACGAGCACGCGCGGCTGATCGTCCTGGTGATCGCCGACATCACTGCGCGCGCGCGCGCCTCGCTGGTGCTGCAGGACACCGCCATCGAGCAGCTGCGCTCCAACGCCGAGCTCGAGCAGTTCGCTGCGGTGGCCTCGCACGATCTGCAGGAGCCGCTGCGCATGATGGCCAGCTACATCGGCCTCCTTCAGGCGCGCTACGCGCCGCTGTTCGACGAGCGCGCCCGCGAATACATGGCCAACGTCACGAACGGCGCCAAGCGCCTGACCGCCATGATCGACGCCATCCTGACCTATTCCCGGCTCGGCCACGAGGGCAGCGACATCACCGACATCGATAGCGCCTATACGCTTCGCAATGCCCTGGCCAACCTCGAGTCCAAGATCGCGGACGCCCACGCGACCATCGCGCACGATCCGCTCCCCATCGTTTTCGCCAACCGCGAGCAGCTCACCCAGCTGTTCCAGAACCTGGTTGGCAACGCCGTCAAGTACGCCAGCCCGCAGCGGTCACCGGTGATCCGCGTCAGCGCGAGGGAGACGCCGCAGCAATGGGTGTTCGCCATCAGCGACAACGGCATCGGCATGGCGGAGGCGGATCTCACCAGGATCTTCGAGCCCTTCACGCGCGTGCACACCAAGGGCGGTGTCCAGGGCAGTGGCATCGGTCTGGGCACCTGCAAGAAGATCGTCGAGCACCACCGGGGCCGCATCTGGGTGGAATCCACGCTCGATGTCGGCTCGACCTTCTTCTTCTCGCTGCCGAAGCGCGGGGCGCTGGTGCGCTAAGGGGTCCGCGTTACCCGGGTCTGGCGGTGCCCGCACGCCGCGCGAGAATCGCCAGCACGCGACGGCACCTTTGCGCCCGCGCTGGGGACTACCCATGGCTCCATCCCTGATCGGACCTGCTCATCGGCCGCATCGAGGACCACGACACGACGGGGTGGATGCTGACGGCGACGGTGGGCTCGGAGCCGTCCGTGCCAGCCCGGTGATGCGGTCGCCTGGCCTGACCCGGAGCTGGACCTGGAGGATTCCTCATCATCCTCTCATGGTCAGACGACTACGAATCACCGGATGCGGGCTTCCCGCCAGAAAGGTTCTGCCATGGCCATCTCCAGCAGACTCGCCAGCGCCCTGGTGCTGATCGGCGCCATGGTCCAGACCATGCTGAGCGGAGCCGATGCGGTGCTTCCGCACTACGCGTTGGCCACCACACTTGCGGTCGGTGGCGAGGGGCGCTGGGACTACATCGCCTGCTCAGCGGCGGGCGACCGCCTGTACGTGCCGCGCAGTTCGCACGTGATGGTGCTCGACGCGACCAGCGGCGACCTGGTCGCGGATATTCCCGGCACCACCGGTGTCCACGGCGTGGTGTTGGTGCCGGAGGTCGGCCGCGGCTTCACCAGCAACGGCGGCGACGCCACGGTGACGATCTTCGACCTCAAGACCTCGGCGGTGCTGGGTACCATCGCGGCCAAGCCGGACGCAGACTGCATCATCTACGATCCCGCCAGCCGCCGGGTGCTGGCCTTCTGCGGTGATGCGGAAGCGGTGGTGCCGATCGCCGCGGACGTCGCCGTCGGCGGTGCGGCCGGTCCAGCCGTGGATCTCGGTGGCAAACCCGAATACGCCGTCGCCGACGGTCTGGGCAAGGTCTACGTGAACCTGGTCGACAAGGACCAGGTCGCGGTGCTCGATACGGCGACCATGACCGTGACCGCGCGCTGGTCGACCGCGCCCGGCGCGCGCCCCACCGGCATGTCCATGGACCGCGACGGCCGGAAACTGTTCGTCGGCTGCCGCAACCAGAAGCTGGTGGTGATGGGTGCTGATGATGGGCGCGTCATCGCCGACCTGCCGATCGGCGCGGGCGTGGACGCCACCGCATTCAGCGCGGGCTGCGCGCTGGCGAGCTGCGGGGATGCGACCCTGAGCGTCGCGCGCGCGGATGCGGATGGGCATTTCAAGGTCATCCAGACGGTAGCGACCCTGCCGGGCGCGCGCACCATGGCGGTGGATCCGACGGGACGGCGCATCTGGCTGCCGACCGCCGCGCTGGAGCCGGCCGCCGCGGCGAGCGCGGCGAATCCACATCCGCGGCCCACGCCCAAGCCTGGCACCTTCCGGATCGTGGTGGTCGCGCGCAGCGATCCCTGAGTCCGCCGCTGCCGCTCATCGTGGACTCACGTCCGCGCTGCATGATGCGGCCAACCCAGGACGGCAGCGCCGTCCGCACCATGGAGAACGCATCATGTCCACGACGTCCCGCATCATCACCGCCACCGCACTGCTCGCAGTGCTCGCCCAGGCCGGCTGGGCCGAAGAGGAAGAGAAGGTCACCGTCGACCAGTTGCCCGCCGCCGTCAAGACCACCCTCGAGGCCGCGGCCAAGGGCGCCGCGCTGAGCGAATTCGAGCGCGAGCACAAGAAGGGCAAGGTCGTCTATACCGCCGAGATCCCCGGCACCGAGAAAGGCACCGTGATCGAGTTCACCGTCGCCGAGGACGGCACCCTGCTGAAGACCGAGACCGAGAAGGCGGACGGCAAGGAGGACGGCGAGAAGGACGGCGAGAAGGGCCACCACGAGGGCAAGCACGAGCACGCAGAGAAGGGTGAGCACTGAGCCCATGATGGACCTCCCCGGGCGGGGCTTGCGCCCTGCCCGGGGACCGTCAGATCCAGCCATGCGCATCCTTGTCGTCGAAGACTACCAGCCGCTCCGCGCCGCCCTGGCCAAGGGCCTGCGCGAGGCCGGTTACGCTGTCGACGAGACCGGCGATGGCGCCGAAGGCCTGTGGTACGCAACCGGCAACCCCTACGATCTCATCGTGCTCGACCTCATGCTGCCTGGTCTCGATGGCCTGACTGTGCTCGACCGGCTGCGCGCCGCGGGCTGCGCCAGCCACGTGCTGGTGCTCACCGCCCGCGATGGCGTCGAGGACCGCGTCGAGGGTCTCGACCACGGCGCCGACGACTACCTCGTCAAACCCTTTGCCTTCCCAGAATTGCTCGCGCGCGTGCGCGCGCTGGTGCGTCGTGGCTACCAGGCCAAAAGCCCGGTCATCCACGTCGGCGACCTGGAAATCGACCTGGTCGCACGCCGCGTCGCGCGCCGCGGCCACGAGGTCGCGCTGACCGCGCGCGAATTCGCCATCCTCGAGTTTCTCGCGCTGCGCACCGGCCAGGTGGTGACCCGCACCGAACTGTGGGACCACCTCTACGAGTTCGGCAGCGACGGCGGCAGCAACGTCCTCGACGTCTACGTCGGTTACCTGCGCCGCAAACTCGAGGGCGAGGGCGAGGCCAAGCTCATCCACACCCGGCGCGGCCAGGGCTACGTCTTCGCGGAGCAGGGATGACGTCGATCCGCGGCCGCGTGCTCGCCGGCGCCATCGCCACCGCCGGAATGGTGCTCGCCGCTTCCGGCTGCGCGGTCTACGTGCTGCTGCGCGCGTCGCTGCTCGGCGAGTTCGATGCCGGGCTGCAGCTCCAGGCGCGCTCGCTCGCGGCCATGGTCGAGGCGCACGTCGACGGTGGACGAGTGCGCTACCACCCCGAGATCCCTGAGGACTGGCAGGGCATGGCCTACGTCCTGCGCGGGGCCGATGGGGGCATCATCGTGCGCTCGGCGCCCGCGGTCGCCGCCGGTCTCGACCCGGGGGCCACGGTGGGCGTGGTCGGCACGCTGCGCCTGCCAAATGGCGCGCCCGCCCGCTTCGCCACCTGGATTTTCACCGCCGCCGCGGAGGCGGACGACGCCGTGCCCGGCGCACCGGCACCGACCATCGCGGTCACCACCGCGCGCGCGGCGGACGGCATCGAGCTGGCGCTCAGCCGCCTGCGCTGGGTGCTGGCGAGCGTCACCGCTGTGGCCTGCGTCGTGGCCGGCGTGGTGATGGGTTGGATCCTGACGCGCGCGCTGGCGCCGCTCGACCAGCTCGCGGAGCGCATCGCCAGTCTTGATGACCGCTCGCTGGGGACGCGCCTGCCGCTGCCGGAGCAGCGCGAGCTGGCGCCGGTGATCAGTCGCCTCAATGCGCTGCTCGCTGGCCTCGACCAGGCCTTCGCCAAGGAGAAGTCCTTCAACGCCGCCATCGCCCACGAGCTGCGCACGCCGCTCGCCGGCCTGCTCACCACCATCGAGGTGTGCCGCAGCCGCGAGCGCGCGCCCGAGGAATACCGTGAAGCCCTGGCCTCGTGCCAAGCTATGGCCGGCGAGCTGCGCGCGATGATCGAGCGCCTGCTGCTGCTCGCCAAGCTCGACGCCGGCCTGGTCGCGATCTCTCCGCGCGCGGTGGCGGTGCCAGAACTGCTTGCCGACTGCTGGGCACCGCAAGCCGGGGCCGCCGCGGCGCGTGGCCTGGCCGCACATTGGAGCCACGGCCACGCCGGCGCCGTGGTCACCGACCGCGAATGCCTGCGCATGGTCATCGCCAACCTGCTCGACAACGCCGTGAGCCACGCCGAGGCGCCCGGCACCGTGCACATCGCGACCTGCGACCAGGCCGGCGCCCTGGTCATCGAGGTACGCAACGCCGCCGCCACCCTGCCGCCCTCCGCGGTGGGGCGCATCTTCGACCGCTTCTGGCGCGGCGATGCGGCGCGCGCCGCCACCGGGCGCCACTGCGGCCTTGGCCTGAGCCTGTGCCACGATCTGGTCGCCGCGCTCGGCGGCACCATCGCCGCGACCAGCGTCGACCGCTGGTTCACGGTCACGGTGCGCCTGCCCGGGCTGTCCGCGACGAAAGTAGCCGCATGAGCACGCCCGCTTCCACCGCCACGTCGCACGCGTTGCTGGTGGGCGTGGCGGCCCTCGTTCTCGGCGGGTGCACGGCCTACCGCGCGCAGCCGCTGTCCCACGAGGCGGTCGCCGCAGCGCTGGCGCCACCCGACGCGCCGGAGCTGCGCCAGCGCTGCAGCGACCTTCACCATCCGCGGCTGCCCGCGCTGGCCATCGATCCGGACGCCGACCAGGATCCCGACCAGCTCGCGCTGATCGCGGTGCTGGTCAACCCCGGCCTGCGCGCCCTGCGCGCCGAGCGCGCGACGGCCCAGGCCGCGCTGGTGCAGGCCGGGATCCTGCCCAATCCCCAGCTGTCGCTCGGCACCGATCTGGCGGTGCGCAGTCCCGACGGCGCGGCCACACGCGGCAACAGCGTCGGCCTGGGCTGGGAGATCAGCACGCTGGTCACGCGCGGCGCACGCGTGGCGGCCGCCAGCGCGCATGCGGAGGCGGTCGATCTGGACCTCGCCTGGCAGGAATGGCAGGTCGCCGCCGGCGCCCGCCAGGCCGCGGTGCGCCTGGCGGGCGCGACGCAGCGCCTGGCCCTGGCGGAGGACGCCGACACCGCCGCAGCTGCGCAGCTGGCAGCGGTGCGGCGCGCGGGCGAGGCCGGACTCAGCACCGGTCTCGAGGCCACCACCGCGGCGTCGGCCAGCAGCGATGCCCACGGCGCGGTCCTTGACCTGCGCCAGGAATGCGCGGGCCAGCGCCTGCAGCTGGCGCGCATCCTCGGCCTGCCTGCGGAGCATCGTCTCGCGGTGCGCATGCCGGCGTGGCCGACCGTGCTCGCCATCCCCACCGGGCTGGTCGCAGCCCTGGAGGAGCAGCGCCTCGACCTGATCGCCCTGCGCCGCGGCTATGCCAGCCAGGAGGAGGCGGTGCGCGCCGCGGTCCTCGGCCAGTTTCCGCGCATCAGCGTGGGCCTGACGCGGGCGCGCGACACCAGCGCGGTGACGGCACTCAATCTCGGCGTGACCATCGACCTGCCGATCTTCGATCGCAACCAGGGCGCCATCGCCAGCGAGACGGCCACCCGCCAGCGCCTGTTCGACGAGTACGTCCAGCGCCTGTTCGAGGCGCAGAACGACCTTGCCGCGGCTTGCGGCGAGGCCACGGCGACCGCGACGCGGATCGCGCACCTCGACCAGGCGGTCGGGGACGCGGGCGCGGCGGCGGCGGCAGCGGCGGCGGCGCTGGCGGATGGCCAACTCGATGTGGTGACCGCCCACGGGCTCGCCGTGCAGGCGTGGCAGCGCCGGGGCGAGGCCATCGCCGCGCGTCAGCACCTTGCCGAGCTGCGCATCGCCATCGAACTGACCGCCGGCCGCCTGCTGCCGGACCTGGTCGCACCGGCCTTCCCGACCCGCACGGAGCAGCCATGAGCCATCCCGCCACCACCATCCTGGGGGCGCTGGGCTGCGCGCTGGCGGTCCTCTTGGCCGGCTGCGGCGCCGCGCACGACGCCGCGCCCGCGGCCGCGGAGCCGGCGGAGGCCGCCGCCATCTGCCAGGTGCGCGTCGCCGCCATCGTCGAGGACGCGTTGGAGGTGGCGCTGCCCGCCGCCGGCACCGTCGCCGTAGCGGCCCCCGGCATCCGCGTCGCCGCTGCACCCGCCGACTGCCGCGTGCGCGCCGTGCTGGTCGCCCCCGGCCAGGTGCTCGCCGCCGGCACGACCCTGGTCGAGCTCGAGCCGGGCGTCGAGGTCCTCGCCCAGCAGGTCGAGGCGGTCGCGGTGCAGACTGCGGCACGCCGCGATCTCGCGCAGGCGCAGGCGCGCCTCGCGGCCCAGCTCGCCACCCGCCTTGAGCTTGGCCAGGCGCAGGCGGCGCTCGAACTCGCCGAGGTGCGCGTCGCCGCGGCGGCGCAGCGCGTGGCCGCGGTCAGCGCGCTGACCTGCGCCACCGCCTGCCAGGTGACGCGCGTCGCCGCCCAGGCCGGTCAGCAGGTGCCGGCCGGCACCGTGCTGGTCGAGATGGCGATCGCGGGACACCTCGAAGTTCGCCTCGGTCTGGATCCGCAGCAGGCGCGGGCCATCGCGCCGGGGCAGCGCGTGCTGCTCAGGCCGGCACGCAGTCCGGAAACGCCGCCGCTCGAACTGACCGTGGCGGCGCTCGCCGGCCAGCTCACCCCGGAGACCCGCCTGCGCGACGCGGTGGTGGCGATCCCCGACGGCGCCGGCCTGGTCGCCGGTGAGTACCTCACGGCGGAGCTGCCGCTGCGCGCCGCGCGCGCGCTGGTGGTGCCGCGCGCAGCGCTGGTCCAGGGCGATGACGGTTTCGCGGTGTTCACCGTGCACGATGGCAAGGCCGCGCGCCACGTCGTCACCATCGCCGCCGAGACCCAGTCGCTCGCCGCGCTCGCCGGCGCCGGACTTGCTGTCGGCAATGACGTGGTGGTCGAAGGCGCCGCTGAGCTCACCGACGGCATGGCCGTCGCTATCGTCGCGGCGGATGGGAGAGGCGCGGACGCGAAAGCGGGGGCAGAGGACAAAGACGCGAAGGATGCAAAAGCCGATAAGGATGCGAAGGACGACAAAGACGCGAAAGACGCGAAAGACGACAAAGACGCGAAAGATCCTGCGAAATGACCACGCCCGTGCCGTGGCTGCTCGCGCACCGTCGCGCCATCCTGCTCATCCTCGGCCTGCTGGTGGCGGCCGGCGGCGCGGCGCTGTGGCGCATGCCCGTGGCGCTGTTCCCGCAGGCGTCCTTCCCGCGCGTGGTGGTCAGCGTCGATGCCGGCGATCATCCGGCAGAGCGCATGGCCATCGAGGTGACCGCGCCGCTGGAAGAGGCCCTGCGCGCGGTGCCCGGCGTGCAGCACCAGCGTTCCGTCACCAGCCGTGGTGCGGCCGAGGTGTCGCTGACCTTCGCCTGGGGTGATGACATGCCTGCCGCGCTGCTGCGTGCGCAGTCGGCCGTCACCCAAGTGCTGCCGCGGCTGCCGCCCGGCACCACCTTCGACATCCGGCGCATGGATCCGACGGTGTTCCCGTGCCTGGCCTACAGCCTGGTCTCGGACCGCCAGACCCTGGCCGAGCTGCGCGCCTACGCCCAGCACCGCCTGCGGCCGCTGCTCGCGCGCGTGGCGGGCGTCGCCAGGGTCGAGGTGCTGGGCGGCGAACTCGCCGAATGGCAGGTCGAACTCGCACCGGCGCGCCTGCAGGCGTACGGCCTGACGCTGGAGGACGTCGCCCAGAGCCTGCAACGCGCCAATGTGCTGGAGGCGGTCGGGCGCCTCGAGGACCGCGGCAAGCTGTCGTTGGTGATGGCCGATGCCGAACTCGACACGCCCGAACGCCTAGCCGCGCTGGTGGTGCGCCAGGGCGCCGACGGGGCGGTGCACCTGGGCGATGTCGGGCGCGTGGTGCTGGGCACCGCGCCGCGCTGGCAGCGCGTCACCGCCGACGGCCACGACGCGGTGCTGGTGCAGGTCTATCAGCAGCCGGGCGGCAATACTGTGGCGATCGCGGGGGCGATCCGCGCGCTGGTCGCCACCGACCAAACCGGGCTGCCACGCGGTGCCGCGCTCGCCGCCTGGTACGATCAGAGCGAGCTGATCACCGCGGCGGCGTGGAGCGTGGCCGAGGCGATCGCCATCGGCGTCGGCCTGGCGGCGCTGGTGCTGCTCGCCTTCCTGCGCAATCTGACCATCACCCTGATCGCGCTGATCGCGGTGCCGGCGGTGCTGCTCGCCACTGCGCTGCTGCTGCACGCCGCGGGCATGAGCCTCAACATCATGACCCTGGGCGGCATGGCCGCGGCGGTCGGGCTGATCATCGACGACGCCATCGTCATGGTCGAGCACCTGGTACGGCGCATCCGCGCGCGGCGCAGCGCGGCCGGCCACGTGGTGCTCGGCGAGGCTGCGGCCTTCCTCAAGCCGCTGGCCGGATCATCGGCCGCGACCATCGTCATCTTCGTGCCGCTGGCCTTCCTGTCGGGCGTGACCGGTGCGTTCTTCCAGGCGCTGTCGCTGACCATGGCCATCGCCCTGGGCTGGTCCTTCTTGATCGCGTGGCTGGTGGTGCCGCTGCTCGCCGCGTTGCTGCTGCGCCAGCGCGACGCCGACCAGCACGAGGGCGGCCGGCTGGGCGCGTGGATCAACCGCGTCTACGCCGGCCTGATGCGCCGGCTGCTGCCACACCCGGCGCTGGTGCTGCTGGCGATCGTGCCCATCGCGTGGTGGGGCTGGTCGAGTTACGAGCGCGTCGGCACCGGCTTCATGCCGGTCATGGACGAGGGCGGCTTCATTCTCGATTACCGCGCCGCGCCCGGCACCTCGCTGGCCGAGACCGACCGCTTGTTGCTTCAGGTCGAAGCCATCCTGCGTGCCACGCCCGAGGTCGCGACGTATTCGCGGCGCACCGGCCTGCAGCTCGGCGGCGGACTGACCGAGTCCAACGAAGGCGACTTCTTCGTGCGCCTGAAAGCGCCGCCGCGCCGCGAGGTCGAAGAGGTCATGGACGAGGTGCGCGCCACCGTGCTGCACGGCGTGCCCGGCCTCGAGATCGAGATGGCCCAGCTCATGGAGGACCTCATTGGCGACCTCATCGCCAACCCGCAGCCCATCGAGGTGGTCCTCGCCAACGAGGACGGTGTGGTGCTCGACGGCGCCGCCAGGGCGGTGGCTGCAGGTCTTGCCAAGGTGCAGGGCGTGGTCGACATCAAGGATGGCATCCGCGTCGCGGGCGATGTCCTCGACATCGCCATCGACCAGCAGCGCGCCGCCCAGGAGGGGGTCGACGCCGAAGCGATCACGCGCGCCGTGTCCGTCCACCTCGCAGGCCAGGCGGTCACGCGGGTGCGGCGTGGTCCGGAGATGATCGCGGTGCGCGTCCAGGCGCCGCGCAGTGCGCGCGCCACCGCCGCCGATCTCGCCGCTGTGCAGGTGCGCGCAGCCGACGGCCACCTGGTGGCGCTCGGGCGGGTCGCGACGCTGCAGCAGCTCAGCGGTCAGCCCGAGATCATGCATGACGATCTCGGCCGCGCGGTGGCGGTGACGGCGCGCATCGATCAGCGTGACCTGGGCGCCGCAGTGCACGACGTCCAGGCACTGCTCGCGCAGCCCGGCGTGGTGCCCGCCGGGGTGACCTGGCGGCTCGGCGGCCTCTACGAACAGCAGCAGCTCGCCTTCGCCGACCTCTCGGTCACCATCGGCGTCGCCGCGCTGCTGGTGGTCGTGCTGCTGGTCGCACTCTACCAGAGCCTGCGCATCGCGCTGGCGGTGGCCGCGACCACCGGGCTGTCGCTGGCCGCGGTTTTCATCGGCCTGCGCCTGACCGGGACCGACCTCAACCTCACCGCGCTGATGGGCCTGACCATGGTCGTCGGCATCGTGACCGAGGTCGCCATCATCTTCTACTCCGAGTGCGCGGCGCTGCCGACGGAGGCGCCCCTGGCCGAACGCCTGATCCAGGCCGGCCTGGCGCGCATGCGCCCGATCGCCATGACCATCCTCGCCGCCATCCTGGCGCTGGCGCCGCTCGCGCTCGGGCTCGGCCAGGGCGCGGCCATGCAGCAGCCGCTGGCCATCGCCATCATCTCCGGCCTGCTCGCGCAGCTGCCGCTGGCACTGGTCGTGCTGCCGGCGCTGCTGGTGGCGCTGCGCGTGCGCTGACCCGGACTGCTGATCTACTGGGCTGCCACGCCCCTGCGCCAGGTGTTCGCGCTCACCCCACCGGGCGATCCACCTGCGCGAGGTCCTCGTCATCGTCTGCGCAGATGCGGTCGTCGCGCCGATGCCAGATCCGGTAGAGCGCCGGCAGCACCACCAGCGTCAGCAGCGCGGACGACAGGATCCCGCCGATGACCACGATCGCGAGCGGCTTCTGGACCTCGGCGCCCTGCCCGGTGGCGAAGGCCATGGGCACGTAGCCGAGCGCGCCGAGCAGGGCGGTCATGATCATCGCGCGCAGGCGGGTGAGCGCGCCCAGCCGCACCGCATCTTCCAGGCCCAGGCCTTCCTTTCGGCGCAGCTGGTTGATGCAGGACACCATCACCAGGCCGTTGAGCACGGCCACGCCCGAAAGCGCGATGAAGCCGACCGCGGCCGAGATCGAGAACGGCATGCCGGTGAGCCAGAGGGCGATGACACCACCAGATAGCGCCATGGGGACGCTGGCGAAGACCAGCAGCGCGTACTTCATCGAATTGAAGGTGGTGAAGAGCAGCACCAGGACCAGCAGCAGGCAGGCGGGCACGACCACGGCCAGGCGCGCGCGCGCCGCCTGCAGGTTTTCGAACTGCCCGCCCCAGCCCAGCCAGATGGCGGCCGGCAGGGTGACCTGGGCGTCGACCTCGCGCTGCGCCCGCTCGACGAAGGTGCCGAGATCCGTGCCACGGACATTCGCCTGGACCACGACCCGCCGCTTGCCGTTCTCGCGGCTGACCTGGTTCAGGCCCTCCGCGAGCTCGACCTGCGCGACGGCGCCCAGCTGGATGGAGCGCGCGCCCCCGGACGCGCCCGCCACATGACCGGCATCCGGCAGCGGTATCGGCAGGCGTTCGAGCGCGGCGAGGTCTTGCCGGGCGGCGTCGGACAGCCGAACCACGATCTGGAAGCGGCGATCCCCCTCGAAGATCATGCCTGCCTCCTGGCCACCGAGCGCCGCCGCGACGACCGCCTGCACGTCGGCGACGTTGATCCCGATGCGGCTGCAGGCTTCGCGGTCGACGGTCACGCTCACGCTGGGCGCACCCTCGACCTGCTCGACGCGGACGCCTTCGGCGCCAGGCACGGCTGCGAGCACCTTGGCGATGGCGTTCGCGACCGGCAGCAGGTCCTCGAAGCGGTCGCCGAAGACCTTGACTGCGACGTCGGCGCGCACGCCGGCAATCAGCTCATTGAAGCGGTTCTCGATCGGTTGCGAGACCTCGTGGTTCTGGCCGGGAACCACCGCCAGAGATTTTTCGATGCGCTCGCCGAGTGCGTCCTTCCCCAGGTGCGGATCCGGCCACTCGCGACGCGGCTTGAGGATGGTGAAGCCATCCGAGATCGACGGCGGCATCGGGTCGGTAGCGATCTCGGCCGTGCCGGTCCTCGAGAAGGTGTAGGCCACCTCCGGATGGGACATGATGACCTTCTCGACCTCGAGCTGCAGCGCCGTCGCCTGCTCGACGCCGACCGAGGGGAGGCGCACCGAGCCGATGGCGAGGTCGCCCTCATCGAGCTTGGGAATGAACTCCCGGCCGAGCTGGGTGAAGAGCCAGGCCGAGACGCCCACCAGCAGCACCGCGACGGAGATCATCGCCCAGCGCCAGCGCACGGCCCAGCCTACCACGGGTGCGTAGGCGCGTTTGGCCGCGCGCATGGCCCGGTTTTCATGCTCGCCCACCCGTCCGCGCATGAGCAGGGCGACCAGGGCGGGGACCAGGGTCAAGGTCAGGATGAACGCCGCGACCAGGGCGAAGAGCACGGTCTGCGCCATGGGAGTGAACATCTTCCCCTCCACCCCGGTGAGGGCGAGGATGGGCAGGTACACGGTCATGATGATGAGCTGGCCGAAGACCGTCGGCTGGATCATCTCCCGGGTCGAAGCCGAGGTCTCGTGCAGGCGTTCCTGCAGCGTCAGTACCCGGCCGAGCGCGAGCTGGCGCTGCCCGAGGCGCAGCAGGCAGTTCTCCACCAGGATCACCGCGGTGTCGACGATGATGCCGAAGTCGAGGGCGCCGAGACTCATCAGGTTGCCGCTGACCTTGAAGCCCGTCATGGCGATGGCCGCCATCAGCATCGCGAGCGGGATCACCAGCGCGGCGATCAGCGCGCCGCGCAGGTTCCCAAGCAGCAGGAACAGCACGGCGATCACCAGCAACGCGCCTTCGCCCAGGTTCATCGCCACCGTGTGGATGGTCGCATCGACCAGGCGGGAGCGGTCGAGGATGGGCACGGCGATCACGTCCGGCGGCAGGGATTTGACCACCTTGGCCAGCCGCTCCCGCACTGCTGCCGCGGCGGTGCGGCTGTTGCCGCCGATCAGCATCAGCGCGGTGCCGATGACGACCTCCTGGCCGTTCTTCGAGGCCGAACCGGAGCGGACCTCGCGACCGATGGTGATCGCCGCGACGTCGCGGACGCGGATCGGCGTGCCCGCGTGGCTGGCGAGGACGATGGTGCCGAGCGCTTCCGCGGAGGGCACGCGACCATCCGCACGCACCACGTACGCCTCGCCGTTGATCTCGATGGGCGGCGCTCCTGCCGAGCGGTTGTTCCTTTCGATGGCCTCGCCGATCTCGCGCAGTGCGATGCCGTAGCTCAGCAGGCGTCTGGGATCGGGCTCGATGACGTACTGCTTGGCGAAGCCGCCCAACGAATCGACGCCAGCGATGTCCTGGACGCTCTTGAGCTGCGGGCGGATGATCCAGTCCTGCACCGTGCGCAGGTAGGTGAGCTGCTGCTCGGGCGTCGCCAGCCGCTGCCCTTCCGGGGTGACGTAGGAGCGGTCGGCCCGCCAGCCGGGCCCGGCCGCGGCGCTGGTGGCGCCGCGGCCGCCCGGATGGGCGAATTCCACCGCGTACATGAAGATCTCGCCTAGGCCGGTGGTGATCGGTCCCATGCGCGGCTCCGACCCGGGTGGCATGCCCTCCCGCGCCTCCGCCAAGCGTTCCGCTACCTGCTGGCGGGCGAAGTAGATGTCGACGTGCTCGGCGAACACCACCGTCACCTGCGAGAAGCCGCTGCGCGACAGCGAGCGCGTGTACTCCAGCCCGTGGATGCCTGCCATCGCCGTCTCGATCGGGAAGGTGACCTGGCGCTCGACGTCCTGCGGAGCCAGGGCGGGGACCACCGTGTTGATCTGCACCTGGTTGTTGGTGATGTCCGGGACGGCATCGATGGGCAAACGCGCGAGCAGCACGGCGCCGACGACCGCGATGGCGATGACGGTGAGGACCACCAGCAGGCGGTGCTGGATGGCGAAGCGGATCAGGGGGGCGATCATCGCTCAGTCCTCGTCCTTGGCGCCGGCTTTGCCGAACTCCGCCTTGATCACGAAGCCGCCGTGATCAACGAGCGCATCGCCCGCCTCGACTCCGGAAATGATCGGGATCAAGGTGCCCCTTGCCGGAGCAATCGCGACCTTGCGCATGGAGAAGGTTCCAGGTCGCCCCGCTTCCGCCACGAAGACCACTGCGGCGCCTCCCGCGCTGAAGAGCGCAGTACGCGGGATGGCGATGATCGCGGGTTCCTGAACGCCCGTCGGAGGGCTGGGTGAGATCTCCACATCGACGAAGCTCCCCGATGAGATGCCCGGACCGGCTTCGATGAGCAGGCGCACCTGGACGGTCCGCGTATCCGCGTCCACCTGTGGGGCGATGTAGGCGACGGTCGCGGCGAGCGGATTCCCGTCCCGTCCTGGGGTGGTGACGCGCGCCGGGCTGCCGATGGTGATGGTCGGGATGTCGGCAGAGGGCACCTGGGCGATCACCACCAGGTGCCGGGTGTCGGCGATGGTCATCAGCGCCTCGGTCTCAGGGCGCACGACCTCGCCGACGGTCACGCCGCTGGCGATCACCGTGCCCGCGAGAGCGGCACGGATGACCAGGCGGGTGGTCACGGATCCGGTTTGCGCCAGCGCATCGATGGCGGCCTGATCGAGTCCATGGATGCGCAGCGTGTTCTCGGCCGTCTGGGCTGCGACCCGGGCGGCCAGGAGTGCCGCCTGGGCCTTGCGGGCGTCACCCGCCCGGCGCTGCGCCTCGCCAGCCGCGATGTTGTCGTCCTTGGCGAGAAGCTGTGCTCGCAGGTGCGTCTGCTCCGCGATGTCGGCATCCGCCGCGACGACCGCGATCGCCGCGCGCTTCTGCAACCACTCGTTTTGTGCCATGCCCAGGTCCGGGCTGTCGATGGTTACCAGGGGATCGCCGGCGTTCACCGCGTCGCCGAGTTGGGCATGGATGGTGGCCACGCGCCCCAGCACCACGGTGCCGACGTGGACCGTGGTTTCCGGGCGGAATGCCACCGTCCCAGGCGCGACGATCGGATCACGCAGCACCATGGCTTCGAGCCGGTGCGTGGTGACGGCGAAGCGCGCGATGATCTCCGGGGACAGGGTGATGGTCGCCACTGCCGCAGTGGTCCCCATGCCAGGCCCGTCCACCCGCTCGCCGGGACCCGGCGGTCTCGCGCCGGCCGCATCGCCTTCGACAACCCGCCCGGTGCTGGTGGTTCCCGGGCGCACGGCCTGCTCGGGCTCTGCGCCCTGGGCCACACCGCAGGACACGAGCATCGCCAGCGCCTGGACGAGGAACATGCGGCCGGAGTGATGGAGTGGGGCGTTCATGGCGCGGTTCCTGGCAGCGTTCCGATGGCGAGGACGAGACGGAGGCGCGTGGCGTGGGCTTGGCGCTGTGCGTCGAGGCTGGCCGCATCGATGGCCTGCGCTGTGCGCCGGGCGTCGAGGAGGTCCAGCAGGGACGTTTCACCGGCCTGGTACGACCCGAGTGCAAGTCGCAACGCCTCTTGTGACGCTGGGCGCACGGTGCCCGCGGCACGCGCGGCCTGCGCACCCGCCCGGTCATGGGCCCGCCAGGCGGCTTCGACCTCGCGGCGCAGGTTGAGGGTTTTGACGCCCAGCTCCGCGGCGAGGCGTTCGTGCTCGGCCTCTGCGACGGCGATCTCGCCCCGGTTCCGGTTCCACACCGGCACCGCGATGCCGAGCGACATGCCTAGAATGCGGCTGTCGCTCTCACGGCCGGCAAAGACCCCCACCGTCAGGTCCGGATAGGCGGCAGCGCGTTCGCGCTCGACTTCGCGCTGCTGCTGCCGCAGCAACGTGTCCAGCCGCAGCACGTCGGGGTGGTGCTGGGCAGCGGTCATCAGCGCGTCCTCCAGGGTCGGTGGGAGGTCGCGATCGGTCAGCGGTGCGATGGCGTAGGCGGTCGGCAGTCCGTCGCCGCAGATGCTGACGAGCAGCGCGCGCGCGGCATTGAGATCGTCCGCGACCCCAACGACGGTCTGCTCGGCCTGCAGGGCGTCGACCTTGGCGCGCAGCAACTCGGCGCGACCGGCCTCGCCGGCCGCCACGCGGCGCTCCACCGCCGCAACCACCTCCTGGGCGAGCGCCTGGCCCGCGCGCGTCTGCGCGAGACCCTGCTGGTCGACAGCCACGTCCAGGGCGGTAGCGCACGCCTCGCCGGCCACTGCGAGGCGCGCCAGCAGCCGTGTACTTTCAGCGACGGCACCCCCCGCTTCGGCCGCGTCGATGCGCGCGGAGCGCTTTCCTGGCCACTCCATGCGCTGGCGGATGCTGACCCGGCCGACGGCCCTCACCTCGGCGTCGCGGGTGGTGGCGCGCCCCAGCTCGATCTCGGCCTCCGGATCGTTCCAGGCGCGCGCCTCGGTGACGTGGGCCAGCGCAAGGCGCTGATTGGCGCGGTTCAGGGCGGCGCGCGGGTCATGGCTCAGGGCCAGGGCCACGACCTGGGCGACGGTCAGGGTCGCCCCGTCCGCGAACGCCGGAGGCGGAGCGGGTGCTGGGGCCGAGGTGCCTGGCGCAGCGGCTGGCGGCAAGGGCGGTGCTCCGATTCCGCCAGCGGCCACGGTGGCGCGCGGAGCGTCGCAGCCCGACAGGGCGACGAGGAGCGCCGCCACGATGGGCAGCGCATGCAGGGGCGATGGCATGGGATCATCCGGGCTGACGCCAGGCGCGTTGGGCGCTGGGCGTGCGGGGTGGAGTCAAGATGCGCAAAGCGGAGCGCCGTACGGCGCCGCTTTGCGGATCCCGCTCAACAGCGGATGATGATGGTGGCGAGTCGCGACAGGTGCGGTGCCGGCCCGCAGCCCGCCGACCAGGTCGGAAGCGTACGGCTGGTCGGCGCGGGCCAGCAGAGCACTGTGACCAGGGCAAGCCCGCGGTCCATTTGCGCTGGCGACGCCATTGGCACCCGCATCAGCACTGCGGCCTGATGGAGCAGGGCCAGATCCTGGCAGGTGGTGCACTGATCACTGGTGGTGGCGATCAGATCGCCCGCGCCCGCGGCCGGGTGGGGAGCGCAACATGCCTGGCCGACCAGCTCGAGCTGCATCTGGCCGTCCGCTTCGAGGCAGATTGCAAACCCGCACGGCAGGGCCTGGAGCAGCAGGAGCCATGCTCCCAGCATCAGGGCCGCAAGGGCGGCGAATCGTGTCGGCTGGCGAGTACGTCCCATGAGCACGATTCTTGTAGGTGGCAGCGGAAGCGGGGCAATCTGGAATGCTGGGCGGTGGCACATGCCGTCAGCGCGCGTGCAAGGAGCCAGGCGCCTGGCGCGCACCCTGGCGCGAGGGTGAACGACGATGACGAAACCAGGAGCGTAACCATTCCTGATGGGTACGAGACGTCCCCGTGTAGCGGCGACCGCCACGCCTCGATCGTAGTCGAAGTCCATCAGCCGGCGCTCAGCGCGGCTGCCGCAGCCGGGTATACTTCATCACCGCGTCGGGGTTCGCCACCATCCGTCCCGATCGCCATGCCCCTTGCGGAGAGTCCATGTCCGTGTCCTTGATCGTCGCACGTACGCTCATTTTTTCACTGCTTGCCGTCGCCTGCGCCGCGGGGCCTGCCGCCGAACCTCCCCCAGGCATCCAGGCTTTGCCGGTCGGCACGCGCATCCTCTTCCAGGGCGATTCCATCACCGACGGCAACCGCGGTCGCTCGCCGGACCCGAACCACATCCTTGGCCACGGCTACCAGTTCCTGATCGCGGCGCAGCTCGGCGCGGCGTGGCCGGAGCGCAAGCTGGAGTTCCTCAACCGTGGCGTCAGCGGCAACCGCGTCGCCGACCTCGCGCAGCGCTGGCAGCAGGATGCGCTCGACCTCAAGCCGGACGTGCTCAGCATCCTGGTCGGCGTCAACGACTTCTCGCACGCCGGGAATGGCACCGCCGCGCACGCGGTGGAGACCTATGAAGCGGACTACGACGCGCTGCTGGCGCGCACCGTGGCTGCGCTGCCCGCAGTGCGCCTGGTGCTGGGCGAGCCGTTCCTGCTGCCGGTGGGCCGCTTTGTCGAGGGCTTCCCCGCGCACGCCACTGCCATGGCGGCCTACCAGGACGCGGTCGCGCGTCTCGCCCGCAAGTACCACGCGCCGCTGGTGCGCTATCAAGGGCTGTTCACCGCGGCCTGCGCGCGCGCACCGGCCGATTATTGGATCTGGGACGGCGTCCATCCGACCTATAACGGTCACGGGCTGATGGCGGTCGAGTGGTTGCATGCGTGGGACGCGGCGGCGGTGGCGCCGCACGCACCGTAAGGAATGGGTACGCGGGGCAGTGGCGGCCACGCGCGGCAGTCCGGCAGTCATCTTATCCCGCCCCAACATCCTCCGCGGTCGCGCGCCGCCGCGCACCGGGCGTGGTGCCGGTGTGTTTGCGGTACCAGCGGCAGAAGTACGCCACGTCGCGGAAGCCGCACTGGTGGGCGATCGCGACGACCGGCTCGGTGGTGTGCGCGAGCAGCGCCTGCGCCTCGCGTAGCCGCACCCGGGTGAGGTGGCCGATGATGGTTTCGCCGGTCTCGCGCCGGAAGATGCGGCTGAGCGAACCGCGATGGTACCCGATGCGCCGCGCGATGCTTGCGGCGGACAGCTCGGGGTCGGCGAACTCCTGGGCGATGATCTCGCCAGCGCGGCCGATGTGCGAGACGCGCGGCTGCACGCCGATCAGGTCCGCCAGGCGGTGCCACTCCGCGATCGCCAGCAGGCTGGCGCGGCGCCGCGCCGGCGCGGAGTGGTCGGTGAGGCTGGCGGCAAGTTCCTGCAGGCGCGCGGGCGTCGGCGGCGGCACGTCATAGACGCCGGGGCGCAGGCCGAGTTCCAGAACCAGCTGCTCGGCAAAGGGCCCGTCGGTGGTGATCCAGCACATCTCGTTGACCGCTTCGAGCGCCCAGAAGCGGTGCGGGTTGGTGGGCAGGTAGAGCGCCACCTGACCCGGGCCGAAGCGCAGGCGCTCGCCGCCTACCTCCATGACCGCGGCGCCGGAGATCACCCACTTCGCCATCACCAGGCGCTGCGACCAGCTCGGTCCGAAGCGCCCGCGCGTCACGTGGACGTGCTGCACGCTGCGCAGCGCGACCATCACGCCCTCGGGCGGCTGGTCGCGGCGACGCGTCGCACGCAGGCCGGGCAGCGCCTGCGCCAGGACCTCGCCGGCCCAGTCGTCTTCAGCCATCACGGCACCACGGAAGACGGCACGGTGGTCATGTCCGATGGTACATTCGTGATCGCGCGCCGGCTAGGGCCAGACTGCGTCGGAGGGTCGATCCGCACCCCTCGGAAGACGCGGATCAGGCTTCATCGGAAATGCTACCAAGCAGGTGACGAAATGACCACGACGGAGGACTGAAGTCCTGTAAACATCTGAAAATGCAGGCGGTACTTCATCTCCGACCGCTGCGACCGATGTGCCGGACCGGCGCCGCGGAAACGGTCCCGGAAAGGCTCGGGCGATGCCACCGCCCGTGGCGGCACGCAGGCACGGCGGACATGACCCGTGTCACCGTCCCCAGCCTGCCGCCACGGGGGTATGCTTGAGCAGATCCGACTCGCCATGCGGAGGAGATTTCGTGCCCCATCAGCTGCGCCGCGCGTCCGTCCTCTTCCTGCCGCTCGTCATCTGCCTCCAGGCCGCGCCCGGCCTGTGCGGAGTGGAGAGCGCACCGGCTGCCGAGGTGTCGCCGGTGGCGCGCCACGTGGGCGTCTACACCGCGCCACCGGCAACGGTCGGCACGCCCGACCCCGCCATCAAGGGTTGCCGCGTCCCCGATGGTCCGCTGCTGGGCAACGGCGACCTCGCCGTCGCCGTCGGCGGCACCGCCACCACGCAGACCTATTACATCTCCAAGGCCAACCTCAGCCAGTCGACCCGCGGCGTCGGCGGCCTGACGCTGCGCTTCCACGCACTCGCGGGGGAAGCCACGCGCTACCGCCAGGAGCAGGACCTGGCCCTGGCCGAGGTGCGCTCGCTGATACCGCTGGCGGGCGGCGACGTGCGTGCGCGCGCCTGGACCGCGGATGATGGCGACCTGCTGGTGACCGAGTTGTCGGTCGACGGAGACGCGTCCATCGCCGTCGATCTGGCACTGTGGTCGCATGCGGCACGCGCCACCATCGCTTCGGGCAGCGCGGGCGACGCACTATGGTCGACGCGCGAGTTCGCGGTGACCATGGATGGCAAACCGACCACCACCAGGGCGGCGCTGGTCACGCGCGTGCTGGGGGTCACGGCGATCATGGCCGCGGACGGCAAGGGGACGGCGACGGCGGCCTTCACCATCCCTGCGCACGGCTCCGTGACCGTCGTGACCGCGGTCGCCGGCGGTGTCGGCAGCAGCGATCAGGTGGCCGGGGCTCAAGCGCTGGCCGCGCGCTGCGACGCGTCCGCACTCAGCCAGCGTCGCGCCACCCACCTCGCCTGGTGGCGTGCCTATTGGGCGCGCTCGTCCATCCGCCTCGATGACGACCTCGTCGAAGGCTACTACTACGGTGCACTCTACGTCCTGGGCTGCTCCGCGCGCGCGGGTGCGGTGGCGCCGGGCTTGGCCGGACCATGGCATCTGGACGGGCCGGTGTGCTGGGGCAACCGCTACACCCTCGACTACAACTTCGAGGCCACCTGGTGGGGGGTGTATTCCTGCAACCGTGCCGAGCTCGCCGCGCCGTACTACGACGTCATCCTGAAGCTGATTCCCGCGGGCCGCGCGCTCGCCGCGGAGCACGGCACCAAGGGCGTGCTGTTCGGGGTCAACGCTCACGCCTGGAGCGGCTTTACCGACACCCGCACGCTGAACATGAAGGGCAACGCGTCGTTGGCCTGCCTGGGGTTTCTCATGCACTGGCGTTACACCCGCGACGACGCCTTCCTGGTCGAGAAGGCCTGGCCGCTGCTGCACGAACTGGACCTGTTCTGGCAGGACAACCTGACCTGGGATGAGAGCGGGAAGCGCTGGATCATTGCCGATAGCTCGACGCGCGAGGGCGGCCACGACACCAATCCGATCAACGAGCTGGCCTTCGTGCGCACGATCTACCGCTTCCTGCTGCAGACCGCGGACCACCTCGACGGTCAGCGCAGCGGGGACGAGGTCATCCACATCACCCCCGCGGACCAGCTGCGCTGGCGCGGCTACCTCGACCACCTCGCGGCCTACCCGACCATGGTCGCGGGCGGCGCGACCATCTTCAAGGAGGCCGAGAACCGCACGCGCATGTCGCTCGGCGGCGCTGGCGACAACAGCGACGTGCTCTTCCATGTCTTCCCCGGTGAGGGTCTGGATGCTGGCGATGAGGCCGCCTTCGCGATCGCGCGCAATACCGTCGCGGAGCTCTGCCCCGTGGAGGGCAAGCAATCGTGGTTCCAGGCCAACTGCTTCCCGAAGATCTACACCCAGGCGGTCCGTTCCGGCTGGCCGGCGCAGGCGGTGCTCGACAACCTGCGCTTGATGCTCGCCGGTCGACAGCCTTACGACGATCGCGGCGACCACGCGTCGCTGCGCGCCAATCTCACCATCATGCCCCCGGTGCACGGCATCGAATCGGTCGGTGCCATCGAGGCGATTGATTCCATGCTGTTGCAGAGCCAGGGTGGCGTGATTCGCGTGTTCCCGAATTGGCCGAGCGGTCGCGACGCATCCTTCCATGACCTCGCGGCAGAAGGTGGCTTCCGCATCAGTGCGGCCTTCGCGCACGGCGCGGTCGGCCCGATCGACCTGGTCAGCGCGGTTGGCGGGCGCTGCTCGCTGGCCGTGCCCTGGGCGGATGGGGCACCCGTTGTCAGTGTCGTCGGAGCGGATGCTGCGGTTGCCGTGGTCATCGCGGGCGGGCGCTTGGGCTTCGACACCGTGCGCGGTGCGCAGTACCACATTGCTCCGGCTGCAGCTGGGAATGGCAAGTGACCATGGCCCGCGTCCTTTCTCGCGCCACGTGGGCGATTCTGCTTTTTACCACCCTGGCGCACGCCTGCGGCGCAGCGGAATATGTCATCGCTCCCGACGGCGATGACGCCCACGCCGGGACGCTGGCCCAGCCCTTCGCCAGCGTGACGCGCGCGCAGGCGGCCGCAGCGCCGGGCGATACCGTGCTCATCCGCGGCGGCACCTACCACGTGCGTGAAGAGCAGATCGCGCGCAAGGTCGGTGTCTTCGCCCACATCTTCGCGCTCGACAAGAGCGGGACGCAGGCGGCGCCGATCAGCTACGTCGCCTACCACGACGAGCAGCCGGTCTTCGACTTCGCGCAGGTGCGCGCCGAGGGCCTGCGCATCATCGCCTTCCACGTCACCGGCTCGTGGTTGCGCTTCAAGGGCTTCGCGGTGACCGGCGTCCAGGTCACCATCAAGACCCACACCCAGTCGGAATGCTTCGAGAACCTGGGCAGCGACAACATCTACGAGAACCTGGCCATGCACGACGGCCAGGCGATCGGTCTCTACCTGGTGGGCGGATCTAACAATTTGATCCTGAACTGCGACGCCTACCGCAACCACGATCACGTCTCCGAAGACGGCAGCGGCGGCAACACCGATGGGTTCGGGTGCCACCCGCGAAAAGGCAGCACCGGGAACGTGTTCCGCGGATGCCGCGCGTGGTTCAACAGCGATGACGGCTACGACTGCATCACCGCCTGCGAGGCGGTGGTGTTCGACCACTGCTGGGCGATGGACAACGGCTACTCCACCGCCTTCACCAGCCTGGGCGACGGCAACGGTTTCAAGGCCGGCGGCTGGGCGCGCACGCCGACCGCGCGCCTGCCCAGCCCGATGCCGCGCCACACCGTGCGCTTCTGCCTGGCGGTGCGCAACAAGGCCAGCGGCTTCTACGCCAACCACCACCTCACGGGCGGCGACTGGCTGAGCAACAGCGCCTACCGGAATGGCAACAACTACAACATGCTTGAGCGCGTGAATGATCCCGACGGCGAGCACTTCGATCTCAACGTGCCCGGCGCGGGCCACGTGCTGAAGAACAATCTCGGCTACAAGGGCGGCAGGGAGCTGACCAACCTGGACGCCGCACACAGCGAGGCGGTGGCCAATTCCTTCGACCTCGGGCTGACGGTCACCGACGCCGATTTCCTCAGCGTCGACGAGGCGCAACTGGTCCAGCCGCGTAAAGCGGACGGCAGCCTGCCGGATGTGACCTTCATGCATCTCGCTCCCGGCAGCCAGTGCATCGACCGGGGCGTCGAGATCGGCTTCCCATTCGTCGGGAAGCATCCGGATGTGGGGTGTTTCGAAAGTCGCTGAGTGGTCGCTGCACATGGGCAGCGCGTCAGGCACCCTGCGCGACCTTACCCAGGTGTGTTGCGGACACTCACAGCCACAGGGGGCGCGATGGCACCTGGGAGTCCTTGCGCGCCGTCAGCCCCGCATCGCTGGCAGTTCCGGGCCTGGTCTGGGAGTTTCCAGGCGCCTGATCGGGGGCGCTGCGACTGGGAGCACCAGCAGCACGGCGGATGAAGCGAGTCGTGGTGGGAATGCGTTTGAAAGCCATGGGGACCGTCTCCGCCTACAACTGTTACTAAAAACACCTGGGCCCGTTGCCGAGCGCTGACGGCTCCGAATATGCTGTAGATCCTTGGTCGCAAGTCATTGAATGACAATAAGAAAGATCGCCAATCATGCGCTCCATCTTGCAATAGTTAATATTAACGTTAATGCCCTTTACGAGCGAGGGCACCCATGCACC
This sequence comes from Planctomycetota bacterium, assembly GCA_038213805.1. Lineage (GTDB taxonomy): Bacteria > Planctomycetota > UBA11346 > UBA11346 > UBA11346 > BOG-1363. The sequence goes on along the minus strand of JBBQSO010000001.1, from coordinate 130,167 downwards.
ACATCACCACCTCTTCCCTGACCCTAGCCGCCCTCCTCGCTGGTCTGGTCCCTGGGACCATGGCTGCTGAGGACGCCAAGCCGATCGTGGCCGCCTCCGAACTCGCCGCGGGCCCGTTCCAGGCCACTGACGCCTCGCTCCAGCAGTACCGGTATCCGACGTGGTTCCGCGACGCGAAGTTCGGCATCTGGGCGCACTGGGGGCCGCAGGCGGTGCCGCGCCACGGCGACTGGTACGCGCGGCGCATGTACGAGGAGAAGGATGCTGACTACAAGGACCACCTCGCCAAGTACGGCCCGCCTTCCAAGACCGGCTACAAAGACATCATCCCGCTGTGGAAGGCCGAGAAGTGGGATCCGGCCGCGCTGATGGCGCTCTATAAAAAGGCCGGTGCAAAATATTTCGTGAGCATGGGCAGTCACCACGACAACTTCTTCCTGTGGGCGTCGAAGATCCATCGCTGGAATGCGGCGCAGATGGGGCCGATGAAGGACGTGGTCGGGATCTGGCAGCAGGCCGCGCAGAAGGAGGGTCTGCGCTTCGGCGTCTCCGAGCACCTCGCGGCCAGCTACACCTGGTTCCAGGCCAGCCACGGCTCCGACAGCAATGGGCCCCTGATGGGCGTGCCGTATGACGGCGCCGATCCGCAGTACGCCGACCTTTACCACACCAAAGCCGCGCCCGGCGACCATGGCTGGCTGACCGTCAATACCGCGTGGCACCGCGAGTGGTTCGACGACGTCAAGGAGCTGATCGACAACTACCATCCCGACCTGCTCTACTCCGACAGCGCGCTGCCCTTCGGCGACGTCGGACGCAGCATGCTCGCGCATTACTACAACCAGGATCAGGCGCGGCACGGCGGCACCGTGGAAGCGGTCTACAACTGCAAGGAGCCATCCGCGGGCAAGTGGGTGCAGGACCTGGAGCGCGGCGTGATGGACCAGGTCCAGGCGCTGCCCTGGCAGACCGACACCAGCATCGGCGACTGGTTCTACAGCACTGGTCAGAAGTACAAAAGCGCCGACACCATCATCAAGACCCTCGCGGACATCGTCGCCAAGAACGGCAATCTGCTGATCAACATCGTGCAGACGCCGGAAGGCGACCTTGAGCCCGACATGCTCGCCACGCTCGCCGAGATCAGCGCCTGGACCGCGCTGAATGGCGAAGCCATCTATGCGACCCGGCCGTGGACGGTCTACGGCGAGCGGCCGCCCGGAGCGGCGGAGGTCAAGGGCGGGAAGTTCAATGAAGACAAGATGCAGTACACCGCCCAGGACATCCGTTTCACCATCGCGGACGGCGTGCTCTACGCCTTGTTGATGGGCTGGCCCGGCGATGGCGGCCAGGTGACCATCGCCTCGCTCGCCACCGGCAAGGGCCCGGCGCAGCTCGGTGAGGTGCGCATGCTTGGCAGCGAGGGCGCGCTCACCGTGGCGCGCACGGATGCGGGCCTGGTCGTCACCGTGCCGGCGAAGGCGCCGTGCGCGCACGTGTTCGTGCTGAAGATCGCCTGCCCGGGAATCGTGCGCGGTCAGTGAGGCGCGACCGGCAATCGTACTGAGGCGTGGACGGTGCCTGCAGGCGCCGTCCACGTCATCAGCGTCGTTGACGTAGCATTCATTTGCTCACCTTGCAGGGCTGTCTCTGAGGCCATTGGCGACATTGGTTCCAGCAGCCTTCGCGTCGTGGTTGTGCATGGTGGGCCTGGGTGGGAGCGTGACTCCGCGCGAGGCACGGGCAGTGCTTGGCACCCTGCTGCCTGACGGTGGCATTCGCGCGTCGCGCCCTGCGCCAGTGGCTTATTTCAGAGGTATGCCGTCTGCGGGCGGTGCACTGCGAGCACAGATGTGATGCGCGGCGCAGCGGATCTTCCAGGCCTCCAGAAAATTTTCCGGCCGCTCCATCCCGCAACGGAGCAACTCCGCGCGCATGTGCAACCGTGTATATGCAGTTGCCAAGTAGCCATCAGTAAAATTCATATTTTCCTCAGCATTTCTGTACACTTCCGCCCTGATAAAATGCGGCACCACCACCAGGGAGCCAGCCATGGGCGTCACCGCCAGCCAGATCTACAACCGGTCCGAACTCACCAACGCGGACACCATCCTCAACCAGCACTTCCTCAAGACCCTCGAGGACGAGGCGCGCCGCCACGAGGTCTTCGACCATCCCTTCCTCATCCGCCTGTCGAAGGGCGTCTTCAGCGAGAAGGGCGTACGCTTCGCGTTCATCCAGTTCTCCAAGCACGTGCGCATCTTCACGTCGTGCCTGTCGCACCTGATCGGCATGGCGCCGGACATCCGCGACCGCGTGGTGCTGTTCGACAACCTCAACGAAGAGCTCGGCGGTGGCCAGCTCTCGCACACCCACTACATGCTCTACCTGCGCATGATGGGCTCGATGGGCATCTCGAACGAGGAGATCGAGCGCACGCCGATGCTGACCTCGATGGAGCTGCTCAACGACGGCCTGCGCCAGGCGGTGCAACGCTCCTTCACCAGTGGCCTGTCGTGGCTGGGCATCGGCGGCGAGCTGACCATACCCAACAACTTCCCCTACCTCGCCCAGGGCCTGCGCCGCACCTTCGCCCAGCTCGACATGGGCTTTTTCGAGCACCACGGCGAGGTCGACCAGGGCCACAGCGACGACAGCAACCTGCTCATGGCCATGCAGATCAAGGAACACGCGGATCGCACCCTGATCCGCAGTGAGGTCTTGAAGTCGCTGTTCCTGCGCGCCGCCGTGTGGAAGGAGATCGACGAGAACGCCGCCCGGATGTGATGCGCGGCGCGGCATGTCGCCAGTGCCAGCGGGCGCTGAGGGCGGGGCCTGCATCGTCTGGCATGGTCCGCAGACCGTGCCAGACGATGCAGGCGTGCCATCCGTCCTGGTAACCGGGCATTGGAAACGGGTCGTCGGCTGACGATACTGCCCCGCGACCGCAGGTGCCTGCAACGCCGGGTCGATGGAGCCTCTGTCATGCCCGCCAGCACTGAGACCCGCACCCCGAGCGGCCGCATCGCCACCGTCAAGCCGACCGCTCAACCGGGCAGTCAGCGCGTCCTGGTGGCGGCGGGGGAGGCCGCGACGCGCGCCGCGCAGCGCTGGCTGGCCGAGTGCCGGCACCGCGATTCCTATGAGCTTGAGGTCCTGCGCGCGGGTGAGGATGTGCAGCTGGTCCTGCGCCAGCGCACCTGCGATATCTATTTGCTGGACGAGTGGGCGCTTGGCGTGGTGGCCGGCCTGCCGCCGGAGCAGCGCCGGCGCATCGAGCGGCGCAGCGTCTGCCTGACCGCGCTTGAGGCCGCCGGGCCGGCGGCGCTGGTGTGCAATTCGACGCTGCCGCTGAGCCGGCTCAATGCGTTCGTTCTCGACCACGCGCTGTGGCAGGTGGCGCGGCAGTTCCCGCAGGTGAGCGTGCCGGTGCCGCTGCGTCCGGATTACGACGTGCTGCTCGACCTCGCCCGCACCAAGCTGAGCAGCGGCGCTGACGTCGGCGCCGCGCTGCGGCCCCTGACCGAGGCGGCGGGCGTGGCGCTCGGTGTCGGCCGGGTCAGTGTGTGGGTCATCCGCGATGCGCCCAAGCGCCTGGTCTGCGTCGATATGTACGACTGCGCCGGCGACTCCCACCAGTCCGGCCTGGAAGTGCCCGCCGCGCTGGTGCCCGCCTACTGCATGGCCCTGCACCACCACCGCATCCTGTCCATCGAGGACGCGGTGGCCGACGAGCGCTCGCAGGAGCTCGCGGACTTCTACCTGCGCCCGGCCGGCATCGGCGCGCTGCTCGACGCGCCGATCTACCTCGACGGCCAGGTCGTCGGGCTGTTCTGCCATGCCCACCTCGGCGGCACGCGGCGTTGGAGTGACGAGGAGCAGCGCTTGGCCGCGTCATTCGCGGATTACGCGCAGATGGTGCTGCTTGCCAAGCAGCGCCACGACGCCGAGGCTGCCCTGGACGCGGCGCGCGACGAGCTCGCCCAGGCGCACAAGCTTGAATCGCTGGGGCGCCTGACCGGCGGCATCGCCCACGACTTCAACAACATCCTGACCGTGCTCAGCGGCAATGCCGAGATCCTCTCTGAGCGCATGGGCTCTGGCGATCGCCATCTCAACGGCATCCTCGCCGCCTGCGCGCGCGCCGAGGCGCTGGTGCACAAACTGATGTCGTTCACGCGCAAGGCGCCGCGCCAGCCGGCCTGGGTCGAGATCAACGGCCTGATCGATGGCTTGTGCGGCATGTTGGTGCCGACTCTCGGGCAGGCGGTGATGATCCTGCCCAGGCTCGAAAAGGCGCCGCTGGTGGTGTTCGGCGACCGCGATGAACTGCAGCACGCGCTCATCAACCTTGCGGTCAATGCGCGCGATGCCATGCCGCGCGGTGGCAGCCTGACCTTCACCACCCGCCGCCTGGCCGCGGTCGAGGCGGCAGCGGTGCGGCCGCTGGCGCTCGATGGGACGCGCTCCTGGCTGGAACTGACCGTCGGCGACACCGGCAGCGGCATGACCCCCGACGTCCTGCGCCGCTCCATGGAACCGTTCTTCACCACCAAGGACCCGGGCAAGGGCACCGGCCTGGGCTTGACCAACGTCTACGCCTGCGTGCGCAAGCACCTCGGCCACATCGCCTGCGAGAGCGCGCCCGGCGAGGGCACGCGCTTCCGCATCTACCTGCCGCTCGGCGAGGGCGCCGAGGTCCCGGTCGCCGATCCCAAGTCCGCGGCGGCGCCACACGGCGCGGGCCGCATCCTGCTGGTCGACGACGACCCCGACGTGCGCAGCACGGTCGGCGAGATGCTCGGCTTCCTTGGCTACACCGTCACCGCCTTCGCCGAGGGCGCTGCAGCGCTCGACCGGTTGCGCGCGCAGCCTGATGCCTTCGACCTCGCGCTGCTCGACATGGTGATGCCCGGGATGTCCGGCCCGGCCTGCTTCTCGGCGCTGCGCGTGCTGGCGCCCGGCCTGCCCTGCCTGCTGATGTCCGGTTGCGCAGCCGACACTGCGGTGCGCGCCTGCCTCGACGACGGCGCGCTGGCCCTGCTCGACAAGCCCTTCGCGCTGAGCACCTGTGCGCAGGCCGTGGAGAAGGCGCTGACGCTGCGGCGGGCGATGCTGGTGGGCTAAAGCAGCGGTGAGTTACAGCCGCAGGAAGATCTGCCGGCGGTGCAGGTACCAGACGAACAACAGGACGAGCCCGATCTCGCCGAGCATGCCGACCACGCCACCCAGGCCCGCGGCAACGTGCGCGTCCAAGGCATGGGCGATCGGGCCACCAACCAGGCGTGCGGCGAGGCCGTGGAAATCGAGGATGTTCGCCGCCATGTAGGCGGTGATGGCGTTCATGCCGATCCACACGAAGGGCGGTATCCAGCCATTCCACCCCTTCACATCGATCAGCCAGTGGAAGGCGGCGAGCAGCAGCACGCTCCAGCCGCCGGCGACCAGCACGAAGGACGAGGTCCAGATTTTCTTGATCACCGGAAATTGCAGGTCCCAGGCCCAGCCGAGCGCGAGCAGGCCGAGCCCGCCGCAGACCATCCAGGCGAGGCGACGGCGGTCGTTGAGGCCGGGCAGTCTCAGCAGCAGCCCGGCGAACACGCCGAGCAGGCAGGTGGCGACAGCGGGCAGCGTGCTGAGCAGACCCTCCGGATCGTAGTAGCCGTCCCATTTGCGGCCGGGCAGGTACTGGTAGTCGAGGTGGTCGGAGACGTTGTAGCCGGGTTCGAAGCGCCCGCTGACAGTGGCGGTGGTGCGCACGAAGAGTTCGCGCTCGTCAGTGATGCCGGTGGTCTGTGCGAGCACGGCGAACGCATCGTGGTTGAGGTGCACGTCGCGGATCGGCACGAAGGTCATCACCGCCCAGTACCCGACCAGGATGGCCGCGCAGGCGATCACCAGCCCGCGTGGCTTGAGGAAGCAGAACAGCAGGCCGGCGAGCATGTAGGCCAAGCCGATGCGCTGCAGCACGCCGAGCAGGCGCACGTGGTCCCAGCCGTCGGCGAGGCCGCCGTAGGAGAAGATGCCGAACAGCACCAGCAGCAGGCCGCGGCGGATGATGCGCCGCACCGCCACCGCGCGGCCCTCGCGGGCGATGGTCTTGCCCAGCGAGAACACCAGCGAGATGCCGGCGATGAAGACGAACAGCGGGAAGATCAGGTCCTCGGCATGGAAGCCGGCCCAGCCGCAGTGGTCGAACTGCGTGGCCAGCATGCCGGTGACCGGGTCGCCGCACAGCCGGTGGATAGCCTGCACCAGCCCGTCACCGCCAAGGATCCAGAACATGTCGAAGCCACGCAGCGCATCCAGCGAGAGCAGGCGTCCGCGTTCCGGCGCCGGGACGGGAAGCTGCAGGGGCGGTGCGGTAGCGGCTTCCATGGTGGACCATCCTGGGTGCGCGCGCATCGTCGTGCGCGCAGCCGGGTGAGAAGCGTCCGTCGGACGCGCGTGCGGCCCCTGGCTGAACCACGCGGTGCATGATGTCGGCATGAACGCGGGGCGTCGCCGCCGGTATCTCCCAAGGCCGTGCCTGCTGTGGCGGGCGTCCCACCTCTGTGCCTTCAGGAGTCGCGCATGATCCGTGCCCGCTGCCTCATCCCGCTCCTGATCGCCCTGGCGGCGCTGCCCGCTTGCGGGCAGCGCGATGCGGTGGTCCCATTGGGGACGCCGGCACCGGCGACCCCGGCCGCTCCCGCCGCCAAGCCACGCCCCGTGGTCTCGCCGGAGGTCGCCGCCGACCGCCACGTCACCTTCCGCATCAAGGCCGCGAACGCCAAAGAGGTCAAGGTCAACGGGCAGTGGGCCAAGGAGCCGATCGTCCTGGCGCGCGACGACCAGGGCGTGTGGATCGGCACCAGTCCCGCGCCCATCGATCCCGGCGTGTGGGAATACAGCATGGCCGTCGACGGGGTGGGGATGATCGATCCCGCCAACAGCGCGATCAAGCCGATGCGCGAACCGCGCACCAGCATCCTCGACCTGCCCGCGACCCCGGCGCAGCCGTGGGACTTCCAGGACGTTCCGCACGGCACCGTGCACCAGCACGACTACCTCTCCAAGGCTTTCGGAGTGCAGCGTTCCCTGACCGTCTACACGCCGCCTGGCTACGAGAGCGCGACCGCGGAGAGTTACCCGCTGCTGGTCCTGCAGCACGGATCCGGCGACAACCAGCAGACCTGGATCACCCATGGCCACGCGCACTGGATTCTCGACAACCTGATCGCCGCCGGCAAGGCCAAGCCGATGGTGGTGGTGATGCTCTTCGGTCACCAGCCGCCCGCGTCGCAGTCCGTGCCCGAATCCGGGAAGTACAAATCCGGGCTGGAGGCGTTCCGCCGCGAGCTGCTCGACGACGCGCTGCCGCTGGTCGAAGCGCACTACCGCCTCAAGAATGACGCTGCCGCACGCGCCATCACCGGCCTGAGCATGGGTGGCGGGCAGGCGCTCGGCGTCGGCCTGGCCGAGCGCGAACGCTTCGCCTGGGTCGGCGCCTTCAGCGCCGCGCCGCCCGAGGCCGGCATGGTCAAGGCGGCCCTCGATGACGCCGCCGGCACCAACCGCGACCTCAAGCTGCTGTGGATCGCCATCGGCAAGGACGACTTCCTGCGCACCCGCAATGAGACCTTCGAGGCCGACCTTAAGGCGCACGGCATCCAGCACGAGTTCCAGATCACCGACGGTGGCCACAGCTGGCCGGTGTGGCGGCGCTATCTGGTCGAGTTCCTGCCGCGGCTGTTCACCGGCGGGTGACGGCCGCGCGCGTGCGGGTGGTGCCGCCGCGGCGCCACGCGCCGTCACGAGGGGGCGAGAAGCACGGCACCTGCGCACCGGCCGCGTGCGATTCCCGGCTGCGCGCCCGGCGCCCGGTTACGATCGCGGGTGCGCGCTACAAATGCCGTAACGATCCCGGTGCGCCGTCGGATCTAGGGGGCGGCTGCGCAGAGGAGAGCCATCATGCCCCCGAAGAAGACGAGTGCGGCCCACACCGCTGGAGGCAGGGGTGGCGTGGCATGCCTGATGCGTCCCCTGATTCTGCTGACGATCCTCAAAGCAGGCGGTGCGGCCGCGGAGGCGGTTCTCCACTGGGAGCCGCTCGGCGAACCCGGCAGCGGCGGCGCGATCACCGCGATCGCTGTCAGTCCACACGATTCCCACCGCGTCCTGGTCGGCGGCGACATGCTTGGTATCGGTCTCAGCGTCGATCGTGGCGAGGCCTGGCGCGCCACCTTCGACCTGCCCAGCTATGAGATCGCCGATTTCACCTTCCATCCGACAGAGCCGCTCACGGTGTGGGCCGGCACCATGAGCGGTCCGTGCGTCAGCCACGATGGCGGCCACCATTGGCAAAGCCGGCGCGCGGGCTTCCCACCGTGCTCCTGGGGCTCGTACAGCGCCCCGGTCCAGAAGATCCTGTTCGACCCGCAGCAGCCGAGACGTCTGGTGGCTGTGGGCGGCAGCCGCCGCCGCTGGAACTCTCCCGACGGCAAGTCTGCCTGGGCGGTCTGGGAGAGCCGTGATGACGGCGAGCACTGGGTGGAGATCAGCCGCATCGCCGGTGCTGCGGACGTGATGGGCGCCGTCCTGGTCGGCTCACCCGCTGCGCAGGGCACGCGGCTCTTCGTCGCGCTCCACGACCAGGGCGTCTGGGAGAGCTCCGATGGCGGGCGGAACTGGCGCGCCCGCAACGCCGGACTGGATGATCTCGCGGTATGCGGACTGGCTGCGGACCCGTCCGGACATGGCCGGCTGTGGGCTGCTGTCGGGGCGCCTCATGGCGAATACCATGGCAAGGGTGGGCTCTTCTCCTCCGCGGATGGCGGCGCGCACTGGTCCCGTGCGGAACTTCCCGGGCATGACTGCGCCGCGGTGTCGATGTGCGCGGCGGCACCGGGCACGGTGCTGGCGAGCGTCCAGTCCTGGCAGGGGGGCACGCTCTTCCTGAGCAGCGATGGCGGGGCGACCTGGAAGGTGACGCTCGACAATCCGAAGTTCCGGCGCGCCTACCGCGCCGGTGCGCAGATGGCGGTGGTCGAGATCGATCCCCGTGATCCCCAGACCATGTTCGCCGGCAATACCGAGACCATCGTGCGCAGCACTGACGGCGGGAAGCGCTGGGAGGATGCCTCCAGTGTCCAGGCAGACGACGGCACGTGGGCTGGTCGCGGGTACTCCGGTCTGTGCTGCGTGCGCTTCCGCTTCGATCCGGAGGAATCCGGTCATGCCGCCCTGGTGGCGATGGACAATGGCAACCTCTGGCAGTCGCGGGACAGCTTCGCGCATTGGACGTGGGGAGGTGGTGATCACTTCCCCGGCTGGGGTCGCGTCCATGACATCGCCTTCGCCGGCGCCCACGGCATGCGCATGTTCCTCGCGCTCGAGCCCGGTGACCTCGGGGTGATCGCCAGGACCAGCGACGGCGGTCGGCATTGGGAAGCGTGTCCCAACCACGACCTGCCGCGTGAGGTGATGCTGACGGTGTGCGCACGGCCGGAGGCACCCCAGGTGGTGTGGGCGGCCAGCCGTGCGGGCAAGGTCTACCTCAGCCGTGACGGGGGCGCTCAGTGGGGCATGGTGCTCGAAGGCGAAGTGGTCGCGCTGGCACTTTCCCCGCATGGGGGTCAGGCGATCCTCGCGGGCGGCAAGCGCGGTCTGCAGATGGCGGCCGACGGCGAGCATTTCACCCCGATTCCGGGCAGCCCCTCCGGCATCACCGCGCTCGCGGTGGCGAATCATGAACCCCTCCAGGTGGTGGTGGTGGCGAATGGCGCCCTCTGGACCTGCAGCGCTGGTCAATGGCGATCGGTCTGCGGGCGGGAACGGATCGCCGAGGTGGTGATCGATCCGGCTGATCCCAAGCGCATCGCCTTCGCCACCAGTGATGATCCCTATCATGACCAGACCCGCGCCACCGGCGTCTGGACCACCAGCGATGCAGGCGCGACCTGGTCGCAGCAATGTGACGGCCTGCCCATGCTGCGTGGCACCGTCCTCGCCCTCGATCCCCATGACGCCACCCGCCTGGTGTTCGGCAGCAACGGTCGCGGCTACTTCGTCGCCCGGTGGCCGCGATGAAGTCCGGGCGGCGCGGTTGCGCGCGGCTGCACCTCGCCAGTGCACTGATGATCGCGGGCCTGGTGACGGCCTGCGCGGCGGAACGGTCTGCCGCGACGCCTTTCAGCGCCGAGCTCGATCCCTATCCCATCCAGCCATCGTCGGTCGCCACCACCGTCGAGGAGATCTACGCGCGCACCATCACCCCGGCGAATCGCGCCGAACCCGCGATCGTCGCCTGCCGCAAGCAGGTGGTGGCGATGTACCGGTCGCTGGGCATCGACATCTCCATCGATCGCTACGCGCAGCGCCGCTTCCTGCCCAAGCACTGGTCACCACGCACACCGCTGCCCCTGGCAGGTGATTTTCCGCTGCCCTTCTCCATTGACTGTCCCCTCTACCATGCGATTCCCGCCGACAGCCCGCGTGTGGCCCTGCCTCGCGGCTACGTGTCCACCTTCCACGTCGCCACCGTCGGCGCCGGCGGCGATGGCTGGGGGATCGGCGTCGCGATCTCTGGCGCCAAGGATCCCCTGCGCACCGTCGTCCAGACCTGGGATCGCGATGACCCACGGCCCGGGGATCGTCGCATCCAGCTGCATGCGCGCCCCGATGTGGCGATGTTCTTCCCGGCCAACCCCGGTGACCGCCACTTGGTCCTGATCGATGCGGCCACCCTCACCAGCACCTGCACCTGGCATGTCGGCGTCGCCGGCGACGTCCTTACCGGCTGGCGCGTGCATGGGCCCCATCCCCTGGGTTCGCTGGGCATCGGTGAGGGCACCAACGCGGCGGAGCTGTCGGATCTCGTCGGCCTGCTGCGTCCCGGCGAGGCGACGGCGGCCAAGCCGATCCGGCATGCGCTGTACGGGCCGGCGAAACGCTATTGGAAGGCCATCGCCTTCCCCGCCATCAACTGGGATGAGTGGGTCGGCGCGTCCGATGGCGGCACGGGAGCGGTGCCGTATGGCGGCGTCATCCAGCTCGACCCCGCGTTCGATCTGAGCGCGGTCCACCTGTCCCTGCCCGCGCTGCGCATCCTCGAAGCCATCCAGCGCTACGGCTGGTACCTGCACGATACGGGCGTGCGCGAGCTCGATGTCTGGTCGGCGGCGAGCGGGACCGAACTCGGCGGATCCGACCGGGAGATCCTCGACGTCCTGGCGCACGCCCAGCTCTACGTGGTGCCGGCGCCGATGAAGTACGCGGGCTGGCACGGGCATGCCGCGGTCACGGCAGCGGCTGCGGTGGTCGCCATCGACAGTCCACCGGCCGGCGCCGACCACCCGGAACGCCGCGTCGTCGCGGCCGCGGACCTGGACACCTGGGACGCGCGGCTTTTTGCGATCATCCGGGAGCGGACCGCCGCCGGTCGGCCGGCCCTGTATCGGAGCGGAGTCTTCGCCAGCGATGCCGCCATCACCCGCGCCGATGCCGATGGCTCGCTGGCCCTGCACAGCCAGCTGGGCGATGTCACCTGGTCCTGGGTCCGTATCAGCCGCGACGAGCGCCGCTCCCTGGCCGCCAGGCTGGATGCGGCGACGCCCGCCGATCACTGCGTCATCGCCTTCCACCTCCTCGAGGCCGGGGATCGCGAGCGCGCTCGGGCGCATCTCTTCGCAGGGGGTGAGGAGGCAGCGCGGGTCGCGGCGCTCTTTCCGTGATCGCGGAACTTTCGAGGCTCTGGGACAAAGTCCGCAAGAATTGCGGTGGCAACCATTTGTACATCCTTGTGGCCATCGTCCGGGAGTTCTGCAGGTAGCGGGCCCGGCTTGTGGCACAGTGGTTCCAGGCGTATGCTGACCCAGTCTCCGGTCGTGAACGCAAGCTGTCCGGCCGCCGGATTGCTGCGCGCCGGGCCGGAGTCGTGCAGGTGCTGTCCCCAGGGTGTCCTATGTCGCCGGTTCGCCGTCAGCCTTCTGCCGCCCTCGCGCTCGACCGTGACCACGTCGTCCAGGTGCTGGCGGATCATCGCCAATCCTTGCGGACATTCCTGGCCGGTTTCGCCGCGACGCGGGCGCAGATCGACGCGCTCGAACGGGACCTGTGGGCGCAGTGGATCAGTCGACCCCAGGCGGAAACTGCGATCGGCCAACGTGCCGGATTGCAGGTCCTGGCCGCGACCGCCCTGGCGCGGCATCTCGACGCGGGCGCGGCCACCGCGATCGCCATCCAGGACCCGCTCGGTTACCTGCTGGCGCAGACCGGCCGGGAAGCGTTGCAGAGCGGTGTGGATGCGCCGGGCGGCGCCGGCCGGATCCAGGTGGGGATCGCCCGACTCGATCCGGAACAACGCGACCTGATCCTCGGCAGGTACCAGGGCGGCCTGGGCAATGCGGCGCTGGCGACGCAGCGCGGTTGGGACCGGGCGCAGGTCGATGCGGGCCTGGTGGTGGCCCGCGCCGCCATCGACCAGCCCCAACCGCCGTCGCCAGGGGCGAGCGTGCAGCGTCAGGAGAGTGTGATGACCGCCCTCATCGAGGACTTCCTCGCGGGCGTGATCGACCCGGATTCGCGGAGCCTGCTCGCCCAGCGCGTACGCGACGACCTGCCCTTTGCGGCCAGATTCGAGCGCCAGGTGCGGATCGACCTGCTGCTCGGCGAGGCCCTCGGGGAACCGTCGATGGCGACGATGACGGCCTTCGCTGACGAGATCCTGGCAGCCGCCGCAGCGCCGGCACTCCGCGCCACGTCCGCGGACAGTCATCGCTCCGCTGCCGTGGACAGCCGCCGCAGCGCGAGGATTCCATCCCAACGTCTCCGCCGCCGCCTGCCATCGCCGGTGCTGGGTGCAACCGTGGCGGTTGGTGCCGTGATCGCGGTGATCGTGGCGGTGATGCTCAAACCGCCGGGCAATCCAGGCCGTCACGACTCGACCCAGCCCACGAGTGCGCATGCGGCTCCGGGCGCGCCGCGTGCAGATCGACCTTTGCCCGCGCAACCGTCGCCTGCGGCGCCCATCGTGGCGCAGCCGCCGGCGCTTCCCGCGCCCCGCGAGGCGTCGGAAACCGCTCTGCACGCATCGCGAAGCGCGGCCCTCGCCGTTCCGGAAGCGGTCGCGACGCCACCTGTACCTCCGGCCGATGGGGCTGCGCCCGCTGCGCCCGTGATCGCAGCCACACTCACGCCCCCGGACGTCACTGTGCCGGTCACACTGGGCGAGCAGTTGCCTGCGCCGGCTGCACCGCCCGTCGCCGCCACTGCCCCGGCCTTCCTCAAGGGCATCGATCTCGGCGGCGAGGCGGTGATCATCGAGGGTGGGCGCTGGCAATCCCAGAAGCTGGCCGAAGCGGATGGCATGACCCTCACGAATGCACGCAGGGTCTCGGTGTCGCTGGCCCTGATCCCGCCTCCGCCCGACGCGGACACCCGGGCGATGCTCTCTTCCGGCATCTCCACAGCGCGCAGCGACCTCTTGGCGCTGAGCTTCAAGCTCCCTGATGGGGGTTACGAGGTCACCTTCTGGACCGCCGAGAACCAGCGCGCCCATGCGCGCGTGTTCGATCTCACGTGCGGCGGGGTGGTGATCTCCGGGCTCGGTGACCTGCCGCTTGGTGGGTGGGCGAAGTGCGGCCCGATCGCCGTCGAGGTGCGCAACCAGCAGCTCGACATCGTCGCCAAGGCCCTGCGCGGCGCACCGGTGCTGATGGGTATCGCCATCAGCCGAACCACCGCAGCCAAGTCCTATGTGGCGGACTTCAGCGCTGGCGTCGCCAAGGACTGGACGCCCCTCGGTGGCACCTGGTCGTGCGCAGAAGGAAAATACAACCATACGTCGGCAGAGGGCCTCGACCTCTGCGTCTACGACGCCCTGACTTTGAAGGACCTCGCATTCACGGTGTCCATGATGCCGCGCTTCGACAACGTCGCCGGTCTGGTTTTCGGATTCACCGATGCGCAGGACTACGATGCCCTGACGATCGATGGCCTGGGCAGCGTCGCGTTGGCGCGCGTCGCCAAGGGCATGCGGACGCAGGTGGCGCAGGCTGCCTGCGTCGGCACCGGCAAGTGGAAGACCAGCACCGTCACGGTGACCCGGATCGGCCGAAAGGTGACCGTCGCGATCAATGGGGCGGCCATCATCACTGCTGCCGACCTCGGCGAACCAGTGGAGGGCAAGGTCGGACTGCTGACCCATTTCAATCCCGTCGATTTCAGCGCCATCACCATCGGCCTGCCACCGCGGTGACATCGTGGTGCGGATGCACTGGTGCCTGGCGGCGATCACCAGGCCGCGGGCTCCGTCGTCAGCCGCTGGATCCAGCGGATGGTTCCGACCATGTTGCGTGAATTGGACTGGCTCGCCACTCCACCGGGGTAGTACTGGTGGCTGGCGTTCTCCGGCAGCATGATGAAATGCTCGGCGCCGATAATGCCGCCATCGGTGGTGTTGTTCATGCCGCCGATCACCGCCGGGCTCCATTCGACCAGGTACCAGGCGCGGACCTCCTGGTCCTGGAACTGCGCGAACATCTCCGCGTCTCCGAACAACTGGTTCGCGGAATCCGCTCCAAGTTGGATGCCTGCCTCCGCGTAGGATCGGAAGCCCTGGGTCGAACCGGCGCCGCAGGTCACCAGGAAACGGGCCTTGTCGATGCGCACGATGCGGAACCACGAGAGGTTGACGCTGTTCCACCGCGGCGTGCCGACCGGCTGCCGGTCGGGCGCGATCAGCGCATCGCCATGGAGGTGGTCCTTGACCCGTCCCGAGGTGTCCGCACTGGCGAATTCCGTGGCGACCGGCTGCGGATCCGGATTGGCGAGGTACGGACGTCCGAAACGGCTGTCATCGGCTTCGTCCGTGCTGATGGGATTGTAGGCGGTGGTCGGCCTGATCGCGTAGCGGGTCTGCTGCCAGACGTACATGGGGAAGCGCTGCGGCACATTGCGGGGAAACCGCGGCGGATCGCCAAGGTTGATCTTCGGGCCTTCACTGCCGTCACGGACATCGATCCAGCCGTGCGCCTCGCCATGGTCAAGGCCGTTGTCATATCCCAGTCGTGACGCCTCCTGGATGTAGTTGCAGGCGGCATAGAGCATGATCCGCGCCTGCGCATCAGCGACCAGCGCCCGGCTCTCCTCCGCGGCGGAACGCATGGTGATCATGAACGCGAGCGACAGCGATGCCAGCAGCGCGCAGATCCCCGCGACCAGGATGAGCACCGTTCCGCAGCGCGGGCCGCGAGCAGATCGGGAGGCGCTCGGCATGGGCACCTCAGGGGCTGTCGAGCGTGGCATCGGTGGTCCGCAGGATGGGATCGCTGATGGAATTCGTCCAGGTCGCCCAACCGCCGCCCTGGCGGCGTTGCTGCCGGGCCCCGCGCAAGGTCGTGCTCAGCACGGTGAAGGCGGCCTCGGCCGTGGCACCGGTCAGCGGACTGCGCCAGCTGATCCGGCACAGGGTGGCGAAGCGGGACTGATTCGCGTAGCGCGCGACCTGGACGCGCAGCTCGGGCCAGTAGGCGGGCCGGGACGTCATGAGCGGCGTGCGCACGAGCGCATTGCCGAGGAAGCCGCTGACGCCGGCACTGGTGCCTGCGGCCTGGTAGGTGTTGGTCACCCACGAGCTGTGGTTGCGGCTGACCAGGTCCTGGACCGCCAGCGTGTCGGTCCTGAACTCGGTGAAGCCCGAGGCCGGGACGATGGGGAAGGAGACGCTGTTGGTGTTGTTGTTCCGGCCGTTGACCGTCGAGTAGTCGTACCCCTGCGAGAAGCCGCTCAGTTTGAACAGCGAGCCGTTTGGCGAGGCGGTATTGGGGCTGTCCGGGTTCGACCATTCATGGGACAGGGACTGGTCCCCCCAATCGCCGTGGCCGTAGTAGCCGAAGAAGGTGTTGGCCGGGAAGTAGTCGTAGAGGCCGTAATATCCGAGCGCGTTCTTCATCCCCTCAAGCTGGTTGGGCAGCCAGGTGTGCAGTGGGCTCGCCACCCCATATGCCACCAGGTTGGCGCTCTGGACCAAGGCGGTGCTGGAGAGGTTCGGCGCACTGCTGAGGTGGGTGAACACCTCGTAGAAGCCGAATTTTCCGTCGATATTGTGCATGAATTCCGGGATCTGGCCATGGTACCAGCCGCGCGGATCGCTGGCTGGCCACTGGTAGGCGCTGTCCCAACCGCGGTCGGCCTCGCTGTTCGTGGGCGCTGCGCAGGTGAAGCCCATCTGGGTGAGGGGCGTGAAGGCCATGCCGCGCGCGGTGGCGACGCCATGGTAGGTCAGCGAGGCGCTGCCCCGCAGCGACGTCGCAGGCGCGGGCGTGGCGTTCGGATCATCGAACGACTCCCAGTAGTCTGCCTCCTCGACGGCGGCGAAGTACCCGGAGCGCATCAAAGTGTTTTCGAGCGCCAGGCGGTTGGCGACGCTGATCGATTGGCTGGCCACGCGGAAGCCGGCGGCGCAGGTGGTGATGATGACCACGCCCAGCGCGATCGCGATCAGCATCTCGATGAGGGTGAAGCCACTGGTTCGCAGGATGCGCATGGGTCGGCTCAGCGGATCATGGCGGGGACGCGCAGATCGTAGTAGTTGAAGCGCGCCACGGTCTGGGCGCGGAGGCGGACGGAGACGGGGAGCGTGCCACGATCAAGCCGCCCATTGAAGTTGCGATCGGCGCCGAAGCGCCCCAGGAAGAGCTTGCGCGGATCCGGGTCGCTCGGCGCAAGGGGCGTCATGCCCTGGTCGCGCTTGTGCCCGAAGGCCCAGGGATTCCACGTCGGCGGCGTCGGGACGCCGTCGTTTCCGAAGCGCAGGGTCCAGGCGAAGCCATCGGAGAAGGTCTTGGGCAGTCCCACATCCGCGCCGGTGTACCCATCCGGCTTCCCGGCGGTCGGGACCGAGAAGATCATGGTCTTCTCCGGATTGCGGTTGGTGCTCTGCTGGGCCCACTCCATGAACGCCGGCGCATCGAACAGCTTATCGACCGTGTCCACCGGGCCGCCCGCTGCGGCCCTCGCCTTCGGCGCTGAGCGGGTGTAGCGGCTCGCGTCGATGGGTGCGCTCGGGGCGGTCTCGCAGTCCTCGTATTGCATCCAATCGACCGCCCAGAAGACCAGCTGCCGGCAGCGCTCGCTGGGCTCGAAGGTGTTGGTCAGGGTGAAATGGCTGGGGTCACCCCAGAACGTGCTGGGCTGGCCGGCCGCATAGGGTGGCGTCGGAGGCGTGGTGGAGCCCCACCAGGACCACACCGGATTGGCGCTGGGGATGTCTTCGCTGGGGAACTGGTAGCTGCG
The DNA here is from genome assembly GCA_038213805.1 of Planctomycetota bacterium. Taxonomy (GTDB): domain Bacteria; phylum Planctomycetota; class UBA11346; order UBA11346; family UBA11346; genus BOG-1363. The sequence goes on along the minus strand of JBBQSO010000001.1, from coordinate 112,890 downwards.
CCCGATGTGCACGATCGGCTGGGCGGCGATGGGACGCCACTGGTTCGCCGGGATCAGCGGATTTCCGGGCCAGATCCTGCCGCTCAGCATGGGCGCGGAGCTGGTGGGGAAGAGATCGTATTCCAGCAGTGGATGATCCATCATGATCATGCGGTTTTCCGGTCGCGGAGCGGCCCAGTCGTAGGGGTAGCTCGCGGCGAACAGCATGGCCAGGTCGAGGCAGCTCTCGTGCTGGTTGATGATGACGCTCGTCGTCACCAGGGCCGCCGGCGAGGTCAGGGAATCCACGGTCAGTTGCGGAACCATCACGCCCGCATCCAGCGTGCCCTTGCTGGCGAAGGCGGTCAGGCAGGTGGTGGCGTGCGAAAGGAAACGCAGGCAGTTCACCAGGTCCCCCTTGCGGTCCTGCGGGACCGAGGTCGGGAAGGTCGTCAAGGGTGCGCTGGTGAGGAAGTATGAGGCCGCCGCGCCGGGAAACTTGCGCTCGCAATACCACAGGGCGGCGGCGCAGTAGCGCAGCGCCGAGTCCAGGCTCCGCTCCCTGAAGTGCTGCTTGTAGCCGAACTCGACGGAACCGGCGGGGGCGCCTGCGGAGGCCGCCTGGTTGGTGCAGGTGAAGACCTTGCGCATGTCCGGGTCGTTGGCGTCCTCGATAAGCATACGATCGGTGTCCCAGTCCCGGGAATTCTGGAAAGGATCCACCGTGAAGCTGCCCGCGGAGTAATGCAGGGCATCCGCCGGCACCGACTGCAGGACCGCCGGATCGGCCTCGTACTGGTGGTAGCCGTGCATCGGCGGCGACGGATAGGGCGTGTAGTACGGCCATGCCTTCCAGGGGAACACGTGGATGGCGTTGTCCTGGGCATAGCCGACCACGGCGAAGACCAGGCGCTGGGCCTCGACCGGTGGCGCCGCGGGCGTCCCGGTTTCCATGAAGCCGGCGGCCGCCTGCGGTTGGGAATAATACAGCAAACCGCCGTCGCCGAGGATCTGCCGGATCTCGTCGCCATCGGAATCGAGGCGCTTGGCGATCTCCGTTGGCAGGGGCGCGATGCCGAAACGCGGCGAGGCGAGGCGGCGCTCGAGGTCGTTGGCAGAGCTGCAGCGACCGGTCGGGACGTCCCAGGGATCGGGCGCCTCGTTGTCGATGTTCGCGGTGGCGTTGTTGAAGGAGTTGTAACTGTCGACCATCTCCAGCGCCTTGGTGGCGGCGAAGAAGCGGGAGCGGGCCATCTGCTGGGCCTTGATGCCCTGCGGGAAGAGCATCATGACGCTGACCACCCCGAAGGCGGCGAGGCCGAGCGAGATGGCGACTTCAAAAAGCGTGAAGCCGCAGCGGGTGATCCCAGGGGTTCCGGGCGTTTTGCCCGCACACGGCATTGCTCCACAGCGCACCGGCATCGGCACGCATGCTCTATCGCCTGTCTGCGCGTTGTTCCTGACATGTGCCGAACCGAGTGCTGGCTCCATGCCTGTGGGTCTTCCTGGTTTGGCGAGGTGTTACCGGAAAACTTTCGGAGGGTGGAGCAGCGCCCGGCTGCGCCGCGCTCAGAACCGGTAGCCGAACTGCACGCCGGCGGATCCGCCCTTGGTTTTGATCACGACCTCTTCACTGGCGGCGCCGACCGCGAAATCCTGGCGCGCATACGTGCCCAGGTAGCGCAGATCGAGGCCGACCTGCAGGTGCCGGGCGAAGGTCCAGTAGGCGCCCAGGCGCCCGCCGAACTCGCAGAACAAGCCATTCCAGTGCTGTGCGCTTACCGAAGACACGCCATAGCCCAGGAATGGCCCGAGCTCCATGTGGCCACCGCCGGCGATCGGCCAGGCCAGATCAACATGCAGGGTCAACGCATAGGCGTTCAGATCGATCAGCGGATCGGTGGTGCTCTGATCCTGATGATATCGGATGTTGGAGAGTTCGAGGGCGAGCAGCCCATCCCCGTCATTCCGCAGGTCGGTGAACGGCAGCGCCCACTGCAGCGAGGTCCGGCTGCCTGATTGCAGGTGACCGTGCTTCTGGTAGCTCGTCGCCCCGTTCAGCCTGGTGTCGATGTTGGTGGCCAGCGGCATGAACCAATACCCGATTCGCAGATCGTCGACGCACGATGATGACTCGTGGGAGAGGTCCGGCACGCTGGCGCGGCGGTAGAAATCATCGGCGGCGTGGCAGGCGAGAGCGCTACCGAGGATGAGGTGGGCTGATGCCAGGATGCGCAGGCGCATGGAACTCTTTCCCCGCCCGCAATCGGACGGGAACATGTGTGGTGTCGACGAGCAGAGGCCCGGACGCGATCAGCGGTCGATCCAGGTGTCACGCACCGAACCGTTGCTGTTCCACTCGAACCAGGGCTGGCTGCCATCCACCGCGCCGGTGCTGGTATAGGTGCCTTGCCACTGCGGCTGGCCGTTCTCGAACCACAACTGCCACTGGTCGACCTGGTGGGTGTTGCCCTGGCTGTCGGTGGCGATGAAGCCGGTGTCCTTCATCTGCCCATTGGGCCAGAAGTGGGTCACCCTGGTGCGGCTGATGACGGTGCCAGGAGCGAAGGCGAAATTCCCTCCGCTACCGCAGCCTACCAGGGCGAAGGAGATCATGAGGAAGGGGATCAGGCGCATGGTGCCTCGCGGGTTCTAGTTGACGGCTGCGGGGACGACGGCGATGTCGAGCTGGCAGATCTTGTTGTTCTGCGCCCCACTGGCGCTGGTCACCGCGATCGTGCCGTTGGTGACGGTCACGGTCTGGGTGCCTTCGATCCAGCGGTTGCCCGGCGTCGGCGTCCCATCCACCACCAGCACGCCCTGGGCGGACACCTTGAAGACGCTGGCGGAGTAGGCGGCGTCACCACTGATGATGTGGACGTTGTAGGTGCCGTTCGGGACGGTGATGCGGAAGACCGCATTGCCCGCGCGCTGCACGTAGATCAGGCGGTCGTGGCCGGCATCGGGTGCCGTGCCACCCTTGCCTTGGCGTTCGCGCGCCCAGGTGCTGAGGTCCTGGTCCCAGCCGTAACTCAGGCCGTTGCCGCGATCGCCGAAGACCGCACCGTTGTCGACGAGGTAGTTGCCGAAGGGCGGCGTCTGCGCGGGCTGGAAGGTCATGCTGACCGCAAAGCCGGCAGTCACCACCACCGTCGCCGACCCGCTGCCCGTCGACGAAGCCGCCGTGACCGAGAAGGTGCCCGCGGCATTTCCGGCGGTGTAGGCTCCGCCCGCCGTGATGCTGCCGCCCGTCGCCGACCAGGTGACGGTCGGAGTCCCGGAGATGACGGCCCCGAACTGGTCGACTGCCGAGGCGGTGAAGGTGAAGCTCGAGCCGGCCGAGATCCACGCCGTGCCCGGCACCACCGCCACGCCCGTCACGGTCCGGTCCACCACCACGCTGACGCTGCTCGTCACCGATAAGCCGAAGGGGTTGGCGATCGCGACCTGGAAATTGTAGGTGCCGGCGCCGGCGAAGGTGGCGGTGACCGATTTCGCGGCGTTGCTGCCGTTCGCGCTGAAGCGCACCGCCGCCGGTGTCGACCCGGTCGTCGACCAGGTGTAGGTCAGCGTCGGCTCGCCGCCCGCGCCGGTGGTTGCGCCCAGCGCGCTCAGCACCGTGGTGGTGCCCGTCACCGGGTTCGGCGCGGCGTTGGCCGCGGTCGCCACCGTCGGGGGCGCAGCGATGGTGAACGTCGTGGTCGCCACCGCGCTGTCGGTACCGTCGATCGCCAGTGCCTTGATGGTCGCGGCGCCCAGGGCACTGATGATGAAGGGCGCAGTATACGTGGGCGAGGATGCCATCGGCGTGCTGCCATCGGTGGTGTAATGGATGACCGCGGTGGCATCGGTGTCCTCAATCGTGACCGTCACGGGACCAGTCGCCATCAAGCCATTGGCGGTGGCGGTCAGAAGTGGCGAGAATGAGAAGGTCGGTGCGGGCACCGGCCCGGACACCGGCGTGCCGCCAGCCAGGACCTTGAAGTAATGCAGCCAGATGTCGCCCGGGCCCGAGGAGCTGGGCCCAGGCGCTGTGCCGGGCCAGTTGTCGATGAAGACCTTGAGCACGTGCGGTCCTACGGCCAGACTCCAGCCGGTTGGCATGGTGCCCGGGACATAATTGTGTCCCCACCAGCCATCGATCGGACGCTGGAATCCGCCTGCTCCAGGCGTCCAATACGCGTTGTCGTCCGGGTGCATGGTGACTGGCCCGCTGCTGACCCCATCGATTGTCATATGGTAGGTCACGGTGCCGGTCGGACCCCACGCCGTCGAGAAACGGGTGAGGACGGTGTACGTGCCGGCGGTGGTGACATTCAATTGGTACGAGACCCAATCGCCGGGAGCCGGCCACCAGGCCGCATCGCCGCAGCCCGCGTCCGGGGCGGGAACGCCCGACAGTGACAAGCCGGCCGGCTGTCCGCCTTGCCAGGTCACGTTGTCGAAATAGTTGGTGCTGTCATTGATCATCGCCGTGTTCTGGAGCTGGTTGCCATGACCGGCCGGGTAGTTGAACTGACTGACATTGTCAAATTCGCTGAAATAGCCGCCATTCGCGTTGTTCTTCGCGTTGTTCGCCGCATCCGATCCGCCGATGACGCTGGAGAACGGGATGATCGCCGGGCTGGTTGGGCTCACGTCGAAGGTCGCGGTCTGGGCAGGTTGCGCCCCGGCCATCAACAGCGCGATGAGCATGGCGATCAAGGCGGAGCGGCGGCGAACGCGCGACGCCATCGTCCGAAGCGGACCAGCTGCGATGGGATGGGCGATGCTCATGGGATTCCTCCGATGGTCACGATGAGAGAGCGCGGCGGCGGACGGTGCGTACGCCCACGACGTTCATTCTCCCGAGATCTACCGGCCGACGCTGCGCGTTACGGAGTTTCCACCGCACTCTGTCGCCGTCCCACCGGGTCGCAAAACGGCGATCCCTGCAGGACGCGGCAGATCGCTTCCTCCAGGTGGTTGGGATCTGCGCGGATGGCGACCCGCCGTCAGGCCATCAGGGCGCGGACTTGGCGTGGAGCGCCTGTAGCCGTTCGGCCACTGCCGGCGCCAACCGCGAATCGAGTTCGGCCGCGCGATTCAGCGTGGCTTTCGCCAGGGTTTCGAGCCCGCAGGCGATGCACCACTCCCCAACGGCAAGGGCCTGGTCCGAGCGACCGAGGATGCAGGCCTGCCCCAGCCGCCCCAGGTCCTCGTTGCCGAGCTGTTGCCATTGCAGGGTGATTTCCGAGCTGGAGCCGGTGAGTCTGAGATCCAGACCCTGCTTGTCGCATTTGGTGACGACCACCGCCTGCGGCTTCCCGAACAGCGCGATGGTCGCTGTGATCGGCATCCGCCCCGCGGTGTCCAGGATCATGGTGCGGAGCGCGGAGAGCGCCTGCTGCTTGTCGGGTGCAGTCCACCCGGTCGTGCCGGTGTCCGCGGGGGCCTTCTGGGGCGGTGCCTGGGTCTGCGCCGGTGACGAGGGACGTGCGGAGTCGCCCACGTCGCTACCGGCATAGTCGCTCGCGATCCGCGCCAGGACGGGCGCTGCCGCCTCGGGTGCGAGGGCGCGTGCAGCGGCGAGCTTCTGCTCGCCGGCCTCACGCAGCGCCTTGGCCCTGGTCGTGGCGCGCTCGTTCAGATCGCTGCCTGCTACCGCTCCGCCTGCCGCCTTCTCGTAGGCGGCGATGGCTTGGCCCAGGCGCCCCTTCTGCTCGCACTCCTCTGCCGTCTTGAATGCCGCGTTCGCCGCGGCCAGCTGGCGGGGCACGACAGGTTTGAGCACCACGGCCGGCGCCCTGCCGGCGGTCTTGCTCGACGTGATCTTGAAATAATGGATCCAGAGATTGCCGTGGTCCGTGGGCTTGTCCGGGAAGCTGTCGATGCGCACCTGCAGCACGTGGGCGCCGGTGCCCAGCGACCAGGCGACCGGAAAGGTGCCGCTGACCATGGTGTGTCCCCACCACCCGCCCACCTGGTAGTGCGTATCGGACCACAGCTTCGGATCGTCCGGAGTCAGCGGCACGGGCGCGCTGGCGACGCCATCGATGGTGAGCACCGCCGTGGCCGGCTTGGCCGGTCCCCACGATGACGAGAAGCGGCAGAGCACGGAATAGGTTCCCGGGCTGGTCACCGCGAACTGGTAGGCTGTCCATTCCCCGGGGATGGGCCACCACAAGGCACTGCCGCAGCCCGCGTCGGGAGGTGGCGTGTGGGTGAAGTCGAGGCCGCCCGGGCTGCTATCCCAGTAGACATGGTCATTGACCAGCGCGGTGTTGCCAAGCTGGTTGCCGTGGGTGGACGGGTAGCCGAATTCCTTGATGCCGTCGTAGACACTAAGGTAGCCGCCGCCCGGATTGTGTTTGGCATTGTTGCGTACATCGGTGCCCCCGGCGACGTCGGCCAGCGACAACACCAGCGGAGTCGTCGGACCGACCTCATGGACGGCCCCATGGAGCGCGCTGCAGGACAGCGCCGCTAGAACCAGGACAGTGGTGGTCGTGCGCAGGTGCATGTGGGAATCCTTCACGGAGGCGTTGCGACAGGGAGCCAATCAGGCAGGCGACCACTGAATCCATCACGATATCCAACGCCCCATGAGTTCGGCACGAGGGCGCCATCGTCGTCTGTCATGCCCGTGCCGGGCGTCGGAGGCTGGCCATCGCGTGCATTCCATTCCGCCGCCACGGCGCCGATCGCGATTTCCTGGGTGACCAGCGCACGCATGGCGACCACGGCCGCGATGGCGTCCGGCTCGCCAAGGTCATTGCCCACATTGGGTGTCACCTGTCCGAGGATCACCGGTCGATGGGCGCCGTTGCGCAGCATTTCCTCGGTGTGCGCCCAGCCCACCCATTTCGCGAAGTGCAGGCTGAAGACCAGTTGCTGATCATGCCGGGAAACTTCGTCGACGATGGGCTCATACCACCAGTTGCAGCGATGATCGAGGTCGACCACGAGTGGGCCCCGATATCCGAGTGAACGGAAAAGGTCGATGGCGCGGACGCTGCACCGGCTCCATTCGCGATCTTCGATGTCCGGTTCATGGACGAGTTCGAACAGCACGTTGCCGTTGGTCGCGAGCGCCGGCACCAGTGCGCTGAACAGTCTGCGATACGCAGGCCAGTTCGTATCCTGCGACCACCCATCATCGCCATTGTAGCAGAAGATGACGTGGAACCCCTGGTTGCGGGCATCGTCGGCATAGGTGACCAGGCGCTGGACATAGCCGGCGAACCCGCCGTAGCCCTGCTCTGGAGTCGCATACCCGTTGTTGGGGTCGTGGGCCACCGCCCCGCCGACGAAGATGCGCACGGTGTTGATGCCGTTGGCCTTCATCGCCGCGAGCTGTGCGAGGCGCCCGCTGAAGGCGCGCTCGAACACGGCCCGGTCCGCGAGCAGCCGGTATTCCCACGGCGAGCCGAGCTGGGCATAGAAGAGGGTGAGGCCGACCTGTGCGCCCTTCAACACGAAGCGCTTCCCATCCGGCCCAATGAGCTGGTTGTGCCGGGCGCCACCGACATGCAGGGGGGCATCGCCCGGCAGGGTGCCCTGCTTGCGCACTACCAATGCGCTGCCCGGGTCCGCCACCGCGTATTCGCCGGCGCCGACCTCGACCGTTGCGGCATCGACTTGGCGCTCAAGCCGCACGCGACCGTGTTCGACGTCCAGGCGGGTCGCAGTCGCGGAGCTGCTCAGGCTGAATGCGGTGCCGACCACCACCGCGGTCGCGGTCGCGGTGGTGATGGTCAGCGGACGACCGCTGGGCTGCTTGGCGACGCTCGCGGAAAGCCGACCCATGCCCAGTTCCAGGCGCTTGCCTTGGTCCGCGCTTCCTGCGGACGTCAGCACGATCCGGGCATCCGCATCGAGTCGCACCGTGGTGCCATCGGCGAAGCGCAGGGTGACGGGGCCCTGCGCAGCAACGATCGCATCGGCACGCTGCACCACATCGCCCGCATGCGCCGGCACCGGGCCCGTCGGCCGCTCGATAACGGCGGAACCGGCGGCGATCTGGACCGCGTCATCCCCGGCGCGGTGACCGCCCATGACCAGGCCGATCGCCAGCAGCAGGCCGGCGGCGATGCCCGCGCCCCGCAGCCACCACGGGTTCATCCCGACCGGGCGCCGCGATCCGCCTCGCCGCGCCGCGATGCGCAACCGACGGGTGGTGGCGCTCGGTGCCTGCGCTGAGAAGCGTACGTGCGCCTGGGCGCTGGTGAACTCGCGGCGCAGCGCCCGGTGCACGGACGTGATGCGCAGGAAGGCCCGCAGGTGCTCGCGATCGGCTGCCAACCAGGTCTGCAGCGCGACGGTCTGGTCATCGTCCAGGTGGTCATCCAGGAAGGCATCGATGAGGGGGAGCGGCACGGTCATCAGCGGTGGTCCGCCACGGCGATCTTCGCCTGGATGCACTCCTGGAGGACGCAGCGCACCCGACTGAGCATCACGCGGATGGCGCCTGACGACATGCCGAGGCGCTCGGCGATGTCGCGCGGCTCGAGTGCCTCTTCATAGCGCATGCGCAGCACCGTGGTCGCGCGCTCACCGACCGCGCGCAGGCAGTCCCGCAGGGCGCGCTGACGGGCTTCGTGCTCGGCGCTCATCTCCTGCTGGAGCTCGGCCGCCTGATCGGCGAGATCTGGAGTGAAGAGCACCCGCCGCCGCGAGAATTCGCGCCGCTTGCTCAATACCTCATAGCGGGCGATGCCCATCGCCCAGAAGGCGAAGGGCAGCGCCTGGTCGTACTGGTCGAATTTGCGCAGGACGACGATGGCGACGTTCTGCAGCAGGTCCTCGGCCTCATGGAAATTCGGCACCAGGGCGCTGATGTAGTCCGCCACCATCGGACTGGCCAGGGTCCAATGCCGGGTGAAGCGCTCGTGATCGGCGGCCGAGAGATCCGTACCCATGCAGGACAGTCTACCGTACCCCCGCGATCGTTACCAGGATGCCTGGCCGTACTCGCGCTTGTGCAACCCTGCCTGCAGGCGTCCCCCGTGCCACGCTGCGCCCAAGGCCGCATGCTGGGGCTTGCATCTGCCTGCAAATGGCGGCCCTGCATGCGATTGCGCAATCGTCGCGGTCTGGGTGGAGCACCTTCCGCAGGCCGCACCCGCACCCCCTTGGCGGGGCGGGGAACCATGGGACACTCCCCGCCCGCCGGTCATCCGGCCCGGAGACTTCTGCACCATGCACACCCTCATCACCTTCGCCTCGTTCGCCTTCTTCACCGGCCTGGTCGCCCTCGGCACCTGGCTGACGGTGCGGCGCACGGTGGTGTCGACCACCACCAGCCACTTCCTGGCGGGGCGCTCGCTGGGCGCGGTGTTCATCGCCGGCTCGCTGCTGCTCACCAACCTCTCGACCGAGCAGTTGGTCGGACTCAACGGCGCCGCCTACAGTGACGGCCTGAGCGTCATGGCCTGGGAGGTGGTCTCGGTGCTGTCGCTGGTGGCGATGGCGCTGTTCTTCCTGCCGCGCTTCCTGCGCAGCGGTATCTCGACCGTGCCGCAATTCCTCGAGCTGCGCTTCGACCGCGGCACGCAGGTCATCTGCAACCTCATCTTCCTGATCGCCTACACCGCCATCCTGCTGCCGATCGTGCTCTATACCGGCGCCACCGGCCTGAACGAGATCGTCGACGTGCAGGGGCTGACCGGCATCCAGGACGCGGGCTCGGCGCTGTGGCTGACGGTGTGGGTGGTCGGCCTGGTCGGCACCATCTACGCCGTCTTCGGCGGCATGCGCGGCATCGCGGTGGCTGACACCTACAATGGCGTGCTGCTGCTCTCGGGCGGCCTGATGATCGTCGGCTTCGCCCTGGCGGCGGTCGGCAAGGGCGAAGGCATCCTCGCCGGTCTGCACACCGTGACCCACGCCCACCCCGAAAAATTCAACTCGCTCGGCACGGCCACCCAGTCGGTGCCATTCCCGACGCTGTTCACCGGCGTCATCCTGCTCACCACCTTCTACTGGTGCACCAACCAGTCGATCATCCAGCGCACCTTCGCCGCGCGCAACCTCGCCGAGGGCCAGAAGGGCGTGCTGCTGACCGGCGCACTGAAGCTGCTCGGCCCGCTCTACCTGGTGGTGCCCGGCATCATCGCCTTCCACCTCTATGCCGACAGCGGCCTGAAGCCCGATCACGCCTACGGCAAGCTGGTGCGCGAGGTGCTGCCGGCCCCGCTCACCGGGTTCTTCCTGGCCGCGATGATGGGCGCGGTGCTGAGCTCGTTCGGCTCGGCGCTCAACAGCACCGCCACGCTGTTCAGCATGGGCATCTACAAGGGCCTGTGGGACAAGAACGCATCCGAGGATCGCGTTGTGAAGGCCGGCAAGGTCTTCGCCCTGGTGGTGGCGCTGGTCGCGATGACGGTCGCGCCCATGCTCGCCGGGCAGACCAGCATCTTCGGCTACCTGCAGAAGATGAACGGCATGTACTTCATCCCGATCTTCTCGGTGGTGCTGATGGGCCTGCTGCTGCGCCGCCTGCCGGCGGCCGCGGCCAAGACCGGGCTGATCGGCGGCTTCCTGGTCATCGCCACCGGCTACTTCGTGCCGCTGGTGCCGCACGTGGTGGACGGCGCGACCGTGCTGGTGCCGCTGACCGACGTCGTGAATGGCTTCCACTTCCTGGGCGCGGTGTTCGTGCTGATGTGCGTCGTGATGGTCGTCATCATGCAGATCGCCCCTCGGGCAGAGCCCTGGGTCCAGGCGTACTCGGGCGATGTCGAGATGACCTCATGGCGCGGTACGAAACCAGCGGCGGCGCTGCTGGTGCTGGTGGTGCTGTCGATCTACATGAGCTTCGCCGACGTCGGCGCGGCGCTGGCACCGCCGCCCGCCACGACGACCGCCCCGACGGTACCCGCGGCAACGGCACCGACGAGTGCGCCGCCCGCGGCCGCGGCGACGCCGGCGCCGACGCACTGAGCTCCGCGGAAAAATTCTGCACACACACTGGGGGAACCACCATGCGAACCATCCGCCTCTCCGTGTCCGTCCTGGTCCTGGCCGGCCTCGCCGCACTGACGCGCGGCGCGGAATCCTCCGCCGCGCTGCCGCGCAGCACCCCTGAACAGCAGGGCATCGCGTCCGCGGCCATCCTTGCCTTCCTCACCGCGGCCGACCAGGACATCGACGGCATGCACAGCGTCATGCTGCTGCGCCACGGCCAGGTGGTCGCAGAGGCGTGGTGGAAGCCGTACGACGCGCAGACCCCGCACATGTTCTACTCGCTCAGCAAGAGCTTCACCTCGACCGCCGTCGGCATGGCGATCGCCGAGGGCAAGCTGAGCCTCGACGACGAGGTGCTGAAGGCATTCCCCGAGGACGCACCTGGCGAGCCGTCGGCCAACCTCAAGCGCATGCGCGTGCGCGACCTGCTGCGCATGGGCACCGGTCACGAGAGTGAAGGCAGGATCTGGGTCGACACGCCTGGCGCGCCACCCGAAACCTGGACGCACCGCTTCCTGGCCCAGCCGGTCGCCTTCAAGCCCGGCACGCGCTTCCTGTACGACACCCCGGGGACGTACATGCTCTCCGCCATGGTGCAGAAGGCGACCGGGCAGAGCGTGCTCGAGTACCTCAAGCCGCGCCTGTTCCAGCCGCTCGGCTTCGTCGACCCGACCTGGGTGGCCAGCCCGCAGGGCATCTCCGCCGGCGGCTACGGGCTGATGGCGCGCACCGAAGAGATCGCGCGCTTCGGTCAACTCTACCTGCAGAGGGGCCAGTGGCAGGGCAAGCAGTTGCTGCCTGCTGCTTGGATTGACGAGGCCACCACCCTGCAAATCGCCAATGGCAGCGATCCGCGCAGCGATTGGGAGCAGGGTTACTGCTACCAGTTCTGGCGCTGCCGCCATCACGGCTACCGCGGCGACGGGGCCTTCGGCCAGTATTGCGTGGTGCTGCCCGACAGCGACGCGGTGATCGCGATCACCAGCGGCGTCCACGACATGCAGGCGGTGCTGAACCTGGTGTGGGACAAGTTGCTGCCGGCCATGCAGGCCACCCCATTGCCGGCTGACGAGAGTGCACAGCACCTGCTAACCGCGAAGCTCGCCGGTCTGGTCATGCCCGTGCCCGTCGGCAAGCCCACGTCGCCCCTCGCCGCGACCGTCGGCGGGAAGTGGTATGCCTTCGCCGCGAACGACCGCGGCATCACCGCGATGGCGCTCGACACCGCCGCCACGCCGCCCGCACTGCTGGTGCGCACCGCCGCCGGCGAGCTGCGCACGCCCTTCGCCAGCGGCACCTGGGGTGCTGCCGGCCCCGGCTTCGCCAACGGCATCGAACGCTTCCTCAGCGTGCCGGAGCACCCGCTGGTGGCGGCAAGCGGCGCGTGGACGGCAGATGACGTATTCACCATCAAGCTGGTCGCCTGTCAGACGCCGTACTATTCAACGCTGACCCTGCGCTTCGCGGGAGACCGCCTGACGGTGTCCGGTAAGCACAATGTCGCGTTTGGGCCAACCCAGGTGGCGGAGTTGGTGGGGGAGGCGGTTCATTGAGTGGTTGAGGGGAGAGGTACGTAGGGGGACCGGCCGCCTGATTGATCCTAACCGCTTGCGCGGCCGCTCGTTCATCTCGTTCGCATGTGCTCCATGCCGCGCCGCGGTTGCTGGCGCGGTGTGCCGTCAGTGGTGCTCCCGATTGCCTTTCGGGCCCTTGCTCGGATCCTCCGCGCATGTTGGCCCGGCTCATCTGCAGGTCTCTGCTCCAGCGCATCCCGCGGCGCAGGAAGCTGCGCTCGCTTGCCTATTTCACTGCGAATATCGAGGCGCGGATGCGCGCGGCTACGTGGCAACTGGAGCGGCATCAGGGTGCCGGTACGGTGCTTGAGATCGGCTGCGGGCGCGACCTGCACACCTCGTTGTGCGCGGCCGTGCGCTTCGGGAAGCGGGTGATCGCCCATGACGTCGAGCGGATCGCCCATCTCGAGCTCATCAACTTCACCTTGCAACATCTCGGATCGGACCTGCGCATCGCTCACACGGACGACTTGCGGAAGATCGGCGTCGACTACGTGATCGCTGACAGCATCAACGCCGTTGCGCGATTTGATGGGGTCGTCTCGACGGCGTCGTTCGAACATATACCCACTCAGGCATTGGAGGAGATTTTCACGGTCATGCGCGAACGCATGCCGTCAGGGGGCATTTGTACGGCGAACATCGATTATACCGATCACTGGTCGTACATCGAGAATGTCAGGGAAGACAACTTCTACTACGTCAGTGAGGGCCTATGGCGGATTCTGAACACCCGGGCGATGCATCAGAACCGGCTGCGGCATCCGGACCTGCTCGCCATGGCTGCGCGCAACGGGTTTTCCTTGCGGGACGTGGAGGTCGTCCATTTTCCGCGTGCGATTGATACCGCGAAGCTGATGCCGAGATACTCACGATATGGCGTTGAAGATCTCGGCATTTCTTCGGCGATGATCGCGTGGCGACGTGACTGAGTCGAGCCGGTCTCGCGCGCTCGGCGCGGACTTTGGTGGACTCAGTTGAGGATCGTCCGCACCCCTTCACTTTGCCGTGCGGCATCGACCTGCGCACGCAGCAGGCGCCGCACCGCCTCGGGATCCTTGATGGCGTGCAGCTCGGCGAGTGGTGCGACCGTGTCGGAACTGGTCACCAGGATGGTGCCGATGCCGCCAAGACGTTGCCAGAACGACTGGCGCAGCTCGATGTCCTTGATGCGGAACAGGCTGATGTCGTCGATGGAGGTGGACATCAGGCCACGGCGCAGCGACAGGCGGAGGTTGGTCAGGGTGTAGCGCGTCGCGCGTGTGCGGAAGTGGGCGATCAGCATGAGGACCAGGCCGACCGGGATCAGGGCGACGGTCAGGATGCAGATCCACGCCCACACCATGGTGCCGGTGAAGTGCGGACTGCCTTGCCAGATCACCGCGTTCGGGTCGGCGTTCGGACTCAGCGCGGCGATCGCGGGCACCGGGGCGGGCTGGTGGGCGGTGGCTACGACGGGCGCGCCGCAGTGCGGGCAGGTCGCGGCTTGCGTCGAGACCTTGCCGGAGCATTCGGGGCACGAGATGAGGGACATGGGTATCCTTGTGCCGAAGGGATCGCGGCGCTTGGTGGGGGCGGTGCGAGGGTTTACCCGGGAGGGGGAGCTGGGCAATCCGTCGATGAGTTCGAGCCTGACTGACGACGATGCCGGGTGGATGCGGCGCACCCCAACGCAGCCAAGCCGCTACCCATTCACCCCCGCCACGGATTCCCTGGGACCCACGTGAACGGCAGTACCAGAGGTGCCTGCGCGACTCCCGGCGCCGCGAGCAGCGCCAGCAGCCTGCTCACCGCCGCCTGACCCATCTCCGCCTCGGGCACGAGGTATTGGGTCAGCTCCTGGCCGAGTGCGTCGTGCCGCCAGTTCTCGAAGGTGAGCAGCGACAGGTCGGCGGGCACGCGCAGGCCCAGGCGCAGGGCGGCGTGCCAGAACGGGCAGGTGCTCCATGCGCTGTTGCCGATCACTGCGGTCGGGCGTTCGGGACCGCGCAGGGTGTCGAGGCAGAAATCGAGCCGCGCGGCGGGCGCAGGGTGGCCGCGGCGGCCGCCGAGCAGGCGCGGCGCGAGGCGGGCCGCGCGCATCGCGGTGCGGTAACCGGCATGGCGATCGTGGGCCGAGTAGTGTTCCGTCGCGTCGGCGAGGTCGTACGAGAAGTCCGCGTAGGCGATGCGACGGTGGCCAAGCCGGATCAGGCGCTCCGTGGCCAGTCGACCCGCTTCAAGGTCGTCCGGATGAACGCAGTCCGCGGGCTGTCTGCTGTTGACCCACACCGCGGGGATCCCGGCTTGCGCGAGGAGCGCGCCGAGGCGCGGTGGGATGCGATGGTCGTATTTGATCAGCACACCGTCGGCGACCACCTCGCGCAGAAGTTTGGGCAGGTGCTCGGGACTGGTCAGCTGCGCATCATCCAGGGACAGGATGGCGGCGTGCAGGTCCTGCCCGTCGAGCTCGCGCATGATGCCGCCCAAAAGGTGCGGACTCAGCGAGCTGTGGTTGGGATGGGTGCCGCGCAGCACCGCGATGCAGCCGGTGCGGCCCGAGCGCATCGCCCGCGCCGAGGCGTTGGGCCGGTAGCCGAGCTGCTCCGCGACCAGCAGCACGCGCGCGCGCGTCGCCGGACTGAAGCGCGTGCCCGGCTGGTCGCGCAGGATGGCGCTGACCGCCTGGAACGAACAGCCGGAGAGCCGCGCGATGTCCTTGAGGGTCGCGGGCATGGCGCAGCGCCTGCGTTCAGCGCCGGACCTGGCGCAGGGTCACCAGTTCAAGGGGCGCGAGGTCGAAGGCGAGCACGCCATCGTGCATCACCATCTCGCCCTCGTCGACATCGCGGTGCGTCGCGCTGGTGCGCTGCAGGGTGAAGGTCTGGTCGCCCACCGCCGCCAGCTCGGCGATGGTGATGGTGACGCGGAAGTCCGTGGCCGCCTGCCCGGTGTTGGTGCGATTGAACTCGTCCTGTCCGGCACGGGTAAAGAGGTTGCTGGTGTAGTTCACCGCACCGATACCCCAGGTGCCGTCGAGGTTGAGCGCGGCGGCGGCCGTGACCTGCGGCTTGCGCCCATAGGTCCAGGTCATGTCGCCCTCAAGCGAGCTGTGCGCGGCGCGGAACGAGCAGCCGACGTCGAAGGTCTGGGCGAGGCGCTTGAGATAGTAGTACTTCAGCAGCGGCAGGTACCAGTCGGCGCCGGGCTTGTCGCGGAACTCGATCAGGCGCTGGACGTTGTCGTGCTCCTCTGGCCAGCCGTTGGTCAGGTCCATGGCGCCGAGAAACCAGATCCAATGGGTGGCGCGGTGGTTCATGTCGTTCAGGAAGCGCGACGCGGCGCTGGCGGCTTGCGGGGCGTCCACCGGCTGCTCGGTCTCGGGCAGGCCGATGCCGCCGCCGGACTCGGTGATCCAGAACTCCTTGCCGGTGCGCTGGACGCGCTCGGCCTCTTCGGCGCGCGCCGCCATGTTGTAGGAGTGGGTGGCAAAGCCGGTGAGCCCTGCGAGTGCGAGCGGGTCGGCGATTAGCGCGTCGAGGTAGCCGAGCCCGGTGGCGTCGTTGTTGCTGCCTTCGTGCGCCACGATCTTCACCGCCTGCAGCCCGCGCTGGTCGAGCTCGCCGCGCAGCAGGCGCACTGCCGTCGCCATCTGCGCCGGCGTGAACCACGGCGGCTCATTGCCGATGCCGGTGGCGTCGATGACGGTGTGGTGCTCGTCACGCAGGCGCTGGATGAGGATGGCGATCTGGGCGACGTAGGTGCCGACCTCCTCGTCCTTGATCAGCGAGTTGCCATCCTCGGGCTTGGTCAGCATCCAACGCGCCGGTTTTTCCGGTCCAAGCAGGATGGTCTTCATGCCGTGGGCGCGCGCCTCGGCGATCAGGCCGCTCTTCACATAGCGGTCGGCGAAGCTCTCGGCGAGCAGCGCCTGGCCGCGTTCAGGTGCGAAGGTTTCGACCGCCCACCAGATGCGCAGCGTGGTCAGGCGCAGGTCGCGGTAGATCAGCCGCGCGAGCAGCGCACGCCGCTCCGGCGCCAGCACGGTGTAGGCGCCGTTGTTGAAGGTGCTGACGCCCAGGCCCTGGAAAACCTGCCGCGCGCCGGCGGGGACGGTGATCGCCAGAGGGGTGTCGGGTTGCGCGGCGCCGAGCAGGGTGGAGAGCAGCAGCAGGGGGAGGGCGGCGAGCCGGCGGGGCATGGAAGCGGTCCTGGGGTTGGCAGGGGATAACACGAGTTCTCGGGCATGATAGAACGTTCTACCAATGTTCCTGTGACGTGTGCGCAGACGGGCGTCCCCATGAAAGTTGAAGCCGAGGCGGATGAAGAAGAGACGCCCACGATGGTGGCTGCACGCAGGCCCAAATCGGTCTACGCTCGCGCACCCAACCCACCACGCCGGACCCACAGTCCCCATGACCACCATCCCCTTCCGTTTCGAGGGCCTGACCCTCACCGTTGCGAGCGTGGAGCGTTCCCTCGCCTTCTACCACGGTGTCCTCGGCCTCGCGGTCGCAGTCAATGCCGCGCCCGCGTTTGCGCTGATGCGTTCTGGAGCAGGCAGCATCGGCCTGCTCGCCCTCGCCGAGGCCGTTAAGGACGGCGCCAAGCCTGCGGATGCCGCGCAGCGCCAAGCCATCCACGTCGAATTCAGCACTGATCAGCTCGATGCGCTCTACGTCGACCTGCAAGGCAAGGGCGTCGTCTTCCATCGACCGCCGCACGACGAGCCGTGGGAGCGCTCGATGACCGCCTTCGATCCCGACGGCCACTCGGTCGAGTTCGCGCAGGGGCGGCGGGGGGAGAATCAGACCGGCGGCGCTTAGCGCCGCACGCCCCCGACTCAAATCGACGTCACGCCAGCATCCCCGTCACCACCTTGCCCTCCACATCCGTCAAGCGAAACTGCCGCCCCTGGCTGCGGTACCTGAGACGTTCGTGGTCGATGCCCAGGCAGTGCAGGATGGCCGCCTGCAGATCGTGGACGTGGACCGGGTCGCTGGCGATGTTGAAGCCGAAGTCGTCGCTCGCGCCCCAGCTGATGCCGGGCTTGGTGCCGCCTCCGGCGAGCCATGCGGAAAAGGCGCGACCGTGGTGATCGCGGCCATACTTCTCGCGGTTGGCCCCGCCCTGGGCGTAGCAGGTGCGGCCGAACGCGCCGGACCAGAGCAGCAGGGTATCGTCAAGCCTGCGGCGCTGGCGCAGGTTGGCGATCAGCCCGGCGGCGGCCTGGTCGGTATCACGCGCGCCCACCTGCAGCCGCTGGGCGAGGCCGCCGTGGTGGTTCCAGCCGCGGTGGTAGGGCTGGATCCAGCGCACGCTGCGTTCTGCGTGGCGGCGGTAGCAGAGAATTGCGCGCCAAGGTTCCGGGTCTGCGCGCATCCTCGTCGGAGAGCGCAAAGGTCGCATCGCCCGTCAGCGCGAGGTCGACCAGCTCCACAACTGCGGCCTGCATGCGGAAGGCCATCTCGTATTGCGTGATGCGCGTGTGGATCTCGCGATCGCCCTACTGCGCGTACGCTTGCGCATGGCGCGACACCCTGCTCGAGCAGGGCGTCGCCAAAATCGGCAGCATCGCACAAGAGACCGGCTTTGACGATCAGAGCCACATCACGTGCACCTTCCATGTCGTCACCGACCTGCGTCCATTTGGCTAGCGCCGACGTTTTGGTGTCGAAGGGCGCGGCGCTGCGCGCTGAGGAACTGTCTGGGCAACCACGCGCCCGCTCACATCGTCCGGGCGTGCGCGACCAGCTTATCGATTGCGGTGCTACCGCCCGTGGCAAACCCATCGCCTTCTGGCGCTGGTGATCGATCGCGCCGCGATCCGCCGCGTGACGTAGGCGATACCGGCTGTGCTATAAAAGTCACAGCCCTCGTCACCAGAGGTGACGAGGGCTGTGACTTTGCTTCAGTTCGGGATGATCCCGGAGTGAGCCACTATTTTACGCGTCCAGCTGGCCGCGCGCTTCGACCGGGATGCGGCCCCGGCGATGCAGCCGCAGCGACAGCATCAGGGTCACCATCAGGAAGCCGAACACGCTGCCGCCACCGCAGTGGTGGTGGCTGTCCGACGACGCGACCGGCACCGTGCCGTCCGTGGTGGTGAAGGTTCCATCCGCGCTGGTGACCACGTTGCCGGAGGCATCACTGCTGAGCACCCGGAAGTGGTACAGGGTCGAAAGCGCCAGTCCGCTGACGGTGACGCTGTGGGCGGTGACCATGCTGGTGTCGAGCGTGGTCACGGTTCCATAGGCGGTGGTCAGGCCAAACTCGACCTGGCTGTCGCTGGCTTCATCGGTAGTCCAGGTGATCACGGCCGTGGTGCCGGTGATGCTGCCGGCAGTGATGGCCGAGGCCACCGGCGCCGTGGTATCAGCGGCTGTGGCGAACGTGCCATCCGCACTGGTGGCGAGATTGCCAGCAGCATCGCGGCTGCGCACACGGAAGTGGTACGTGGTCGATCCGACCAGCCCGGTGAGGCCCACGCTGTGGGAGAGCACCAGCGCAGCATTGACCGTGGTCACGCTACCGTAGTCCGTGGTCAGACCGAATTCGACCTGGCTGGTCGACGCCTCATTGGTCGTCCAGGTGACGGTGGCGGAATTGCCGGTGATACCGCTCGTCGCGATCGCCGATATTGCCGGCGCCGTGGTGTCGCTGGAAATCGCCACCCCGGTGAGGGTGACGTTGTGACTACCAGTGCCGCCGACATAACTGATGGTGAAGGTCGTGCCGCTGTTGGTTGACGAGACCACGGTCGCGCCTTCTGCGAGACCAGCGAAGGTGCCCACGACCGATCCGGATCCCGTATTGGTGATGATGGTCATGACTGACGTCGGGGCTGGCGAGAAGAGTGCAGTGTCTACGCTCAGAACCGCGCCGTTCAGGTTCACTGCCGCGGTCGACACATTTGCGAAATCCGTCGGCGACTTGGTGACGACCAGGAAGGTGCTGCCGCTGCCGATGGTGAGACTTGGCGTGGTGGCGTGCATGGTCATGGCCGAGATGGTCTCGTTGAATGACAGCACACTGGTGGCACCGCTGAGGGTGACGGCACCCACGGTGGCGTCGTTGGCGAGCACCAGGGTGCCGCTGGTGGCGACGACCGGCGAACCGATCAGCGAACCCCAGATGTGGATCTCGCCGCCAGCCAGCCGCGTCGTGCCGGTATAAGGGAATGCAGTGCCGCTGAGCACCTCGGTGCCGCTGGTGGACTGGCGGAAGCCACCGGTGCCGGAGAAGCCGCCAGCATAGTTGGTCGGCGCGACCTGCGCGGTGCAGCCCAGGGTGTTTGCGCCCAGGCTGATATTGGCCGCAGTGGCGGTGCCGGCCAGGCCACCGATGAGTTCGGTGTCCGTGCCGTCGCTGCCGGTGGTTGCCGACATATCCAAGGTGCCGTTGACGGTTACCGTAACGGAATTCTTGATCGCCGGCGCGCGGACCAGCCGCGCGGTCGCGCCGCTGTCGACCTGCAGCGGTCCGGAGATCGCCTCGGTTGCCGTGCTGTCCAGCACCAGGAAGCCCTGCGCGACGATCGACAGGCCCGAGAGTGTATTGTTGATGGTGCCGTTCAGGCGCTTATTGCCGGGGCCGCTGTAGGACACCGGGCCAGCGCCGGTGAGTTTACCGGACAGGTTCAGGGTAGCGCCGGCGATGGTCACGGTGACCGTCAGCACCGCCGAGCCCGCGGTGCTGATCGGCAGCGCGATCGTCACGGTTCCAGCGCTGTTATCGTTGATGTTCTTGCACACGATCGCGTTGCCGGTGATGACATAGGCTTCGGACACGTTCAGCTGATCGATGGTCTGGCCAATCAGGTTGTTGACGGGTGCGCCCTTGGAGGCGAACGCGGCTCCGGCCGGGAAGACCATGATGCAGTTCGGCGTCGGGACCGCATCCCAGTTGGCGGCATCATCGAAATTACTGGTCGCACCGGCGGCGGTCCAGGTCGAGGTTGCGGCACCAGCAGGCGCGGCCAGCGCGATCAGCATGACGAGGAGTGAAAGGCTGGATCGCAGAGCAACTGCGGTATGTGTGGATCCGGTAGGCATGGGGTTCTTCCGAGGGTGAGATTATGGCGGGCGATGGAATACGGACGTGAGGAGGCTACGGAGGGCCCTGCGCCGGTTCCGCGCAGGCCTTCTAAGCCAAGATCCGATTGATTCGTTTCTCGATTGCAGCCGTCCGGGGACGTCCCTTCAGACCGCGATGACCAGCACTCAGCGGCGCCGGCCGGAGCCCATCAGATGCATCAATCCGGTGATCGCGAAGATCACGATGAAGATGAAGAAGAGGATTTTGGCGATTTCCGCCAAGTCCCGCGACACGCCACCGTATCCGAAGACGGCGGCGATGAGGGCGATGACGAGGAAGATGAGGGCCCATCTGAGCATGAGGTGCATCCGGAGAAGTGGGTGTGGACTGCTCGCCCAGAGGGGGGGCGAGCCCAGGGATTCGTGGCCGGACGCATCCGGCCACGATCGACAGCGGGACTACTTACGCTTATTGCGATCCGGCGCCTGGGTCAGCGCCGAGGCGGCGATCGACTTCATCGCTTTGGTGGATTTCGGATCCTTGAGGATCTTCGACGCCTTCGCGGCGACGGTCTTGGACGTATGTTCGACTTTGGCCATGGTATCGACTCCTGGTCAGGTGTTGATGGATGGGGACCGAAGGCGGGAAATCAGATCCGGCGGCTGCGGTAGCAGCCGCCTAGACCGATGATCACGCAGATGATGCCGCCCACCGTCAGCCACACCGTGTGATCGGTGAGGTGGCCGGAGAACAGGCGCGAGAAGGCGTTCTGGATGGCATCCGCTGCATCAAGTCCGATCAGCAGCAACACGATGCCGACGATCGTCAGGACGAGGGCAAAAGTCATATTCATCGGAATCCTTGGTGGACTGGACGCGGCAGAAGGCGGCGCTGGAGCGGCTTAAGGGCGCATGACGCAGGTCATCGGGAAGCTTAGGACATGGGACGCTGAACCCAGCAACCTAAATTATTTCTCTCGTCCAAATGCAGTGAAATTCCAGGAATCAGTGCGAGTTGCCGAGGTTGACGATGTGGCCAGTATTCGCGTGCTGATAAATCGAATTCATGAGTCATCTATGCTTTTAACATTTGTGCAAACATGACTGGTGTCTTCACGACCTCTGGTGCGTGAGAGTGCGGACGGATGCTCTTGTTCCATTCGTCTCACCGCTTGCACCTCGATCCACTCAGCGAGGTCCGGGCGAGGTCGTCGCGCACAACACGACGAGACCCTCGTGTGGCGCGAGACAGACGTACAGACGGTGGTCGCGGCCGCCATGCTGCCCCAATCCCGTGTATAAGGTTGGCAGGCAGCCGAGATGGAGGCCACGCGCCTTGAGCGACGACGCTGGCTGGAAGGTGCGGAGGTCCTGGTCATCGCGCGCGGGCATGGAACGGTCAGCGGAATGACCGTCCATCGCCCTGCGCGGGCAGGAATTCCAGGCTTCTCATAATTCGTACTCGTGCGCGACGCTCGTCCTTCATGCGCTCACATGGTTGTTGGGGACGGTACGCAACCTCCAGGCGATGAGGTGAGAGGGGCAGGCGTTGCGAGCGCATTTTCCGCCTTGGGAAACGCTGTCCTGGCAGTGACCAGGATCCGGCTGCTCTTTTGGCGGCGGGCATGCGCGTTCGTGACGTCGGGCGAACGCATCGTGGTGCTGAAGGTGCCGCCTGGACCCAGGTCGATGGTGCAGGCGAGGGTCGTGCACGGTCGCGGGCAGAACCCCTGCTTGAGGCGCGCGAGCTGGGTCCACGCGGCCCACACCCCTTTCACGCTGGACATCGACGACGCGGTCGAGGAGCAGGTCGAGCTTGGGATCGCAGGCGATGCTACCGACAGCGTCGCACTGGCCTGTGCGGAGTCCTGGGAAAGCGGTCTGGCAGGGGCCCAGTACTGCAGGTAAACTCCCCCAGTTCCATGGTGCCAGCCCGTAGTCGATTCCGCTCTGGACCGCCCCGTCGCGGCCCATCCCGACGGCCGCACGGGTGGCGGAGCGCGATCGGCCGGAGCCGCCTCGCCGGGCATTGCCGTGGAAGTGACCGGCTGAGCCGGCAACGTCGTCCGAGTGGCCGGACTGCCGCTGCCCGCCGTCGCGCGGGGCGGCCGGACAGAGGGACCTCCCGTGAGCGCTGAGCTGGCCGCACTCACGTCACGTGTACGGAGCGGACAGGCCGCGGCCTTCACCGAACTGGTCCAGGCGCTGCATGGCGAGCTGCGCCTGTGGCTGGCCACCTACGCGCTTGATGCGGTGATGGTCGATGACGCTGCGCTGGCGGTGTGGTGCGTCGTGCGGCGCCGACTCGCTGCATGTCCGGAAGCGCCACTGCCATGGGTGCTCGACCTGGCGCGAAACGAGCTGGCCCAGCGCTTGGCGCTGCCGACCACGGATGCATTGCCCCAGACGCAGGCACGCGTGGCTGCGGCCGAGCTGCAAGCAGTCGCTGTGCCGACCCTCGCTGCGGGGCACCAGGTGCGTGATCGTCTGGGGCGCATGCCGTTGATGGCGCAGCGCCTGCTGCATCGCCACTACGCCGAGCAGCTGCCGATCGCCGCGCTCGCCGCCGCCCAGAACGTCCCACTCGAGGACGTCGCCGATTCCCTGGTCATGGCGCGTAGCAGCCTCGACTGGCAGCCTGATGCCAGCGTCGGCGCCAGTGCGCATGGACCCTTCAGCGCGATCATCGAGGAGTACCTCGCCGGCGTCCTGGATGGCGACCTGCGTGGGCGCTTCGCCGGCCAGGTCCTGGCCGACCGCGGGCGCGCTGCCACCTTCATGCGACAGGCGTGCCTTGATCTGGTGCTGCGCGCGCTGCTTGGACCACTGGGCGAAGACGCCGCGCGCGTGGTCGCCCACTCCGCCTGGGCGACTCTCGATCCTGGCGCGGGCGCCGAGCCTGCACCGGTGCCGGAGCTGCGCCGGGTGGAGGCGTCACGTTCCCCGTCCGAGCAGTTGCGGCGCATCGCCACACCAGAGCATGGCGCGCGGCGCGTACGACCTTCGGACGGGCTCTCCCGCCCGCGCACGTCCGCGCCCGCCACAGGCAGCTCTGGGCTGGCGGCGGGTTTGGTCGCCGGTGGCCTGATCCTGGTCGGCAGCATCGCGTTGCTGCTGACCTGGGGACGTGGTGACCATCCGCGCGCCGTGGCCGCGCCGGTGGTGGTCCAGGCGCCCAGCGCTGAAGTCCCGGGTACGCTCGACCAGGATCCCGCTCTATCTCCACCGAAGGTGTTGGCAGCGCCGGTGCCGACCGCGGCGCGCTGGATGCCGCGCAGCGATGGGCAGGCGGTCTTCGTACGGGGCATCAACCTTGGTGGCGAGGGCGTGGTCATCGAGCGCAATCCTTGGATCGGCCAGCGCCAGGCGCTCGCCGGCGGGCTGGTCCTGGGGGCAGAGGCGGTCGCCGCCACCATTCCGCCACTGAGCGGCGCCGGCCTCGATTTTGACGGCAAGAGCATGCTCGAGCGCGGCATCATCGCCGGTGGCGGGCCGGTGCGGCTGAGCCAGGCCCTGCCCGCCGGGACCTACGAGATCACGCTGTGGGTGGCCGGTGACGGCGCTGCTGGCGCGGTCTCGCTGGTCGTCGGCGAACGTACCGAGAATGCGCCGCCGCTGCCGGGCACGGCGTGGCGCAGGTTGGGACCCTATCGCACCACCCTGACCGGCGCGCCCCTGGTGCTGACCATCAGCGGACCGGGCCACGCGGTGGTTTCGGGGTTGACCTTGGCCACCATCGGCGCGCCGGCGGCGCCGATTCCGCCGGTGGCGTTGCTGACCCTGCCGCAAGCGGATGCCATCCAGGATGACAGCCGGCCATTGGATCTGCTTGCCGAGGTCGTGGCATCCTCTGCCGAGATCAGCACGGTGGCGTTCATGGACGGGGACCAGGTGCTTGGCAGCGTCAGCCGGCCGCCCTGGCGCCTCACTCTTGCTCCCCATCGGCTGCACGCGCACGTCGCCGCGTTCAGCGCGGTCGCCACCGCTGTTGATGGCGGTCACACAGCATCGCCGCGGGTCGCGGTCAGCATCGTCGCCACGCCCGCAGGTGCGGGTACGATCCTGCGCGAAAAGTGGCTGGACGTCTCCACTGACTATCTGAAGACGGCGGCCACCAACCCCAAGCTGAAGAATGCGCCTGACCAGAGCGGCCCGCTCACCATCTTGGACGAGCCGCGCAACGACGGGAAAGCCTATTATTCACGCCTGCGTGGCTATCTGGTGCCACCACAGACCGGCACGTACGTGTTCTGGATCACCGCGGATAACGAAGGCGAACTCGCGCTGAGCAGCGATGAGACGCCGGAGAAGTGCAGGGTGTTGTGCTGGTCGTCGCGCAGCAAGTACGGGAACTGGGACGGCGGGAAGCAGCGCTCCGCGCCCCTCACGTTGCAGGCGGGGAACCGCTATTATCTCGAGATCCGCCACCAGCAGGGCGCGGGCGACAGCCACTGCTCGGTCGGTTGGAAGCTTCCCGATGGCGGCATGGAACGGCCGATTCCGGGGATGCGGTTGTCGCCGTGGGTGGAGAAGTGAGGCGTTAGGCCCGGAGTTGAAAAGCTCGCCCGCAGTCGCGTTGGGGCGCACAACGGTCGGGCAATCCGCTTGCCCCTGGCACGAGGGGGAGAATGCTGATCGGCCGCTGCCATGCATCATCCCCCCATGCTCTGTGTTTCCGCCGCCTCGGCGGCCGCGTTCGTCGACCAGTCTGGGTGCCACGGCTGGCGATGCTGTGCGATGGTCGCGCGCCGCGTGCCACTGGCGTTGATGATGTGCATCGCCCTCGTTGCTTGCTGCGCTGTGGCCGCGGTCGAGCTTCCAACCGAACCCGTGCCCGCGGTGCACCCGTATCCGAATGGCCCGCTGTTTACACTGAGCATCCCCGATGTCCCGCGCCTGCGCGCGCGGCTCGCGACGAGCTGGTACGGCGCGCTCGCGACGCGCGCCCTCGACGACGCCGCGCGGGCACGCCTCGGTGGGTTCATCGACCAGGGTGCGGACCTCACCGGGATTGATCTCCGGGGCCTGCTTCCGCACCTCACCGCGATCACCGCGAGCCTGCAGACCGAAGTCGCCTTCCGCATCGATCTGGACGCGCCCGCGGCGCCGATGCTGCTCGGTGTGCCGGCTGCGGCCGAGCGCGACCGACGGCGCGCCGAGGGCATCATCGCCACAGATGTCGCCGCCATCTCCCGGCTCCGCCTGGGTCAGGTCGATACGTACCAGATGGTGCCGGTGATGGCGCGGGTCCCCGCGCAGCCCGATGGAGATGGGGTCGTCATCGCACGCTCGCGCACCTTTTGGGGGGAAGACCCTGTGGATGGGGTGCGGATCGTCGCGCAGGGCGCGACGTTGCTGGGTGGCGGCCTTGGGGCCGAGCCTGCGCAGGGCGGTGCTGGAGATGCCGACCTGCAGCTTACCGCCGACCTGGCGGCGCTGGTCGCCTCCTTGGGCATCCCCGGAGCGGAGGCGATGCTGCGGGCGAGCGGTGCGACCGAGGTCGCGGCGACGGTGAGTCTGGCCAGCGGCCGCAGCAGCGAGACCATACGCCTGCCCGGGGCCCACCTGCCCCTGCGCGCGCTGGATACCGCAGTGCTGGAAGCCGAGGTCCCCGCGGACGCGCTCACGCTGTCCGCCGTCGGTCTCGACGGTCCCGCGTTGGCGGCGCTGGCCGTCCGCGCGGCCAGCGCCGATCCGCTGGCAGTCACCGCATGGGGTCCGGACACCGCCATCCTGGCGGAGGTGGATGGCCCGGCCTGGGTCGCCATCGTGCCCGCACTGCCGTTGCCGGACATGGTCCTCGCCATCCCTGCCGGCCCGGGGTTGGATGCGCGGCTGCGCGCCGCGTGGCCAGACGACGGCGGCAGCATCGACGCGGCGCGCCAGGCCCCGGTCAAGGTCACGCCGAAGTGGATCGGCGCGCCGATCTGGATCCGCCGCAGCGCACGCGCCTGGCTGATCTCCACTGAAGAACACCTGCTCACGCGCCTCGGCAATCCCGGGCTGGCCGGACGCCTGCGCACGCAGCATGGCCTGCCCGCCGGCGCGCTCGGGCTCGCGCTGCAGGCCAACCAGGCGATCCTCCACCGCCTCGGTGCGCTGGTGCCGCTCGCGCGCGCTGCGCTCAGTCTGCACGCCATCAGCGGTGGCGAGCTGCCGCTGCCGTTCCTGGACGGGCTGGATGCCGTCACTGCTGGTGCGTTGCTCGACGTTCTCGAACGGGCGGCGCTGGCGCCGCAGGTGCCGACCACCCTCGCCTGGGTCGAGACGGATGGCGGCGGCGCGGTGCTGCGTGGTCACGACCTGGTGATCGGTGCCGGCGTGCTTCCCACCGCGGCGCTGCTGGTGGCGGCAGCCCCGCAGATCGCTCGCGACAATACCATCGGGTGGAGCCCGCTGATTGCAGCGCTGCTCGTCGCCAACCAGGGCGACGAGGCGCGGGTGCCCGCCCTGCTCGCTTGGCGCCGCGAGCTGGGCGGGATGCCGGCGGTGACGGAGCAGTTGCTGACTCTGGCCGCGGGCAGCCCATCCGCGGAGATGCGCGCGCAGGCCTCAGCCGCGCTTCCCGGAGCCCAGCCCGATGCGGATCCCGCAGCGCTGCTGCCGTGGCTGCGCGCCGGCTTGGCCGACACGCAGGCAAAGGCTCGGCGTGGCGCGGTGCGCGGCCTGGGCGGGGCGCTCGCAGTTGCGCTCACGCGCAAGGATGGGCCGGGTGACGCGGTCATGGCGGCGTTCCTGGCAACCCTCGTCGACCCCCGGCCCGAGGTGCGCACGGAAGCGGCGCACCAGGCGCTGATCCTGGCCAAGGCGGTGCGCGAGCGCAAACACTCCGAAGCGATGATCGCCGCGTTCGACGAGCTTATCATCGCCCGCGCGACCAACGAGACCCAATCACGCGCCCGCGCGTGGGTGCTGCGCGCCCTGCCGCCCCACGGCGGACCGCGCGCGCTCGCCGCCGTACAGGCTGCACTGGCCACCGCCGATGCCGTCGTGCGCGACGCGGCGCTGGCCACTGCGGGCACCGCGCTGGATGGTGACGCGCCAGCGGCACTGGTCGCGGCCATCGTCGCACTGCGCGGCGACCGCTCCGCGCTCGAGCTGGAGCCCTACACGGTCGGCAACGCCGCACTGCTGGCGCTCTGCCGGCTGCGCGGCCCGGACGCGGATGCCGCTCTCCTCGCCGAGCTGCAGGCCGCCCCGCAGGCCGATGCCGGTCCGATATCCCAGCCCGTCCATGGCGCGGCGGGGCGCATCAACGCCGCTGCGGCGTTGGTCGAGCGCTTGCAGCCCGCGGGTCTCGCCGCCGCAGCGGCGATCATCGCCGAGTGCGAGCACATGCCGGCCCCGAACTGGACCAGCGACCTTGCGCCGCTCACCGGCGCGCTCGGCGGTTCGCGCAGCGACGGTAGCGAGGCTTTGCTGGTCAGGCTGCTTTCCTGTCCTGACCGCATGGTGGCGCAGTACGCCGCCATGGCGCTGCAGCGGCATGCCCAGATCCGACCACTGAGCGGGGCGACCATCGCCGCGCTGGACGTCTGCGTCGCCGCTCCGGGAGCCTGGGCGCGCATCGCGGCGCGCAGACTGCTCGATCGCACCGCCTTGACCGCGGAGCAGCGCACCGTGCTCGCTGCCAAAGTCGCCGCGGCCAACGCGGCGTTCGGTCCCAACGCCTTCCTCAATTACCAGCCGCCGCCGCCGGTCATCAAGCCCGGCGCCGACGACTTCTGAAGCGCCGCACCACGGCGGCCGCTTGCTCAGGCCAGGATGCCCTTCACCACTTCGCCGTGCACGTCGGTCAGGCGCATGTCGCGGCCGCCGTAGCGGTAGGTGACGCGTTTGTGGTCCATGCCCATGAGGTGCAGCATGGTGGCGTGCAGGTCATGGACGTCGACCTTGTCCTGGACCACCTTGTAGCCGTACTCGTCGGTGGCGCCGTGGATGTGGCCGCCCTTGACGCCACCGCCGGCCAGCCATGCCGAGAATGCGAAGGGGTTGTGGTCGCGCCCGTCGGAACCCTGCGCGAAGGGCGTGCGGCCGAACTCGCCGCTGAACACCACCAGGGTGCTGTCGAGCAGCCCGCGCGCCTTGAGGTCGGTGAGCAGGCCGGCGATCGGCTGGTCGACGGCGCGCGCGTTCTCCTCGTGGCCCTTCTTGAGTGCGCTGTGCTGGTCCCAGCGGTCGCCGGAGCAGGGCGGGCAGGTCAGCTCGATGAAGCGCACGCCACGCTCGACCAGGCGGCGCGCGACCAGGCACTGCGCGGCGTAGCTGCGCGTGTGTTCGAACTGCGAATCAAGTCCGTACAGCGCCCGCGTCGCGGCGCTCTCGCCGGACAGGTCCATGAGCTGCGGCACCGAGGTCTGCATGGCGAACGCCATTTCGGCGTTGGCGATCGCCGATTCCAGCGCGTCCTGGGCACCGACGCGGGCGAGCAGGCCCTGGTCCAGGCCGCGCGTCAACGCCAGCTTGTCGCGCTGCAGCTGCGGTGTGCGCTCGCTCGGCCGGACGTTGGCCACCGGTTGGGCGGTGGCGCGGAAGATCGAGCTTTGGAAGGTCGCGGGCAGGAAGCCATTGCCGAAGCAGTCCAGCCCGCCCGGCGGGATCAGGCCGCCGTTGAGCACGATGAAACCCGGCAGGTCAGCGCAGCGGCTGCCCAGTCCGTAGGACGCCCACGCGCCCATCGACGGGCGGCCCTGCAGGCCCGATCCGGTGTGCACGAAGTAGTTGGCGGAGGTATGCTCGGGAAACTCTGAAACCAGCGAGCGGATGATGGTCAGATCGTCGGCGCAGCCGCCGATGTGCGGGAACAGCGCGCTGATCGGCAGGCCGCTCTGGCCGTAGTTTTTGAACTCCCACGGGCTGCCCAGGGTGTTGCCGTTGTTGTTGAACTGGGTCGGCTCCATCTTCATCTTGAATGGTTTGCCATTTTCCTGGGTCAGCAGCGGTTTGGGGTCGAAGCTGTCGACCTGCGAAACGCCGCCGTCCATGAACAGGAAGATCACGCTGGTGGCCTTGGCCGGGAAGTGCGTCGCCTTCGGCGGGTTGTTCCCAGCGTGCGCGACCGGCTCGCCGGCGTCCAGGTGCGGGCCGAACAGCGCGCTCGCGGCGAGCGCGCCGATGCCGAGCGCGCCGCGGCCGAGCAGGGCGCGCCGTGACAGCGGGATACCGGGCAGATGGGAGGCGATGTCGCGCATGGTGGTCCCGTCGCGTTCAGTTGATGAAGATGAATTCTTTGCAGTTGACCAGCGCGTGGGCGAGATCGGCCCATAGCGCGGCCTCGTCGCCGCCGAGCGCGGCGGCGTGATCGGACAGGAAGGCGAGCACCGCTTTGGTCTCGTCTGTCAGCGGGGGGCGGCCGAAGGCGGTGGCCCACATGCGCGCGATGCGCTCTTCAGGACTCTTCCCCGGTTCGGCGAGCACGCGTTCGGCCCAGCGCCGTGCCTCTGCGATGACCAGCGGGTCGTTCATCAGTGTCAGCGCCTGCGCCGGCACGTTTGAGACCGAGCGCCGTCCCATGCTGCTGAACGGCGTCGGCGCGTCGAAGGCCATCAGCATCGGCGAGAGGAAATTGCGGCGGATCGCGAGGTAGACGCTGCGTCGGCCGTTGCCGTCCAGCGGGCCGCCCTCGGGCCGTCCGCGACCCTCCATGAAGTCGGTGAGGAAGACCGGAACGCTCGGTCCCCCCAACGCCGCGTTATCGAGCCGCCCGGAGACGGCGAGGATGCTGTCGCGCACCGCTTCGGCTTCGAGGCGGCGGATCGGCATGCGGTGCAGCCACTGATCGTCGGGATCGCGGCGGTCGGCCTCGGGCTCGGCGGCGCTGCTCTGTTGGTAGGTTGCGGACAGCACCATGGCGCGGATCGCCTGCTTCACCGACCAGCCGTTCTTCACGAAGCTGGTGGCGAGGTGGTCGAGCAGTGCCGGATTGCTGGGCTTGCCGCCGAGCACGCCGAAATTGTCGACCGACGGCACAATGCCGCGGCCGAACAGGTGGTGCCAGATGCGGTTGACCATCACCCGGGCGGTGAAGGGGTCGCGCGGATCGGTCATGCGGCTGGCCAGCTCCAGGCGGCCGCTGCCCTTGGCGATGCGCGGCTGGTCGGCGCCAGCGATGGCCTCAAGCAGCTGGCGCGGTGCGGTCTCGCCGCGGTTGTGCCATGAGCCGCGCTTCATCACGTAGCCGTCCGTGCCATTGCCATCCATCAGCGCCAGCGCGAGGTGCGATTCCATACGCACGCCCGCCAGCAGCTTCTGCTGTGCGGCCTGGAAGGGTTGCGCGGCGGCGAGCGGTGTGCGGCCCTGGCCGAACAGCGGCGCGTGCCGCACCAGCCAGTCGGCGAGCGGCGCGAGATCTTCGGCATCGGGGCTGCCGGCGAGGCTGCCCGTTCCCAGGCGCGTGGCGAGCGCGGCGAAGACCTGGCGGTAGGCCGCGGTGAGCGCCGCGGGATCGCCGTGCGCGCCGGCCAGCGCGGCCGCCAGTGCCCGGCCCCCGGCGGCCGGCGGCGCGGGCGCGTGGTCGGCCACCACCACGCGCACGACCGCGAAGTCGCCGCTCTCAGCGGTGAACTCGAGGTGCGTGCGCAGGCCACGGTAGGCGGCCAGGTCCAGGGTGGTCCAAGCGAACGCCCCGTGGGTGTCCACGCGCTGAACCAGCGCCCCGTGCAACGGGCCATAGACCAGGGCGTGCTGGCCGACCGGGGCATAGACGTGCGCGATGCCGCGCAGCAGCACGTGCACGCGGTCGGCGTCGATAACGAACGAGCGCGTCGTCAGGGTGCGCCCCGCGCGGTCGTAATCGAGGCCGACGGGGTCGTTGGCGGCGTCCGGGGCTCGCTTCAGACCCTGCCAGACCGGATCCGCCGCGGCCATGGAGTATGCCGCCACGGTGGCCAGCGGCTGCAGCGGATCGCCGCCCAGGCGGACCTCGCCAGCGCGCAGCGGGCCGCTGCCGAAGGCGACGCCGTCCGGCAGCCAGTCCTCCGCGCCCAGATCGGCATAGTCGATCAGCGCCGGTGCCGCGGCGGCCGGCGGCGGCGGAGCAGCGAAGAGTTCGTCGGGTTTCAGGGCGGGATCGAGGGCACAGCGGGCCCAGGCGCTGAACGGTTCGCCAGGCTGGTCGGCGACCGCGGCCAGGTGCGAGACCCAGGCGAGCAGCGTGGGCGCGTCCAGTCCACGCTCGCGGGCGAGTGCGGCGATGCGCGCGCTCTGCGCCGGATCATCCGTCGGCGAGACGTGCGCAGCAACGGCGACGGCATCGGCGGGCGCGGCGCTGAACACGAGGTGGTCGACGCCGATGTTGCCCCACGCACCGGTGCGCTCATCGACGATGCGGATGGCAGCCGTGCGGCCCAGGAAGGGGCGCAGATCCCAGGCGACCGGGAACATCTGGTTGTTGCGCCGGCCGGTGGCGGTGAGCACGCGCGCGCCGTCGATTATCAGGTCGACGCAGGTCTGGCCGGCATAATCGCCGCCGCCGACCAGCAGGTTCAGCCAGGGCTTGCTGATGGTGAAGGTCCGCGAGGTCAGCGTGCCGGTGGCGTCGTCGCCGTTTGTCTCGTGGCAGTAGGTGTTGACGAAATAGCGGCCGACGCCGTTGATGCGGCCCTGGATCGGCGAGATGGTTTCGAGTGTGCGCGGGCCGGCGCCGAAGGCGGTGCCGGTGGCCGTCCAACCCGTGTAGGTGCCGGACTCGAAATCAGCGAAGACCTCGTCGGCGCCTGGGGCGGCCGGGGTGGCGCTGCGCAGCGCATCGCGCGCGGTGAGCAGATAGGTGTCGAGCCGGTCGAGCACCGGCCTGCAGCCGTCGGCGAAGGCCTTGGCGATCGCCGGGCCATGCTCACCGCGCAGGCGCTGCAGCTGAGCGGCGATGGCGCGGTGCGGCAGGTCGGTCTCGAAGCGCACCTGGCGGTAGGTGCTGCTCTCGATCATACCGGCGAGTGCGTAGTAGTCCTTGGCGGCGATGGCGTCGAATTTGTGATCGTGGCAGCGCGCGCAGGCAATGGTCAGGCCCATGAAGGTCTTGCCCAGCACATCGATCATGTTGTCGACGCGGTCGGCCTGGTCCTGGCGGATGTCGACCGGCGAGTGCACGCCCTCGCCGAGCAGCCAGAAGCCGGTGCCGAGCACCGACTCGTTGAAGCCCGCGCCGGGGTTGGTGCGCGGTTGCGGCAGCAGGTCGCCGGCGATCTGCTCGGTCACGAAGCGGTCGTAGGGCAGATCGGCGTTGAAGGCGCGGATCACGTAGTCGCGGTACTGCCAGGCGTTCGGGATGGCGTAGTCGAACTCGTGCCCGCGCGACTCGGCGTAGCGCACCAGATCGAGCCAGTGCCGGCCCCAGCGTTCGCCGAAGCGCGGCGAGGCGAGCAGGCGGTCGACCACGCCCTCGACCGCATGTGGGCTGGCATCGGCGACGAAGGCCTCGACCTCGGTCGGCGTGGGCGGCAGGCCGATGAGATCGAAGGACAGGCGGCGGATCAGGGTGCGGCGGTCGGCGGCCGGCGCGGGCTGCAGGTGCTCCTCCTGCAGCTTGGCGAGGATGAAGCGGTCGATGTCGCCGTGGCACCACGCCGCGTCGCCCACGGCTGGCGGGGTGGGGGCCGCGATCGGCTGCCACGCCCACCACCCCTTTCTGCGGCCCGCGAGGTCGAAGGGCTTCTTGAGGCTGGCATCGGTGGTCGTCGGGGCGGCCTCGACCGGCCACGGCGCGCCGCGCTGGACCCAGGCGGTGAGATCGGCGATCTGCTGCGCCGACAGCCGGGTCTTCGGCGGCATCTGCAGGTCGGGGTTGGTGTAGGCGACCGCCTCGATCAGCAGACTCTTCGCGGGGTTGCCGGGGACGATGGCCGGGGCGGTATCGCCCCCGGTGATCAGGCCCGCGCGGGTGTCGACGTAGAGGCCGCCCTTGAGCTTCTCGGACTTCTGGGAGTGGCACTTGTAGCAGCTGCCGGCAAGGATCGGGCGCACCTTGGCTTCGAAGAATTCCAGGTCGGCGGCGCTGTCCGCGGCGCGCGCCGGCAGGGCCAGGGCGAGCAGCGGCAGGAGCAGCGCGAGGCGGCTGGCGACGACGCGCCAGCGGAGGAGAGGGACACGCATCATGCCCAGGCTACCACATGGCGTTGCGGGTGGTCCAGCAAGGGGGCGCGGCTTCGACGGAGCGGGGGAGGGCATGGCGCGAGATGGTACGGGTTGGCGGGGACGTCGTTTTGCTGTTTGCGCTCTGTTGCTGCTGATTTGCGCACATGAGATGCGGATTTGCGTCGGGACCCGGCGAGCTGCTGGCGCAAGCCCGGAAACGCTCCGTCGCACCCCGTACGGCTCTCCCTTGAAATATATCATATATGATTAATCTGTGCCCAGCCACCCCCGCGGACCGCGCATGACCATCCGTCCCATCGGCATCATCCTCAACGGCGTCACCGGGCGCATGGGTACCAACCAGCACCTGGTGCGCTCGATCCTGGCGATCATGCAGCAGGGGGGCATCCGCGTCAGCGACGACCTCACCCTGATGCCGGATCCGATCCTCACCGGGCGCAGCGCACCGCGCCTGCAGGCACTGTGCGAGCGCTACGCGGGCGCGGGCCACACGCTGACCTACAGCACCGACCTGGACAGGGTCCTGGCCGATCCGCGCTACGCGGTCTTCTTCGATTCGAGTGGCACCCTGCAGCGCGCCGGTTTCGTCGAGCGCGCTGCAGCGGCGGGCAAGGCCATCTACTGCGAGAAGCCGACCGCGGTCACCACCGCCGAGGCGCTGCGCCTGGCCACGGTCTGCGAGCGCGCCGGGGTGAAGAACGGTGTGGTCCAGGACAAGCTGTGGCTGCCCGGCATGCGCAAGCTGCAGATGCTCAAGGAGCAGGGCTTCTTCGGGCGCATCCTCTCGGTGCGCGGCGAGTTCGGCTACTGGGTATTCACCGGCCACGTCGGCGACCAGCCGGCGCAGCGGCCGAGCTGGAACTACCGCAAGGAGGACGGCGGCGGCATCATCATCGACATGCTCTGCCACTGGCGTTACATGATCGACAACCTGTTCGGCAATGTCACCGGGGTCAGCTGCCTGGGCGCCACCCACCTGCCCGAGCGCATCGGCGAGGACGGCAAGCCCTATGCGTGCACCGCTGACGACAGCGCGTACGCGACCTTCCAGCTCGACAACGGCGTGATCTGCCAGTTCAACAGTTCGTGGGACGTGCGCGTGCGGCGCGACGACCTGCTCACCGTACAGGTCGACGGCACCCATGGCACGGCGGTGGCCGGGCTGCGCAAGTGCTGGGCGCAGCACGCCGCCGCCACGCCGCGCCCGGTGTGGAACCCGGACATCGACAGCCCACTCAACCATTTCGACCGTTGGACCGAGGTGCCCGACGCCACCACCTACGACAACGCCTTCAAGATCCAGTGGGAGCTGTTCCTGCGCCACGTCGCGCTCGGCGAGCCCTTCCGCTGGACGCTGCGCGAAGGCGCCAGGGGCGTGCAGCTCGCTGAAGCCGGCCTGCGCTCGTGGCGCGAGCGCCGCTGGGTCGACCTGGAGCCGCTGTGACGCGCCCGCTGCCCGCGCCGGATCCGCGCCGGCTGTGCGTGCACACCATGACCACGAAACCGTGGTCGCTGGCCCAGGCGGTCGCCGCCTATGAGCGCGCCGGCGTGCCGGCGATCAGCGTGTGGCGTCAGCATCTCGACGCGCCCGGCATGGCCGCGCTGAAGGCGTCGGGCCTGCGCGTGACCAGCCTCTGCCGCGGCGGGTTCTTCCCCGCGGTGGACGCCGCCGGGCGGCAGCACGCTATCGACGACAACCGCGCCGCCATCGACCAGGCCGCCGCGATCGGCGCGCCGCATGTGGTGCTGGTGTGCGGCGCGGTTCCCGGTCTGCCGCTCGCCGAGGCGCGCCGCCACATCGCCGACGGCATCGCCGCGGTGCTGCCGCATGCGCGCGCCGCCGGCGTGCGCCTGGCCATCGAGCCGCTGCATCCGCAGTACGCCGCGGACCGCTCGGCCGTCACCACCCTGGCGCAGGCGCGGCGCCTCTGCGAGCAGCTGAACCCCACCGGGCGCACCGACGTCGGTATCGCGGTCGACGTCTACCACGTGTGGTGGGACGATGCCCTTGACGACGAGCTGGAGCGCGCCGGTCGGCTCGGCCTGCTCCATGCCTTCCACGTCTGCGACTGGAAGGTGCAGCAGGACGATGTTCTGAACGACCGCGGCCTGATGGGCGAAGGTTGCATCGACATCCCCGCAATCCGCGCACGCATCGAGGCCGCCGGCTTTTCCGGGGATATCGAGGTCGAGATCTTCTCTGCGCGCCACTGGGCTGGCGATCAGCAGGCCTGGCTGGAGCGCATCATCGCCGCCTACCGCGACCACGTCTGACCATCCTGCCCGAGGCACCCATGGACCGCTCCGCCCCAGCCGCCCTGCCGCAGACCACAGACGAATTCACCGCGCGCATCTGCCCACGCCGCACCATCTATGGCTCGACCGCGGTGCTGCTGCCTTTCGACGCCGATGGCCGCATCAACTGGGACGACTTCGGTCGCCATGTGGCGCTGACCGCCGCCAGCGGGCTTGAGCCGGCGCTCAACATGGACACCGGCTTCGGGCCGCAGCTGACACCGGCGCAGCGCCGCGAGGTGCTGGCCTTCGCGCGCCGCCAGCTCGGCGCGACGGCGCCGCTGATCGCCGGCGCGGCGGCCTTCGGCGGTCCGGGCGACGCGCTCGCCAACTATCAGGCGGCGGTGCGCGACATCCTCGACCACGGCGCCACGCCGATCGTCTTCCAAAGCCCGTGGCTGACCGCGCTCGGTGGCGCGGAGCTCGCTGCCGCGTACCAGGCGATCACCGCGCCGGCGCCACGTGCCTTCGCCTTCGAGCTCGGGCGGATGTTCGCGCCCTTCGGGGCGATCTACGACCTTGACACCTACGCGCGCCTGCTCGACATCCCACAGCTGAAGGGCGCCAAGCATTCGTCGCTCGACCGCCGGCTCGAACTGCAACGCCTGGCGCTGCGCGACCGCGCGCGTCCGGACTGGCTGGTGCTGACTGGCAACGACCTCGCCATCGACCTGGTGCAGTACGGGTCGGACTACCTGCTCGGCCTGTCGACCTACGACCCCGAGGCCTTCGCCCTGCGCGATCGCTGGTGGCGGGACGGCGACGCGCGCTTCTACCAGCTCAACGACGCGCTGCAGTGGCTGGGCATGGTCGGCTTCCGCGACCCCGTGCCCGCCTACAAGCACAGCGCCGCGATCTACCTGATGCTGGCCGGCCGCATGGCCGACGCGCACGTCCACGCCAGCTGCCCGCGCCGCCCGGAATGGGAGATCGACCTGCTGCGTCCGATCCATGCGATGGTTGAGAGCGCGAAGCGGCAGCCAGCGGTGGTGTGATCCCAGCGGGCTATGTCTGAGGAGGCGGTGGACTTCGGACAGCGGAAGAGAACCGCCCAGACGCCCAGACGCCAAGGTCGGGGCACGGGATGCGGGCGGCGCCAACTCCGCACGTGTCGCGGCGTCGCCCGCTCTTCGGCCTTGGCGTCTTGGCGGTTCCATCAGCGGTAGGATGCTGATCGCTGGCTTGAAGGCCGGCGAGCGGCAGGATCCCCGCCCTGGAGCTCTGGAATGGACCCACGCGACCACCTTGTGCAGCGTTTCCGCGCCGCGCTGGCTGCGGTCGAACCGGCGGCGGCGGTGCGCGCGCACCTTGCCTGGGATGGTCGCGAGTTGCGCTGCGGCGCGTGGCGGCACGAGGTCCGTGGGCAGGTGGTGGTGATCGGCGCGGGCAAGGCGTCGGCGCCGATGGCGCAGGCGGTCGAGGCGTTGGTTGGCGCGCGCATCACGCGCGGAGTGATCGTGGTCAAGCACGGGCACGGCGCGCCGCTGACCCGCATCGTGCTGCGCGAGGCCGGGCATCCCGTGCCGGACGCCGACGGCGTCGCTGGCGCGACGGCCATCGAAGCGGCAGTGCGCGGTCTGGGACCCGAGGATCTGGTGATCTGCTGCCTGTCGGGCGGTGCCTCGGCGCTGCTGCCCGCGCCGCGCGCGCCGCTGACGCTCGCTGATAAGCAGGAGGTGACGCGTCAGCTGCTCGCCAGCGGCGCCGACATCCAGGCGCTGAACACCGTGCGCAAGCACCTCTCGCGCCTCAAGGGCGGACGCTTGGCCCTGGCCTGCGCGCCGGCGCGGGTGCTGACGCTGGCACTGTCCGACGTGCCGGGTGACGACCTGGCGGTGATCGGCAGCGGCCCGACCGCCCCCGATCCATCGACCGATGCCGAGGCGCGTGCGGTGCTGCTCCGCCACCTCGACCCCACGCGGATTCCGGCTGCCGTGCTGACCGCGCTGGCCGCGGACCTGTCCTGGACCCCAAAGGCTGATGACGCGCTCTTCACGCGCGTGCACAACGCCGTCATCGCTTCCAATCGTCTGGCTCTGGACGCGATCGGCGCCGACGTCGTCGCGGCGCCGCTCGCCGGTGAGGCCTGGCAGGCAGCGGAGCGCTTTTGTGCGCAGGCGGCCGCGGCGCCACCCGGCACGCTCATCGCCGCCGGCGGCGAGACCACGGTGACCCTGGGCGACGACCCGGGTCGCGGCGGCCGCAACCAGGAGTTCGCGCTGGCCGCCGCGCGCTGGCTCGCCCGCACCGGCGCGCCCGTGACGCTGCTTGCCGCCGGCACTGACGGGAATGACGGCCCGACCGATGCCGCGGGCGGTTTGGTCGATTCCAGCAGCTGGGCGCGCATTGCCGCGCGCGGGGTCGATCCCGAACGGGCTTTGCGGCGACACGACGCCTATCCCGCCTTGCAGGCTGCTGGCGATCTGGTGGTGACCGGGCCGACCAATACCAATGTCATGGATCTGGCGCTGGCGTGGCGGGCTTGACGCGACAGCGGAAACGGGACGAGATGACCGTGGGATATGCGGGTCCTCCAGGTGCTTAAGTGTGTTTCCGGTCTGGACGGTGGCGGTCCCAACCCATGGTGGTGCGGGTTGGAATGGGGACGCGTTGCAGATCGTGGTGTGACACGCTGGCCGCAGAGCCTTGCGCGTCGGGCATGAGTAGGAGTCTGCCGCGATCACAGATGGGCAGCTTCCCTCACTCCCACGCACCCGTTCCCGGAATCACCGATGCCCGCCATCCGTCAGGTCTTCCCGCTCCTCCTGCTCGCCTGCATCGCACTGTTCGGTCAGTCATGGGCGGCCGAGCCCAAGGCCAAGGCGGCCACGGGCGAGATCACCGCCATCGACACTGCAAAGCTGACCATCACCATCACGGACGCCACGGGCGGCGCGGTGACGGCCAAGGTGCCCGCAGGCACCTTCATCAGCATCGACAAGCAGCCATCGTCCCTCAGCGACCTCAAGGTCGGTGACAAGCTCACGTACACGGTCAAGAACGGCGACGCCAGCGCGCTGGTGATCAGGCGAAACGGGAAGACTGGCAAGAAATAGTGGGTGCCAGTCTGAGCCAGGGCGCAGCTGGTCTGGGTACGGCCGGCCGGGTGCCGGTCAGCGTACCAATCGCCAGATCGCTGGCTCGCGGATCCGCCGACGAGCCGTCACCTGACCATCACTCGCGTGGTGAACAGGTGATATCGTCGAGGAGGAAGACTCCGGCGAGTCCGCTGTTGTTCGGCCGCAGCAGCAGCCAACGCGTACCTGCGGGCAGGTCGACATCCACAGCCTGCTGGTGCCACTCGGCATCGCGCGCC
Organism: Planctomycetota bacterium; assembly: GCA_038213805.1. Taxonomy (GTDB): domain Bacteria; phylum Planctomycetota; class UBA11346; order UBA11346; family UBA11346; genus BOG-1363. Next base: position 73,672 of record JBBQSO010000001.1, on the reverse strand, counting down.
AGGGACGGCACCGGGTGCGGTTGCGGGGATGGGTGGCCCTCGGCATCGAGGGGGTCGATGTCCAGGCGGGCGGTGCTGGATGGGTCCGCGCCGACCACCAGCCCGTGCGCGCTCAGGCGGCAGGCGATGCGCATGCGCCGCCAAGCGGGGTCCACGGCGATCAGCGCGCGCGCCTCCACCGCGCCTGCAGCGGCATCGAGCGCCAGCGCGCCGGCAACGACGCGCAGGTGCGCGCTGCTGAGGCACCAGCCGAGCGGCAGGCCGTCGCGGTCGAGCGTGGCGAAATCGGCGCGGTAGGTGGCGGAGGCAGCGAGTTCGCGCTGCGCGTCGGCGTTCACGCGGATGTCGTCGAAGGCGCATGCGCCGGCGCGGGCGAAGTTCGCTGCCACCAGCTCCACGGTCGTCGCGTCGGCGGGGATCTCCATCTCGCTGCGCAGCGGTGTCCACGGCGCATCGCCGCGTAGGTGCGCCGGCGCGCCATAGCCGATCAGGCGCCCATCCGCACCATGGAACTCGACCGCCAGCCGCGCATCCTGCCAGCTTTCCGAGCCCAGCACCAGTCCGGATGCGCGCATGCGCGTCGCCACCGTCAGGCGCCGCCACGCGGGATCGAGTGCGATCTGGCAGCTCACCATCACGGTGTGGCGGTTGTCGCGGTTTGCGATGGCCAGGACGTTGCCGCCGTCCTCGGCGACGATCGCGACATTGGGGCCGCCCAGTCCACGCCAGGCGTGCGCATCCTCGGCGCGTTCGAAGTCCCAAGAGCCGATCTCCAGGGCGGGTGCGAGCGCGCATGTGCCGAGCGCCAGCGCGACCAGGCGGACGACGCGGATCACGGCCCCTCCTCCAGCACGACGACCTCGCCGATGTCGACATCCGCATCGGTGATCGCCACGCCGAGAACCTCGACCGGGCGCGTGAGCGCCAGCTGCGTCGACGATCCGGCCAGGGCGACGGCTGCGCTGTCGCCGACGACATGGATGCGCCGCCAGGCGCCGGGCTCGAACGCGAGCGGCAGCCGGGCGTCACCGACCGCGAGCGCGACCTGACCTGCGCCGCCATGGGGTCGTACGCGCACCTGCAGGATCGCCCGCCAGCGCGTGGGCAGGACCGGTACCGGCAGCAGGGCGGTGCCGGGGGCCTTTGCAGCGGTGAAGGCCATGACGCGCGTCCATGTCCCATCGACCTCGTACCAGCGCGCCTGGGCGGTGACCGCGTCCGCGCGCCAGGTCCAGCCTGCGTCCACATGGGCTTCGCGGAAGCGCACCGGGGCATCGCTCGCGGTGCTCAGGCTCGGTGGTCGCCCGGCGATGACGGCGGTCGCCTCGCCGGGCTGCAGACGCACCTCGCCTGCCGGCGAGGTCACGCGCAGGGCCCCGTGCCGCAGCGCGACAGCGGTGCCGGCGGCGCCCGTGGTGACGGTGAAGGCGGTGCCTTCGACCGTCAGCGTCGCCTCGGCGGTGACCAGCGTGAATGGCCGACCCGTGGGCTGCGGAGAGATGGTGGCGTCGACACGGCCGTTGCCCAGGCGCAGCGTGAACGGGTCGCTGCGCCCCGGCAGCTCGACCCGGCTGGCCGAACCGAGGACGACCCGCGACCCGTCCGCCCATTCCAGGGCGCCCCGTCCGCCGGCCGCGACCTCGATCGCGTCGCCCGGCCCGAGGCCCCCGAAGGGCCGCCAGCCCGCCGCGCGCACCAGCGCGCCCTCGGCGTCGACCAGGTGGCAGATGGGGCGCGCGTGCCAGCCCCAGGCGCCTGCCAGGCAGAGCAGCAATCCCGCCGCGACCGCCAGCGGCATCCAGGCGCGCCGCCGCGTGCTGCGCCGCCGTGGAGCCGTGGCGCGCAGCACGCGGCCGACGAAGGTCTCGTCGGCGCCGGGTGCGCCGCCGCGGCCCAGTTCGCGCAGCAGGCCATCGATCCGCGCGTCGGCCCCGCCGACCACGCCGGCATCGTCGTCCGTCATGATGGCCGCTCCGCGTTCCTGCCGAGGCAGTCGCCGAGCGCCTCACGCGCGCGCTGCAGGCGCTTGCGCACCGCTTCGACCGAGACCCCGGTGCGTTCCGCCACCGCCTGGCAGGGCAGCTCCTGCAGGTAGAACAGCTCGACGGTTTGGCGCAGCGCGTCATCGAGGCGGGCGACGCAGCCGCGCAGGGTCGCCAGAGCGTCGATGCCAGCTTCCGCCTCGCTGACCTCAAGCCGGCGATGCCCCTCGTCGAGCGCCGCCAGGGTGACGTCGTCTACCGGGCGTTCACGGCGGCGATGGCTTTCCAGCCATTTCATGCGCACGATGCCGCGCACCCACGCGCCGAAGTCGCGGCTGGGGTCGAAGCGGGAGAGTTCGCGGTAGGCCACCAGGAACGCCTCCTGGACCAGGTCTTCGGCCTCGGCCGAGGAGCGGCACAGCGCCAGGGCGTAGCCGAGCAGCCGGCGGTGGTGCTGCCGCACCAAGATCTCGAAGGCCATGCGAGAAGTGTCGGTAGGCGGCATGCGGGCTGGTGCATCTGATTGCGCCGAAAGCCGACAAGGTGACGGCGAACTGGCGAAGCGGGTCGCCCGTCTCACACGCACGCGTCGCACTGCCGCTGGGCCGCGCTCACTGCGCAGGAGTTTCCCGCAGGCGCGAGGCAGGCCTGCGGGTGCACCGCGGCCTGCTTGCAAAGGCCATGCGCCAGGAGCAGCGCCGTGGCATGCGCCGGTCGGCGATCTGATGGACATGTTCGCGTGTGAGTCGGTGGACGAGGGCTTCGCTCATGCCGGTCACCTCGCCGGAATCATCGCGCAATGGCCCGTCGGTCGTCCACTCGGAGCCTGCATGCGCGTTCTCATGTGCCTGGTCCTCATCACCTTTGCCGTCGCCCTCTTCGCGCAGGATGCGTTCCCCACCGGCGCGCCGCGCTGGAGCGAGACCACGGCGACGTCACTGCTGCGCGGCGAGATGGCGCTCGAGGGCGCCTGGCGTTTCGCGCCCACGGTCAAGGAAGCGCCTGCGCACGGCTGGGGCTGGATCGCGGTGCCGGGCTCGTGGCGCGACGAGCGTAGTCTGCTCGGGCGCGGCGCAGACGGGCATTGGGCGACGTGCGAGCGCAATGCCGTGCGCAGCGCGTGGTACGAACGGGAGATCACCGTGCCTGTCGGATGGACGGGGCGCGCGGTCCTGCTCGACCTGACCCGGGTCAGCACCGACGACACCGTCTATCTCGACGGTGCGCGCTGCGGCACGGTCACCTGGCCGGAAGGCGATGTGGATCCCACCGCCGCGGTCAAGCCCGGTCCCACCCAACGCCTGCGCTATGCCCAGCGCTTCGACTTCCGCGAATGCTGGATCGAGGGCCGCACAATCATGCTCAATGGCAGCGAATGGCGCCTGCGGCCACTGCTCGGCCATCCGGACACGCCTGCGTGGGCCATCGAAGCGCTCGCCCGTGGCCACAATTTCTGCGTGCTGAGGCCCAACGATCCCTGGGAACGCAGCGCCGCCAAGATCCTGGGTAACCCCTGCCGATGCGCGCACGCCTGATCCTTGCCGCCTGCCGCCTGTTGTGCAGCCTGGGCGCGAGCGATTATTGAGTCGCGCCGCCGCCGACCGGCACCCAGCGAAGAGCCCTCAGGAAAGCACCCATGAAAATCCCAGCCCTCCTATCCGCCATCATGATCGTGTTCTTTGCCGCCGGCGTGCCGGCCGCCGAACCGGTACGTCTGGTATGCATCGGCGATTCGATCACCCAGGGGAACAACGGCACCGCGGACCGCCAGCGCACCTACTCCTGGCGCTATCCCTTGTGGAAACGCTTCGTCGCTGCCGGTCAGGCGGTCGAGATGGTTGGCGCCATGACCGATGGATTCGAAGGCGCGCCGCCGTATGCGCCCTATCAGGGCGTGGAATTCCCCAATCGGCATGAAGGCCGATGGGGGTGGACGGCCATGGGGGTGAGAGACGAGGTGCGCAAGAACGGGCCGACGTGGACCGCTGACATCGCCATCATCCTGCTCGGAACCAACGGCAACAGCGAGGGCAAGCCGATCGCTGAGACCGTGACCGCCATCAGCGACCTCGTCGGACTGCTGCGCGCCCGCAATGCGCACGTGCGGGTGGTGATCGGCCAGCCCTTCCAGCCTTGGAAGCCCTTTCCCGAACTGGCAGGGGCCTATGCGGCACTCGCCACCACCTTGAACACCGCCACCGCGCCAGTCATCGCGGTCCCCACCGGCGACGGCTGGATCTCCGATCCCAAGCAACCGGACACCTGCACGATCGACTGGGTGCATCCCAATGTGACGGGCGACGACCGCCTGGCCGAGCGATTCTTCACCGCCCTGAAACCCTGGCTGCAGACCGTATCGCACTGACGCGTGCGTACCGACCCCTGAGGGGGTCTCCTGCATCCCGCCATCCCGCCCTCCCCGAGGCGAAGCGAAGCCCATGCCCCACCGCGCTGCCCTGATCCTTTTCATGCTCGGAATCCCGGACCGGAGCTGACCAATCCGTGGATCGGCCGCCACTTCACCAACGGGCCCTGGGCAAGGTGCCGCTGACGAGCGGGCAGGCGGCCGCGGGCGGTACCGCCATCCGGTGGCCAGCCGCGACCTTCGGTAAACCGAACCATAGCGAGAATTCCAAATTGTACGCCGTGCGCCCGTTCCGTCTGTTCGGCGTCGGCCTGCCCGAACTGGAACTGGCACGCGCGACCTACGACGCCAAGCGTTTCGTCGATAGCACCTGTTTGCCAGCAGGGCATCCAGGCGACCTGTCTGGGTTGGGCCCGACGCGCGCAGACCGAGGCGATCGCCAACTTCACCGCCTACGGCAGCGCACGCTTCCGCTGGTTCTGGCGGCCGGCCCACGACTGGGAACCTGATCTCGACAATGGTGGCGCCGGGCAGCTCATCCTGCAGTCAATGCTGATGCAGGCGCGTGGCGACCGCATCCTGCTCTTCCCCGCATGACCGAAAACCTGGGACGTCGATGTCCGCCTGCACGCCGCGCACGACACGGTCGTGGCCGGCACGGTGCGCGGTGGCCGGGTGGTGGCGGTCACCGTCACCCCGAAGAGCCGGCGGCAGGATGTCGTGCAGATGGAGCTGCAGTAGGTCCAAGTGCTACGAGGCAGTGGGAGTCCTGACGTGCAGCATGGTATTCGTCCAGATGTTCAACCGCTTCTGCTTCTGGCACAGGGGCGGCGGTGCCGGCGGTCCCCGGGCCGGGCAGAGGCCGGGGCGTGATTTCGGGATGGTCGACTTCATCCATGAGCAGACCGGCGCTCACCCGTGGCGGCTACCGACCAGCGCACCCGCCATGCTGAGCGCTCAACCTCACCCGTCTGTGCGCCGCCGCCATCCCATCAGGACCAGCGCGATCAGCATGCTGACGAGCGCCGCCAGACCCGAGCCGACCCCGCAGGAGCGGCCGCTGGAGCCGCCACTCGAGGTCGTCGTCGGAGTGACCACGCTGAGCGTCGCCGACGCGGTCAAGGCGCCGCTGGTCGCGGTGACTGCGTAGGGCCCACCTTGAACCACGGTGGCGGCGAAGCGCCCACTGACGGCATCGATGTCGCCGCTGGCGGTGCTATCCACCGTCCAGGTGCAGGTCGGTGCCGTCATGGGCTGGCTGAACTGGTCCTGGGCGGTGATGGCGAACACCACCGAGCCGCCCGGCGGAACCACGATCGACTCCGGCGCGACCACGATCGTCGTCGCAGTCGGAATGACGACCAGCACCACGGTGCTGGTCACGGACAGGCCGTCACCATCGGTGACGGTGCACATCAGCGTATAATTCCCCGCCTTGGTAAAGGTGGCGGTCGCGTGCTTCGCGTCGTTGCCAGCGTTCGGGCTGAACTGCACTGCGGCCGGGCTGCCGGGAGCGGCGGTCCAGGTGTAGGTCAGCGTCGATTCGTCGGCATCGTCGCTGCCCAGGATCGCCAGTGTGGTGGTGGTGCCGGTCACCGGGTCCGGCGTCGCGCTGGCCGGGGTGGCCACCCTCGGCGCGCTGTTTCCCACGTCGACGCCGACGGTGTCGGTGATCGCCAGACCGGTGCCGTCGGTGACCGTCACCTCGAGATCGTAATGCCCGAGCGCGGTGAACAGCGCGCCCACCACCTTGGACGCGTTGCTGCCACTGGCCCCGAGCGTGACCGGGCCAGGTGGGGTGCCCAGCACGCGCCACGCGTACAGCAGCTCACCCTCACCGCCGACCTTGATCGCTCCGAGAACGGACAGGGTGGCCGAGCCGGTGCGGCCGTCGATCAGGATGGGGTTGGCGCGCGCATGCACGGCGATGGTCGGGGCGAGCATCCGCACCGTGACGTCGCTGGTGACGGACAACCCATCGCCATCGGTGATGGTGCAGCGGAACCGGTAGGTGCCAGGAGCACTGAACGTGGCGGCGCAGCTCTTGCCGGCGTTGCTGCCATTGACCGGGTCGAAGGTCACGATGGCCGGCGGCTCGCCCAGGCTCGTCCAGGTATATGCGAGGCCGGCCTCGCCGCCTTCATCGGCGCCCAGCACGCTCAGTACCGTGGTGGCGGTGCCGTGCACCGGATCGAGGCTGGCGCTGGCCGCCGTGGCGACCACCGGTGCGACGGGCAGCACCGTGACCACGAGACCCTCACTAACGGTCAGGCCTGCGCCATCGGCGATGGTGACCTGGAGTTCGTAGGGGCCAACCGCAGCGAAATTGGCGAAAGTGACCTTGGCGGCGTTGCTGGCGTTGGCGCTGAAGCTCACCAGTCCCGGTGGAGAGCCGACTGCGCGCCACGTGTAGACCAGATCATGCTCGCTGCCGCCGTCGATGGCGCCGAGCACCTGCAGGATCGCCGCGCCACCACGACCGCTGACGATGGCGGGGCTGGCAGTGGCGTGGATGGTGAGGGTCGGGGCCGTCATGTGGACGGCGACCGCGGTGCTGACCGCGAGCCCTTCCGGATCGACGATGGTGCACAGCAGCTGGTAGGTCCCCGCGGCTGAGAAGGTCGCTCTGCAGGCTTTGGCCGCGTTTGTGCCATTGTTGGCCTCGAAGGCCACCCCGGCCGGCGCAGAGCCCGAGACCGTCCAGGTGTAGGCGAGTCCGCCTTCTCCCCCGTCGTCCGCACCCAGCGCCGTCATGGTGGTGATCGTGGTGCCGTGCACCGGATCCAGGCTGCTCGCGGCGGGCACGGCTACGGTCGGGGCGTGATTGGTGAAGGAATAGCGCAGCGCCATGTTGTTGCTCAGCGAGGCGGTGTTGACGGAGAACTGGCGGGCGGTGTCGCCGACCTCGTTCTCAACACCGACGGTGGCGCCGATGCCGGAGCCGCTCGGCGCGCCGGGACTGACATCGAGGTAGTTGACGAGGATGTCGGTGCCGCCTTCGCTCAACACGATCTGCATGGTGTAGCGGCTGCTGAAATCGCCGAAGCGGGGCACGTCGACCCAGCTCACCACCACCTTGCGGTCGGGTGCCGTGCCCACGGTCCCGATGCGCACGCTGCCGCCGGCGCCCGGATTCAGGTCGTCCCACGCGGCGTAGATGGCTGCGTTCGGGACATTGGGATCCGGAAGCGCGCCATTGGAGAGGAAATTGACTCCGAACGAAGAAGCGAATCCGATCAGGCCGTTCGAGCCGACGAACAGCTGGTTATAGGCAATGCCGTAGAACTCGACCGGGAAGGGCAGGGCCTGGGCGGCACTGACGCTGTCATCGCTCAAGGGCAGCACGGTATGGGTGTCGGGCGGGATCCACGTGATCGGCACCGTCGAGACCCGATAGTTGAGCGCCACCTGCAGCTGCGCCGTGCGCGTCGCGCCGCCGCTGCCGTCGGTGGTGTTGGTGAAGGCGATGGTCGCGCCGTAGGTGCCGCGCGCGAGCTGGGTGGCGGCGTCGTTGAAGGAGACCGACACCGCCGCGCTGGCGCCGGCGGCGAGCGTGCCTGCGTCCGGCACGATGGTCAGCCAGGGTTGGTCGGCCGCCGCCGTCCAGGCGATGGCCTGGGTGGGATTGGCATTGGTCACCGTGTAGGTGGTGGTGGCGTGGCTGAACGGCCCGCCCGGGGGGCCGCTGCCGGCGATGCTGTCGGCAGGGGTCAAGCGCAGGTCGCCAGGCACGTCGAAGGCCTCGACGACGTCGGCGGTGCTGTTGCTGTTCGCGGTCGAAGCGCCGAAGCCCATGCCGCGCTTGGCGAAAGCCCGCCACAGCTCCTGCTGGTCCGCACCGCCGGTGATCACCGCATCAGCCTGGAGCAGCGCATCGCGGGCCTGCAGGAAGGTCGGCAGGGACGGGGTCAGCTTCATGCCGGCGACGACCAGGCGCATGATGAGCTCGTTGCCGGCGCTGACGCTGCCGAGTTTGCGGATGAGGTTGGCGCGCGCCTCCCACAGGGTCTCGCACCACACCTCGCCCATCGCGTGCACCTCGGGATTGCTGCGCAGGTCGATGAAAGTGAGGGGGTTCTGCGAGGCGCCGGTGACCGGTCCGTTCTCGACGGCGTAGGGGAAGCGGCGCACGCCCCGATAGTAGTTGTCCGCGACCAGGCCGATAAATGCGTAGCTACCGACCGGATAGGTGCCGGTCACCAGCTCTCCGGGGTCGGTGAGCAGGCACAGCGACATGAAGTCCGACCAGCCCTCACCCATGCCGCCGGACTGCAGCGCGAACATGCCGCCGACCCCGCCGCCGACCAGGCGGTTGCTCAGGCCGTGGGTGTACTCGTGGATGATGATGTACGCATCCAAGTCGCCATCGCGGTTCGGCGACGATCCGGTGAAGGTGTACATCTGCATGCGCCCGGGCGCACCATCCGGTGGCGTGGAGAAATTGGCGTTGTTGGCGCCGCCGCCATCCTGGGCATCCGCCTGCACGGCATCGCCGCCGGCGCCGCCGTTGCCGAAGTTGTCGTCCTGGAAGTTCCCGAAGGCCTCGGTGAAGCCGAGACCGTAGAAGCGGTCGTGGCAGAGATTGCACCAGTAGAAGAGATTCACCACCGCGGCGTCACGGTAGGCCGCGGGCTCCTGGGTGAGGTCGCAGGGAAAGGCGAACGTGGGCGGCGTGCCGCTGCTGTGCGGACGGGGCAGGTCCGGCTGGTCGTCGTTGTTGAGATCGGTGTGGGCGTCGGCGTTGTTGCCGTGCGTGTCCCCGCTGGTGGCGTCCATCCAGCCGTGCGGCGACGCGGTGGGATCGATGCTCGCCAGGGTGAGCTGGGCGCGCGCCACCGGCGGCGGCTGGGCGGTGTCCGGTGTTGGCCAGCCCGGGCGCATGGGAGTCGGGCTGCCCTGGTCGAAGACCAGCAGGCTGATGGTGTCCGCGGGGAGGTCGGCCGGCGCGGTACCGGCGCCGGCCGGGCTGCCGTGCGTGCCGCCAGCCGCGTTGAACGCTGCCGCAACGGCGAAGGCCGGCCCGTACGTGCGCGCGGCCTGCTGCTCGTCCACCGTCAGGCACTGGCGTTCGTGCACCGCACCGTCGCCCGCACCGACGACCACCTCGTACATTTTGCCGTCCTGCCTGCTGGTCAGGACGATGTCCCAGGCCAGGCGCAGGTCGACGGTGGTGACGGGGAACCAGGTCAGGTGCGCCTGCGCCGCACCTTTAAGGCGTGGGCTGGTGAGGCGCTGTCGCGCCTCGGCACCGACCGCGTCGCTGGCCACGGCCTGCAGGTCGGCGGTCTGGTCGCCCAGCGCACGCAGGGCGGCGACGAGGCCACCGCGGCCATCGCGTGGTGTCCCCTGGGCCAGCGCCGTCAGCGCGGCCTGCCGCGGGATGAGCGCGTCGTCCGGCACGAAATGGCTGCCGATGGCGATCACCTCGCCCTGCCGGCCCAGGTGTGCGCTGAGCAGGCCGCGGTGCACCGGGATCCCGGCGATGGCCTGCTGCCAGATCACCGAGCGCATGCCGTCCCGTGCATCCAGCGCATTTCTGGCGATGGTCGCATGGCCGAGCATGGCGCTGTCGCCACCGAACAGCCCGGGATGGGCATCGATGAAATCCAGGGCCGGCTGCAGCGGGTCCCCGCGGCCACGGTGCAGCCGCGTGGGCGGCAGGAACCCGCCCGCGACCGCCAGGTGTCCGACCACGCCGCGCTCCCTATCCATGGTGACGCGCAGGTCCGGCGCCGCCGCGCGCAGTTCGCGCAGCTGCAGCGCCTGCAGATCGCTGTCGCTGGCTGCGAGGCGTGCGCCAAGAAGGAATGCGGGAAACAGCAGGACGTAGCGGAGCAGACGCATGGCGGGGTCTCGGCGGGTTGCGGAAAGCGCCGGCACTCTGGGACGCGCTGCATACGCGGCAAGCTGCGGCTTCACCATGTGCTCGGAGTGCAGTCGAAAAACGCGTATGGTCGCCGCGACCGCATGCTTGGCAACTGCCGACTTTCGCGGCTATTCGCTGGAGTTCGTCCGGTTGCACGGAGTTCCTGCCACAACCCCTGCCGACTTGGACGGGGTCGATCTGGGCCCGCTCACCGCGCAGCTCGTGGTGGCAATGGCGAAATGCGTTGCAGGTCTGGTGCACTTGGCAAGGCGCTCGTGGGGCGCAGTGCGGGCGGCCCGCAGTGCAGCACCTTTCCGCAAACCGCTCAAGCGTCCCGCCTTCCTGCCGATGCTCCTGGGGTCGCCCAACGCCGCACCCCGAAGGCCGCGCGCATGGACTCTTTCGACGGCTCCACTGCATCCCCGGCCACCGCCATGTTGAACGCCAGCGATGCCACGGAAGGCGGCGGCCGGCAGCACTCGTCCGCCGGCGATTCGCTGACCCTCAGCAAGGAGGGGCTCGCCGCCCTGCTCAAGAGCCAGGCCCCGGGATCTGCACGCTTGAGCAAGGAGTAGGCGCGCCCCGCACCGCGGGTTGAAGCGTGCCCGGTCCGGGGCTTGCCGCCCGGCCGTGGTGGGCATCCTCCGCCCCCGAGCGGAGACCAACCATGCCCAGCCTCGCCGCACTCGCCGTCCCGGCGCCGCACCACGTCGTCATCGTCGGCGGCGGCTTCGGCGGACTGCAGGTGGCGCTCGGGCTGCGCCGCGCGGCCGTACGCGTGACCCTCATCGACCGTCGCAACTTCCACCTCTTCCAGCCGCTCCTCTATCAGGTCGCAACCGGCGGGTTGTCGCCCTCAAATATCGCCACGCCGCTGCGTTCGATCCTTAAGAGACAGCGCAACACTGAGGTCATGCTCGGTGAGGTCGATGGCATCGACCCGGCGGCGCGCACCGTGCACCTGCAGGATGGCGAGAGCCTCGCCTACGACACCCTGGTCGTCGCCACCGGTTCGCGGCACCACTATTTCGGCCACCCGGAGTGGGAAGTGCACGCCCCGGGCCTGAAGACCATCGAGGACGCGACGCGCATGCGCCGGCTGATCTACAGCGCCCTCGAGCGCGCCGAGCGCGAGCACGACGCGCAGCGGCGCACCGCTTTGATGACCTTCGTGGTGGTCGGCGGAGGACCGACCGCGGTCGAGCTCGCGGGCGCCGTCGCAGAGATCGTCCGCCACACCGTGCGCGGCGAGTTCCGCCGCATCGATCCGGCCGCGGTGCGCATCATCGTCATCGAGGCGCAGCCGCGCATCCTGGCCGGCGGGTTCGCTCCTGATTTGTCGGAAAAGGCCGCGGCCGCCCTGCTCGGACTCGGCGTCGAGGTCATCACCGGCGCGCGCGTGACCGAGGTCTACGCGGACGCGGTGGTGATGGTCGGCCCGGACGGGGCGCAGCGCGTGCCGTGCGCCGGGGTGTTGTGGGGCGCCGGCGTCGCCGCCTCGCCGCTCGGCCGCATCCTTGCCGCGGGCACCGGCGCCACGGTCGACCGTGGGGGCCGCGTCCCGGTCGGCGCCGACTGCGCGCTCGCCGCCCACAGCGAGATCTTTGTCATCGGCGATCTGGCCTCGCAGCCCGGAGCGGGCGGCGAGGCACTGCCCGGGGTCGCGTCGGTGGCGATGCAGCAGGGCGACCACGTCGCGCGCGCCATCCGCGACCGCCTCGCCGGCCGCGCCGTGCGGTCGTTCCACTACCGCGACTACGGCATGCTCGCGACGATCGGCAAGCGCCTCGCAGTCGCGCAGTTCGGCCGGCTGCACCTCTCGGGCACGATCGCGTGGCTGGCGTGGGTGTTCATCCATCTGCTTAAACTGGTACGCTTCGAAAACCGCGTCCTGGTCCTGGTGCAGTGGGCGTGGTACTGGCTGAGCTGGAATCGCAGCGCGCGCCTGATCACCAGCGGCGATGGTGAGACCGCAGCGCGTCCGGACGCGCCTGGTGCCGCTGCCGCGCTGGCACCGCGCAGCTGATCGAGCCGCGGTCAGCGCCCGGACGCAGGCGGCTGCGGCTCCGCACCGCCGGCAGGTACGGCAGCTACTGTGGCCTCCACCGCCGGCCTGCCACCGCCGCCCGCCCAGCGCCTGATCGCCACGTAGAACACCGGCGTCAACGCCAGGCCGAACAAGGTCACGCCGATCATGCCGCTGAACACCGCGACGCCCAGCGAGTGCCTGGTCTCGGCGCCGGCGCCATGCGACTCGACCAGCGGCCACACGCCCATGATGAAGGCCAGCGAGGTCATCAGGATCGGGCGCAGCCGCAGCCGGCAGGCGGTGAGCGCCGCGTGCACGCGCGAGCTGCCGCGCAGTTCCTCATCGCGCGCGAACTCGACGATCAGGATGGCGTTCTTGCAGGCTAGGCCGACCAGTACCAGGAAACCGATCTGGGTGAAGATGTCGATCACGCCCTGACCGCCGAACAGCGCCTTGTCGAGCGCCACCCCGATCATCGCGCAGAGCAGGCACAGCGGTACGATCAGGATCACCACCAGCGGCAGCGACCAGCTCTCGTACAGCGCGGCCAGCACCATGAACACCAGCGCCACGCACAGCCCGAAGATGGAGATCGAGGTGTTTCCCGCGAGTTGCTGCTGGTAGACCAGCTCGGTCCAGTCGTGGGACAGGCCGGTGGGCAGCTCGCGCTTGAGGATCTCCTCCATCATCGCCTGGGCCGCGTCCGAGCTGGTGCCCGGTGACGCCGCGCTGGTGATGTCGGACGCGAGCTGGCCGTTGTAGCGCGGGACCCGGTCTGGGCCCGCCGTCTCGCGCACCGTGACCAGCCCGGCGAGCGGCAGCATGCGGCCGTCCTTGCTGCGCACGCGCAGCCGGCCGATGTCCTCGACGCGCTGGCGGTAGGGCGCGTCGGCCTGGACGTTGACCCGGTAGGTGCGGCCAAAGCGGTTGAAATCGTTGGCGTAGCCCGAGCCGAGGAAGGTGCCGAGCGCCGCCGAGAGGTCGGAGAACGCCACGTTCTGCCGCTTCATACGCTCGCGGTCGAAGGTCAGCTCGACCTGGGGCACACTCATGGTGAAGGTGGTCAGGGTCTGGCTCGCGTCCAGGCCCGGCGTCGCCTTGGCCGCGGCAAGGACGCGCTGGGTGGCGTCGAACAGCGCCTCCAGGCCGACGCCACCGGTGTCCTCGATCTCGACTTTGAAGCCGCCGGTGAAGCTCAGGCCGCGCACCGGCGGTGGCGCGATGGCGAAGACCACGGCCTCGTTGATGGCCGCGAAGCGCTTGTTCAGCGCCGCGCGGATGGCGGGGCCGGTGACGTCCGCGCCCTCGCGCTCGGCGAAGGGCTTGAGCGGGATGAACATCAGGCCCTGGCTGCTGGTCGCCGAGAAGCCGAAGCCGATGCCGGGGATGCCGACCGTGGCGAGCACGCCCTTGGTCTCCATCGCCATGGCGCTCATGGCCCGCATCACCGCTACCGTGCGGTCGAGGTTCGCGCCGTCGGGCAGACGCGCGAAGGCCATGATGAACTGCTTGTCCATCGCCGGGATGTAGCCGGTGGGCATGCGCTGGAAGCTGAACGCGGTCAGCCCGTTGCACACCAGGTAGAGCGCCCCGGCGATGAGGCTGAAGCGCAGGATGCGCGCCACCCCGCGCACATAGCCCCGCGCGGCGGCGGTGAAACCGCGGTTGAACGGCCGGAACAGCCAGCCGAACAGGAAGTCGAGGCCACGCGTGAGGACGTCGGGGCGTGCGCCGTGCGGCTTGAGCAGCACCGCCGCCAGCGCCGGGCTGAGGGTCAGCGAGTTGAAGGCCGAGATCACCGTCGAGATCGCGATGGTGATGGCGAACTGCTTGTAGAACTGCCCGGTCAGACCGCTGATGAAGGCGGTCGGGACGAACACAGCGCACAACACCAGGGCGGTGGCGACGATCGGGCCGGTGACCTCGCGCATCGCCTTCCTGGTCGCTGCGCGCGGCTCCAGGCCGAGGGCGATGTTGCGTTCGACGTTCTCGACCACGACGATGGCGTCGTCGACGACGATGCCGATGGCCAGCACCAGGCCGAACATCGAGATGGTGTTGATCGAGAAGCCCAGGCCGAGCATCACCGAGAACGTGCCGATCAGCGACACCGGCACCGCGACCAGCGGGATGATCGAGGCGCGCCAGGTCTGCAGGAACAAGACCACCACCAGCACCACCAGCACGATCGCCTCGCTAAGCGTGCGGATCACCGCGCTGATCGAGCCGCGCACGAAAACAGTGGGGTCGTAGAGGATGCCGTAGGTCAGCCCGGCGGGGAAGTTCCTGCTCAGCTCCGCCATCGCCCTCTGCACCTGGTCGGAGACGTCCAGGGCATTCGAACCCGGCGCCTGGAAGGCGACCACGCCCACCGCCGGCAGCGCCTGCGGCGCGTCGCTGGTGGCGATGAAGCTGTGCATCGCGTAGGCGGTGGCGCCGAGCTCGACGCGTGCGACGTCGGCGAGGTGGACGGTGCGCCCGTCAGCGGACGCGCGCACCACGATGCGCGTGAATTCGTCCTCGCTGAGCATGCGCCCCTGGCTGGTGATGGTCAGGCGCGTGGCGATGGGGTGGTCGCCCGGCTCGTTGCCGAGCGCGCCGGCCGCGACCTGCAGGTTCTGCTCGCGGATCGCGTCCATGACGTCGCCCGCGGTCAGCCCGAGCGAGATCATGCGGTCGCGGTCGAGCCAGATGCGCAGCGCGTACTCGCCGGCGCCGAACACCCGCACCTCGCCCATGCCGGGCAGGCGCGAGAGGGCGTCGACCACGTGCAGGCGCGCGTAGTTGGCGAGGTAGAGCTCGTCGTAGCGCTTGTCGGGCGAGACCAGGTTCACCACCAGGGTCAGGTCGGGCGAGGCCTTCTTGGCGATCACGCCCAGGCGCCGCACCTCGTCGGGCAGGCGCGGGGTGGCCTGCTGGATGCGGTTCTGCACCTCGACCAGCGCGTCCTGCAGCCTGGTGCCAAGGCGGAAGGTCAGGATCACGGCGAGGGCCCCGTCGGCCGACGAGGTCGACGACATGTAGAGCATGCCCTCGATGCCCGTGAGCTGCTGCTCGAGCGGCGCGGCCACGGTCTCGGCGATCACCTGCGGGCTGGCGCCGGGGTAATTGGCCGTCACCGAGATGGTCGGCGGCACCACCTCCGGATACTCGTTGATCGGCATGCGGAACAGGCAGATCGCACCGACGATCAGGATCAGCGCCGACAACACGGTGGCGAAGATTGGCCGCGAGACGAAATAGTCCGGCAGATTCACCGTGCGGTTCCGCTCGCGGGCTGGGTGCCGGCGGTCGCGCTGTCGGCAGCCTTGACGGTCACCGCCGCGCCCTGCCGGACTTTCGCGATGTCGAAGATGATGCCGTCGCCGGCCTTCACGCCGCTGCGCACGATGCGCAGACCACCGTCAACCGCGGGGCCGAGGGTGACCTTGTGGTAGACGGCCTTGCCGTCCTCCAGGACCAGCACGTAGCGGTTGCTCTGGTCCGTGCCGATGGCGCGCTCGTCGACCAGCAGGCGCAGAGCGACCGCCGCCACCGGCACGTGCAGGCGCACGAAACCGCCGACCGGCAGCGCGCCGTCGGGGTTGGGCAGGGTGGCGCGGATGCGCATGGTGCCGGTCGCCGGGTCGACGCGGTTGTCGGCAAAGGCGAAGCGCGCCTGATGCGGCCAGCCGCTCTCGCCGTCGAGCATCAGCGGCAGCGGTTTCGCGTCGGCCGCGGTCAGCAGCGGGCGCGCGGCCAGCCAGCTACGCTCGTCCAGGTCGACGGTCGCATAGATCGGATCCGATGAGACCACCGTGGCCACCGCCGCGCCGTTCGGGCCGGCGAGGTTGCCGGCGCTGACGGTGATGCGCCCGACGCGCCCGGCGAGGGGGGAGGTGACGCGCGTGTAGTCGAGATCAAGCTGCGCCGACGCCAGCGCCGCCTCGGCGGCGGCGACCGTGGCCTGCTGGGCGGCGACGGCCGAGGTGCGGTTGTCGGCCTCCTCCTTCGAGATCGCCTCCTTCTCGAGCAGCTGCTGCGCGCGCCCCACATCGCGCTGCGCCTTGCCCAGGTTGGCGCGCGCCTCGGCGAGCTGGGCCGCGGCGCGCCGCGTCTGGACCTGGAACGGGCGCGGGTCGAGCTCGAGCAGGACGTCGCCGACCGCGACCAGAGCGCCGTCCTTGACCAGCATCTTGTCGATGAAGCCGGCCACGCGCGGGCGCACCTCGACCAGCTCCGGGGCTTCGAGGCGGCCGACGCCGACTTCCCACTCGGCCTCGCTGCGTTCGATGACGGGCGTGACGGTCACCACGGGCGGGGGCGGCGGGGCGGCTGGTTTGGCAGCCTCGCCGCAGGCGGCCAGGGTCAGGATCAGGACGCCGGCGGAAGCGAGGGTGCAGGGTCGGCGCATTGGGCTGCTTTCGGGGTCCTGCTTAAAGTAGGCGCATGAAGCGTGAGGGCGGCGCTGACGGATGGCACCGTCGTGGCGCACACATGATGCGCCGCCCCGCGGCATGCTCCACCACAGACGCGGTGAGGCGCCGGGAATGCCGGCTATGAGCCAAAATGGAGACCGAACCCGCTGCGAGTCAACCGCTAACACGCGGGGGTGGAGCAATCGCTGTCCGTCGCGCCACTGCTATTGCGGCTTCTCGGGCGGCGTCTCGCGCGCCGCCAGGACGAACACCAGCACCGCCGCCTCCTGCGCTGCCGTGAGCTTGGCCTTGCGTGCCATCTTGCGCATCCACCCGTGCCATTCCTGTTCGTCATAGCCGCGCGGATCGTTCAGGGAGTGGCAGGAATTGCAGCGGTTGACATAGAGGGTGCGCGCCACCTCCATGCCGGGGAGGTCGGCGGCCGGGTCACGACGCTGCGCATAACCGACCAGCTCTGGGGTCACGCGCGGGATCACCGCGCCGCATCCCGCAACGGCGGAGCAGGCCGCCGCCAGTCCCCACGTCAGCAGCGCACCACGGCGGGCGCGGTTGGGTGGGGGCGTGGGCGTCGGTGTGGTGGTCATGGTGCGCGTGGCAGTAGGGTGTCGCGACAGACCGGCGCGGCCCCGCGGCGGCTGACGCTGCGCGCCGCCCACGCATCTGCAATGGCATTGACCCCGCGCACCGTTCGTCCGCGGTTCAGAAGAAGAATCCGACGCCACCAAGCACGTGGTTGCCGTGCGGGCCCGACGCGCTGCCGTCCAGCACCGCCTGGTAGTCGAGCTTGATCACCACCTCGGGCGCCGGGAACACCGCCACGCCCAGGGTGTGGAACTGGATGCGGCCCGACCCGGTCGGGGCATCGGCGTCCAGACCGGCGAAGCCGGTGTTCTGCAGGGCCTCGCGCGAGTAACGGTAGAAGGGCACGAATTCCCAGCCGCCCGCGCTGGCGCGCTGGTGCCAGGCGACCTCCGCCGACACGCCCCACATGGTGCTGCCGACGTTGTTTGCGGGGTCGCCATCGTTGTTGGCGCGCAGATTCGCGGGGCTTGAGAACCATACCGCGACCGCCTCCGCCCGCAGCTCGATACCGTCGTGGGCCGGGCGGAAGCGCAGCTCGGTGTCGGCCATGGTCAGCGCGCAGTGGTGCAGGTCACCGAGCGGTACGCCCGCCAGGTCGGTTGCGTAGGCATGGCGCGGCACCACGTCGGGGGTGAAGTAGACGCTGCTGCTGCCGGCCAGTCCGGTGACGGCCGGGACACTGTAAGCCAGCCGCAACGTGTAGCCGAGCTGGTTGGACTGCTGCTTGAATTCGTCCGTGGTTGGGCGGGCGAGGCCCAAGGCATCGGCGCTGCCGCTGATGCCGGCCGGATAGCCGCCCGGGCTGGCCGGGCCGTTGGCGGCGCTGGTGTCGCGCACGTTTCCGCCATCGTCGATCAGGCTGCTGGAGATCTGGAACTGGTACGAGACCGGACCGGCGAGCACGCCGTGGATGCTGGTGGCAGCGCCGAACCACGTGGTCGGGATCAGACCGTTGGCGAGTTCGGGGCGCTGGACGCTGTAGAACAGCGTCGGCTCGTGGTTGAGGTTGGTGTAGCCAAACGGCACCACGTCGATGCCCGGCAGGCGCCAGTGGAAATGCTCGTCGACGGTGTAGTCGAGGTAGCACTGCTCGACCTCGAGTGCGCCGGCGAGTTTGTCATCGGCGTCGACCGCCGTGCCGCCATGCTCGATCTCGATCTCGGCCTTGAACAGCAGGCGGTCGCCCACCTGGTAGCTGGGCAACAGGGTGAGGCGCCCGCCGTCGAAGCCGTTCTGCCACGCGCCGCCCTCATCCGGGTTCTGCTGCGCGCCGAATTTCATTTCGCCGTAGGCGCCGAAGGACAGGCCGCCATTGCCAGTCGCTGGTGCGGGAATTGCCGCGGGGGCCTGCTTCGCCTCTTCCAAAGCCTTCAATCGCGCTTCGAGGATGTCGACGCGCTGCTGGAGTGCGCTATCGGCTGCGGGGTCTGCGGCGTGCAGCGCGCCGCAGCCGGCGAGGGCGAGCAGGGTGGCCGCGGTGAAGCGCGGCAGCGGGCGGGACGGAAGGGAGCGGCTGGACATCGGAAGGCTCCGGAACGGCTGGCGGTGTGGTGACTCAGGTGTTTGACTGCGGGGGCGGCAGCAGGTCGACGAACGCGTGCAGGGTGGTGTGGCCTGCGGCGGGCCGCAGGCCTGGGAGTAAACAGATCGGCGCGGTCGCAGATGGCATGGTGGGCTCGCGGCTGGCACGGTTTCAGGCCGTGGGGCGAGGTCTTAGATGGCCCTGATGCACTTGCAAATGGTTTTCAATAAGGAAAAGACCTGCGTCGACGACTGTTCACGTAGCAGGCGGCCATGGTTTCCTAAGGGTTTTATGGGCAAAGGCTTGAAGGACGAGTCCGGCAATGGGCCAGAGGCCACGATTGCGGTCCCAAACCTTAAAGCGGGGCGACGCGCGCAGGCACCGGTGTGGTCTGCACCGCATTCCAGCGCCGCCACCACGGCGCCGCCACGCTCGCGACCACCAGCTGCAGCATATGGTAGACGAGCAGCGGCAGGATCAGTGCCGCGAGATCGGGATCGCCTGCGAAGACGATGCGCATGAGCGGCAGCCCAAGCGCGACGGTCTTCTGCGTGGCGCAGATCACCCCCGCGGTGCGCCGCGGCCGGCTCAGGCGCCAGATGCGCCAGCCACTCAATTGGAAGGCGCCCGCAACGGCGGCCAGGTGCGCTGCCAGCATCAGCGCGCCGATGCCGGCCACCTGCGCGACGGTCGGACTGAAGCCGCGCGCGACGCTGTCGCAGAACACCTGCCAGACCAGCACCAGCAGCAGCCATTGGCTGGCCAGGCCGAGTGCGCCGCGCAGGGCGGCGAGCGGGCGCGGCGCCAGCGCCTGCACGATCTGCCCGACCACCACTGGCAGCACGACCTGCACGGCGAGACCGCTGATTACTTCGCTGACCGGCAGCGCACCATGGCGACCGGTGGCGAGCAGGATGAGCAGCGGCGAGACCACCACGCCGAGCAAGCTGCCGAGCGTGGCGTTGAACAGCGCGCCCGCCTCGTCGCCACCGGAGACGCGCGTGAAGGTCACGCCGCTGGTGGTGGTCGTCGACAGCGCGCCCAGCACCACCACCCCGGTGCACAGCGCGGCATCGACGTGGGCGGCGCCGAGCAGCAGGGCCATCGCCCAGAAGGCCACGGGCAGCAGCGCCAGGCTGAAGCCCTGGGTGAACAGGTGCAGCCGCCAGTCGGCGGCGGCCGCGCGGACCTCGTGGGTGCGCAGGATCAAGCCGCTGATCAGGAACAGCAGGGGGACGAGCAGCGGGCTCCACGATGCCGTGTGCAGAGGGCTTTGGCCGCTGCCCAGCTGCGGGCCAACGGCGGCGAGCGCCACGGCGACGCCGAGCAGGATGACGAACCAGTGCTGGCGCCAATGGCGCATGCGGACTCCCGTAGCGGCCCGCGGTCCCAGCGGTCGGCGCAGTCCCACGTTCTCACTCGGCGTAAGGCCCTGTCCAGACCGTGTGGGCCCAGTGGTTGCCCATGTGACCACGCCGCGAAACGACCGCGGCGATGGGTTGCCCCATCGCCGCGGTCACTGCCGGTCAACGCCGCGGTCGCAGCGTCCTGGCGTTGCTTACACCAGATCGTTCGACGGCTTCGTCCCGCTGCCGATGGCGCGGTCCGGCGCGCATCCCGCGCGTGCGAGGATCGCCATCAGCAGGTCGCCCTGGGTGCCGGTGGCGTGCACCAGGCGGCCGGTGCGGATGGTGCCGCCGCCGCGCCCGGCGAGGATGGTCGGCATGTTGTTGTTGTTGTGCTGCAGGCCATAGCCCATGCCCGATCCCCACATGACCATGCTGTTGTCGAGCAGCGTGCCGTTGCCGTCCAGCAGGCCCTTCATGCGTCCGACGATGTAGGCGAACTGCTCGATCTGGAAGCGCTCGATCTTGCACAGCTTCTCGATCTTCTCCTTGTTGTTGTCGTGGTGGCTGCACTCGTGATGAGCCTCGGTGAAGCCCAATTCGGGGTAGCTGATGCCGAAGGGGTGCTCGAAGACGAAGGTGGCGATGCGCGTCAGGTCGGTCTGGAAGGCGAGGATCATCAGGTCGCCCATCAGCTTGACCTTTTCGCTCCACTTGCCGCCGTCGTGGACCGCGACCTCGATCGGGTCGGAGTACTTCAAGCCGCTCTTGGTGTTGCCCTTGGCCTGCTTGGCGTGCGCGGCCTCGGCCTGCTGCTTCTCGATGGCGGCGACGCGCTGCTCGAGCGAACGCACCCCGTCAAGGTACTCGTCGACGGTACGCTGGTCGGTGCCGCTGATGTGCTTGCGCAGCTCCGCGGTGCTCTCCATGACCACGTCGAGCATCGACTGGTCCAGCGAGCGTCCTTCGCTCTCCTCGGCGCCGCCGCCGACCGCGGCCACCCCACCGCTCGAGGCGCGGCGCTTGGGCATCGATTTGCGCGACGAGAACAGGCGGTTGAGCACCGAGCGCGGGTTGTTCTCGCACGGCAGTGGCTGGGTCGGGGTGCGGAACGAGATGGTGTCGTAGTACGCGCCGGCGAAGCCGTCCTCGCCGGTGTGGCTGAAGTTCGAGTTCTGGATGCCGAGCTCGAGCGAGGGGATGGCGGTGTACGCGCCGACCTGCAGCGCCGCGATCTGGTCGGCCGAGACGCCGACCTCGACCATGCCGCCGCCCTTGGGCGCGGTGCAGGTCAGCCACGAAGAGGTCTCGACCAGGTGGGTCGAGCCCTTGGTGGCGTTGATCCCGGGGTTCTGCAGGCCCTGGATGACCAGGCAGTCGCCGAGCAGCGCGCGCAGCGGCTCGAGCGTCGGCGGGACCACGCCCGAGGGCCCGAAGGTCTTGGCGTCCTTGGGCCAGAAATTGTCCGGGTAGACGCCGAAGGGCGACTGCAGGAAGGCCATGCGCACCGGGTTCTTGGCCGCGCCCTTGGGCGTCTCGCCCCAGGTCATGGTCTCGAGGAAGGGCAGCGCCATGGCCACGCCCAGCCCCTTGAGGCAGGTGCGGCGCGAGAGGGTGGTGCGGTGGGCCATGGGGTGCTCCGTGCAGGACTAATGGAGGGTCTGGCGATTGCGGAAGGGATAGCTGGCCACGATGCGGCCGATCAGGGTGTCGAGCTTGTACTCGTCCTTGGCCATCTGCTCGACGAGGTCCTCGACCACGACCTCGTCGTAGCCGACCAGTTTGCGGCCAAGCGCGAAGGCGAGCAGCTTGCTGGTGAAAGTGCGCAGGAATTCATCCTTCCGGCCCATCAGGATCTTTTTGAGCTCGCTCGGCGAACTGAAGCGCTGCTTGCCCGGCAATTCGCCGACGGCGTCGACTGGCCCACCGGTGTCGTCGCGGTCGCGCCAGCGGCCGATGGCGTCGAAGTTCTCGAGGCCGAAGCCGATCGGATCCATCACGCGGTGGCAGCTCGCGCAGGCGGGGTCGTCGCGGTGGCGCTCGGTCTTCTGGCGCAACGTGAGCTTGGCGTTCTCGGGCGTGTCCTGCTTGTCGAGCGCCGGCACGTTGGGCGGTGGCGGCGGCGGCGAGGCGCCGAGCAGTTCTTCAAGCACCCACTTGCCGCGTTTGACTGGGCTGGTGCGGTTGGGCGTCGAGGTCACCATCAGCACGCCCGGCATGGTCGCGGCGCCGCCGCGGTTCTTGTCGTCGAGGTGGACCTTCTGCATCTTCGGCCCCTTGACCGAGTCGATGCCGTAGAGCCTGGCCGTCATCCCGTTCATGTAGGCGTAGTCGCAGTCGATGAAGTCGAGCACGCTGCCGCTCTCGCGCATCATCCCGTCGAAGAAGGTCAGGCCCTCGTCGGCCAGCGCTTGGCGCATGTCCTTGGTGACGCCCGGGAACTTCTTCTCGTCGAGGGTGGTGTCGGCGACTTTGTCGAGGCCCAGCCAGGGCGCGGCGAAGTTCTCAGCCAGGGCGTGCGCGCGCGGGTCCTTGAGCAGGCGCTTCACCTGGGTGGCGAGGGTCTCGGGTTCGTGCAGCTTGCCGTCCTTGGCGAGTTTGAAGAGTTCGTCGTCGGGCATGGTCGCCCACAGGAAGTAGGAGAGCCGCGAGGCGAGTTCATAGTCGCCGAGCGGCACCACCGGATCCTTGGCTTCGACGCGGTCGTCGGGCGTGCGGTAGAGGAACTGCGGCGAGACCAGCACGGCCTTGAGCATCAGCTTGATCGACTCGTTGAAGACCTCGTCCTGGCCGTCGGCGAGATCGAACACCTTGAGCAGCGCCTGGATTTCGAGGTCGGTCGGCGGGCGCCGGTAGGCGCGGTAGGCGAAGGCCTGGGCGATCTTCTGCGCGGCGTCGCGCTTGGCGACGTCCTTGCCGGGCAGCGCCACGAACACTCGGCGCTGCGCCTCGCCGACGAACCCGGCGGGTGGGCCGACGATCTCGATGCTCTCGATCAGCAGGGTGCGGTTGGCGGCCTTGCTGGGATCGGCGGCGGGGGCGGCCGGCTTGGCCGGCGTGGCCGGCTTCGCGCCCGGGGCAGGCTTGGGCGCGGTGCCAGCCGGGGTTTTCTTGCCGTTGCCGACGGGGGCCGCAGGCGCGGCCGGCGGCAGGTCGACATCGGCGACGGGGTTGATGAACACCACCGAGAAGCGCGTCTTGCCGTTGACCAGCTTGGTCGAGCAGGTGTAGACCGCGGGGCGCTTGGTCGGCGCGAGTACTTTCAGTTCCTGCACGAACTGGCCGTCGAAGCGGATGCCGATGCGCACCGGCTCTTTGCCGACCTGCTCGGCACCGGCCTTGATGCGGATAGAATAGGTGCCCTCGGCGGGGATGCTGAGCACGGTGGTGAGCTCGGCCGGCGAGGTGAAGATGCGCTCCTTGCCGTCCGGCTTGCCCTCCTCCGGCACGCCCGCGATGATCGCGCCGAGTTGTCCGGCCGGGCTGGTCAGGTGATACTGGTCGGGAAGGATCAGACGGTCGAGGATGTCGTCGGCCGCGATCAGGTACTTCTCCATCAGCAGCGGCGAGACGGTGTTGCCGAAGCCCTCGCCGGGCACGTCCGTAGGCAGGTCGCTGCCGGCCTTGAGGTCGACGCCGAACAGGTCGCGGATGGTGTTGTCGTACTCGACGCGCGCGAGGCGGCGGATGATGAACGGGCCGGGATCGGGCGGCTGCAGGCGCTTGAGGGCGCGCATCCACACCTGCATGGTCTGCCGCTCCGCATCGCTGGGCTGCTTCTTCTCCTTGCTTGGCGGCATCTCCTGGTCGGTGAGCTTGGCGAGCGCGCTCTTCCACAACGGCAGCTGGCCGAGCGCCTGCTCGCCATCCTTGACCGTGGAGAAGTCGACGTCGCCCTTCTGCTTCTCGGTGCCGTGGCAAACGGCGCAGTAGGTGTTCAGCAGCGGCTTGACCTGCTTGTCGAACGCCGACGCCAGCATCGCCGAGCTGGTGTCGGCGCCCCAGGCACTGGTGCCGCCGCCGACAAGGCCGCCCGTCGTCGCCAGGAACGCGGTCAAGAAGGTGGCAGTGCAGGTCGGGAAGCGCATGGGAGGGGGTCGAAGCACCTTGGGAGTGTACGCTCAGGATGCGTCCGACGCAGCGGTCGGAAACGCGATCCACCTGCATATGCGGGCTCGTAGGCCGGTCATGTCAGCCAATCGGAGATGTTACCGACCAGTGGTCTACATGCGTGCCGTGCATTGGTTTGCGACTTGTGTGCGCGGAGCACAGCGGGGATCGTCCTAGTCCCAGTGAAAACAATGAACTACCAGATAGAGCAACACCTTACGTGTTTTCACGGAGTACGGACAAAAGGCATCAGGGCGGTCGGATAACACGCTAGTACTATCGGTGGCACACTCCCTAAAGATCCCCCGCCCTCAGCCCGCACCCTGGTGAAGGTTCTCTTAGGGACAGGGTCGCCGGTCGTCACTTGGCGACGGACACGATCACCTTCTGCTTATAGGTATCGCCACCACGGATCCGCCCCAGCGCATCGATGTCCAGCGGATCCACGCACATCAGCCCACGCCCATCGTTGGCGCGCTCGCGCCGATAGGACACCCATTTCCGTTTGTCCGGCCCGTCGAAAACGGCGAGGTGCCCACCGAAGAACACCTTCCGCTCGGGGTCCTTGGTATACGGGCCCAGGGGCGAATCGGCATAGGCGACGCCGGTCCAGTAGCCGTCGTTCTTATAGAGTTCAGCGTAAAGCATGCAGTAGCGCTTGCCGATGCGTTCGACCCACGGGCCTTCGAGGTAGTCGGGACTGGTCGCGCCGGGCTGATCGTCGGCGCTGGTGACAACCATGACCTCGGGACCGGTGCGCGTGATCACGCCCTGGTCGAGGCGGCTGAGGTCGACCTTCTGGACGAAAATATCGCGGCGCGGCATGGCCAGATAGAACTCACCGTGCTCGTCGGTGAACAGCGAGGTGTCGCAGGGGCCGTTCGGGATCTTGGTGATGTGCTGGTACGGCCCGGTGACCTGGTCGGCGACGCCGATGAAGGCGTAGTAGCCCTCCTGCAGATTGTAGGTCTTCGCCTGCCAATTGCTGGCGGTGAAGATCAGGTAGAACTTGCCGTTGCAGTGGTGGATCTCCGGCGCCCAGAACTGGTGCTTGTAGGGGCAGTCTGCCGGCAGCTCCGAACTCTTCACCAGCCAGCCGTCGTCCTTCCAGGTGGCCAGGTCCGTTGAAGAATACATGCGGATGCCGGGCGAGCTGCCCATGTCCACGTCGCCGAGGTGCTGCTCGTCGCGATTGGCGAACGGCCACATGGTGAAGATCGCGTAATAGCGGCCGCCATCGTGGATGATGCAGGGATCGCGGACCTCGCTGCGCTCCTTGCCCTGCGACTCGTAGGCGAACGGCAGGGGGTTGGTGTACGAGAATGTTTCTGCCCGCGCGCGGCAAGCGATTGCGAGCAGGATGGCGATGACGACGGCGCGGAAGAGCATGCGGGGTTCCTGTCCGATCAGTGCGTGGCGAAGCCGGTGTCCACGCCCGTGACGCCCACGACGTCCTTGCCGCTCAGCAGCATGGTCTTTGCGAACGGACCCGGAGCGCTCGTGGTGTTGCCGCTGAAGGCCACGTTCGCGCAGTGGTCGAGCAGGACCAGCGCGCCGTGCTTTTCATCCGTGCCGAAGTCGACACGCTGGAAGCCCGAGAAGGTATTGTCCGCTATTCTCATCCCATCCGCCCAGGCGACGATGATGTTGGCTCCGCTCACGTCCACGATGCGGTTGCCGGTGATGACGATGTCGCGATTGCCTTTGGTGCCGTCGCCGTGCACCAGGATCGCACCGTTGTTGCCGAAGTCGTTGGTCGCGTAATTGGTGTGGCGGATGGTGTTGTCGCGGATGGTCACGTGCTGGCAGTAATCGCCCTCGTTCCACCAGTATTCCGGCCCGACACTGATGCCCGACATGGTCGAGCCCTCGATGGTGTTGCCCGCGATCAGTCCATTGTCGCCCTTGACCAGGATGCCGCGCGCGCGGTTGCCGCGGACGGTGTTGTTGATGATTTTGTAACCGTTGCCGGAGGCGTTGGGATTGCCGACTTTGCAGCCGCTGGTGGCGGCGATGTCCTTGTCCAGGGTGATCGCCCAGCGCTGGTCGGCCTGGTGCTCAAGCTTCGCCACCGTGGCCTCGGCCAGGAAGCCCTTGTCGCTTGAGACGCGCGCCAGATCGCCGACGCGGAACGTATGCTCCTTGACGATCAGCGTGGGACCAGCGACTTCGAGGATCGGCGCGAAGTAGCCATGAATGGCGAAGGCGTCGTCGAGCATGCACTCGAAGTCGCAGCCCTCAATGATGGGGCCGCGCCGCGCCGCCGCTGAGTGCAGACCGTCGGCGCTCTGCGAGATGAACGGCAGGTTGCTGGCGCCCGCCGGCATCGCACCCGGCGTCAGCGTGATGCGCAGGTAATGGTTCGCCTCCGACGGGCCGGTCTCGAAGATGCCGAAGATCCCGCCCCAATAGAAGGTCAGGTCTTTGAAGGTGCAGGTCACGCAGCCGTCGGTGTGCAGCAGCGAACTGCCGTCGCCGCGGCAGACCAGATAGTCGCCGACCGCGACCGGGCAATGCGGCGGGATCAGGTTGCGGTCGTCCCAGTACACCTTGAGGTGGCCGACGCCGTCGAGCTTCGTGACCGACTTCGCGCTGCTGTCCCAGGTGTGGAATTTGATGCGGCGCTCTTTCTCGGTGAAGATCACCGACGACTTCCAGGTGGCGTCGACGGGGTAGCCGGCGTCGACCTGCACCTCGTACCACACCTGCTGGTTCTCGCTGCCGAAGGCCAGGATCTTCGCCTGGCTGAAGCGCGGGTGGTCGTAGTGGACGGTGGCGCCGGTGAACACGGTGTCACGGCAGCCGCCGAAGGACACGCCGTCGCGCTCGGAATGCAGCGACAGCTCGACCTTGCTGAAGTCGAGGGTCACTCCGACGAGATCGCGGAAGCCGAGGCCTTGCGGCAGCTGGTAGACGCCCGGCGTCACCGTCACCGCCTTGGTGCCCGCCACGAGCGCGGCCGTGATGTCCTTCTCGAGGGTCTCGGGATGGGCGGGATCACCGACGGTGGCGGCGCGGGCAGCGACCGAGCAGGTGGCAAGGACGGCGATCAGGCACAGGCGTGGGGTCATGGGGTGTCTGAGGCGTGGGTGGATGCGAGTTGGATGTTCATGCACAGGTATGCAAGTAGGCAAGCATATACAGAGAGAGGGAGGGGATCGTTGAGGCGCCTTGATGGGACACGTCAGAACGCTTCGGCAGACGGTCATGGTGGCCCAGGATACCTCGGAACCTGGTGGATCACCGACCTGAGTCCGTATCCGCTGGATGGCCATTTTGGGGACTGCGCGCCGCTGGCGGGGTCTCACTGGAGTGCCCGCCGGCGGCGCGCGGTCTCGGGAAGGCTCCGGAAGAGGTGGGCGCCTTCAGCGGCCCTGAGGACGTCACCTGCGCGCCGCAGCTCAGTGCGAATCACGATGGCCTGTACCTCACCAACATAAATAGTCCATTAAGGTATAAAAATACGCTCTCCAGCTGTCACGTTCCGCCCCCGGCGCGTTTCCGTAGTACACCGGCCTGATCGACCACCCGTTCCGGTCCGCCATTCCAAGGGTTCCCCGTGCCCCACGCCCATCTGCCCACCCTGGCCCTCCTCGCCTGCTGCGCCGCCGCGGCCATGGCCGAGGACATCCCGCTGTTCGACGCCAAAGAGCCCGCCAAGGGCTGGCATTTCAACAACGGCGCGGAGTTCCCAGGCGCCACCGGCGAGGTGGTCTTCGACCCGCAAGTGCAGAAGGACGGCCAGCCCAGCCTGCGCCTGGTCGCCGACCTCAGCAAGGGCGGCAACTACGTCGACATGGAGCGCAACGTCGCTGATCAGAAGCTGGAGGTCGAGAGCGTCTCGTTCTGGCTGAAGGCGCCGGGCCTGGAGCGCGTCACCCTGCGCCTGGTCGATGGCGCCGACCGCTGCCACCAGATCGGCCTCTCCCTGGGTGCGCCGTCCGAGGACTGGCGGCTGGTGACCTTCCCGATCGCGCGTTTCTTCGCCAAGCGCGGCACCGCCGAGGCGGTGGCCGGCGTCGACAAATACGAATCATGGGGCGGTGATCCCAAGCGTGGCGACGGCTGGATCGGCCACCTGCGCAACTTCGTGCTGCTCGCCGGGCGCCACGGTCAGGCCGCGACGGTGTGGGTGTCGCAGCTCGTCGCCACGGTGCGCGTCGGCACCATCGGCTGGACGTGCGGCTTCGAAGGAGCGACCGCGCTGCCCGCCGGCTGGACGTACGAGGGCAAGGTCACGATCTCGGGCGACCAGGCCTTCGCCGGCGCCAACGCCCTGCAGTTCGAGCGCGGCGCTGCGGAGCGCGACCAGCCCTGTGCGGCCGCGTCACCGACCTTCCCGGTCGCGCCGGGCCTGTGGGAGATCAGCGCGGCGACGTCCTGCGAACTCGAGTCGCCCGACGCATCGTATTGCGGCGCGCTGCGCTTCGAGGCCCTCGACGCCGGCGGCGCGGTCATCGCCATGTCGGAGATCGCCGTGCCCTATGGCAGCCGCCCCTGGCAGGTGCAGGGCAAGCGCGTGACCATGCCCTATCAGACGGTGGCCGGCCGCTTCACCGCGCGCATCGAGAAGACCGTCGGGAAGTTCCGCATCGACGACCTGACGGTCAAGCCGCTCGACACCGCGCGCCGCCTGCCCGCGGTCGAACGCCTGGTGGTGGCGACGCCCTCGCTCGGCAACCTCATCCTGCCTGACGCGCCGCGCACAGTCACCTTCACCGCCTTGACGCGCCGCGAGCTGGCGCCGGCCGAGCGCACCCTGACCTGGGTGGTGCGTGACTACTGGGGCGCCGAGCAGTCGCTGCCCGTGAGCATCCCCCTGACCGCCGATGGCCGCACCAAGGAGGGTTTCCGCTACCGCGCGGGCGCCGATCTCGCCGGCGTCGCGCTCGAGCCCGGCCGTTATTACGAAGTGCACGCGCAGGTGCCGCTCGCCGATATCGAACCCTATCACGACAGCGCCGGCCTGGCCATCGTGCCGGTGGCCGCGAGCAAAGCGTTCCCGCCGGCGAAGATCCCCTTCACCGCGCGCGACTGGGACAACCGCATCCCAGACTACATCCGCCTCAGCGACCGCCTCGGTTTCCGCACCATCGGCCTGTGGGGCAGCGCCGACGCCGCCGCGCCCTACAAGGCCCAGGCGCCGGGCATCGAGCTGTGCAAGGAGCTCGGCGCCGCCATCCTTACCGGCTGCCCGGCCAATCTGAATGCCATCGAGTACCACCATCCTGGCTGGGAGAAGTGGACCGATGAGACCACCATCCGCGGCGCCATCCGCAGCTGGTTCGCCGCCTTCGGTGGCCACCAGCCGAAGCCCATCGTGGTCAACCTCGGCAACGAGCCGCACGGCACCGGCGAGCAGGTGAAGCAACAGGTGCGCGCCTACAAGATCGCCTACGACGAGCTCAAGAAGGTCGCGCCCGACTGCATCGTGGTCGCGACCTCGGTCGAGCCGAACGAAGAGTACTTCCAGGCCGGCTACCAGGACGCGTGCGACGCCTTCGACTTTCACATCTACGAGACGCCCGCCGACGTGCGCAAGACCCTGGCGCAGTACCAGGCGCTGATGGCCAAGTACCACTGCGTGAAGCCGATGTGGTCGACCGAGATCGGCCTCAACAGCCAGGGCCTGACCCGCCAGCACATCGCCGCCGACATGGTCCGCAAGTTCGCTGCCTTCTTCGCCGCAGGCGGCGCGAGCATGAACTGGTTCGACCTGCTCTATCCCGACGCCGACGGGCGCGCGCTCGGCACCTCGGGCGACGCCTTCAACATGTTCGACAGCCGCTACAACGCCTACGCGGCGCGGCTCGACGCGGTGTCCTGCTACAACCTCATCAACGGCATCCTCGACAAGGCCTTCGTGCAGGAACGCACCTGGGCGGACGGCGTCACCGGCTGCCTGTTCCGCGACGCCGCGGGCCACTGCTTCGCGATCATCGACAAGACCCAGGGCCGCGCCGATCTCACCCTGCCGCTCCCCGGCGTCGACGAGGTGGTGGCGATCGCCATCGATGGCCGGCGCACCACCTTCAAGACGGGTGGCAAGGGCCTCGGCATGAGCGTCGGACCGGATCCGGTGCTGCTCGCGTACGACGGCCCGGCGCAGCTGCCGGTGCAGACCGCCGCGCCGCTGCTCAGCATCACCGCCGCACCGGCGCGGTTGATGCGCGGCGTGCCCGGCGTCATCGAGGTTGCGACCGGCGCAGATGCCAAGCTGGTGACCCTCGAGGCGCCGCTCGGGTGGAACGTCGAACGCGCCGCCGGCCAGCCGCTGCGCTTCACCGTCACCTCGCCCGCCGGCAGTCTGGCGCGCGCCGGCACGGTGACGGTGCGCCTCGCCGACACGGCGGGCGCAACCAGGGCGCAGGTCGGCTGCCGGCCGGTTCTCACCGGCCGACTTGGGGTCGAGATCCACGCCGCCACCAGGGACGGCAAGCCCGCCGTCGAACTGGTGGTGTCGAACCAGTCGCAGCAGCCGCAGGTCGTGACCTGGACGCTGGCGCTCGCCGGGGAGCGCGCACGCGTCGGCGGCACATTCGCGGCGCCGGTGAAGACCAGCGCCTATCTCGGCGCGGCCGGGACCGGCTCGCTCACGATCGCGCCTGCGGGGCAGGCTGCGGTAGCACTGCCCCTGGTCGCGAGCATTGCCGGCCGCCTCTATCAGGTCAGTGCGACCATCACCGATGCCAGTGGTGGAACCGTCGCCGGCGAGGCCGAGCTCAAGCCCTGACGCGCCTGCAGTCAGCGCAAACAAAAAAGCCGCCCCACCAGACGGTGGAGCGGCGCGGGTGAGACCCGGATGCCTGCCGGCGCATGCCGGCCGGCAGCTTACTTCTTGTCGATGGCAGCCTTGGCGGCATCGGCGGCGGCCTTGGCGTCATCAGCGGTCTTGGTGGCAGCGTCCTTGGCGGCTTCCTTGACGGCCTCGGCGCCGGGCTTGGGGGCGTCGGCGGCGGCGGGGGCCGGGGTGGTCGTGGGCGCGGGCGTGACGACGACGGGCTTGGCATCATCGCCGCAGCCCGAGATGGCGAGCACGCCGAGGAACGCGAGGGAGGCGGTGAGGGTACGCATGGTTGGAATCCTTGGACTGGGACCAATCGGTCCGGGTGAGTTGAGTCGGCCTACCGGAGGGTGACCGGCCGCACGCTACCGTCAGGCCTCACGAATGCCAGCCTGCTCGTGATTGCTGTCCGGGGTGGGTGGTGTCGCGGCGAAAGCCTCCGCCTGCAGGGCGCGTGGCGCCTTGTCGACGCCTTCGAGCTGGGGGATGTCGTCGCCGCTGCCGGCGCCAAGCTCTTTGAAGCGGCGTGCGCCGGGCAGGACGCGGCTCTCGAGTGAGCCGACCGCCTTGTTGTAGCACTCGACGGTGCGGTCGAGTGCCTTGCGCAGGTCGGTGAAATGCTCGGCCAGGGTGCGTACGCGCTCGTACAGGCCGGCGCCGAGGCGGCTGATCTCGTCGGCGTTGCGGCTGAGCTGTTCCTGCCGCCAGCCGTAGGCGACGGCGCGCAGCAGGGCGATGAGCGTGGTCGGGGTGGCGAGGATGACGCGCTGGTCGACGCCGACCTCGATCAATGACGGATCGGCCTCGAGCGCAGCGCTGAAGAAGGTCTCGCCGGGCAGGAACAGCACGACGAATTCCGGACTGGGCGCGAACTGATCCCAGTAGGCCTTCGCGCCAAGCGCCTGCAGGTGCCCGCGCACCTGGCGGGCATGGTCCTGCAGGCGCAGCGCGCGGGTCGCCTCGTCACCGGCCTCAAGCGCGTCGAGATAGGCCTGCAGCGGCGCCTTGGCGTCGACCACCAGCTGTTTGCGGTTGGGCAGGCGCACCACCAGATCGGGCCGCAGGCGCCCGTCGTCGCTGGTCGTCTGGACCCTGAAATCGCAGTACTCGAGCATGCCGGCGAGCTCGACCACGCGCTTGAGCTGGATCTCGCCCCAGCGCCCGCGCACCGCCGGGGCGCGCAGCGCGCGCACCAGGTTCGCGGTCTCGCCCTGCAGCCGGCCCTGGCCGTCGGCCAGGCTGCGCAGCTGCTCGGTGAGGGTGGCGAAGGCGCCGACACGCGCGCGTTCGAGCTCGCCGAGCGCGCCGCCAACCTGCTCGAGCGATGCTCGGATCGGTGCGACCAGCGCATCGATGGCCTGCTGGCGCCCCGCGAGGTCGCCGCGCGCACCCTCCTGGAAGGTCGCGAGCGCGCTCGTCGCCAATTCCAGGAAGGACTGGTTGTTGGCGCGCAAGGCGTCGGCCGAAAGCGCGCGGAAGGCGTCGGCAAACTGCTCGCGCACCTGGCCGAGCAGGGCGCGCGTCTCCTCCGCCGCGGCGCGCTCGGCCGCGGCGCGGGTGCCCAGCGCCGCGTGTGCGGTGCGCAGGGCGCCGTGCTCGGCCTGCAGCGCACCGAGGGTCCCTTCGGCCTTGGTGAGCGCGCCCCGCAGGGCGTCGGCGGCGCGCTCGTGGCCGGCGAGCCGCTCCACCAGGGTCGCCTGGGCGGCCGTGGCCTCGGCCTCGCCATGCTCATGGCCGTGCTGGTAGGCGTCGCGTACCTTGGCGCGCAGCACGCCCCAGGCCAGAAAGGCGCCCATCGCCGCGCCGGCCAGCAGCCATACCGAACCATCGAGTTCGCTCATCGCCCCGGTTTGTGGTGGAATCGGCCGTGCGCCAGCGGTTTCCGCCGTGGGGA
Organism: Planctomycetota bacterium; assembly: GCA_038213805.1. Taxonomy (GTDB): domain Bacteria; phylum Planctomycetota; class UBA11346; order UBA11346; family UBA11346; genus BOG-1363. Next base: position 40,774 of record JBBQSO010000001.1, on the reverse strand, counting down.
TGCGTGCCATGAAGCGTGGCATCCATGCGTAGCAGGTCGGGTGGGATGGGCGTGGAGTCGGGGGTCCGCTGGAGGCATACTCCAGCTCCCTCATTGTGGAGCCCCTCATGCGCGCGCAGCACCTGCTCATTCCGATGGTCACCGCCGTGCTCGCCGGATGTGGAGGGGGTGGTACGAATACGACGCCGAGTAGCGGCGCAGGTGGAGGCGTCGGCGGTGGAGGCGTCGGCACACCGAGCGGCACCGTGGTACCGTCGTACGTCCTGGTCGGCGGCAGCCAGAGCGCGACCAAACCCCCCGGCGCCGATGTTTTTCTCGATCAGGCCATACCGAACACCGCGCGCGGAAATCGGCTGCGCCCAGGTGAAATCTACATCATGGCCAAGGGCGCCCTCCTCGCGAGTACCAACTACACGGTCGCCATCTCGGCCACCACCGCCGTGGAAACCTTCTCGCGGTCGTGGAGTTTCACCACCGGACTGAATTCAAATCCGCCGAACTTCGCCGCGACCGTGCTGGGCGAACTCAATGCCCTGCGTGGCCAGTCCGGCGCCAGCACCCTGAGCGCCAATGCGAACTACTCGGTCGCGGCGCAACGTCACGCCGGCTACCAATGCGAGACCAGTGCGATCACCCACAACGAACCCACGGGCAGTGCACAGTTCTTCGTGAACACGGATTTTTTCCGGCGCATCAGCGTGGCCAATGGGGGGACGGCGAGCAGCAATACCTGGGGAACCCTGATTGACACCGTCTATGAGGACATCGCCACCACCGCCGGGGTGGCTGCTGTCGACCAGTTATGGAACACGGTCTACCACCGCATCCCGATGATGCGTCAGGAAGTCTCCTTCATTGGCAACGGCGATCGTAGCAACGCCTTTACCGACAGCCGGAATTCGCCGCAGGTCATCGCCGCGAGCGGCACCGGTTTCCAGACCATCGAATTCGCCGCGGTCAGCAGCACGCCCGTGACCTTGGCCTACTGGCCCACCGACAACCAGACCGGGATCGCCACCGACTTCGATTCGGATACCGAATCCCCCGATCCGTTCAGCACCGGGAACGGGAATGGCGCGCCGAACGTCGGCGTCGTCGGTCCTCCGATCACCATCATCTTCCCGACGACCCAGGATTTCACCACGGTCACTGTCACCTTGTCGCAGAACTAGACTCCGTGGTCGCCACCAACAGGAGTCGCACCCTCGTTTCGCGCGCCGTGCTGGCGCTGCTCGGCGCCCTGGCGACCGGGGCAGCGCTGCTGTGGTTCGTGGGCGCGCCCGCTGTGGTTCCTGCTTCCACGCCCACGCTACCCGCCCCGGGCATCGCCCAGCTCCCGGCGCGACCGGTCGAGTCCCGGCTCGGCTCATTCTCCGCCGCCGAGGCGCGCGCCTACGCGCTGCTCGGTCAGCTCGACGACCACCGCATCCCCAAACTCCCGGCGCTCGATGCCGAGACGCTCGCGGCCCTGCCGCGCGCACGCGACCTGCTCGGTCACCAGCACCAGCTAGCCGGAGGTGGGACGCCGACCCGCGTCGCGGGCGGCACCATGGCCATTTCCCAGCCAGGAGGCCAGTCCGTTCCCGCAACCGGCGTGGTCGGGGCAGGAGCCGTCGACGTTGCGAGCGCGTCGCGGGGCCGCCCTGCCGCGGCAGAAGCGGACCCCACGGGCGCCGGAGCGGCAATCGCCGCCGGCCCCATTGCGCACGACCTCGGTCAGCAGGTCCGGACCGGCGGAGTTGCGCTGACCGCGCACGGGCAGCAGATCACGGGTGAAGGCACCTGGGCGGCCATGCACTATGTGCCGGGCCGCGATCCCGACCCGGTGATCAGCGATCACGGACAAGGCGGCTACGCCATCGCTCTTTTCCCGGAGGATCCCAGCAGCACCCGCCTGAACGGTGGCCTGATCGTTCCCGGCCGCTTCTATCAGGTCACCGGCGACATGCGCGTCACCGGCGGTGCGCCGATCGATGTGCATGTGCGGCCGTTGTCAGCCGTGCCGATGTTTGCGCCGGTGCCGTGCCTGCCGCCCGCGGCGAATGGCTGAGGGCTGCGCGCCGGTCTTATGCGTGCCGCCGGTGGCGAGTGGCTGCTAGCTGATTGTCGATCCCCGAACTTCTGTCACGAGCATGGACAGCTCCCACCTGGGAGCGCCGAGCCCCAGCTCGGCTCGAAATGCCATGAAGCCAGCCGAGCTGGGGCTCGGCGCTCCCAGGATGACTTCCCCGAATCTCCATGGGATCTGTCATACGCTCACCTGTCGCGCAGTGAACGCCTGAAATGAGCGAATCTGCATCTCCTCGGGAAGGAAGCTCCCGAAAATCCAGAAGCACCGCATTGATGGAGTGCCTACAATCCGGCGAATGGGTGCGCTGCTCCGCTTCGCCATCAGCCATCAGCCATCAGCCCGCATCCCCGCCAACGCCTCATTCGCCCGCTTCACCACCCTCGGCACCTCCGCCATCAGCGTGGCGATGCGCACCGCATCACCGGCCGTTGCGGCGTGCTCAAGGTGACGCATGTGATCGGCGAAGGCGCTCAGGCAGAGGTTCAGCACGGCGCCGCGCAGGCGGTGCGCCACGCGGCGCAGCTCGGCGTGGTCGTCGCGGCGCTGTGCCTCGTCGAGGCCCTGCAGCAGCGGCGGGATCTGGCTGTCGTAGAGCTGGTAAAGCTCGGCGAGCGCATTCGTGCCAAGCTGCTTGCGCAGCACCGCAAAGGCCACGGAATCGAGCGCGGGTGGCGACAGGGGGCCGGTGCCGGTGGCGTCCGCGGCCACAACCAATCCCGCCGGCTCGAGCCAGCGGCGCAACATGGCCAGCAGGGCTTCGCTTCCGACCGGCTTGCCGAGGTGGTCGTCCATCCCCGCATCCAAACAGCGCGCCCGGTCGCTTTCTCCGGCGTTGGCGGTGAGGGCGATGATCGGTATGCGCAGGCCGCGCCGGCGCAGCTCGCGACTGGTGTCGTAACCGTCCAGTTCGGGCATCTGGCAATCGAGCAGCACGGCATCGAAGTGGTCGGCCACCGCCAGGTCGAGGGCTTCGCGGCCGCTGCCCGCGCACGCCACTGCGCAGCCGAAGCCGAGCAGCAGGTGCTGGGCGACGTGCTGGTTGATGGGGTTGTCCTCGACCAGCAGGATGCGCCGTCCCGGCAGCGCCGGCGGCACGGTGCGTGCCTCATCCACGTGGGCGACCGCAACCGGTGCAAGCATGCTGCGCAGGGCGCGACGCAGCTGCTCGCGGCGCAGCGGCTTGGCCAGCGTCGCCGCCGCGCCCAGAGCGACGCCGTGCTCGCGGTCGTCGGGAAAGCCGAGCAGCAGCCAGGGCAGCCCGGCGGCCCGCAGCTCGCCCGCCAGCGCAGCGGCCAGCGCGAGGTCAAGGATGCCCAGTCCGGGCCGCAACCCGTCGGCGGCGGAAGCGAGCGCGGCCCGCACCGCGCCTTCATCGCCGGCCTCGATCACCGTCACGCCAAGGTTGCGCAGCTGGCTGGCGAGCATGGCGCGCACCGCCGGCACCTGTGCCGCGGCCAGGACTACGACCCCGTCCTGCACCACGGTTGCGCCCGCCAGCGGCGTCAGCGGCGCGGTGGCGACCATGATGGTGCAGCGGAAGATGCTGCCGCGGCCGGGCGCGCTGGTCAGGGTGATGCCGCCGCCGAGCAGCTCGGCCAGACGTTTGGAGATCGCCAGGCCCAGGCCGCTGCCGCCGAAGCGGCGCGTGGTCGAGCTGTCGGCCTGCGTGAAGGGCTGGAACAGTCGCGCCTGCTCGGCGGTGCTGATGCCGATGCCGGTGTCGGCGATGGCCAAGGCCAACTCCAAGCCGTGCGCCGAGAACGCGCCGGCGGTCACCTCGATCGCCACCGTGCCGGCAGGGGTGAACTTCACGGCGTTGGCGAGCAGGTTGATCAGCACTTGGCGCAGGCGGCCGGGATCGCCGAGCACCATCTGAGGAACCTCGGCGGCGACCGTCCAGGTCAGTTCCAGGCGCTTGGCGGCGGCCTGCGGCGCGAGCAGCGCGACCGCGTCCTCGACCAGCGTGCGCGGGTCGAACGGCACGTTCTCGAGGTCGAGCCGCCCGGCGGCGATCTTCGAGTAGTCGAGGATGTCGTTGATCAGCGCGAGCAGCCCGCCGCTGCAGGTGCTGATCGCCTCGAGCTGACTGCGCTGATCGGGCTCGAGGCGCGTGCGCGCGAGCAGTTCGGCCATGCCGATGATGCCGTTCATCGGCGTGCGGATCTCGTGGCTGACGGTGGCGAGGAATTCCGTCTTGGCGCGGTCGGCAGCCTCGGCCGCATCGCGCGCACGCAGGATCTGTCCCTGGGCCTCGCGCTCGGCCGTGACGTCGCTTAGCGTGCCGCTCGTGCCGACGATGCGCCCGCCAGCGTTGCGCAGCAGGCGCGCGGTGATCGCCACCCAGATCTCCTCGCCGGAGGCGGTGCGATAGCGCACCTGGTGCTGGGTGACCTCGGCGGTGCCGGCGAGCATGGCCGCAAAGCGCTCGGCGCAGCCGGCACGCTCTTCCGGCCGCACCAGGTCGAGGAACGGTTGGTCGAGGCTGGCCTCGACCGCATAGCCGGTGATGCGCGTCCACGATGGGTTGAGGAAGGTCCAGCGCCCCTCCAGATCGGTCTGGAAGACCACCACGCCCAGGCTGTCGACCAGGGTCTGATACTGGCGCTGGCTCTCGCCCAGCGCCTGCTCGGCGCGCTTGCGCACGCCGATGTCGGTGAACGTGGCGAGCATGCGCCGCGGCACGCCGTCCGGCCCACGCACCGCCTGGGCGCGGCACAGGATCCAGCGCCAGCCACCGTCCTTGGTGCGCATGCGGAACTCGGACTCGTGGAAGGCGCTCTCGCCCGCGAAGTGCTGCTGCAGGCGCGCGCGCACCAGGTCGCGGTGGTCGGGATGGATGAGGTTGGTGGTCCAGTCCCCGGCGGCGGCGGTGTTCATCTCGCCTGGTCCGTAGCCGAGCATCGCCTCCATGCGCTCTGAGACGAACGAGGTGTTGGAGCGCAGGTCCCAGTCGAAGATGCCATCATTGGTGCCGCGCAGCGCCAGTTGGAGTCGTTCCTCGCTGGCACGCAGCGCCGCCTCGCTGCGCGCCATCGCCGCCTGGTTGCGGCGCAGTCCGCTCTCGGCTTCGCCAGCGACGGCGATCGCGGCGGTGAGCTCGCGCGTACGCTCTGCGACATGACGGGCGATCACCGCCTGTTGGCGGTCGATGCTGCGCACCAGGCCGCAGGCCAGAGCGCTGGCGAGGAGCGCCGCGGCAAGCACCAGCTCTGCATGCCAGGTGCGGTGCAGGGCGGTAAAGGCCGGTGCCGCGGCGAAATCGATCCGCCAGTGGCGGTCGGCGACGGCGATCTCAAGGTGGCAGGTGCGCGCCCCGGCGGCCGCCTCGCCTCCACCCAGGCGCGAATGGTGGATGACGTCGCCGGCCTCTGGCGCCCCGGCGTCGCGCAGTGTCATCTCCAGTCCGGCCGCGGGCAGCCTGGACAAGGCTGATTCGACCAGGGTAGCGATGGTCACGGTCGCCCCGACATAACCGGTCAACGCCAGGCAACGCGCTGTTGGGGTCGCGTGGACGGTGCCGTTGGCGAACAGGGGTAGGTAGACCACCACAGCCAACTGCCGCGCGGTCTCCTGGACCAATCGCAGTGGCGGCGTGGTGCAGACCTGGTCGAGGTCGCGTGCGCGTTCGAGCAATACGCGGCGCACCGGCTCGCTGCCCATGTCGAACCCGTAGGCAGCGAAATTCGCAGCAAACGGCTCGATGAAGGCCACCGGGAAGTACTCGGCGCGGGCGCCGACAGGGATCATTGCGCCGTTCGGGGCGAGCTCGCGGACCACGAAGTCGCGGGTGCGCTGATCTTCGCCCGCATCCGCGCGGATCGCCGTCTCGGCAGCGACCCGCTCTGCGGCCGGGATGCGCGGCGTCCAGGAGATCGAGCGGATCATCGGGGTATGCCCGATGATGACCTGAGCGAAGGCGTGGAACTCGGCGCGCTCGACCTGGCGGCTCGCCGAGTACAGGCCGCGCAGGGAGTAGAGTTCGTCGCCGAGGTCGGCGAAACTCTGCTCGATGGCGCGCGCGTGGCGGCTGCACAGCGCGGCGAATTCGCCCTGTGCGCGCGCATCTTCCGAGGCATGCATGACGACCCACAGCGCGGCGCTCGCCGCCAGCCCGACCAGCGCCACCGCCACCAGGCGCAGCGAGGGTCTGCGGCTCATCGGCGTATCCACCACAACGTCGCCATCATCCGGGGACGGCGGCGCCGGTCACTTGCCGTGGCAGTGGCGGAACAGCATCCCCGACCCGCACGGACATGGGTCGGTCGCGGCGGGCCGCGACTGGCTGGCCGGGGCGAGCAGGTCGGGACCGCCGGCGGCACCCGCGGCCATCGCCATCGCCGGCACTTGGGCCGACATGGTCGCGGTCGCGGCCGCGGGGCGGAAGCCACCGGCCTCGATGTGGCCGGCGGGGCCGGGGGTCTCGGGTTCGGGCGGGGCGGCCTGCACCTGGAGGCGGAAGAAGATGCGGGCGACCTCCTGATGGATGAGCTCGTTCATCATCATGAACTGGCGGTAGCCCTCCTCCTTGAAGCGCATGCGCGGGTCCTTCTGCGCGTACGACTCCAGACCGATGGCGTGGCGCAGGTGGTCCATCGAGTAGAGGTGGTCCTTCCAGCGCCGGTCGATGGTGTCGAGCAGTACGAAGCGCAGGACATGCTCGAAGACCTCACCCATCTCCTTGCGCCGCGCCTCGACCGCCGCGGTGATCTCCTTCATCAGGAAGTCGCGGGTGGCGTCGCCGCCGTCCTTCACGGGCAGGGTCTCGACGGTCGGCGCAGGCAGGCCATAGTCCTTGGCGTATTCCTCGGCGACGCGTTTGGCGAGCTCCAGCCCGCGCGTGCCGTCGTCGGCGGCCTTCTGCACCATCTGGTCAGTGGACTGGCGGTAGAGCGCAAGCAGCAGCTTGTCGAGCTCCTTGCCCTCGATGATCTGCTGGCGCTGGCGGTAGATCAGGCTGCGCTGGCTGTTCGCGACCTGATCGTATTCGAGCAGGTTCTTGCGGATGCCGTAGTGGAACTCCTCGACCTTCTTCTGCGCCTTCTCGACCTGGTTGGTGACCATGCGCGATTCGATCGGGATGCCGTCCTTCAGGCCGAGGCGGCGCATCATGTTGGCGACCATCGGGCCGGCGAAGCGCTTCATCAGGTCGTCGTCGAGGGACAGATAGAAGCGCGATGAACCAGGGTCGCCCTGGCGGCCGCTGCGGCCGCGCAACTGGTTGTCGATGCGTCGGCTCTCGTGGCGTTCGGTGCCGGTGATGCGCAGGCCGCCGAGCTGGCGCACATCGACGCCGGCCGCGAAGGTCGAAGGCGACGGCAGCGGCGGGAAGCCGTTCTGGCGGCGGCGCTCGTTGATCGCCTTGAGCACGTGGTCGGCGGGCTGGTTCTTGAGTTTCGCGGCGTCCTGCTCGCCAAGGAAGTGCGTGGCCCACAGGTCGAGGGTGGCCTCGTCGATGTCGGCGGCGCTGCTGTCAGGCTTGAGCTTCTTCGGCATCAGGCCGTGCGCCTGCCAATGCTTGAAGGCCTCGGCCGCGCTGATCGCGCCAAGGATGATGTCGGTGCCGCGCCCGGCCATGTTGGTGGCGATGGTCACCGCGCCGAACTGCCCGGCCTTGGCGACGATCTCGGCTTCGCGTGCGTGGTGGCGCGCGTTGAGCACCTCGTGCGGTACGCCGCGGCGCTTGAGCAGCTCCGACAGGCGTTCCGAGACTTCGACCGAGATGGTGCCGACCAGCACCGGCTGCCCCATGGCGTGAAGGTCTTCAACCTCCTTGCCGATGGCCTCGAACTTCTCCTTCTCGCTGCCGAAGATCAGGTCGGCGTAGTCGGTGCGCTGCACGCGCTTGTTGGGTGGGATCGCCACCACCTCGAGCTTGTAGATGGCGTTGAATTCATTGGCCTCGGTCATCGCCGTGCCGGTCATGCCGGCAAGCTTGCTGTAGAGGCGGAAGAAGTTCTGCAGGGTGATGGTCGCGTAGGTCTGGCTCTCCTCCTTGACCTCGGTTCCCTCTTTGGCTTCGATCGCCTGGTGCAGGCCGTCGGACCAGCGTCGGCCATCCATGGTGCGGCCGGTGAACTCGTCGATGATCTTCACCTGGCCGTTCGCGACCAGGTATTCCTTGTCGCGGTGGTAGAGGTGGTGCGCCTTGAGCGCATTGTCGAGGTAGTGCGGCAGCTGCATGGCGTCGCCGTCGTACAGGTTCGCGACGCCGAAGAGCTTAGCGGCCTTGTCGATGCCGACCTCGCTGAGGGTGATCTGGCGGTCCTTGATGTCGACTTCGAAGTCGACGTCCTTGACCAGCTGGCGCGCGACCTCGTCGGCCGGCTTGTAGTGCTGCATGCGCCCGACCGCGGGGCCGCTGATGATCAGTGGTGTGCGCGCCTCGTCGACCAGCACCGAATCGACCTCGTCGATGACCGCGAAGGTGCGGCGCGTCTGCACCTGCTCGTCGGGGCTCTTGGCGAGGTTGTCGCGCAGGTAGTCGAAACCGAATTCGTTGTTGGTCCCGTAGGTCACGTCGCAGGCGTAGATCGCCTTGCGCAGGTGCGGCGGCTGGTTGCTCTGGATGGCGCCGACGCTGACGCCGAGGAAGCGCAGGGTCGGTGCGTTCCAGTTGGCGTCGCGCGCGGCGAGGTAGTCGTTGACGGTGATGACGTGCACGCCGCGACCGCCCAGGCCGTTGAGGTAGCACGTCAGCGACGCGACCAGGGTCTTGCCCTCGCCGGTGCGCATCTCGGAGATCCTGCCCTGGTGCAGCACCACCGCGCCCAGCACTTGGACATCGTGGGCGCGCATGCGGAAAGGGGGCACCGAGTGTGGCGAGTGGCGGCGCACCGCCGCATAGGCGCTGGCCGGCAGGTCGATGTCCCAGGGCGGGGTGCCGGCCGCGAGCTGCTCGCGCGCCACCGTGATGGCGCCGCGCGCCTCGCCCCAGGCATCCTCCGGGAAGCCGCGCTTGGGATCGAGGGCGTTCCACATGCCGATGCGGCGGTCGGCGGCTTCACGCGCCAGGGCGAAGGCCTCGACCATCACGCTCTCCAGCGGCGCCCCGCCGAGGATCTTCTCGCGCAACGCTGCGCTGCGCGCGCGCAGGGTGACGTCGTCGGCGAGCTGCATGTCCGGTTCGAGCTTCGCGACCTCTAGCACGGTCGGCCACACCCGGCGCAGCACGGACTCATTGGTGGTGCCGAGGAGGCGCTTGGCGACGTTGGTGACGGTCTCGATGAGCGGCATGCCGGTTCCTTGAGGGCGCCGCAGCGCATGGAAGCGCCGGGCGGAGGGGAAAAATAGACGCCAAATCGCGTCACACCAGAGGCAAACGACATGGTCAGCCGGGGCGTCCACCCCGGGCCCTGGCATTCCGACACGTTGGTGTGACAGGGAGCGCCGGGCGTGCCGGAAGGCCTGGGCTGGCGCCCCCGCACGACGGCCTAGGCTGGCAGCGCATGACGCACCTGGTCTACGAGGGCACGGAGTTCCCCATTGCCGCTGAACTGGTCCTCGGCCGGCAGCGCGACTGCGGAGTGGTGATCGCCGACGGCAAAGCCAGTCGCCACCACGCCCGGGTCTTCACCAAGCCCGATGCCACGGTGTGGGTTGAGGACCTCGATTCCGCCAACGGCACACGCGTCAATGGCGAAGAGATATTCTCGCCCCGCCGTCTGCTCGACGGCGACCGCATCATCATCGGCAAGGCCAGCGTGGTCCTGCACGGCCAGACTCCCGCGACCACGCCTGCCGCTGGCCAGGCCGCCCTGCCCGATGACGGCAAAGAGCTGGTCGGCACCGAGCTTGGCGGCTACCGGCTGGAGGCTGTGCTGGGCGCCGGCGCGATGGGCGTGGTCTACAGCGCCACCCAGGTTGCGATGAAGCGCGCGGTGGCGGTCAAGGTTTTCACCGCCGCCCTGGTGGCGCGCGAGGACGGCTTCGCGGCCCGGCTGCTCGCCGCCGCGCGCCGCTCCGGCAGCGTCCAGCATCCCGGCATCGCGCAGATTCACGACTGTGGCGAGCAGGACGGCCACCTGTGGTACAGCATGGAGCTGGTCGCTGGCGATACTCTCGAAGACCTCATCGCGCGCGACGGGCGCGTCGAGCCTGGGCTGGCGTTGCTGGTCGTCGACCAGGCAGCCACCGCCCTGCAGGCGGCACACGCCAAGGGCGTGTTCCACTTCGGTGTCACCGCCGCCAACCTCATGCTTGCCAGCGACGGGCACGTCAAGTTGCTCGACCTCGGGCTGGTCAGCGTGCTCGACAGCGCCCGCCACCGCACCCGCGATGCGCAGGCGGAGATCGTCGGCAATCCCTGGTACACTAGTCCCGAGCGCACCGCTGGTAAGGAAGGCGACGCGCGCAGCGACGTCTACAGCCTGGGTTGCGTGCTCTTCCACCTGATCGCCGGCGAGCCGCCCTTCGACGACGCCAGCCCACGCGCCATCCTCGAGGCGCACCGCGACCGCCCCATCCCGAACCTGCTTGAGCGTCTGCGCGAGCTCGCGCTGCCCGCCAAACTCGACGAGCTGGTGCACGGCATGCTCTCGAAGAATCCCGCGTGGCGCCATGCCAGCATGGACGAGATGCTGGTCGAGCTGCGCGTGGTGCGCGGCCTGGTCGCGGCCATGCCGCCGCGCGTTCCGGAAAAAGCCAAGGAGAGCCCGCCTCCAGCGCCGCGCCCGCGTGCGTCGGCGCGGCGCGGGGCCGAACCGATCAGCAGCCGCATCGAGGCCGCCGCCCAGGGCGCGGTCGACCGCATTGAAGCCCAGGATCACCGCCGCCTGCGCCGCACGCTCATGTGGGTGCTGGTGGTGGTGGTGATCGGCGTCGCCTACGCGATGTCCGGGCTGTCGCTCAGCCACGGCATCCACAGCGGACTCGACAAGCTGCTCGGGCCCGATCCCGAGGCAGCCAAGCCGCACGCCGGCGGGACCAGGCCGGCTGGGGGCGGCGAAGAGTCCACGACCCCGGTGGCACCCGCCGCCGGCAGCCCGGCGGCGCGCTGGCGCGCCGTGCAGGGAGCCGTCGACGGCCTAGTCGCCGATCACGCCTGGGGCGCCGCTGAGATGCGCCTGCGCCGCTTCGGGCAGGAGCTGACCGGCAAGCCCGGTACCGAGGACATCAAGCCCGCAATCACCCTGCGCCTCGGTCAGCTCGCCCTCGACGGCAGCGCCTGGTATCGCGAGCGCCTCGCCGCGCTGCCGACGTCGGATGCGCCGGCGGTCGCACAGCGTCTCGCCGGACTCGACGAAGTGCGCGATCTCGCCCTATCCGGCAACCGCAGCGAGGCCGAGGCACTGTATCAGGAGACCCTGGCCAAGCTCGTCCAGCAATTGCAGAACGCCCGCCGCCAGGCGCGCCTGCGCCTGTCCGGCGGCCATCCCGAGACCCTGCCGGCGCTCGCCGGCCCGCTCGAACCCGCCTTCGCCGGTACCCCGGTCGCTGGCCTCTACCGGCAGTTCGCGGCCATGGTCGGCGAGGCCGCGGCGGTCAAGCCGCTGTGGCGCGGCGACTGGCCGACCACGCGAGCCGCACTGCCGCGCACCAAGGGCGCGGCGGCGCTCGCCGCCGGTGCCGCGCTGCTCCTAGATGATGACGCGGTCGCGGCGCGCACCCTGCTGATGGGCGAGCCGGCGCTGGCCGAGGGCGCTGCGCTGCGCCGCCGCGAAGCGCTGTTCGGACGCGAGGCCGCGGTGCTTGGCTTCGACAGCCCCGGCGACATCCAGTTCATCGACACGCTTTCGGGCGAGGTGCGCATCGAGGGCGGCAGGCTCACCGGCAAGCCGGGTGAGGCCTGCGCCCTGGCCTGCAACGTGCCGGTCGGCGGCGCAGCGTGGAGCGCGTCCTTGGCGCTGACGCTGGCCGACCACGAGACCGGCAACCCCGGCCAGGCGCTGATCACCTGCGTACACGGCGAGCGCCCCGACCTGCTGCTGCGTATCGAGGGCGAAGAATTGCGCGTAGTCATCCACGCCAAGCAAGGCTTCGAGGAGACACGTCCGCAGCGGCCACCAGGACAGCTGCTGCATCTGCGCCTAGTGAGCCGCGCCGCCCACCTCCAGGTGGTGATCGAGGGCCAGGTGATCGCCGAGTGCGACGCCGCGCTGATTCCCACCGGCAGTCAGCTGCACATCGAGCTCGCCGGCCTCGACTGGTCGCTCGACGATGTGCAGGTGGTGGGGGAGCAGTGAGGAGGGGTCCGGAAGTCCGGACGTCCGGAAGTCCGGAAGTCGGGAGCGCGCGGAGCACGACTGCTGCGGCTGCGAGCGCACGTCAGCGGGCGGGCGGGTCGCGGGCCGCTGGTCCGCAAGACGCGATGCGGGCCAGGAGCCCGAGGGCCCAGGGGACGGCCTTGCCGCGACTCGCGATCACCATCGGGGATCCGGCGGGCATCGGTCCGGAAGTGGCCCTCAAGGCGGCGGCGGATCCGGCGGTGCTGCGCTGCTGCGTGCCGGTGCTGGTCGGCAGCCGCGTGCTGCTGCGGCGCGTCGCGCGTCGCTTGAAGTTGGCGCTACCGGCTGAGGTGCTCGATCCGCCGGGCGTCCTCCTGGATGCCGCTGCCGTGGTTCCCGGCCAGTTGTCAGCAACCTGCGGCGCGGCCTCGGCGCGCTGGGTCGAGAGCGCGATCGACGGCTGCCTGACAGGGGCCTTCGCGGCGATGGTCACCTGCCCGCTCAACAAGGCCGCGCTGGCCGCCGGGGGCGTGCCCTTCCCTGGCCACACCGAGCTGCTTGCCGCTCGCTGCGGGGTCGCTGGCGAGGCCATGTTGATGTATCACCGCCGTTTGGCGGTGGTGTTGGCGACCAGCCACCAGTCGCTGGCGAGCGTGTCGCGCGCACTGCGCCGCACGCGTATCGTCGCGGTTGGTCGGCTGCTGGCGACGGCGCTGGTGCGCATGCGCGGTCTGCGCCGCGCGCCGCGCCTGGCGCTGTGCGGGTTCAACCCGCACGCCGGCGAGGACGGTCTGTTCGGCAGCGAGGAATCGCGCATCGTCGCCCCCGCCGCCGCCGAATTGCGCGCTGCCGGGTTCGACGTCACCGGACCGCTGCCGCCGGATACCGCCTTCACGCCCGCGAACCGCCGGCGCTACGACGGCTACATCTGCCTCTATCACGACCAGGGCCTGATCCCCTTCAAGGCGCTGGCCTTTGACGAGGGCGTCAACGTCACTCTGGGCCTGCCGATCGTGCGCACCTCGGTCGACCACGGCACCGCCTTCGACATCGCCTGGCAGGGGGTTGCGACGCACCGCAGCCTGGTCGAGGCGATCCGTCTGGCGGCACGGCTGGCCTGAGCGGGAGTGCTGCTGGGGCGGATGGGAGAGGGCGGCCTCCACAGTGCGGAGTGCGTGGTGCGGGGTGGCCGTGACGCGGAGCACGTGGATTCTTCCGCAATTTGACAGCGCAGAAGTGCGGTCGCCCGTGGCTGACCTGCTCTCGCGGCGTGCGCCCCGGCTTCCGGTTCGCCAGCAGGATGCCGTACCTGATCGAGACGGGTGGAGGCGGAAACCACGCTCGTCGCACACTGAGAGGGAGGGCGGATCGCCTTGGCCAAGGACGGCCCGCGGCGCGATCCGTCCTCCCTCATTGTGATTGTGGTCCATCGGCGCACGGCGCGGCGCAGTTCGACTCCACCGAGACGGTGTGATGTCCATCTCGCGTGGTTCTGAGCCGTGCGCGTGCGTTCAGGAGTAGATGAAGCCAGTAGCCAGAGCGTTGCGCTCAGCCGCCGCCCTGGCTGCTCAGCAGGGCCAGCGATTCGCTGCTGATTTCGGCAGAATCACCGCTCGCCGGCAGCGCGGCGAGCATTTGTTCCACCATCGCCTGCTCGACGGCCATGACCCGCCGCTGCACGGCGACGGTGGCCGCGAGCGGGATGCTGCCGACGGCGTCTGCGGCCATGGCTCAGCCCCCCGAGGTGCCGTCAGCGCTGGGGATCTGCTTGGCCTGCTGGTCCTGCGCCAGCCGGCGCAGGGCTTCCTGGCTGAACGAGGCACTGTCGGCGCGGGTGCGCTGCACCGTGGCCGTGTCCGGGCCGTTGGTGTCGGACGTCACCGCAGGGCGGGCCTGCGTTGCCGGCGGAGCCTGGACCGGAGCGGGAGCTGGGGATGCGGAAGCGGGGTATGCGGCGATAGCGTCCATGACCGTTCTCCACGCTGAACATACCCCGGGCCTGCCGGGCGGGCAATCCATTCCGTCCAGGGTGATACGGGGTTCAGGCGCGAAATTCGCATCCGCTGGAGCGCATCGGCCGCGATAAACAGGCAACCGGGATGGCGCTGGGCGCCATCCCGGTTGCGGAAACGTCGTAAAATCAAGCCGGAGAGCCTGTTCAGGCGATCGCGGACTTGATCTCCTCGGCGCTGATCTTGGTGAAGGGCTTCTCGAGCAGGTCTGCGAGCCAGCTCTGGATCTCGGAGGCGTAGCCGACGCCTTCCGGGGTCGCCTTGATCTTGGCGATCACCTTGGCGTCGCGGCGGGTGCGGGCCTTGATCTTGCCCGGCTTCTTGAAAGCGCGGGTGGCGAGCTTGGTGTCGCGCAGGTTGTCGAGTCGGATGCGGCGGTGCCGGTGCATGCCTCTGGCCATGAGATTCTCCACTTCGAAAGGGGCTGGAAGCATGTGAAATGAGCCCCCGGTTGCAAGGGGCAATTCGGACGCGAGGACGGCCGATCGAACGGGCGGCGCGGAGACGCGGTGGCCGGATGGAGGAGATTAGAACGGACTGCGCATGCGGGGACACCGCCCAATCCTGTCTCCTCCTCCGACCTCCGCGTCTCCGCGGATCCTGTTTTATCAGTATCCCCGCCGCTGTCCCTCAGCTCTCCGAGGTCGTCAGCTGCGCCGCGATTTCCTCGCTGAATTCCGCATTATGGAACACGTTCTGGACGTCCTCGTGGTCGTCGAGGCTGTCGATCAGCTCCTGCACGGCCTTGGCGGTGTCGAGCGCGGCGACCTCGACGAGGTTGTCGGGGAACTTGGTGATATCGGACGAGGCGATCGTCAGCTTGGCTGCAGCCAGGGCCTTGAGGACGGCATCAAACTGGGTGGGCGCAGCAGTGATGCTGATCTGCGTGCCGCTTTCGCCCTCGACCGGACTGATGTCCTCGGCGTCGGCGTTGCCGGTCATCAGCGCCTCCATGACCGCGTCCTCGCTGGGACTGTCGACCAGGAACACCGCCTTGTCCTTGAACTGCCAGGACACGCAGCCGGGCACGCCGACCGAGCCGCCGCCGCGTTCGAACAGCTTCTTGATCTCGGGCGCAGTGCGCGTGCGGTTGTCGGTGAGGGTGGCCACCACCACCGCGACGCCGCCCTGGGCGTAGCCCTCGTAGGCGACTTCGGACATGGTCTTGCCGTCGCCGGCCAGGCCCGCGGCCTTCTTGATGGCGCGTTCGATGGCCTCCATGTTCATCTTCGACCAGCGCGCCTTCTCGACGGCCAGGCGCAGGCGCGGGTTCTCGTTCAGATGGGGTCCACCGAGCTGCACCGCGACGGTGATCAGCTTGCCCATGCGCGAGATGACCTTGCCCTTCTTCTTGTCGTTCGCGGCCTTCTTGTGCTTGATGTTGTCCCAGTGGGAGTGCTTCGCCATCTGCTGTTCCTTCGCGTGGCCATGCCGTCAGCGTGCCGCGTGGGCGCCGGCGGGATCGCGCGCCGCGCGCCAGGCGCGCGGCGCGGTGGCGCTATTTCTTCTTTGCGGCCTTGACCGGCTTGTCCATGCCCAGCGGATCCGGCTTGCTCCAGCCGAAGGCGATGATCTGCGGCTCATCCTCGTCCTTGCTGTAGACGTGGACGTGCTCGCGCAGGCCGCGCGACAGGCGCAGGATCTGTTCGACGTCGAGGGCCTCTTCGACCTTCTTGATGCCCTGCACGGTGGTCAGGGGCTTGGGCACGCCGCCGAGGAACTTGAGCAGCTTGAACTGGTCTTCGTCGCAGGGGAAGAGCCGCACCTCGAGCACCAGTAGCAGCGCGCGCTCGACCATGTCCTTGCGGATGTTGGTGGTCTCGGGCAGGGCGCGCAGGGTCTCGATGCCCTCGGCGGTGAGCAGATCGTTGATCTCCATGCGCCGGAAGGCGGTGTAGAGGTCGGCGAGAAGGTGCTTGATGTCCTCGGCCTTCTCGCGCACCAGGTAGTACTTGCCGCCGAGGATGTCCTCGATCTCGCGCACCGAGGCGACGCGCATGTCATTCCAGTCGACGTACTCGTCGCGCAGGCGCTTGAGCGCGTCGCGCGCCGACTTCTCCTGGGCGCCGAGCTCAAGGATCTGATAGAGCAGGGCCTCGATGAAGTCGGTAAACTTCTGTGACTTGCGGCGGCCGTAACGCTCCTCCAGGGCTTCACAGACCTTGAGCAGATCGGCGATCACTGCGGCGTGGGGGTTGGCGACGGATTTGGCCATGATGCGATTGCTCCGGACTCCGGCCGCAGGGGCGGTAAGGCGACGGGGTGAGCGGAAAGGGGTCAGCACCCTACGCCGTGCTCCGAAGTGGTCAACCTGCCGGCCGGCGTGGCCTTCCCATGGGGCGGATCCTGGTGCATAGTCACTTTCCAGGCCGCGGCTTGGCGACGTCCGCCCTGCCCGCCTCCCAGCCGGTTGCCCGCCCATGCCCACCCGCGATCCCGAGCCAGCACCCTCGTCCCGGCCGCCGGGTCCCGATGAGACCATGCTCACGCGCGTGAATCCTCCCGGTGGGGCGGCACCCGCGCCGCCCGTCGCGCCGCCCGTGGACCTCGATCAGACCAGTCTGACCATGATGCCGGTGGCGCGCCCCGTCGCTCCAGCAGCGATCCCGGCCTTCGATCCCAACCAGACCAGCATGACCATCGTCCCGGTGGCCCGGCCGGTCGCGCCCACGCGGGCCGCGACGCGCACGACCGTGCAGACCATCGTCATGCCGCAGCAGCCTGTGCCCGCCCCCGACCTCGGTGAGACGCTGGCCACGCTGCCGCCGCAGGCCGACAGCGCCAAGCGCCAGAGCTCCGATCTGCCGCGCGCCGCCCAGCCGACGGTGATCACCAACCTCCAGGTCGAGGGCCGGCCTGGCGAGGGCAGCAGCCGCGGCCAGGGCAGCTCGGGCCTGGGGGCCGGGATGCAGACCTGGGGTGACTTCGAGCTCACCGACCTGCTCGGCAAGGGCGGCATGGGCTCGGTCTACCGCGGCCGTCAGACCAGCCTCGACCGCCAGGTCGCGGTCAAGGTCCTGCCCGCCCACCTCAGCGAGAACGACGGCTTTAAAAAACGCTTCCTGCTTGAGGCGCGCGCGGTGGCGCGCATCTCTTCGCCGCACGTGGTCCAGGTCTACGCCGCGGGAGTTCACGAGGGTCAGCACTATTTCGCGATGGAGTACGTCGAAGGCGAGGATCTCGCGCGGCGCATCGCCAATGGTTATAAGCCGACCTATCAGGAGAGCCTCGACCTGGTCATCCAGGCGACGCGCGGTCTGGTCGCGGCGGGCGAGTTCGGCATCGTGCACCGCGACATCAAGCCGGCCAACATGATGGTCACCAAGCGCGGCCAGGTGAAGATCATGGACTTCGGCCTGGTGCGCCTCGCGCGCAGCGAGGAGACCGGACTGACCATGGCCGGCACGATCATGGGCACGGTCAGCTACTTCAGCCCCGAGCAGGGCCGCGGCGAGGCCTGTGACTGCCGCACCGACATCTACGCGATGGGCGTGGTCTTCTACGAGCTGCTCACCGGCAAGCTGCCCTTCACCGGCGGTGACCCGACCTCGGTGATCTACCAGCACATCCACAGCTCGCCGAAGCCGCCGAAGGAGATCAACCCGAACATCCCGGAGAATTTCCAGGCGGTCGTGTTGAAGTGCCTGCAAAAGGATCCGGCGCGCCGCTATCAGACCGCTGCCGATCTGCTCGCCGACCTCGATGCCGTGCGCTCCGGGCAGGCGCCGCCCACGGCTTTCATTGATCCCGATGAGCTGCGCCGCGGCGGCACCATCGTCAAGACCGGCTCATTCACCGGCAAGCGGACCGGTGGCGGCAGGAAATGGCTCGCGGCCGGCCTGCTGGTCGCGGTCGCCGGCACGGTCGCGGTCATCGTCATGCGCACCCGCGAGCCGGGCTTACCGCCGGCGCAGGCGCCGGTCGCGAGCGCGCCGACCGGCAAGCCGGCGCCGACCGCCGCGGTGCCCACGCCCACGCCCACGCCCACGCCCACGCCAGCCCCGGCGCATGCCGCCGTCGCGGCGAACCCGGGGCTGCCGGCGGCGCGCGCCGCGCTGGTCGCCGGCGACCTGGCCTTCGCCCGTGCACTGGTCGATGCTGGCCGCCGCGATCATCCCGACGACCAGGCGTGGATGGCGCTCGCCGGCGAGGTCGACCGCGCCGAGGGCCGCGCCGAACTCGGTGCCGCGCAGGCTGCGCTGGCGCGCGGCGACCTCGATGGCGCCGGCGCGCACGCCGCCACCGCCCAGGGCCGGCTCGGCGACACCGTCGAACTGCAGGCGCTGCTCACTCAGCTCTTGGCGCGCGAGGGCGACCGCAAACAGCGCGCGCGCGCCCTCGACGAGGCCACCGGGCTGATGAACGAGGGCAAGCCCGACCAGGCCGAGGCGCTGCTCGTGCGCCTGGCCGGTGAGCACCCCGACGATCCGGCGATCGAGCAGGCGCTGCGCCTGGCGCGCAAGCTCAAGGGCGACGCCGAGGCGCGTGCGCAAGCCGTGCGCGACCAGCTCGCCCAGGGCGAGCAGGCGCTGGCGCGCAAGGATTTCGACGGCGCGCTGACCGCCTTCACCGCCGCCAAGCAGCTCGACCCGACCAGCGCGCGTGCCAGCCAGGGGCTGAACGACGTGACCGTGGTGAAGCAGCAGATCGCGGCGGTGCGCGAGCGCTTCGAAGCGGCACTGGCCGCGCGCGACCTGGGCAAGGCGCAGGCCGAGCTCGGTGCGCTGCGCACCATCGCGCCCGCCAGCCCTGTCCTGGTCTTGGCCGAGAATCAGTTCGCCGCCTCGAAACTGGTCGAGGAGGCCGCCCAGAAGGCGGCGGCCGAACGCGAGGCCCAACTCGGCGGCGAGGCCCAGGCGCTGGTCAAGCGCATCGACGATCCGAGCCAACCCATTCCCGCGCTGGAGCAGGCGCTGGCGGCGTTCGTCGTCAGCGCCGGTGGCCACCGCCCGGAGCAGGCGTTGCTCGAGACCCGGCTGGAGGACCGCCGCCAGCGCGTGCAGGTCGAACAGCTGCTGGCCGGCCTCGATGCCGCGGTTGCCAAGGGTGACGCACCGGCGATCGCCAAGGCGGTCGCCGATCCGACCTGGGCCGAGTCGCTTGGCCAGCTCGCGACCCATCCCGGACTGATCTTCGCGGAGCACCTCGACGAATTCATCCGCACGGATCGGACTGCGCACGTGCGCGCCGCACTGCGCCATGGCTTCGACGTGTTCCCGGAGCAGCGCATGACCGTGCTCTACGACCTGCGCCGCGACGACGCGGGCTGGGTCATCACCGCTGCGCACATCAAGCCCTGAGCACCGCTCGCCATCACGGAAGACGCCGCATGCGCACGCTGTCCACGCTCCTGACCCTGATCCTCGCCGGCGCTGCCGGCGCCGCCGAACTGCCACTGGGCCTGGTCGAGCGCGCCGAGGCCGGCGCGGTCGTGGTGCGCTTCGACGCCAGCGTGCGCTTGGCGCCCGGGGCGATGCTCGCGGTCTACGGGCCGGGCAAGGTCGAGAAGCATCCCTTGACCCACGAGGTCATCGTCGAGCGCCGTCAGCTGGTCGCCAAGGCCCAGGTGGTGGGGGGGCCGGGCGAGGACGGGATGCTGCGCGCGCGCGTGCTGTGGACCTCCGGTGCGGTGCTCGCGGGCGGAATGGACGTGGTGCCGCTGCCCGGCGAGGCCGCGCCGAACGCCGCGCCCGCGCTGAGCGGGGCGCTGCCCAAGGTCAGCGCGGCGGTCAGCACCAGCGTGAAAATCACGCTGCCGATCGCCGATCCCGATGGTGATGCGCTCAGCTTCACCTGGACGCTGACCGGCGCGCCGGGCGTTGGCGGCACGCTTTCCGCCCACACCACCAGCCTGCCCGAGATCCGCTGGACGGCGCCCGGGCTGCCAAGCGGCGCCAGCCTGCACGTCAGCGCGCGCGATGTGCTCGGCCAGGAACTGGTGGTCGACGTGCCGCTCGCAGCGGTCGCGGACGATGACTGGCGCAAGCGCGAAGCGAAGCCGCTCGCGCGCTTCGGTCCAGGCAACCAGCTGGTCGCCGCGCGCCTGCGGCGCGACGCCGATGGCACCTGGCTGGGCGTCGACGAGGGCGGCGGCCAAGTGCTGCGCTTCGCGCCCGGCTGGGCGGTGGTCGCGCCGGTGGCCTTTGCCGTCGGCGCCGCGCCGCGCCGGGCGCTGGCTGCGTCCGGCTGGCACCACGACCTGTACGTGCTCGATGGCGGCGCCAACGCCGTCCAGGTGTTCGGCGCCGACGGCAACCGCAAAGGCGAGATCGGCCCCTGCCAGCGCCCCACCGATTTCGCCATCGCCGGCGACGGCACCATGTTCGTCGCCGATCAGGGGGCGGGTGGCGTGCTGGTCTTCGAAGCCAATGGCAAGTTCCGCGCGCGGCTTGGCCACGACGGCAAGGGCGATGACGCCTTCACGGGGCTCACGCGCATCGCGCTCGGGCCGGGCGGCGAGCTCTTCGCGCTCGACCCGGCGCAGGGCCAGATCGCGCGCTTCGACCGCTTCCAGCGCCGGCTCGACGCGTGGTCGCTGCAGGTCGACGCAAAAAATCCGCCGGTCGACCTCGCCGTCCACCCCAAGGGCCTGCTGGTGCTGCTCGCCAGCGGGCAGGTGCTGATCGTCAACGTCAAGGGCCAGGCGACGCAGGCGTGGAAGGGCCTCGGTGAGGCAGGGCTGGTCGAGCGCGTCGGCAATGCCGACGGCCTGTGCGTCGATGCCAGCGGCGAGGTCTTCGTGACCTTCACCGGCAGCCAGCTGATCGCGCGCCACGACGCGGACGGACTGATCACCGGGGTGCGCGGGCCGGGCTTGTGGAGCGAGTCGCTGTACGCTGCCGACGGCCGCGGCCGGCTGTTCGCGCTCGAGCCCGGTAGCGGGATGATCTCGGTCGCCGATGGCGAGGGCTGGCGCCTCGCGCGGTTCGGCGGGACGCTGCGCAATGGCGGTCCGTTCTCGGAGGCGAGCGCGCTGGCGGTAACGCCCGACGGTCAGGGGCTCTCGGTGCTCGACGCCGACAAACTGCAGGTGGTGCGCTGGAATCTCGCGAAACCCCAGGACAAGCCGGTGGTCTTCGGTCAGCCGGGCAAGAACAACGGCCAGTTCGCCAAGGTCACCGCCGTGGCCTGCGACGCCGCCGGCCGCACCTACGTGCTCGACGCCCGCCAGCACCGCGTGCAGGTCTTCGACGCGCTGGGCGCCTTCCTCTACGGCTTCGGCCGCTACGAGCGCGGCAAGATGCCCGACGAGCTCTCGGAGCCGACGCTGATCGCGGTCAGCCCGGCGGGCGACGCTGCGTACATCTACGACGAGGACACCTACGAGATCAAGAAGTTCGCGCTCGATCCCGCCAAGGCGACCGCCGCGCACGTCACCAACAGCGGCGGCAAGGGCGACGACCCCGGCCAGTTCCGCGCGGTCAAGGGGCTGGGGGTCGACCGCCTTGGCCTGCTCTACGTCGCTGATGGCAAGCGCGGCGATCTGCAGGTCATCGACTTCCGCGGCAGCAACGCCGTCGTCGGCCCCGCGCGCAAGGCTGCCGAGCTCGGCACCAGCCGCATCGCCGGGCTGGCGCTCGCTCCGGATGGTCAGGTGTTCCTGCCGTATGATGGGACGATTGCGGCCTGGAGCTGGTGAAGGCGCGCGGAGCGCGCGCAGACCCGAGATGAAGGCCACAGACCCTAGACCCTAGACTGTAGACCCTAGGTCGATGGACGAGGTGACTGTTGCAATTTGTGGGTTCAAGGACTTACACGGTCAACAGGTCTAGGGTCTAGGGTCTAGCGACTAGCGTCCAGGGCCCCCGCAGTCACGCCTGTGCTCCCTCGGCAACAACGACCGTTAGTAGCACCCCGATCCCGACATAGGAACCGATGGACCAGCCCGCGGAACCCGAGGCGCACTTCGTGCGCATCCTGCACGAGACCCAGGGTCTCATCCGTGCGCACATCGCTGGCATGGGCGTGCCGGTGGACGAGGTCGACGACGTGGCCCAGGAGGTCTACCTGGTGTTCGCGCGCCAGCCGGAGCGCATGCCGCCGGACGTCGAGCCGCTGCGCTGGCTGCGCGGCATCGCGCGCAATTGTAGCCACGAGTATTTCCGCCGCCGCGCCCGCCAGCCGCGCAGCCTGGCGGCGATCGCCGATCTGCTCGCGGCGGTGCCGGCCGCTGAGACCGATGAGCCCGAAACGGCGCCGCGCGTCGACCGTCTGCGCACGTGCGTGGAGCGCCTCGCTACGCCGCACCGCGACCTGCTCGCGAGCTATTACCGCGACGGTCGGCAGGCCGCCGACATCGCCGCGGCGCAGGGCCGCAGCGTCGGCGCGGTGCACATGGTTTTGGCGCGGCTGCGCGAGACCCTGCGCCGCTGCGTCCAGGGCCAGGTGCAGGGGACCGGCACATGAACGACCTGCTGCTGAGCTATCTTGAACGGCGCAACGATCTCGACGAGGCCGAGGCCGAGGCGCTGCTCAGCCTGCTCGCTGCGCAGCCGCAGCTGTGCGTCTGGCTGCGCGAGCAGCTCGGGATGGAGGATCTGCTCGCGCGCCTGCATCAGCCCGAACGCGGCGAGTTCGCCAACCGCGTGCGCTACGTCGTCGGTGCGCAGCCGGCCGCTGCGTTCATCGCGCGGGTGCGTGGACAGGCGGCGACAGGCGGCCTGCGCCCGAGTGTGCGCCTGCGTCCCGCCAGCGCGCGGCGCACACCCGCACGACGCCGCCAGCGCGCGCTGTGGGCCGGTGCGGCCGCGGCCGTGGTGCTGGTTGCGTGCAGCGCCCTGCTGCTGGCGACCGGCCGTGGCGGCGCCCCCGAGGTCATCCAGGGCAGCGTGGTGGTCGCCGATCAGGAGGTGCAGCGCGTGCCAGACGGCGCGGGATTCACCATCGCCGGCGGGCGCGCGGCCATCATCCGTCTCGATGGCGCGTCGGACGCCGGCTTTGCGCCGGCCAGCGCCGGGACCATCAGCCGCGACCGCGCAACCGGCGCCCAGGTGGTGCAGCTGGCCGCGGGAGAGGGCGAATTCCATGTCGGTGCCCAGGGAAAGATGCGCGTCGAGACCGCGAGCGGCACGGTCAGCGGCAGCGGCGATGGCCAGGCGGCGAACTTCACCGCCACCATCGGCGAGGCGGCGACGGGTGACGCCGTGACGGAGGCCGAGGTCATGGCCGCGGCAGGGGAGCTGACCCACCCCGGCACGCACCACGCACCCGTCCGCGGCAAGACCCTGGCGGTGGCGGTGCGCTCCGGACAGGCGCGCGTCGAGTTCACGGGCCACCCGCACGTCATCGTCGAGGCGGACCAGGCGCGTGTGTTCAGCGCCGATGGCCGCACCCTCGTCGCTGAGCGTGTCCTGCGCGGGACGCTGAAGTTCTTTCCCACCACGGGCACCGGTAACAGCGCCAACATCGTCATCTCCGGCCGTGAGCTCATGCGCACCATCGCGGTCAACCCGGCCACGCGCGTGCGCCTCGACGGCACCGAGGCCGCGCTCGGCGATCTTCATCCCGGCGACCACATCGAAGCCCACGCCGCCAAGGACGGTCCGCTGCTCGCGCTCCTGCTGGTCGCGACACGGCCCAAGGCCCAGCTGCCCGATCCCCAGCGCAAGCCGGTGGCGCACCCGGCCGAGCGCTGAGCCGCGTCCGGCGAGAGTCAGCCATTACCATTCCACCTTCCATCCACGCCAAGGACCGCCCATGACCGCCACCACCTTTATGCCCGTGCGACCGCTCTCCCTGCTCGCGCTGTTCGCGGCCCTGGCCCTGCTGCTCGGCGCCGCGCCGATCGCCGCCGCCGCTGAGCCGACCCTCGCGGGCCGTGCCTTCACCCTCACCGTCAAAGGCGATGCCGGCGAGATGCCTGACCGGCTGGTCTTCAACAACAAGGAGCTGACCAGCAAGACGGTCGGCAAGATGCCGTACACCCTCAAGGCCAAGAAGAAGGCCATCACCTTCGATGGCACCCAGACCGACGACACCGGCGGGACGGTGGCGATCACCGGCGAAGTCTCCGGCGCCAACGTCACCGGGACCATCACCTTCACGCCCAAGAAGGGCCCGGCCAGGACGCTGACCTTCGTGGGGACGGACAAGCCGGGCGGGAAGTAAGCGACCGCGGGACGTAGACGCACGGCGTGGGACTGACGTCCCTTGGCGACAACACCGGATGCCGGGTAGCTCACCCGCTGCATCATCCGCGCCCCCCTGATCATTGTGTCCAGGACACCCTGCGGAGGATCGGCCAACGGCCGGTGAACCGCGCGCCGCGCGCACGTTCACCCTGCCGAACGCCGTCTGCACCCGGGAATGTCCATGTTCGACCCCAGCCCTAGGAAATCCCGCAAGACCCCGTTGTTCACCCTCGACCGGGTCGAGCTGGAACGCGCCAAAGGGCAGGGCCGGATGAAGGGGCGGCGCGCGCTGCACCTGATCATCATGCTCGCCGTGGCGGTGGGCTGCGGCTACGGGTTGTGGAGTTTCGTCGAAAACCTCAAGAAGAGCGCGACGCCCTACGCCAACCAGCTGCACGCCGAGCTGGCGCTGAAGCCGATGGCGAGGCCGACCCTCGATGGCGTGGGTGTGCTGCCCGACGCCGCGGCCCTGGCCGAGCAGGCGGAAGCGGTGAAGGAGCAGCTCGCCAAACGCAGCGTGCCCCTGCAGGTGTGGATCGACCAGCCAGACGCGGCGGCCTTCGCCTGGGCGCAGGCGGTGCTGGCCGAGGACCAGCGCAGCCCGCCGGTACCTCAGCGCCTGGTCGCGCGCGACCTGGTCACGGGCCACGCGCGCATCGGCGCGCCGGCGGTGGTCTCGGGCATCCTTGAGGACGCACAGACCGCCAGCGTGGCCGGTGGCGACCGCGAGTGGCAGCGCCTGCTCATCGAGCTCGAGCCGCACCAGCACGCCGAGATCCTGGTGCCGGTCGACGCCTCCACCGATCTCGCCATCGGTCAGGAGGTCCAGGTGCTGGGCCGCTACCTGGGTGCAGCGCACCTGCCGGGCGCGGCTGCTGGCCAACCGGCGGTCGAGGTGCCGTTGTTCATCGCGCGTTCCGCCGCCCGCCCCAAGGCCGAGGCCACGGTCGAGAGCGCCTATCGCTTGACCCAGGATTGGCGCCTGCCGGACGACACCTATCAGGATGTCGATGACAACCTGCTGGTGATCGAGACACGGCCCTATTACAATACCATCGGCACCGTGCTGCGCGACATCGCCGATGGCAATGCCTACGCCAATGCCCCCAGCGCCAACGCCAAGGGCAGCGACATCCACGGTGATCCCAAGGCTTTCCGCGGCCAGCCCTTCACCATCAAAGGCCATGTCTTCCATGCCTGGGAGGACGAGGGCGTCGCCAAGGACCACCCCTTCGGCGTGCCGCGCGTGGTGCGCGCCATCCTCTGGAACGAGGACTACGGACCCTATGAGCAGATCGGTCAGAACGGCAAGAAGACGGTGCTGAACAAGCTGGTGCTGCGTGCGTTCGAGATTGCAGCGATCAGCGACCAGCCACTGCCGGCGCCGGGTGACGTCATTACCGCCAGCGGGCGTTTCCTGCGCATGCGCGCGATCGAGGTCGAGTCCAACTTCAAGCGCGACCTGGCCAACGACGTGATGCGCCAGAGCGACCGCGCCTACACCTTCCTGTTCGTCACCGCCGGCTGGCAGGGCCTGCCGCCGCCGGCCGAGTACGACCTCAAGTGGCTGAACTTCGTGGTCTTCACCATCGCTATCGGCATGGCCGCGCTGCTTATCACGATCGCGCGCAAGGAGTCGCGCAAGGAGGCGACGGTGCAGGAGAGCGTGCGCAAGATGCGCGAGGCGCGGAAGGGGCTGAAGGGCAAGGGCAAGGGCGAGGCGGTGGCGACGGACGCGCCGGCAGACGCGCTCGCGGCGGTGCCCGGGGGGCCGGCCGCGCCACCCCCTGAGCCGGGCGCGGCTCAGCCAGCGGGGCCGGGGGATCCACACACATGACTCAGGGCGTCGCCCTCATCTGAGCAAACGAAACCGCCCGCGTCAAACGACGCGGGCGGTGATGTGGCGTGCCGCAGACGGCACGCCGCGCTTCCATCAAGCGAATTACTTCGCCAGTGCCTCGGCCTGCTGATCGAAGTACGTGATGCACGCCTTCACCTCGTCGACCAGCATCGGGCCCTCGTGCTCGTACTCGAGCGAGAAGAGACCCTTGAAGCCCTGCTTCTTGAGTTCGGCGAGGACCTCGCCGGGCTTGGTGCCGCCGGTGCCGAGCGGCACGTCGCGGCTGTGCTCGCCGACCTTCTCGATGTCCTTGAGATGCAGGCTGACGATGTGGCCCTTGAGCTGCTGGACGCATTCCACCGCGCTCAGACCCGAGCGGCCCCAGTGGCCGATATCGGCGCAAGCGCCGAGGTCGGCGCTGTGGCCCATGATGCCCTTGAGCACGATCTCGGGGTGCCAGTAGTGGTTGGGCTTGGCGTGTTCGTGGATGCCGACCTTGACGCCGTACTCCTTGATCAGCTTGTCGATGGTGTCGAAGGCGTCCTCGCCGGCCTCGGTGGTGATGCTGCGCAGGCCGAACTCCTTGGCGTAGTCGAAGACCTTGCGCGCGCCGGCTTCGTCCTTGGGGATGCCGATCACGCCGCAGGCCATGATCTTGACGCCGAACTTGTCGAGTTGCGCGTGCAGCGCCTTGGTGCTCTCGGCGCTCATGCCGGGTTCGTTCTTGGCGTCGGTGCCGTCGCCAAGCTTCTGACCAGGGTAGGTCTCGATGTACTTGAGGCCGAGCTCGTGGGCGAGTTCGATGGTCTCGAACAGGGTCTTGGCGCGGAAGGTCCAGCACTGGACGCCAAGCATCCAGCCGAGCTTCTCGGCGGCCTTGTCATTGCGCGTGGAATCGGCGGCCGTGGCGGCGCCGGAGCACAGACACGCGGCGGCAAGGAGGAGTGCGAGTTTCTTGAGCATGCGGAGGGTCCCTTTCAGGGAATACGGTGGTGATGCGGGTTGGGCATGAAGAGCGGGGAAGGAGAGGACGGGTAAGACGCCAAGCTCCCAAAGAGGGTCGGTAGGGCTCATCCCCAGGCGGTCTGTATACCGGCATGGGATGGAGCCGTTGGGCCATTCCTCGAGAACTTGGCCTCTTGGCGTCCTGTCGGTTCTATCATCTCCATCAGAGGTCGGCTCAACGCAGGGAGTTCAGGAACGCCAGGACGTCGCGCAACTCATAGGCGTTCAGCATGCCGCCCATCGGGGGCATCGGCGAGATGGGCGGGGTGAGCTTGGCGACCTGGGCGAGGGGGATGTGCACCTCTTTTGCGCCGGCCGGGCGGATGACCACCTCGGTGGCGGTCTGCCCCAGCCACACGCCGCTCACCGAACCGCCGTCGGTCAGCGTCGCCGAGGCCGTGCCGAAGCCGGGGGCGACCACGGCGTTGGGCACGATCAGCGACTCGAGAATGCGCTCGCGGCTGAGGCGATTGGCGACGCCGCGCATCTCCGGCCCGACGTTGCCGCCGTCGCCGTCGACGGCGTGGCAGCGGATGCACTGCGCGGCGTGCTGACGGAAGACGTCGCGGCCACGCTCCGCGTCGCCACCGGCCAAGGCGATGCGGAACGGCGCGAGGGGGTCGCCTGCCGGCAGCGCGGCGCTGAGTCTGGCCAGCGCTGCGGCGAACGACGGCTCGCTGCGCGCCTTGGCGGCATCGCGCAATTCCAGGGCGAGCGTCGGCGGCGCCTCGCCCGCGACCAGGCGGTCGACCCAGGTGCCGAGCAGTGCGGCGGCCGCCGGGGAGGGATCCTTGCCGAGCGCGAGTACGACATGCTGTTTCGCCTGGAGCTGCACGCGGTCGGGCGCGCTGGCGATGGCCGGTACCGTGGTGCCGACCGCGAAGACGTTGAGCCGGGTATAGAATGTCCCGGTCAGCGGTTTGCGGTCGAGGTTCTGCCACAGCACCCAGCGCCACGTGCCAAGATCGCCGCTGACGCCCACCACCGCGCTGCCCTGCTTGCCGCCCTTGCCGAGCCAGCCGGTGTCGACCTGGGCGAAGCGCTTCCAGCCGCTCTTCCACAGATCCTCGCCGGCGGCGTCGGGCTGGTGCTGGCTGTCCGCTCCCCACAGCGCGTAGTGCTGGCCGGCGCGCTCGTCCTTGTGCCAGGAATAGGTGCTGATGCGGGCGAGCGCGGTCGGCTGCAGCAGGTCGAGTACGAAGCGGCTTTCGCCGCCGTCCAGCCACGTGCTGTGCAGGGTGTCGTCATCGTTCGTCGGCAGTACGCCGGCGGTCAGGCGCGGCAGCATCTGGCCCTGGGCGCCCGCGTCGGGGTGCGGACCGACCAGTTTGGCGCCGGCCACCCAGGTCACGCTCTTGCCGGCAGCGTCATCGCCGTCGGCTGGTGCGCCCATGGGCAGCTCGCTCCATTCGCCAGCGGTGCGCGCCGCGATCACGCGCACCACCCCTGGCAACGGCCGGCCGGCGGCGAAGACGTTGAGCTTGGCATAGAAGGTTCCGGCGCCGTGCGCGAGGTTCTGCCACAGCAGCCAGCGGTACCTGCCCATGCTGGCGGCGTTGGCCAGCACGCAGCTGGCCTGCTTGCCGCCGGCCTGCTGGCCAGTGGTGTCGATGCGCGCGATGCGCGTCCAGCCGCCCAGAGTGCCGCTGGCGGGATCGGGCATGGTCGCGCCGTCGGCGCCGTAGAGCACGAACTGCTGCGCGGCGCGCTCGGCCTTGTGCCACGAATAGGTGGCGATGCGCGCCACCTCGATGGAGCGCTGCAGGTCGAGCACGAAGCGGCTCTCGCCGCCGTCGAAGAAGGTGCTGTGGGCGGGGTCGTCGTCGTTCGCCGGCAGCTGGTCGTCGAGCAGGCGCGGCAGGGTGCCGTCGACCGCGCCGGCGTCCTTGTGCGGCGGCGTGAAGCCGGGCACCCAGCGCACCACCGCGCCCAGCAGCGGGCTGCTGTCGCTGGTCAGCGGCTTGAGAGCCGGGGCGTGGATGCCGAGTTCGCTCCAGTCCCCATCGACCCGCTCGGTGATCACCGAAACCGGGTTCGCACCGATGCCGCCGTCGAGGATGCGCCCAGCGGCCTGGACGCTGGCGGACTGGTCGAAACTGGCCAGCGCGTCGAAGGCGGCGTTGCGCACCTCGGCCTGGTCGTCGCGCAGCAGGCGGTCGAGACGGCCACGCACGTCGGCGTTGGCGCGCGCGACCAGCTGGTGCAGGCCTTCGATGCGCACCGCCGCGGGCAGCACGGTGTTGTCGACGATGGCGAGCAGGGTGTGGTCATCGAGCGGGAAGCCCGCCTGGTTGGCGAGGATCACCGCGGTACCCAGCGACTCGTTTTCGCCACGCGCGACGATGCGCAGCACCGCGTCCTTCAGCGCGGCGGTATCGAGGGGCTTGTCGCGCAGCAGCGCGGGGCGGTACCTGCCCAGCACCGGATCGATGCTGTTGGGGTGGTTCCAGGTCAGCAGGGTCGCCAGCGCCGCGGCGCGCAGCTCGGGCGTGCCCGCGGTTCCGGCCGCATATCCGGCCAGGCGCTGCGCGCAGGCGTCGTCGCCGTGGCGCGCGGCGGCGTGGATCAAGCGCAGGGCGAGCAGATGCGTGGCCTTGTCGGGCAGGCCGGCCGGCACCGGCTGGCCGAAGTGCGCGATCAGCGCCGGCATGGCGTCGGCGATGGGCAGGTCGTAGATCGCGCGCACCGCCTCGGCCCAGATGTCAGCGGCGGGATCGTCGAGAAAGGCGGCGATCCGCGCGTCGTGCCGGCGGCGCATCGCCAGCAGCGCGCCCAGGCGCACCGCGTGGCGGCGATCGCCGACCAGTCCGGCGAGCTCGGCCGGTGTGGAACAGCCGACCAGGCCCATGACCCCGGCGTGGCGCAGGCCGGCGTCGACGTCGTCGTTCTCGGCGAGCAGCCGCACCAGGCCCGGTACCGCGTCGGCGAACCGCAGACGGCCGAGGGCGATGGCGGCGAAGCTGCGCACGCGCGCGCTGTCGTCGCGCAGGGCGCGCACCAGGCGCTCACCGGCCGGCGCGTAGCGATCGTCGCCGAGCACCTTGGCGGCCTGCTCGCGCACGCGCGGCTCGCGGTCGCGCAGCAACCGCACCAACGGCGCGAGCAGCGCTTCGCCAAGCTCCGCCTTGGGATCCTTGGCCAGCAGCGCGGCCGTCTCCTTCGCCTGCACGCGTCCGAGCTGGCCGATGCCCCAGATGCCGTGCAGGCGGGCCCGCACGTCCCGCGCCGAGGTCGCGGCGTCGAGCAGCGTCTGGTAGCCCTGGCGGTGGCCGACGAGCGCGAACTGGGCCTGCTGGCGCACGCGCAGGTCATCGTGCGCAAGCAGCGTCGCCAGTTCGGCGTCGCTGCGCCGGCCGAAACCGGCGGCGAACAGCGCTTTGACGTCCGTGACCGCGGCGCTGCCGGCGAATTCCGGGCGGGTCACGGTGAGGATGCGGCCCTGGTCGCCGACGCACCACTGGCTGAGGTATTCGCTGATATAGAGCCGCCCGTCGTAGCCGAAGGCGACGTCGGTGGCCGGGGTGTTGAACACGAACTTGGTGGTGTCGGTGACGGCATAGGTCGCGCCCTTCTGGGTGACGCCGAACGACCAGATGCCGGAATTGAAACCGCCGCGGTAGTCGCAGACCAGGAAGCGGCCCTGGTCGGAGGGCGCCCAGCCACTGCTCGGGAAGTAGGCGACGCCGCACGGGCCACTGGTGCAGTAGCCGGCAGGCGGCAGCACGTAGGCGGGCTGGCCCTGGTGGCGGATCTTCCACAGGCCCTCGTCCAACCACGGGTCGGGCTGCGGGCCGGCCAGGCCGGCGGTCTTGGCGAACGACGCGCTCTGCAGCAGCTGCCAGCCGGCCTGCCAGCCGCTGTCGCCGCCCTCGAGCAGCCAGGAGACGCGCGCCTCGTCCCCCATGTCGGCGTTGTTGTCGACGGTAAAGAGGTCGCCGTCGGCGTTGAATGCCAGCTCTTCGGGATTGCGCAATCCGATGTAATACAGTTCGAGTCCGCTGCCGTCGAGCTCGGAGCGGAACACCGCGCCCGCCATGTTATCGGCGAAGGCCTGGCCCTCCTGCCCGGTGACGCTGTAGCCGCGGTCGCCGACCGACCAGTAGACGCGCCCGTCCGGACCGCGCACCAGGCCGTGCAGATCGTGGCCGCTGAGGCTGAAGCGCGGGCCGTAGCCATCGCTGATCACGGTGCGCGCGTCGGCCACGCCCGTGCCGGTGTTGTCACTGAGCTTGGTGATCGCCGGGATGCACGAGAACCACACCGTGGTCGGGTCGGTGACCAGGATGCCCGCGGCGGTGCCGTCGAGCGGGCCATTGAAGCCCTCGGCGAAGATTTTGAAGGTGTCGGCCCGGCCGCTGCCGGCGCGGTCCTCGGCCCAGGTGACGCGTTCCGAGTAACGCGTGTAGACGTCGAGCGGCAGCTTGCCCTGGGATGCCCACTTGGTGATCATCGCCAGGCGGTCGGCGCTGGTGTGGTTCTTGAGGTCATCGCGGTAGAGGTAGAGATGCTCGCGCACGTCGAGGACGCCACCGAGGCGGAAGCGCCAGGTCTGCGCCGCGTAGAGGCGGTTGCGGAAGTCGAGGTCGATGGCCACGGTGTTGGCCAGCTCCGGCCCGACCGTCCACACATTCGCCTCCAGGCCCTTGTCGAGGGCGAGGGTTTTCAGGTATTCGGCCTCCTTGGGCAGCTCGACCTTGACGAAGCCGGGCTCGCCGCTGGGTTCGTGGGCGGTGGGGATGGCGTCGGCGCCGCGCGCGCCGGTTACAGCCACGAGTAGCGTGGTGCAGGCCAGGGCACGCAGCGCCAGCGGATGGTTCGACGTGGCGCGCAGCAGGGGGGCGGTGGGCACGGTCAGGATCTTTCCCGGGCGCTGCCCGGCAGGGCCTCGCCGACGGTCAGGGTGTGAAAACCCTGATGCCGGCCGAGGGGGAGGAATGGCGTTGGCATGGCCAGGGCGCGCTCCAGGAGAGGGTTATTCGCCGGGAGCGGGTTTTCATTACGGGAAATCATGGCCCCGGGCCGCGACGTGGCCGCCGCGGCGCTGGCCGGGTGGGACTTTGGCCATGCGTGGGGTCGGTTCTTCATCAGGGGGGAAGGCTGACCATAGCCGGTTCGCCCACGGGGCAATTCCTAGGTCCTGATCCGATAGCCTTAACGTTCGTCCCGCAAGACCTTGTGGGTATCCCGCTGGATCCATGCCTCTACGCGTTGCAGCCCCGGGCATGGCCTGCGCCTCGCTTTTCCAGCTGGTCCCTGGTATGGAGACGGGGAATCGGCGGGGAAGCCAAGGAGATTTCCATGCGCGCGCCTGCGGTCATGACCGTGTTCTCGAGTTTTTTGCTCTGCAGTGCGGCCACGATCCACGCCGTCGAGGGCGAGCGCATCGCCCAGGTCGCCGATGGCTCGCTGACGCTACCAGCCGAGGCGGCGCAACTCATCGGCACGCTCAAGCGCGTGGACTACGGGCGGCCCACCATCGGCTACTGGGGCCAGCTCAGCGATTACGTGCGCTGGCAGGTGCGCGTCGCGCGCCCGGGTCGCTTCATGGTTCACCTGCTTTATGCCGCGGATCACAATAGCTGTCGCCGCAGCGTCTGCAGCGTGCAGGTCGGAGATGTCCAGGTCGAAGCCGGCCTGCCCATGACGAGCTCTTGGTTCACTTTTACGCGCATCCAGATGGGTCCGATGACGCTCGCTGCCCAGGCGACCACCGTCGAGGTGCATGGGGTCGACATGGACGGGGCGGGTCTGATGAATCTGCAGGAAGTGGTGCTGGTGCCGGTTCCTTAACGGCGGTTTCAGCCGTGGAATCGCGACGCCGTTTTCAGACTGCAATCGTTCTCGAGCATTTCAGCAGGTGCGCGACATCGCCATCACACTCTCGGGCGTGTCGGCCAAGGGTCGCGGATGACATCGCGCGCCGGGGCACATCCTCGCCCCACCGCCGCGGCGCGTGCCGTGACGTTTCAGTCCATCAGGCCGCGACCACCGCGAGGATGCCCCATGCCGACCTACCGCACGCTGTGCCGCGCACTCATCTCCGCGGCGTTGCCGACGGCGTTGCTGCTTCCTGCTGCGGGCCAAGCCCAGGCGCGCGAGCAGTGGAGCCCCGAGGTGGCCAACGCCTGGTACGCCCACCAGCCGTGGATGGCGGGCGCAAACTACCTGCCGCGCACCGCGATCAATGAACTGGAGATGTGGCAGGCCGCGACCTTCGATCCCAAGACCATCGATGAAGAGTTCGGCTGGGCCGAGGGGCTTGGCTTCACCACCATGCGCGTGTTCCTGCACAACCTGCCGTGGGAGCAGGACCAGGCTGGCTTCATCGCGCGCATCGAGCGCGTGCTCGGCCTTGCGGACAAGCACCACCTGCGCCTGATGCTGGTGATCTTCGATTCGTGCTGGGATCCCAAGCCCCATCTCGGTGTGCAGCGCGAGCCGTTGCCGCACACCCACAACTCCGGCTGGGTGCAGGCGCCCGGCGCCGACATCGTTGGTGACCCGGCGGTGTGGGACGCGCGCCTGAAGGACTACGTCACCGGCGTGATCGGACATTTCCGTGCCGACCGCCGCGTCCTGCTCTGGGACCTGTTCAACGAGCTCGACAACAAGTTCGGCCCGCCGCCCTTCGACAAGGACGACCTGCCGAACAAGAAGGAGCTGTCGCTGAAGCTCGCTGAGCGCACCCGCGCGTGGGCGCTGTCCGCGGATCCCAGCCAGCCGGTGACCTGCTGCATCTGGATGGACCTGGCGCGCGAGTTCGACAAGCAGGAACCGTGGCAGAAATTCCAGCTCACCGCCTCCGACGTCATCACCTTCCACAGCTACGACCCCCTCGATGTGCTGAAGCCGGGCATCGCGCGCCTGCGCACCCACGGCCGTCCGCTGATCTGCACCGAATACATGGCGCGCCCGCGGGGCAGCACCTTCGCCGCGATCATGCCGTACTTCAAGGACGAGAAGATCGCCGCCGTCAACTGGGGCTTCGTCGACGGCAAGTCGCAGACCAAGTACCCGTGGGACTCGTGGAAGGAGAAATACACCGCGGAGCCAGCCTTGTGGTTCCACGACATCCTGCATGCGGACGGGACGGCGTACGATGCGCAGGAGGTCACGCTGATCAGGGGGTTGACGGGGGTGAAGCCCTGAGAGTCGCTTTATAAACCACACGATCCTGCGCAGCTCTTGCCATGATCTCTCCGTGCCAGGGACGATCCTGCCAACGGCTCAGCGCGGAGGGCTGAGCCATGGTCCTGTACGGTGTGGGGCGGTGAAAGAGGTAGATCTGCGTCTCGCCCGCGCACCGACCAGCTTGGCTGCGCTGGATGCAGCCTGCCCAAAATCTGCATTTTCCCGCTTGGTCTGCCTACGTCGATGACTGGTCACCATTTTCCACCACCCGGTCAACGTCCCACTTTCGTCAGGCTTGGCGGGACGTCGCCTGGAAATGCGGGCCTGCAGATCCCACGACGGCTGATCATGAACGACGATTACCGAAAAAATGCAGCTGCGATACGCTCAGGACTTTCTGCGTTCTAGGCCGCGATCGGGATCCTAATGATGAAGGTCGTCCCCTGACCGAGCGCAGTCTCGAAGGTCATCGTGCCGTGATGCTTCTGCACGATGATCGCATGGGCGATGGTCAACCCTTGCCCGGTGCCTTTGCCGACCGCCTTGGTGGTGAAGAAGGGGTCGAAGATGTGTGGACGCACCCGCTCGGGAATGCCGGTCCCGGTATCCCCGATGCGGATTTCTGCCGTATCCCCGTCGCGCCGGGTGGAAACCGTGATGGTGCCCCTGCCGCCACGCGCTGCGACCGCGTCGCCGATGGCATCGGCGGCGTTGATGATGAGATTCAGCACGACCTGATTGAACTCCCCCTGGATGCACTGGACCTGGGGAAGGTCGGCTGCGAAGTCGGTCGCGACATCGGCAACGTATTTGTATTCGCTGCGCGCAACGTTCAGGGTGCTCTCGATGGTCCGCTGCAGATCAACGGGGGCGAATTCCCGGCCATCGGGATGGGCAAACTCCTTGAGCGACTTGACGATGGTGGCCACTCGCTCGACACCTTCGATGGCCTGGATAATAGCCTTGGGCACCTCTGTGATCAGGAATTCCGTATCCGCGTCCTGGGATGCCTGCTGCAGCTGGTGGGCGATTTCCGCGACTGGCGCCGCTTGCGGGGACTGTGCACCCAGGGCTTCCAACAAGGATCGGGTGGTGGACAGCAGCGGAATGAGATTCCGGAACGTATCGCGTAGGAAGCAGAGGTTGTCGCCGATAAATTGCACGGGGGTGTTGATCTCGTGCGCGACGCCCGCGGCGAGCTGACCGATGGATTCCAGCTTCTGCGCCTGCATCAATTGTGCCTCCATCGCCTTGTGGTCGGTGATGTCGGTGGCGGCGATGAGCATGCCGGCCGCTGAGCGGTCGGACGGCAGGAGGCACGCCGAGAGCGCGAGCAGGGCCGGCCTCCCATCCGGGCGGACGAACGCGACATCGGGCAAGTGGATCGGCGCATTGGCGATGCTGCCAAGCCTGGCGCTGAGCGTGGAGAAATCCCAGGTGATCCCGCAATCCGCCAGGGGTCGGCCCATTGCCTGCGCCGCCGGAATGCCGAACTGCATCTCCGCCCTGGCGTTCCAGAGCACGATGCGCTGGCTCTCGTCGGTGCCGATGAGCATGGACGGCATGATAGTGATGATTCTCTGGATCCGCGCCTGCGCTGAAGTCAGTTCCGCAATGGCCCGTTGGCGCTGGGCGATCTGCTCCTCGAGTTCGAGGTTGGACCGTGACAGGGCAGCGGTTCGGACCAGCACGCGCTGTTCCAGGTTGTCGTTGGCCACGCGCAGCCGCACCAGGAAATACGCTACCCCGCCTGCGAGCAGTGCGCATACGGCGATGAGGAGGAGGCGATAGGCGTTGCCGGACCACGTGGCGATGCGGCCGGATTCTTCCATGGTCATGGAGATGTCCCCAAGGATGCGCAAGGTCGGCGCAGAGAGGATGCGTTCGCATTCCAGGTCGACGCGCGGTTTGTATTCGAGGATGCGATCGGCGTGGTCCAAGGCCAGGCGCACATCGTCCCGATCGCGCGCGCCCTCCCTGGTGAGGTCGCCATCGCGCAGGTCCTGGACGCGCTTGCGGATGGGCATGCCATCGGCCGCGCTCCCATGGAGGTTGTAGATCAGGATCTCCTGCAGGATCAACCTGAGTTGTTCCGGGGCATTGCCCACGGACCCTGGAGCCGTCCCGGAGCCGACCAGCGCACTGACCAGGTTGGGCAGATAGTGCAGCGAATTGGCCAGGATCGCGTGATCGGATGTGAAGGACTCCACCGCGTCGCGTTTGTCGAGGACCGCCGCGCGGAATCTCCGGACATCGGTCAA
Organism: Planctomycetota bacterium; assembly: GCA_038213805.1. Taxonomy (GTDB): domain Bacteria; phylum Planctomycetota; class UBA11346; order UBA11346; family UBA11346; genus BOG-1363. The sequence goes on along the minus strand of JBBQSO010000001.1, from coordinate 4,161 downwards.
CATCGCCGTCCGCTCGGCATCGTGGAAATAGGCAGGTATCGCTTCCAGGCTGGCGATACCCGTCTCCATGCGCTGCAGGTTGGCGTTCAGCGTATCGTAATGACGAAGGAAGCCCTGGCGGATACGCAGCACATCCTGGTCGATGGTGGTGTCGACGTTTCGTATCAGGAGGATCTCTTGGACCAGACGCGCATGACCGGACAGGTCTACCGCCTTGGTCTTCTGATACAGGAAGGCGATCAGCAGCATCGCCGCGGTCACCGTCGCCAAGGCTTTGGCCGCCGCCCACAACCGCGATGGGGTCATGGATCCTGCTCGAGTGCGGGATCACTGAGGGTATGGAGGAACCGCACCACCAGCTCGATGTCGTGCGCGGACAGTTCTGCGCCGAGCTGATAGCGGGCCATGACCATGACGGCCTTGTGGAGGGTCTTCACCGAGCCGTCGTGGAAGTAGGGCGCGGTCAAGGCCACGTTGCGCAGCCCCGGAACCTTGAAGGTGAAGCGGTCCGCCTCGCGGTGGGTGACGTTGTACCGCCCCTGGTCCGCCGGGGTGACGTTGCCGCGGTCGGCGAAGTAGTCGCCCATGATTCCAAAGCGTTGGTAGAGGTTCCCGCCGACATTCATGCCTTGATGGCAGCTGATGCAGCCCAACGACACGAACAGCGCATGCCCGGCCTTTTCCTCTGCGGTGATCGCATCCTCTTCGCCACGCAGGAAACGATCGAAGCGTGAGCCGGGTGTGGAGAGCGATCGCTCAAAAACGGCGAGCGCGTCGGTGACGCTGGCAGGCCCTATGCCGTGCTCATACAACGCCGTGAAGGCGGCAACATAGACCGGGTCCGCTTCGAGCCGCGGGATCACCACGGCCCAGGTCGCGCCCATCTCGATGGGGTTCAGGATCGGACCGGCTGCCTGTTCTTCGAGGGTGGCGGCCCGCCCATCCCAGAACTGCCTGAAATTGAGGGCGCAATTATAGACCGTCGGGGTGTTGATGCCGCCAATGGCGCCGCCGATGCCGACGGCGGTACGCCGATGGTCGACGCCGCCGCGATCCAGCATATGGCACGATGCGCACGACAGTGATCGGTCGCCGGAGAGTCGTTGATCATGGAACAGCCGCCGGCCCAGGTCGACCGTGCGCGGGTCGAGACCGCGTGCTGGCTCGATGGGCACGATGGCTTGACCATCCCGCACCGGTTGGAGCTGGTTGACCGACTCCGTCGGCGTGGCGCGAGCCAGCCTCGGGGCGAATCCATCGATCGCGGCGCTCACACCGCAGGCGGAGGCGATCGCGAGCCCCAGCGCCACGGGCTTCAACATGTGCAGATGCCAGTCAGAGGACCCATGTCTAAGCCTACCCGCGAACGGGTGGCTTGGATATCCGCAGTGACCACTCCAAGACAAATGTCTGGTACCGTGGTCTGCATTCACGCACCTTGATGTCTAGTGAGTATTAGCTAAATATAATTGGGAATAGTCTTTACGACTACAGGAATGTTCTTCGGGACCGCTCTCGAATGTGCGAGGCCGAGGGACGTACGAGATAGGCAGCCTCGCATGCCATCACGACTGTCATCGCCTGCGTCCGAAACCTCCTCGTCGTGGCCGCGTCATTGGTACCATTTCTGCCTCGCCAACGCTTTCGGCACATACGTGGCACGCTAGACCTGCCCGTCTGACTTTGGCTCGTCGGTGGCAGGGCTACCTGCGGGCACGGCCTGACAACCGCCGTTGAATCACGGTGCGAGCAGTTTCTCCAGCGTCGGCCACATCGCATCGTACCACACCGCGTAGCCTTTGGCATCCGGATGCAGGTTGTCGGGCATCAGCTCCTTTTCGATTGCACCGTCCGCGGTCAGGAATTTGTCGCCGATGTCGAGATAGGTGACCGCCTTGCCGTCGGCGAGTTTGGCGATGATTCCGTTGATCTCGGTCACCTGCTGGCGGTGCTTGGAGTCCTTGCCGTCGCGCGGGAAGACGCCGAGCAGCAGGATGCGCGTCTTGGGCAGCTTGGCGCGCACGGTTTTGACAATCCTGGCGACGCCAGCGGCAGCCCACTCGGACTTCTCATCGTTGAAGTGGCCGATGTTGTTGGTGCCGATCATGATCACCGTGGCCTTGGGGTCGAGGCCGTCGAGCTCACCGTTCTGCAGGCGCCACAGCACGTGCTCGGTGCGGTCGCCGCTTATGCCGAAGTCGGCGGGGTGGTAGGTGGCGAACTTGGCCCAGGTGTCCTTGCCACGGCCCGGGAAGAAATCGGTGATCGAGTCGCCGATGAAGAGCAGGCCGACCGGCCCCTGGGCGATGCGCTTGAGGAAGGCGTCGTGGCGGCCCTTGTCCTTGATCTCCGGGGTCAGTGCCGATTCGGGCGTGCGCGGCTTCGCCTCAGCGGACTCCAGCGGGACCATGGTCAGGGCGCTGACGATCGCCACGCCGGCGAGCGCTGAGAAGACCTGGAGGAATGGGGCGAAGGTGGACATGGGTGCTCCGAACAGGGGCGGGGTGTTTCGACGATCCACATGGGAGGCCGGATTTCAATGTGCCGCAGGGGTGGTGTCGTGCCCAGGGGCGGCAAACCCGCGCGTGGGCGTGGATTCCGCGGGTGTTTACCAGGGCGATCATCTGACGTTGCCGCGCTTCACGGGCCCGTGGCGGTTGCTTCCCGGTGGCTGCGGGTAGCCTCCCGCCGCCCATGCCGGTCCATCTCCGCATCCCCTGCCCCTGCCGATGAGCGATCCGACGCGTTCCTGCGACGTGCTGGTCATCGGCGGAGGCGCTGCCGGCCTGTTCACCGCGCTCACCGCCGGCCGGCGTGGCCGCGCGGTGGTGGTGCTCGATCACAGTCCGGCGCTCGGTCGCAAAATCTTGATCTCTGGCGGCGGGCGCTGCAATTTCACCAACCTTGGTGCCGGGCCGGAACACTATCTCTCCGCCAACCCGCATTTCTGCAAGTCGGCGCTGGCGCGGTATTCGCCCCAAGACTTCCTGGCCCTGGTCGAGCACCACGGCATCGCCTGGCACGAAAAGAAGCTCGGGCAATTGTTCTGCGACGGCTCGGCCAAGCAGATCGTCAAGCTGCTGGTCGACGAATGCGAGGCCGCGGGCGTGACCATCATCACCGGCTGCGCGGTGGCGGCGGTGGAGCGCGATCAGGACTTCCGCGTCGCCAGCTCGCGCGGGGCCTTCCGTGCGCCGCGCCTGGTGCTTGCCACCGGCGGCCTGTCGATCCCGACCATCGGCGCCACTGACTTCGGCTATCGCCTGGCCGCCCAGTTCGGTCTGGCGGTAGTGCCGACCGCGCCCGCGCTGGTGCCTTTCACCCTGCCGGGATCGTGGGGATCGGCGGAACTCAGTGGCGTGTCGGCCGACGCCGAAGTGCGCTGCGGCGACGGCGTTTTCCGCGAGAACCTGCTGTTCACCCATGCCGGGCTCAGCGGCCCGGCGATCCTGCAGATCTCCTCGTACTGGCACCCGGGTGAGCGCGTCACCATCGACCTGGCGCCCGGCCGCGACCTCGCCGCCGAGCTGGCCGCGGCGAAGTCCGCGGGCTCCAAGGCGCTGGTTTCGACCTTGCTCAGCGAGCAGCTGCCCAAGCGCCTCGTCCAACGCTGGCTGGCGCAGGGCGGCGACCGTCCGCTGCATCAGCTGGCCGCGCGCGAACTGGCCGCCATCGCCGCCTCCTTCCACACCTGGGAGCTGCTGCCAGCCGGCACCGAGGGCTACCGCAAGGCCGAGGTCACCCGCGGCGGCATCGACACCCGCGAGCTGTCTTCGCAGACCATGGAGGCGCGCCGCGTCCCCGGCCTGCACTGCGTCGGCGAGGTGGTCGATGTCACTGGCTGGCTGGGTGGCTATAATTTCCAGTGGGCGTGGGCTTCGGGGCACGCGGCGGGGTCGGCGGTGTGAGGGACGGCTGATGGCTGATGGCTGATGGCTGATGGCTGATGGCTGATGGCTGGAAACCGGCGCTGTGCGCCGCTTTCGGGATCGTCTGACCAGGTTGCGTTGGATCGTGAGCGCATGCCGCATCGCGTAACTAAGTCGTCTGCTGTCTGCTGTCTGCTGTCTGCTGTCTGCTTTGCTGTCTGCTCTGCTGTCTGTTCTGCGGTGGGTGGACAGCCGCCAGCCGCCAGCCATCAGCCATCAGCCATCAGCCATC